>NZ_CP178208.1:2033881-2725822 GCF_047219225.1 Pontimicrobium sp. IMCC45349 | reverse complement strand
AAAGTCTAACTCGTGCCAGTTTTGTAGTTTACGGGTCAGTATAATATTTAAAGTTTGCTCAACATATTTATTGAACTTTAATAAAGTTTCTGATTCATTTAAAGTCAATTTAATAACTTCATTTACTAAAGAAATCATATCAACATTTTCTGTCTCAATTAACTTTTTTGAGATTGGAAACTTTTTACAATTAGCTATTAAAATTTTTTGAAATAACTCTTTCTCCAAATCCAAATAAGAATATTTATGATAGAAGTTCAAAAGCTTTGAATTTATTAAAGCCAATAATACTTTTACATTAATTGTCTTTGGATTTGGTATAATGGAAAATCCTATTTGAGTAAAGTATAATGGCTCTTCTGTATAGCCAGCGTAAATTCTTGGCGGATTACCAGAAACTATTTGACGTACAATAATTCTTGGTTTTGTAAAAAACCTTTCTTCTCGTGGTGCACCAAGCCAATCACCATAGTGTATATATTCATCAATATTAGATGTAACTAAATATCTTATAATATTAGCACCGGATATTAAAGGCTTATATTTTTCATTCAACTTGGTTTCAGAATGAAAACCTCTACTCTTTATAAGTTCTTGGGAATGCCCCTTATATTTATCATAAGGCGTTATTCCTAATGTAAAGTCAGCAATATCACCTAATTGCTCCGTATCATTTTCGACTTTATTTAAAATGTTTTGTTGTTCTTGTGATACAAAAATGTTGTAATTACAATTTTCTGTATTTTTCCAAGACAATCTATTCACATCATTAGATAAGTTATTATCAACAAAAGAGATTGATTCTTTTTTAGGATAAACAATTGTTTTTATAAACTGTTCATTATTGTTTTTTCTCAATTCAAATATTATGGTTTCAACAATTGCATCTTTAAATACACCATCAGGAAGTTTGACAATAGTTGTCATATGGTCAATCAATAGCTTTCTTATTTTAGTATAAGAAGAATTCACCAAGATTGAGTTAGGGTTTATATAAGAAAGAAACCCACCATCTTTAATTAATTCGAATCCTTTTTCAATGAAAATCGAGTATAAATTTATTCTATTTTCAGCAGTCTTGTAGTCCTTAAATAATTGTTTAACTATAACATTATCTAATGCTTTAATATCTACATAAGGCGGATTCCCAATAATTACATCAAAGCCTTGATTTACATCAACAGATTGCTTCGTTGTGCCTCCTCGCAATGACGGATTGAATATCTGTGGAAATTCTTGTTGCCAATTAAAGGCTTTATCTCCTGCTACGGTTTTGCTGTCAATTAATGAGTTACCACATTTAATGTTGTTGCTTAAATCGTTGAGTTTTCGTCGTGGTTGTGCGGTACGTAACCAAAGCGATAGTTTAGCAATTTCAACAGATTCTTCGTTAAGGTCAACCCCATAAATATTATTTTCTAAAATGGTATTTTCTATATCGCTTAATATGAAGCCACCACCCAATACTTTTGCTTTTAGCTCATCAATGTAACGGTGTTCTTTTATTAAAAAATCTAACGCTTGGTTTAAGAATGCTCCAGAGCCACAAGCTGGGTCGCATATAGTGATTTGTAGTAACCACGCTCTGTAATTATCTAAAACCTCTAATAATTGCTTTTTGGTGTTTTGGTGTGTCCCTTTTTTTATCTCGAAATATGCTTCTTCCTTAAAACCTAATTGGTCTTTTTTCTCTTGGCACAATTTACCAACGGTATTTTCTACAATGTATTTGGTAATGTATTTTGGTGTGTAGAACACGCCATCTTTTTTACGCTTGCTCTTTTGCTTATCGAACTCGCCACCTTCAATTTCGGCATTAACGCTTTCTATTTCGTTAAGTGAGTTTTCAAAGATGTGCCCTAAAATATTGACATCTACTTGAGAGCTAAAATCGTATTTAGCGAGTTTATAAGTGTGTTTGTACAGCAAATCATCATCAATCTCCAAACTATCGAGAATGGCATCCGGTTTAAACAATCCGCCATTGTAGGCATATATTTCTGCTCTTGAGGTTGTGCCTTTTCTGCCTTCATCCAAGAAATGAAAGTATTGTTTAAAGAGGTTGTATAATGGGCGTTCGTCACCAAAATCGATGTCGGCTTTCCACTTATCTAATATCTGTATAGTTGAATTTGGTGGTAATAGGTCTCTATCTTCGGCAAAGAAAATGAACAGAAAACGGTCTATGAGTTTCTGTGATTTTTTGAATAGGGATAATTTTACGTTTTTTTCGAGTGCTTTATTCTCATTCGCGTTGTTCTCTTCAAGAGATTGCCGCGCTTCGCTCGCAATGACAGCATCCATTTTAATGCGTTTGGCGTTGCGTTTTACGAGGTCTCTAAAGAGTTCGCGTTTAAATACGGAATAGTCATTGTAAAACTGTTTGGTAATCTTGTCTTCCTCTACTAAAGAAGCTTCCTTTATTGTTAGTGGTAGATTGTTAAGAATGTTATCCTTTTGTAAGCATAGGTACATTAAAGCAAATTCTTCTGGTGCTAACTGAAAGAGATTGAACTCTAAAAACTCGGTAGCATCGTTGATGTAAAACCGCAACTTCTCAAAATTGGATGTAATGACATACACACAGCCTTTTTGATTGGCTTTATAGTCGAATGCCTGTTTGCGAATGCTTTCTAAATCTTTGGTATTGGTTCCCTTCAGCTCAATAACTCCAATAGCTTTGGTTTCCTTTAAAATAGCTCCATCTGCTTTACCTGCGCCTTTTTGGTTTTTAAACTCGGTAGTGATATTAAAATCAGGCTTTGGATTTAGGATATACCCCAAGACATTTACAAATAGTTCGTCCAGAAATTTTGCCTGGTACTGTTCTTCTTTAGAGTTTTTAATATTCTCTTGAATGGTAGCATTATGAAAATACTTGGTATATTTTTTATAGGCACGCTCTACTACTGAATTATCTTGTTGCGCCAGATATGTTTTTATTACTGATGTTTGAAATAATGCCATTTAAAGCTGCTGTTTTTTGTTGGTTAAGTTCTTAATTTCTTCTTCTACTTTTTTGAGGATTTCCGTACTGTTGGATTCATCTTTAAGCATATTGACAATTTTATCAGCCATCCAAAAGTTTAGTAACTCATTTTTACTTTTGTTTAAAGCCTTTGCTAAATCTTCTACTTGTTCCTTTCTGGCCATACGTGTACCACGTTCAATCTTACTTAATAAAGCGGTATCAATGTTCATTTGAGAGGCAACCTCACGCAGTAATAGTTGCTTTTCTTCCCTTAACTTCCTTATATAATTACCAAATGTCATTTTAGAGATATTTTGACTTGTCAATATTTGTCTAATTTAATAAAAGGAAACAAAAGGAAAGTAAAAAGATATAAACAGTTATTAACAGGTAATGAGGAAGTTGAGGATTTGAGGAAATCCATTTAATCATTTCCTTAAATCCTCGAAATCCTTAACTATGTCTTTGCAGGATTTGAGTAGTTATTGTGTGCTTCTCTGTGTATTAATCCTGCATCAACAAATTTGGTAATATAACCTTCTGCGGTTTTATGTGGTATGCTCTGTTTTGTGGCTAAATCTAAATACTCTTGTCTGCTAAACTGCTTTGGTAAACTTTCTAAAAAGCGTTCCTTTCTATTTAATCGTTTTGTTGCTTTTTGCTCAATAGGTAAGTCGTTAAAAACTTTACTACTGTGTTTTACTAAAATTGAAATTATGGTTAGTGCGTTTTTAAAATCCATATCCTCACATTCTTTAGTTGCGTTTACATCACCATCTTCCATAATACGAAATGCTGTGAATAGCATCATTATCCTAAACGCAATTAAGCCTAAACGCCTTATCGTTGCGATGTACTCTTCGGGTTGTAGGTTGATGTATTTGGTCTGTAAAGATTCAAAAAACGTATTGAATTGCTGTTGTTGGGTTGTAGTTAACCGTATTTCAATCTCTGGATTGTTTTTCAGGGTTTTGTACAGTTCTAAAAACTCGCTACCCAATTGGTTGTAGTAATCGTCTAAACCTACTTTATTGCTATTTTGAAACACGTTTTTCCAAGTTGGTTTGATATTCATATAGTAGAACATAAAGCGACTGAACAAGCCATTTTCGGCATTGGGTATTAAGGTTGCCACTTGTTTTGGTGTCCCTGATAATACTGTTGATAAACACGGTTTCTCAATATCTACATATTCTCTATCGGTTCTACGATAATAGCTTATGGTTTCGTGATGAAAGGCTTTACGAAATCCATCGGAATAATTACCATAATCGCTTTTAAAGGCTTGTGCTAATGTATCTCCTTCGGTTTCAAAAATTAATCCTCTACCATCATTATCAGAAATTAATTGATATACGCCTGTTACACTATTGTTAGCAGGAATAAACAGCATTCGTTCTGGTGGTTTACTCGGTTTTTCCAAGTTTTCATCTTTACCCTTGTTCATATTATAAGTTGCCATTTCTGTATTAAATTGTTGCTTTAGAACTTTGGCTTGCTCACGTTTTAACTTGTGAACAGGTTCTACCAAATTTTTAATTTGATTAAGCCTGCCTTTACCTGCAGATGCAGGTGCAGTTACAAAAAGATATAAATTAGCAAACACCTTACGTTGGTCGTAGATACCAAAGAGTTTAGGAAAGCAGGCACTAAAAGCCGTTAAAGCTCCTAACAACAAAATGTCCTTTTCCTCTTGACTGCTCGCTGGATTTACAACTTGTTGTAAAAACTGCGGTAAGGTATTAAATACCTCATCCGGTATTGTTGGCATTGCTTGGTTGGGTGTATCAACAATAGTTGCAACGTTTGTTGCAACTTCGTTGTTGTACTGTTGTTTGGTCGGTTTGATACCTGATTGATGTGCGTTATGGTAAAAGGTAGCAATAGTAATTCCGTGTCCTTTTGCATTTAAGCATTTGTTGAATTGTTCATCACATTCTTTTGAATCATAGCCCGCATAGTTTTTGCTTATTCGGTGGAAATAATCTCTTCCTGTTTCTCCATATTCTTCAGCTAAAGCAAAACCTAAATCTCTCCAAGTTGCATAGTTTCCTGTTATGTCCAAACCTGATTGCTCGATTGCTGAAATGTAGGATTCAATGTCGTTATCAGCAACAGCAACAACATTAGTTGTTGCCGTGTTGCTTTTTGGTTGAGGTTGCTCTTTAGGAACTTCTAACCAATCTTTTGGGTTAAATATTTTTGTCATAATGCTTGATGTCTTTTATGTAGAAAGGCTGTTGGGTCATATGGTAAAAAACACGCTCTGGAAACGTCTTTACCTGACTGGTCAACCTCAATGTTATAATTGTGTTTAATGTAATTTGCTACTGCTGTGAAATATTCTGAATGTGATACTTCTGAAATATCTATTCTAATAATCCATTTTAAACCATCACCAGATGGTGATATGAATAGCATTTCGGTTTCAAAATATTCATCATTTAAGAGTTGTGTTCTTAACTCTTGTAAATTCTCTAAATGGTCAAAATCAATCGTTAATAGATTAGAATGCTTTAGCAAATTGTTATCACTTCGTTTTTCAAATGTTCCTGAAAGTGTTACGTAATCAAAGCGATTTGCTTTGAATTTACGTGCTTCTTTTACATTGGTAATTGCTCTTAATTCTTCAGTAATCCTTTTGTATTTATCACTTGTGATTAATGCAAATATTTGATGCAGTCGCAATGTTTCCGCAGGAAATACATTACGAACAGGTGCTTTGAAAAAGCTACAATTAGCATACCAGGTATCGTCTGGTTCATTAAGCCATTCCAATTCGTCTTTTTCCTTGACTTCTAAATTTAGATGTAACTCTTGATTTATCTTTTGGAATAATTCTTCTTCATCGGTTATTCTAAAATGGTATTGTGCAAAATCGTATACATCACCTTTAAAAGCTTCTAATTCTGTATCTCTATGTGTTGCTATATTACCATCAATATAAATCCGTAAGGTTTCTTTACCACCATTAAAAGGGTTTCGAGTTATCCCACAGTCCCTTCCTTTTACAGAAAGGACTGTTTGATTAGGATAATACTGCCTCAACACATAGGCATAGATTTTTAAACCATAATGTGTTTTGTCTAAAATTGCTTCTCTACTTATTTCCATCTCGCTTGAAATTATGGTTGTAGTAGTTGTCTTGAAGCAATTGCTCTATGTCAGCAACTTTATAGTAAAATTTACCTTTTACTTTGCTGTAAGGCAAAGTGCCATTGGTTCTTAAAGTTTGTAGCGTTCGCTTACTAATATGTAAGGTCTGCAATACATCTTGATTGTCTATCCACGTATCTTTTAATACTTCTGCTCTCGATTGTCGCAACAATTCGATACGTGCTTTTAAGTCCTTAACATCTTGTGAGAGCGCCAAGATTAAATCAATTATTTCAGTCATAACTTCACCGCTCCTTTCTTAATTAGGTAATCGGCAGCTTGCTGTTCAATTTCGTCTCTTGAGTCCATACGGTTACGCAGTAACCAATGGTCTAACTCTTCTCGTTGGAAATAAATCTTTTTACCATTAGGTTTATAATGTGGAATGGTTCCCGTACTTGTAAGTTTATACAAGTGCGATTGGGATAATTCTAAATACTTGCAAGTTTCATTAAAGTTTAATACTTGCTTTTGCATTGTTTGTTGCTCTAATAAGAGTTTTTCAATGCGGTCTAACTTTTCGATGATATTTGTGTCCATCGTTTATTTTGTTTTAAATAAATGAGGACATCTGGCCAAATGTCATTCTTGGTTTTCAAGAACAGGACAAAGGTTGAAAATGTAGATTTTTAAAAAATGAAGATTTTTAGGTAGTATTGAGATTACATTGAGAAATCTCAATGTTCTCAATGTTTTTTATTGCATTTGTTTGAAAATATTATCAATAGTTTCTTTTTCTTTAAAAGTATATTGCTTGCTTGAAGATAAATTTTGAGCAGTTAACTCAAAATCATTTTTAGTATAAAACTTATTAGACCTTTCAATTTCGGATAACTTTAAATTTTTAAATTGAGGTTTTAGTTTGTCAAAGATGTATCTAATTGCAGTTGTATTAGCTTCAAAATAAATATTAAAACTTAAAGAAGTAAAATCATCTGTTGTTAGAATCTCTAACAGCTGTTTTGTAGTCGTTCTATTTTCTAATAAATCTATTTTAATTTGAAGCTGTTCAAGTACTTTTAAAAGATTTGATTTATCTTTTCCTTTAAACGCAAATGAGGTTTTCGGTAAGCTTTTAAGTTTTGATATTGTTTTGGTAGCCACTTTTTTAGTGGTGTTCTTTTCTATTAAGCTAACATCAAAAGTTTCATCATTAAAGTATTTTTCTGCAATTTCAGAAATAGAGAATTTTGTATTTTCCGAAAACTGTCCGTATTGCTCTTGTAGTTCAGAATACAACCTTATTACAGATGCTTTTAAGTAGTTTATAATATAATTGTCATCATTATTTAAATCTGCTGTTACTCCTCTTTTATTGATATAAGTTGAAATGTCATTTAAGTACTTATCAAATTTATTAAGTAGAATGGTATAGCTGTATTTATTTTCTGGTGTCGTTGCATTTTTCGGAAATTCCTTCGCAAATGATGCTACCGCATTTTCTGTTTCATTAAATATTAGCTTTTGATAATATTCTTTTTTGGCATTTAAAGGCTTTTTAAAGGTTACTTTAAAAACTGCGTTATTAGCTTTTTGGTTCAATTTAAAATCAGACAATAGGAATTTAAAATCCTTTTCCTGTCTATTATCTCTATGTAAGCCATTGGTTATAGAAACCAAACTTGAAAATATACTTCCTTTCATTATAAATCCAGTTGAATACGGTTAGCCGCTTCTTTCTTTTTATCGTCAATTACTTTTGCATATATCTGTGTAGTTCTTAACTCTTTATGACCTAATAATTTTGATACTGTATATATGTCTGTACCCAAAGTTAATTGTAAGGTAGCGTAGGTATGACGCGCACAATGGAAGGTTATATTTTTAGTAATACCTGCTTTCATCATCCATTGTTGTAGCTTTAAGTTAGACCAGGCACTATAATGCAAACCATCAAATACTTTATCATCTGGATTACCTTTTTCTCCTAATAGATTTCTTGCTTGGTCTGATATTGGTAAGGTTTCGACACCTTTAGTTTTCTTTTGTCTAAATCGGATATAATATCCCATTTCTTTTGAGTGCTGGATTTCTGACCATATTAGTTTTTCAATATCTGACCAACGTAATCCGGTTAAAGCTGAAAAAATAAAAGCATTTTTTAAAATAGGTAGTTCACATTCTGTATTAACTGCCTTTTGTAATTCATCAAGCGTTAAAAATTCTCGTTGAGGTTCGCCTTGTTTAAAGTATTCAACACCATTTGCAGGATTTACTTTTAATATACCATCCTTTACAGCCTGTTTTAATGCTGCTGAAAATTTCCCGAAATATGAATATTTTGAATTTTGAGACAATTGCTTACCTGCTCTACCTATTGCATCTTTATCTAAATACTCTTTGAAACGCTCAACAAATGATTTGTCTATATCTTGAAAACTAACATCAGTTGGACAAAACTTTTTTAAATGTTTTAGCATACTATTCCAATTCCCATAATTGCCAGAGCTTGTATTTTTCTTTTCTGCTAAAGCTGTGATGTAAGTAATAAAACTGCCTTTTAGCTTTTCAATATCTTGAAAGCCATAAATACCGTTTTGAATTTCAATCTGTCGTTGTGCACAAATAGTTTCTGCAAGTTGCTTCGTTTTCCTGTTTACCTCTCTTTCCGTTTTGGTTTTAGGATTTGGTGTAAGGTATAAGCGTAAGTATTCGGTTTTACGTTTACCTTTATGATAGTAATCTAAATACAGGCTTATTTTGTCGTTTTTCTTGCGTTGTCTTAATGTTACTTTCATAATGGAATTAATTAAAGAGGTTTTCTATTTGCCATCTGGCCACAATACGCTTTCTACCAAAAGGAACTGCTTTTAAACGTCCTTGTTGAATCATTCTTTGAATGGTCCATCTACTCACACCAATAAGTTGTGAGGCTTCTGTAACGCTTAAAAAATCCTTGTTATTTACAGCATTAGGATTGTGAACTTCAACAACTTGTTTTTGCTGTTGCATATCTTCAGTAAGAGTAGCTTGGATTTTTTCTTTACGCTTACGTGCCTTATATGCTCTTTTTGCACAAGTATCGCCACAGTATTTAGTAACTGTTGTACGTGCTGTGAAGGCATTACCGCAATGCTTACAAGTTTTAGGAATGAATAAATTACTGCTCATAAATGGTGCTTTATGTAGCGTAATGGTGCAACGTGGTGCGTTATGGTGCATCATTTCGCCTTTATTTTCGCCAACAGATTTGGGCAACAAATCCGTATTTAAGGCAACAGATATACAACAAATTTAATCAAAAAAGAGTAAATAAGCAACAAATAAAAGAAGATAAAACACTATAAAGTCAACAATAACAAGGGATTAACAAATAAAAGAAAGTAAGTTACTTCCCAATACAAAAGTTAGCAAAGATATTACCTAGTAAATCATCAGAAGTAATTTCACCTGTAATTTCACCAAAATGATATAAAGCTTGACGAATATCTATAGCTAATAAATCACCTGATAAATTAGCGTCCATACCATGTTGAACTTTTTGGATTTCCTCTAGTGCTTTTAATAAAGAATCGTAATGACGAGAATTAGTAATAATAGTTTCGTTATTTCGTAAAGCACCAGTATTAACAAAGGTTAAAAGCTTGTTTTTTAAATCATCTACTCCAATATTTTCCTTAGCAGAAAGCAATAACAAATTATCATATTTAAATCCAGACTCAATCACACTATTGTCCGCCTTATCTATTTTATTAGCTACTACTACTAAAGGTTTATCAGGAAACTTATTTTGAATACTTCTAATTTCAACATTAATAGCATCAATATTCTCTGAAGTAACAAGCGATGCATCAAACAAATAAATCACCACTTGAGATTGTGTGATTTTTTCGAAAGTCTTTTTAATTCCTATAGACTCTACAACATCTTCAGTTTCTCTAATTCCTGCTGTATCAATAAATCTAAACCCTACGCCTCCTATATTTAACTCATCTTCAATAGCATCTCGAGTTGTTCCTGCTATATCACTTACAATGGCTTTTTCTTCATTTAATAAAGCATTCAATAATGTTGATTTTCCAACATTTGGCTCACCAACAATAGCCACAGGGATTCCGTTTTTAATTACATTACCAATAGCAAATGAATCTATTAAATGCTTTAATACTTTAGTAATTCTCTCTATTAAATCTCTAAACTGATCTCGATTAGCAAACTCTACATCTTCTTCTGCAAAATCAAGCTCTAACTCAATCAAAGAAGCAAAATTTAACAATTCATCTCTTAAAGACTTAATCTCATTACTAAAACCACCTCTCATTTGTTGCATTGCTATTTGATGCGATGCTTCGTTATCACTAGCTATTAAGTCTGCAACAGCTTCAGCTTGACTTAAATCTAACTTGCCATTCAAAAAAGCTCTTAAAGTAAACTCTCCTGGATTAGCTACTCTACATCCATTACGCAAAAACAACTGAATAATTTCTTGCTGAATAAAAGGACTTCCATGACATGAAATCTCTATTACATTTTCTCCAGTATATGAATTAGGATTTTTAAAAACAGAAACTAATACCTCATCAAGTTCTTTATTATCCTTAATAATATGACCAAGATGAATGGTATGTGTTTTTTGATTAATAAGCTTTTTACCAGAAACCGATTTAAATAAATTATCACCCAAGGTTATAACATCTTTTCCAGAAATTCTAATAACAGCAATAGCTCCAGCTCCAGAGGCAGTTGCAAGTGCAATAATGTTATCTTTATGGTTCATATTATTAAATTTTAGGCAAAAGTAATGAAATTGCTTATTGTAACATACAATAAAGGATTTATCAAGTTAATTTCTTTTAATTACCTATAAAGTTTATTTTTGCTTATGTATTAAACAAACTAATTTATAAAATGAAAAAGATATCATTATTAATTCTAGTTCTTACAATGGTTTTTTCTTGTAAAAAAGAAGAATCAACACTTCCTTCTAGCACCTATCAAGTAAATGTAACTGCAAAAGGTGTATATAATGGCATTAGAGCTCATTTAAAATCACAAAATGATGGACGAAATCAGGCTATCACAGACACTGCGATGGTAATGAATGAGTCTTTCAAATTTGAAGGTGAAATTAATGGTACAGCTATACGTATATTAACTATTAATGGAGTAAATGGTCAAGCTACATTTGTATTAGAGCCTGGAGTAACTAATATTGAAATTTTTAAAGACAGTATATACAAATCTAAAATAGCTGGAGGCTATAATAATGATGTATTTAACTTATATAAGAGTAATTACAACGCTAAGTTAGAAAGCATTAAAAATACAAGAGCTGAAATAAGAAGCGCACGCCAACAAAATGATACATCTTTACTTAAAGAGTTAGGGCTGAAAAATACACAATTAAATGACGAATTAAACAATTTCGCCTACACTTTTATTGATGAGCATCCAGACTCAGATTTTTCATTGCTTCTATTAGAAGGAATGGCTGCAGATAAAAATGCAAATATCTCTAAAGTAAAATCAAGTTTACAAAGGCTTGAAGGTGTTGCTAATAAAAATAATAGCAATCTTGTAATTAGTAAAAAAATTGAGTTAGCAATAAAACAAAAAGAATCTGTTGCAAATACTGATATAGGTAAAGTAGCCCCTAACTTTAGTGCTCCTGACCCAAATGGAAAAGAAATTGCTTTAAATGATATAAAAGGAAAAGTTACTATTATTGATTTTTGGGCTTCATGGTGTAAACCATGTAGAAGAGAAAATCCGAATGTGGTAAAACTTTATGAAAAATATCACGACAAAGGACTTGAGATTATTAGTGTTTCATTAGATAAAGAAGGTCAAAAGAATAGATGGATAAAAGCAATAGAAGATGATAACCTTACTTGGCACAACATTTCAAATTTAAAATTTTGGAGCGATCCTATAGCCAAAATGTATAACGTAAGATCTATCCCTGCTACTTTTATACTTGACGAGAGTGGAACTATTGTAGCTAAAAAACTTCGAGGTGCTGCTTTAGAAAAAAAAGTTGAAGAACTATTGAAATAATATATATTCCTTTAACAAAAAAGCCTTCTGTAGTTCAGAAGGCTTTTTTATTTTATATATGTCCAGTTTTTCGCATTACAAATAATAAAACAATTGGCACTGCTAATAAAGCAACCATTGCTAAGTTTTTTTCAAATAACCATGTAGCCATTAACAATGTAATCACATAACCTCCAATAGCACCTCCGAAATGAGCATCATGACCAATATTACCTACTTTATTTTTCATTCCATATATTGAGTATAATAAATAGCCTATACCAAATAAATATGCAGGAATAGGAATAGGTACAAAAAACATATATAAACTCATTTCAGGATTTAACAAAATAGCAGAATACAAAATTCCAGTTACAGCACCACTTGCTCCAACAGCACTATAATGGTACTCATGTTTGTGAAAATAGTAGGATAATAAATTCCCCACTATCAAACTTCCAAAATAAATAATCGCAAAATTAGTTTGTCCTAAATAATCTATTACAACACCAGCAAAAAAGAATAGTGTTATCATATTAAATAGTAAATGCTGCATATCTACATGCAAAAAACCAGAAGAAACCATTCTAGACTGCTCTCCCCTTTGTATTCCTCCTATATTAAACTTGTTTTTTTCAAAAAAAGAAAAATCATTAAATCCCTTTAACGATAAAACGACATTTGCGCCAATAATAATTAAAGTAATAAAATTTATATCCATAAAGTGTAAACGTAAAAACCAAATATAACATATATTTGCTCATCAAAACTAAACTTATTAATGCAACTAATTGCTTATATACTCATTTATCCATTCTTATGGATTATCTCAATTTTACCTTTTAGATTGCTTTATGCCTTTTCAGATTGTCTATATATCCTTCTATATCAAATTATTGGATATAGAAAAAAGGTAGTGCGTGAAAACCTTGATCTTGTTTTCCCAAATAAGTCAGAAGTTGAAAAAAAATTAATAATGAAAAGATTTTATCATCATTTATGTGATATGATGGTGGAGTCGATTAAGTCAATGACTATTTCTGAAGCTGAAATGAAAAAACGCTATCAGTTTAAAAACCTTGACATCATTCACGAATTAGAAAAGAAAAATAAAAGCATTATTTTAATGTGTGCTCATTATGGTAGTTGGGAATGGATTTTCATTCTTCAAACTTATATAAACCATAAAGGATACGCTATATACAAACGCATTAGAAATAAACACTTTGATAAATTAATCAAAGGTATTCGTGCTAAATACAATAGCCATTTAATAACCACAAAAGAAACTATTCCCATTTTAACTAGAGCTAGTAGAAATGGTGAGTTAACCATAAATGGTTTTGCCTCTGATCAATCTCCAAAAAAGAAAAAAGCCTTTCATTGGAACGAATTTATGGGCATTAATGTTCCTATTCATACAGGAGCTGAAATGCTTGCTAAACGACTAGACATGTCTGTTATTTTCTTTAGAGTAAAACGTATTAAAAGAGGGTACTACGAAACTACTTTTGAAATGCTAGCAGAAAATGCAAAAGAATTTAAAGACTACGAAATCACTGATGCTTTTATGAAACGCGTAGAAGACCAAATTTATGAAGCTCCAGAATATTATTTATGGACTCATAAACGATGGAAACATCGTGAAAAATAAGCTCTTTAATTATAGCTCAAACCAATTTTCTACACGTTTATGTCTTAGCGCATTAGAAAATGATTTATGTGAAAACTCATTAGTAAATCTATCATAATCATAATCTTTAGCCCATTCCTCATGGTTTTCGGCTAACTGCGCAATACTATCACAAACATATTCTATCTCTTCACATGTTGTAGTAGGATGAATAGACATACGAATCCAACCTGGTTTTCTAGCTAAATCACCAATAGAAATTTCGCTTGTTAATTCGTTAGAAGTTTCTTGATCAACGTGTAATAAAAAGTGTCCGTATGTACCTGCACAACTACAACCTCCACGTGTTTGAATTCCAAACCTATCATTTAATAATTTGACACCTAAATTGTAATGTAAATCATCTATATAAAAAGACACAACTCCTAACCTTGACTTTATATGTGGTGCTAAAATATTGATGTTAGAAATATTACCTAATCTATTAAAAACCTGGTCTAGTACTTCATGTTCACGTTCTAACATTTTATCAACTCCCATTTGCTCTTTTAACTTTATAGACAGTGCAGTTCTAATAGTTTGTAAGAATCCTGGAGTACCTCCATCTTCCCTATCTTCAATATTATCAAAATACTTATGTTCTCCCCAAGGGTTTGTCCAACTTACAGTTCCTCCACCTGGACAATCAGGAATCATGTTATTATATAACTTCTTATTGAATGCTAAAACACCAGAAGTTCCTGGTCCACCTAAAAATTTATGAGGAGAAAAGAAAACTGCATCAAAATAAGCTTCTTTATCTTCTGGATGCATATTAATATCTACATAAGGTGCTGCACAAGCATAATCTACAAAACAAACACCTCCATGTTGATGCATTACCTTAGCAATTTCATGACATGGTGTTTGAATTCCTGTTACATTAGATCCTCCTGTAATTGATGCAATTTTTAAAGTACAATCTTTATACTTTTCTAATAATGCTTTAAGATTATCCATACAAAACAATCCCTTTTCACAAGGAGGAATAACCTCTACCTTGGCCATTGTTTCTAACCAAGATGTTTGGTTTGAGTGGTGCTCCATATGTGTTATAAAAACCACTGGTCTTATTTCATCAGGAATAGCTGTATACTTTTCTAAATTCTCTGGTACTTTTAAACCTAAAATACGCTGAAACTTATTGACTACTCCTGTCATACCATTTCCAGCCATAATTAACACATCATCTTCATTACAATTAATGTGCTCTTTGATAATATCCTTAGCTTTATGGTAAGCTAAAGTCATAGCTGTTCCTGATTCGGTTGTTTCAGTATGTGTATTAGCTACATAAGGACCAAACTCCTTAGCCATCTTATCTTCTATAGGTCCATACAAACGACCAGAAGCTGTCCAATCAGTATACACCATTTTTTGAGTTCCATATGGTGATTCAAATTCTAAATCTATACCAATAATATTATCTCTAAATGGCTTGAAATATTGTTCTAATTCTGATTTATATTGAGTTTCTACTGTAGACATCTTCTTAGGTTTAATTTTGCAAAAATACTAAATATTCGCTATTTCTTTTATTTCTGAAATAATCTTATTAGCTAAGTTATCAGCAATCTCTTGCGATTTAGCTTCAGTATAAATTCTAATAATTGGTTCTGTATTACTTTTACGTAAGTGTACCCAATTTTCTGCAAAGTCAATTTTCACACCATCAATAGTAGTAATATCTTCATTAGCATACTTCGCTTCCATAGCCTTCAATATTCCATCTACGTCCAAGCTAGGTGTTAATTGAATTTTTTTCTTGCTCATAAAGTAACTAGGATAACTCGCTCTTAAGGCACTTACATTCATTTTCTTTTCAGCTAATAAGCTTAAAAATAAAGCAACACCTACTAACGAGTCTCTACCATAATGTAACTCTGGATAAATAATTCCTCCATTACCTTCTCCTCCAATAATAGCTTTGTTTTGTTTCATCATTTCTACAACATTCACCTCTCCAACCGCACTTGCTTGATAAGTAGCTCCATGCTTTTCGGTTACATCGCGTAAAGCTCTAGAAGAACTCATATTACTTACAGTATTTCCTTTTTCTTGGCTTAACACATAATCTGCACAAGCCACTAAAGTATACTCTTCTCCAAACATCTCTCCTGTTTCGTCCATGAATGCTAATCTGTCGACATCTGGGTCTACAACAATACCAAAATCGGCATGCTCCTTAACTACCATTTCAGATAAATCTGTTAGATGCTCTTTTAAAGGTTCTGGATTATGCGGAAAATGTCCATTTGGCTCACAATATAACTCTACTGCCTCAACACCCAAACGTTCTAAAAGTCTAGGAATAGCTATTCCTCCAGTTGAGTTAACACCATCAACCACTACTTTAAAATTACAATCAGCAATAGCCTTAGCATTTACATATTGTAATTTTAAAACCTCATCAATATGAATATCGATATAAGCATCATTAACAGTTATTTTTCCTAAACTATCTACATCAGCAAAATCCATTGCGTCAGAATCAGCAATGTCTAATATTTTCTGTCCTTCAGCAGCATTTAAAAATTCACCTTTAGCATTTAAAAGCTTTAATGCATTCCATTGTTTTGGATTATGACTTGCAGTTAAAATAATACCTCCATCTGCATGTTCTAATGGCACTGCAACCTCAACTGTTGGTGTAGTAGATAATCCTAAATCTATTACATGAATACCTAATCCTACTAAGGTATTCATCACTAAACTTTGAATCATTTCTCCCGAAATTCTTGCATCTCTACCAACAACAACTCTATAATTTTCTTTATTGCGTTGTTGTTTTATCCACGTACCATAAGCCGAAGCAAATTTAACAGCATCTATTGGCGTTAGATTATCGCCAACTTGTCCTCCAATAGTACCTCGAATTCCTGAAATTGATTTTATAAGTGTCATAGTATTTTTTAAATTTTCGCAAACAAATATACAATTCTATATCCTAAAAATAGGCACAAAAGTATGCAACTTAATTTGTAAATTACACCAATGAATTATTTGGCTCACGTATACCTTTCAGGAGATAATAAAATGGTTACAATTGGCAATTTTATTGCTGATGGCATTAAGGGAAAATCATATACAGAATACCCTAAAGACATGCAAATAGGTATTCTACTTCATCGTGAAATAGACACCTTCACTGATGCGCATCCCACAGTAAGAAAAAGCACCAAACGCTTACATGAAAATTACGGGCATTATTCTGGTGTTATAGTAGATATTTTATACGATCACTTCTTAGCTAAAAATTGGGCTAATTATTCTAATATACCATTAGCCGAATATGTTGATGAATTTTATTATTCATTAGAAGATAATTTTGAAATATTACCAGATCGCATTAAACACATGATGCCTTATATGATAAGTGGTAACTGGCTATTGAGTTATGCCTCTATTGATGGTATTGCAAAAGTACTTGAAGGTATGAACAGACGTACTAAGAATAAATCTAGAATGAACCTTGCAGTTAAGGAGTTAGAAGATTTTTATGAAGAATTTGAAGATGAGTTTACTTCGTATTTTGATGAGTTAATTGCTTTTTCAAAAGAAAAATTAAAAATATTATCTTCACAACTATAAACCATCCATTTATGAAAAAGCTACTACTATTCACTTGTGGACTTATCTTCTTAGTCGCTTGTAAAAAAACAGCAAAAACTTATACTACTGATGAAACCAAACGTGGACTTATAGTTGAAAATGCTATGGTAGTTTCTGCGCGTGAAGAAGCTTCAAAAATTGGAACAGAGATACTAAAAAAAGGAGGCAATGCTTTTGATGCAATGGCTGCAACCGAACTAGCACTTGCAGTAGCTTATCCTTATGCTGGAAACCTAGGTGGTGGTGGTTTTATGGTTTACCGAACCAGTAATGGCGAAATTGGCGCTTTGGATTTTAGAGAAAAAGCACCTCTTGCTGCAACAAAAAACATGTACTTAGATTCTTTAGGAAAAGTAATTCCAGACAAAAGTACTTTAGGTGCTATGGCAGTTGGTGTTCCAGGATCTGTTGCTGGTGTATTTGCAACACACGAGAAATTTGGTAGCTTACCTATTGAAGATATTATACAACCAGTAATTGATTTAGCTTATAAAGGTATTGTTATAACAAAAAAACAAGAAGAACGTATTAAAAAACACCAAGAATCCTTTTTAAAAGCTAATAAAAACCCTATTCTTTTTGATAGCATATGGAAAGCTAAAGACACAATTAAATATCCCGCTTTAGCCAAAACATTAGAGCGCATTCTAAAAAATGGAAAAGATGAATTTTACAAAGGTGAAACAGCGCAACGTTTAGTAAACTTCATGCAAGATAATGGAGGTATCATTACTATGGAAGACCTTAATAGATACGAAGCTAAATGGCGTACTCCTGTAACTTTTGAATACGATGATTTAAAAATTATTTCAATGGCACCTCCTTCAAGCGGTGGCATTTGTTTAGCACAAATATTAAAAATGATTGAACCATACGACTTACAAGAATATGGTCATAACTCTGTAAAAGCGATTCAAGTAATTACTGAAGCCGAACGTCGTGCTTATGCAGACAGGAGTTTTTATTTAGGTGACCCAGATTTTGTAAATGTTCCAGGTGATGAACTTATTAGCAAAAATTATTCTTACGATAGAATGTCTAACTTTTCTTTTGAAAAAGCAACACTATCTAGCGAAGTCTCTCATGGAAAAGTAGATGTTATTGAAAGTAACGAAACCACACATTTCTCCATAGTAGATAGCTTTGGTAATAGCGTATCAGTAACTACAACTTTAAATGGTGCTTTTGGATCTAAATTATACTGTTCAGATTTAGGTTTCTTTTTAAATAACGAAATGGATGATTTTAGTAGTAAACCGGGTGTACCAAATATGTTTGGACTTATTGGTGCCGAAGCCAATAGCATTGTCCCAGAAAAGCGCATGCTAAGCTCCATGACACCAACAATTGTTGAAAAAGATGGTAAATTATTAATGAGCGTTGGTACTCCTGGAGGCTCAACCATTATTACATCTGTACTTCAAACCATATTAAATGTACACGAATATAAAATGACTATGCAACAAGCTGTGGATGCACCTCGTTTTCATCACCAATGGTTACCTGACGAAATTAAAATGGAACCAAACTCATTTGACAAGGAGTTGATATATCAATTAGAAGCATTAGGTTATAAAATTAACGAGGAAGATGCTCCTGTAATTGGAAAAGTTGATGGTGTATTAGTACTACCTAACGGAAAACTTGAAGGTGGTGCCGATAGACGTGGCGATGATACTGCTGTAGGTTATTAAATTATGAAAACATTTACTGAAGAATTAACAAACTTATTTTTGGTACATAAAAATGCCGAAAATGCGCATCATATGTCAGAATATATGAGAGGTAAGTTTGTATATTTTGGTATAAAAACCACACCAAGACGTGAGCTCTTAAAACAAGCGCTTGACAATCATAAAATTGAAGTAAAAGAAAACATAAGAGCTATTACATTTAATTTGTACAGCTTAAAAGAACGTGAATTTCATTTATGCGCTCAAGAAATTTTTGAAAAACACTTACGTAAATCCTATCAAGAAGAAGATATTCAGCTTATTGAAAAACTAATTACCACACACTCATGGTGGGACACTGTTGATTTTATAGCTAAGCAAATTTTAGGTCGTTACTTATTAACTTTTCCTGAGAAAACCGATACTATTATTTCTAAATTTTCAAATAGTGATAATATGTGGTTAAATAGGAGTGCCATTATTTTTCAGTTAGGATATAAAACAAAAACCAATGAAAAATTGTTATTTGCACAATGCTTAAAACATAGTAAATCTGATGAGTTCTTTATTCAAAAAGCCATTGGTTGGACATTACGTGAATACGGAAAAACAAATCCAGAAGCTGTTTTAAATTTTGTAAATGCTAATACGTTTAAACCGTTAAGCACAAAAGAAGCCATAAGAAATATTATAAAATGAAACTAAAACGTATTTTAAAAATTATTGGAGGTGTAATTGTCTTTTTCACTTTACCTAGCCTGCTTTTCTTTGGATTTTTATACTTTAAATATAACGAAGATTTACCTGTTGGCGAACAAGGAGCAGCTGCTGATGTATTAGCAACTAGAATGTTAAACATCCTAAATCATGATGCCTATAAAGCAACCGATTATTTGGAGTGGACTTTTAAAAATAGGCATCACTACAAATGGTATAAAAGTGAAAACAGATGCGAAGTCTATTGGAAAAATTACAGCGTCGATTTATTTTTAAACGACACCTCCGAAAGTAAAGCTTACCATGGTGAAACTTTGCTAAATGGTGAGCAAGCAACCGAAACAATACAAAAAGCAACCGATTACTTTAACAACGATTCGTTTTGGTTGGTAGCGCCATATAAAGTATTTAATGAAGGTGTTGAGCGTCGTATAGTAACTACTAAAGACAACAAACAAGCATTGTTAATTACATATACGTCTGGAGGTTCTACTCCTGGAGATTCCTACCTATGGCATTTTGACGATAATGGTAAACCTACACATTACCAAATGTGGGTTTCTATACTACCAATTAATGGACTTGAAGCTTCTTGGAGCGATTGGATAACTACCGAAAGTGGTGCACAATTACCAACCTTTCATAAACTCTTGTTTTTAGGTTTGGAAATGGGAGAGGTTAAAGGGATAAAATCAAATTATAGCTCTATTAAAACTAAATGTGGAACAAAGGAAATTAAAAATGACAACCCAGAACTAATAGACTTTCCTATAATTATAAAAAATTGCAGATTTAACAACTTTGAATCTACTACAATTGGGTCACCAAATTATACTAGTAAATATTATTGGAAACATGAGTTATATAAATATGAAAATGGTGAAAAAACTAAAATAAATAACTCTCAAATGTTTAATTCAAATATTAAATCAATTGAACAAATGATTAATGATGAATCCAAAGCACATTATGAACAACTATCAAGGACTCCAGAACTAAAAGAGTGTTTAAACCTAATTAAAATAAAATATCATACAATAGATGAAATGGAAATATCATTTAATGAGAATAATGAAATAGAATTTCAAATAACTTATGAAATTACAGCTGCATGTGATAACATTAAGAGTTCTTTACATATCATGAATCTAAAAGATATTGAATATTTATTTAAAGTAGAAGACTTTCTCCAATAACAATCTACTACTTAATGCAAAAAATATTCAAATTCACCTATGATGTTTTAATGTGGTTGTCTAGCCTCACAGGCTTTAGCTATAAAGAAATCAATATTATCGTATGGTTTATTATTATCCCATTTTCATGGGCACTATTAATTGATAAAATAATAGATAAGCATTATTTAAAAATAGGCTTTAGCACAATAATTATCATAACATTATTGCTTATAAATGACTTCTCAAGCTTCTCAAATTGGTTATTTGACAAATCAGCAAACTTCTTAAGAGGTTTTAAGCTTTTAGGACTTGATTATATAGCATCATCTGTTATTATATGCGTAATCATCCCAATAGTAGTTTACTACCTACTTATCAAAAAAGCGTATTTCTCTAAAAAATAATTTTATAGACACTTGTTATTTCAAAAAAGCGAAGTATAAAGCTTGAGAAATCTCACATGATGAGATTCCTCACTAACGGTTCGTGTATGTTGCGTGGTTTGGGTTACTAATTTGGGTAAAAAAAAATAAGCAATAATTCAGCACGAGGATTTTCCGAAAGGAAAATCAGAAGCAATGAAATGTAGACATTGTTGGCAAGTCGTATTTATTTAAATTTCAATGAGTGAAATCCGACCATCATTAAGTCAGAGTGTATTTCTTTATTGTTACTCATAAATGTCACAATTACGTCAGCAGTATCATCTTTATGCAAGTACATAAACTGACCGTATTTATAACCTTTACCAAATTCGCAATTGAATTCAAAAAAACATGATCCACCTGCATCAGCATTAAATTCCTTCTTTACTGCTTGTGGAGGAAAAGGTCCAATATTATACATTTGTCCTCCTGTCATATTTAATACATTTGCTTGAATTCTTCCTTTATAAATATTATTTGGAGGAATCATCGTTAAATTACTGTCTTTAAGCGATTCTTCATACTGTTTGAGTGCAGGTTTTAATGACCAAATCGTATATCTAATTTCCATTGTTGAATCAGAGTTTATTACAGCGAATGAATACCCTAAATCACGATTTTCTTTTATATCTATGATTTTATAACCTTCTGGCATAGTGAATTGCAATCCTGAAGAATCACATAAAGATTCAAATTCTGGAAGTGTCAACTGATTTTGTCCATAACTGATGCTAAAAAATAGAATCAGATTTAAAATGCTAATTATTTTTTTCATTATGTTTTTTGATATGCTTGCCAACGTTCGGTATGACAACAGCAAACTACCTACTACTCTGCCCTTTAAACTGCTGTTCTTTAATTTTAAACAACACATTAAAAGAGGTTAAACTTCCATAACTACGTGTTATATATTGTTGCAAGTCTATCTTTTCTTGCTCATCAAGATTTTTACTAGAGTTAATTTTTTGCTCCATCACACGCAGTCTATCTCTCACCATTGTTATTTTATGAAAAAACGTATTAATTGGCATTGCCTTAGATTGTAAATTAGTATCTGCTGGCTCTAAAATTAATTGACCACCTTTCCATTTATCTGCTATATGTACTACTTCAGAAGCATCACTCCACTTCTTCAATATATTCACTAAACTACTTTCTACTTCAAATAAACTTACAGTATCTACTTCATCTTCGGCAGCTTCAATAACTTCAAATTCACTGTCCAAATCTATCGTTTCTAATCCATTGTCAATAAACGTTACCCAATAATGCTTAGACGTTACGTTTGTAACTACCCCTTTACCAAATTCTGCATGGTCAATTCTCGAACCTATTCCTAATAATTTCATAATAGCTAATTTTAAAATACTGTTGACAATTATACTAAATCTAAAGCAATCCTTCACAAGAAATTAACAACTAAAATTGTAACTTTGCGACTTTGCCATATTATGAGTCAAACAGAAGAACAAATTGAAGTTAAAGGAGCTAGAGTTCACAATCTTAAAAACATTGATGTTACTATTCCAAGAGAAAAATTAGTAGTAATTACTGGGCTTTCTGGTAGTGGAAAATCCTCTTTAGCTTTCGATACTATTTATGCCGAAGGACAACGTCGTTACATTGAAACGTTTTCGGCTTATGCACGTCAATTTTTAGGAGGATTGGAGCGTCCAGATGTTGATAAAATTGATGGCTTATCTCCTGTTATTGCTATTGAGCAAAAAACAACCAGTAAATCACCACGTTCTACAGTAGGTACTATTACTGAGATTTACGATTTTTTACGCTTACTTTTTGCACGCGCAAGTGACGCATATAGTTACAATACTGGCGAAAAAATGGTAAGCTATAACGATGAGCAAATCAAAGCTTTAATTACCGAAAGTTTTAACGGAAAACGCATCAATATTTTAGCCCCAGTTATTCGCTCAAGAAAAGGACATTATCGCGAATTATTTGAGCAAATTGCTAAACAAGGTTTTGTAAAAGTACGTACTGATGGTGAGATTCGTGACCTTGTAAAAGGCATGAAACTTGACAGATACAAAACTCATGATATAGAAATTGTTATAGACAGGTTAAAAGTTGATACTACAGACGATAACCAAAAACGTTTAACCGAAAGTATTAACACAGCCATGTATCATGGTGATAATGTGCTAATGGTTATTGACCACGACACAAATGAAGTACGCTATTTTAGTAGAAACTTAATGTGTCCTAGTTCTGGAATTTCGTATCCAAATCCAGAGCCAAACAACTTTTCGTTTAACTCTCCTAAAGGTGCATGTAGCAACTGTAATGGTATTGGTACGCTTTATCAAGTCAACAAAGACAAGATTATTCCAGACGACTCCATATCAATTCAAAATGGAGGTTTAGCACCACAAGGACCCAAAAAAAATTCATGGATTTTTAAGCAGTTAGAGCTCATTGCTCAACGCTTTAACTTTGACTTAGCAGATCCTATTAAAAAAATACCAGCTGAAGCCATAGAAATGATTCTTTATGGTGGTAACGAAAAATTTACAGTAGAAAGTAAAACACTTGGTGTCGCTAGAAATTACAGTATCGATTTTGAAGGTATTGCAAATTTTATTGAAAGTCAGTACAAAAATGCCGAATCTACCTCTATAAAACGTTGGGCTAAAGACTTTATGGATAAAGTAAAATGTCCTACATGTGAAGGCTCACGATTAAAAAAAGAATCGCTTTACTTTAAGGTTAATAGTAAAAACATATCAGAATTAGCTAATATGGATATTGTTGATTTAGCTACTTGGTTTAATGATTTAGACAGTCATTTATCTGATAAGCAAAAAACAATTTCTGCTGAAATCACTAAAGAAATTAGAGCGCGTGTACAGTTTTTGTTAGATGTAGGTTTAGACTATTTAACTATAGATAGAAGCTCAAAATCGCTCTCTGGTGGTGAAGCACAACGTATTAGATTAGCAACACAAATTGGTTCTCAATTGGTAGGTGTACTTTATATCTTAGACGAACCTAGTATTGGATTGCATCAACGTGATAATGAAAAATTAATCAACTCATTAATTTCACTTCGTGACATAGGAAACTCCGTTATTGTTGTTGAGCATGATAAGGACATGATTGAACATGCTGATCACGTAATTGATATTGGTCCTGAAGCAGGAAAACATGGAGGCGAAATTATTAGCGAAGGCTCACCAAAAGAGCTATTAAAATACCATACACTAACTGCCGATTATTTAAATGGCACCAAAGCTATTGAAATACCTAAGGAACGTAGAAAAGGAAACGGTAAAACTATAAAACTTACTGGTTGTACTGGTAATAACTTAAAAAATGTGACACTAAAAATTCCATTAGGAAAAATGATTGGTGTTACTGGAGTTTCAGGAAGCGGAAAATCTACTTTAATTAACGAAACCCTCTATCCTATTTTAAACAACTATTACTTTAATGGTGTTAAAACACCTATGCCATATAAGAAAATTGAAGGTTTAGAGCATATAGATAAAGTAATTGATATTAACCAATCTCCAATTGGTAGAACTCCAAGAAGTAATCCTGCTACTTACACAGGAACATTTAGTGAAATACGCAGCTTATTTGCTAAAATCCCTGAAGCTATGATTAGAGGCTATAAACCTGGACGTTTTAGCTTTAACGTAGCTGGTGGACGTTGCGAAACTTGTAAAGGTGGTGGTTTACGAGTTATTGAAATGAACTTTTTACCAGATGTTTATGTGGAGTGCGAAACTTGTCAAGGAAAACGCTTTAATAGAGAAACCTTAGAAATTCGCTACAAAGGAAAATCTATTAGCGATGTGCTTAATATGACTATTGAAGAAGCAGTTGAATTCTTTGAGCATATTCCTAAAATTTACCGCAAACTAAAAACCATACAAGATGTAGGTTTAGGTTACATTACTCTTGGACAACAAAGTACTACACTTTCTGGTGGTGAGGCACAACGCATAAAGTTAGCAACCGAATTAAGTAAACGAGATACTGGAAATACTTTCTATATTCTTGACGAACCAACTACAGGGTTACATTTTGAAGACATTAGAGTGCTTATGGAAGTGCTTAATAAGTTAGTAAACAAAGGAAACACTGTACTTATAATCGAGCATAATTTAGACGTTATAAAAACTGTTGACCATATTATTGACATAGGTCATGAAGGTGGAAAAGGTGGTGGGGAAATTGTTGCAGAAGGCACTCCAGAACAAATTATTAAACACAAAACAAGTCACACAGCTAAATTCCTCAAAAAAGAGTTACATTAGCGTGTTAAATTAAAATACAATATGAGAAAACAACATCACAAAGGATGGAATGAGATAAAGACAAACGACTCTTGGGCAATTTTTAAAATCATGGGTGAGTTTGTTAATGGATTTGAAAAAATGAGCAAAATAGGACCTTGTATTTCTATTTTTGGATCAGCAAGAACAAAACCTGAAGATAAATATTATAAAGAATCGGTAGAGGTTGCAAAAGGTATTGTTGAAGCTGGATATGGCGTTATTACTGGTGGAGGCCCTGGAATTATGGAGGCTGGTAATAAAGGTGCTCATTTAGCTGGAGGTACATCAGTTGGATTAAATATTGAATTACCTTTCGAGCAACATGACAACCCTTATATAGATTCAGATAAATGTTTAGACTTTGATTACTTTTTTGTTAGAAAAGTAATGTTTGTTAAATATTCTCAAGGGTTTGTTGTAATGCCTGGTGGTTTTGGCACTTTAGATGAATTATTTGAAGCCATTACACTAATACAGACTAACAAAATTGAAAAATTCCCAATCATATTATACGGAACAGATTTTTGGGAAGGAATACTTGATTGGATAAAATCAACAGTACTAGATAAATTTGGCAATATTAGTGCAACCGATTTAGATTTAATACATCTAGTAGATACAAGTGAAGAAGTAATTGAAATTTTAGACGCATTCTACAAGCAATATAGACTGAGTCCAAACTTTTAATCTATAATAGCACATATTCTCCCTAAAATGAAAAAAAGTATATTAACTACTTTAGCTTGTTGCTGCATTTTATTCAGCAATCATATTCTTGCACAAGAAACATTTAATGTAATGTTTTACAATGTGTTAAATTACCCTTTGCAACAACCAGCTTCAAGAATTCAACATCTTGAAACAATTTTAGATGATTACCAACCAGATTTGTTTATGATTTGTGAATTAAACAATGAAGAAGGTGCAGATAATATTTTAGCTATTTTACAAGCCGAAAACCCTAGTATACAAAGAGCTCTTTTTGTTCCTAACACATCAGACGATGATATTGGAAATCAAAACGACCTACAAAATATGGTTTATTATGATAGCTCAAAATTTATCTTAGAATCTCAAACAGAAGTTTCCACACTATATCGTGATTTTAATCATTACACCTTAAAGCTCAATACAACTAATCAAAACACAAACCCTATTAGAATAAATGTATTTGTGACACATTTAAAATCTTCAAGTGGTACAGATAATCAAAACATACGTTTAGCAATGGTTAATGATTTTGTAGATTATCTTGAAACCTTGCCTAGTGACAGCTATAATATTTTAGGTGGCGATTTAAACTTGTACACAAACTCTGAGCCTGCTTATCAAGAATTATTAGACAATACTAACAACATAACATTTGTAGACCCAATTAATAGATCTGGGAGTTGGCATAATAATATTAATTATCTAGACGTTTTTACACAATCTACTAGAACACAATCTGGCTTAGGCGGTGCTACTGGTGGGTTTGATGATAGGTTTGATTTTATTTTAACTTCAGAAAACATGTTAACCAATCCTGATATTTTTTATGTAAATGATTCTTACCAAGTATATGGTAACAACAATAATGTTAATTGTTTTAATTCTGAAATAAACTCAAATGATTGTGCTGGAAGTGATTTTAATGCAACTATTAGAAATGCACTATACTATTTTAGTGACCATTTACCTGTAACATTACAACTACAAACAAATGAAAGTCTAAGTATTCCAAAGCATAATGTTGAAAACAATATTGCATTTATTGGAGGTAATCTAATAGACAATAAATTAGAACTTAACATAAAAAATGCTATTTTAGGTGAGAAAAAAATTGCAATTACAAATACTTTAGGACAACAAATTTTAGAAATCAATACTAATAACAACAGTAGAGTTAGTATTGATGTGTCTAATCTATCATCTGGTATTTACTATGTAATTTCACAACAAAACATAAAACCTTTAAAGTTTATTAAGTTATAATTGAAACCTAAGTTTGCCTACATATTATTACTGCTTATATGTCCTTTTATTACTGTTTCTCAGAATAAAATAGATATAAACGCAACGTTTGATGTAGATAAAGATTTTATAAAAATTAAACAGTTTATTGAGTATAAGAACAATTCTAATGATACTTTAAAGACAATCTACTTAAACGACTGGAACAATAGTTTTTCTACTAAAAAAACACCATTAGCCGAACGTTTTGCAGAAGAATACAGTACAAAGTTTCACTTTGCTAAAAATGAAGAAAGAGGTTTTACCGTAATAACTGGCTTAGAGGATGATAACAAACAAAGCCTACATTATGAATATCTTGAACATCATCCAGATATAGTAAAAGTTGAGCTTTCTAATTATATAGCACCACAACAAGCGGTAAAGCTTCATATTAATTACAATGTTAAAATTCAAAGTGATAAATTTACTAGATATGGTGTTACACCTCTAAAAGAGTATAATTTAAAATATTGGTATCTAACACCATCAGTTTATAAAGATGGAAAATGGTTAGCCTACAGTAATAAAAATCTTGATGATTATTACACTCCAAAAGCTAACATCAACTTACAAATTGAAATCCCAAAAAATTATGTAGCTACTACCGAACTAGATTTAGTAAAAACAACACAAAATCAAACAACACAAACTATTATATTTACTGGAAAAAATAGAATAGACAGTAAGCTGTTTTTAAATAAACTACCTATTTACAGAACTATTCAAACAGACTATTTATCAATTGTATCTAACATTAAAGAAAAAGGTCTTAATCCAACAGATAAAGCGATAATTACTGATAAAATTACTGAGTTTATTTCACGTAATTTAGGAAAGTATCCTCATAATAAAATTATAGTTTCTGCTATTGACGCTAAAAAAAATCCAATCTATGGCTTAAATCAATTGCCAGATTTTATTAGACCTTTTCCTAAAAATTTTCAATTTGAATTATTGCTTTTAAAAAACACTATAAGCAATTACTTAGATAACACATTACTAATTGATCCTAGAAAAGATCATTGGTTAAAAGATGGTTTAGAAACTTATTTTTTAATAAAATATATTGAAGAACATTATCCAAATACAAAATTAATTGGGTCACTTGCAAAAATTTGGGGTGTGAGATCTTTTCATATAGCTGACTTAGATTTCAATGCACAATATGGCCTTACATATATGCATATGGCTAGAACAAATAGAGACCAACCACTTAGTATGGCTAAGGACTCTTTATTAAAGTTCAATAAAAATTTAGCTAATAAATACAAAGCTGGAGTTGGTTTAAAATATCTTGAAGATTACCTCAATGCAGATATTTTGCAAAGTAGTATATTAGAGTATTTAGTACAAAACAAAATAAACCCTACTTCTCCTAAGGATTTTGAAACATTGCTAAAAACCAAAACTAGTAAAGATTTAAACTGGTTTTTTAATACTTATGTACAATCAAGAAAAAAAATTGATTTCAAGATTAAGAAGCTAATAAAAACAGAAGATTCAATAACATTCACCATAAAAAATAAAAGAGAAACCAATGTTCCTATTTCATTGTTTACATTAAATAATGACTCTATTATTTCTAAAACATGGATTAACGACATCGCAACTGAAAGAACTTATACTATACCAAGAAAAGATATAAACAAGTTAGTTTTAAATTACGACAACACTATACCTGAATTTAACTTAAGAGATAATTGGAAATCACTAAAAGGTTTCTTTTTTAATAACAAACCATTACAACTTAGACTTTTTCAAGATGTTGAAGACCCATACTACAATCAAGTATTTGTAATGCCTATTTTAGAATTTAGAAATATTTACGATGGTGTAACAGTTGGAGGTAATTTTAACAATAAAACTCTTTTAAGAAAGCCATTCAACTATAGTATTTCTCCTAATTATAGTTTAAAATCAAAGGCTTTAACTGGTGGTGTTTCCATTTATTACAACCAAATGATTGAAGATAAAAACCTATACAACATAACATATGGTTTCTCAGCTTCACACTCATCATATGCAGAAGATTTATTTGCAACTGTATTATCGCCTTACCTAACTTTTAATTTTAGAGATAAAAACGATTTTAGATCAAATAAATATCAAGCATTAAACTTTAGATATGTAGATATTTCAAAAGATGAAGACATAAACAATATAGTAGAAAACCCAGAACCTGATTACAAAATTTTTAATGCTAGATATATTAATACAACACCAGGATTAATAGACTACAATAAATGGTTTGCAGATTTTCAATTGTCAGAAAAATTCGGAAAACTATCTTTTAATTATGAATACAGAAAGTTATTCGAAAGCAATAGGCAAATCAACTTAAGATTTTTCGCTGGTACATTTTTGTATAACAAAAACCCAGAAAACCTAACCTATTTCAACTTTGCCTTAGACAGACCAACCGATTATTTGTTTGACTACAACTACCTAGGACGTTCTGAAGACTCAGGAATATTTAGCCAACAATTAATTATAGCCGAAGGTGGTTTTAAATCTATGTTAGATACACCATATGCAAACCAGTGGATAACAACAATGAACACTAGTACTACTATATGGCGTTATATACAAGCCTATGGCGACATTGGTTTTGTAAAAAACAAACACCATTCCCCTAAGTTTGTTTACGATTCTGGTATTAGATTAGATTTAGTTACTGATTACTTCGAGATATATTTTCCTGTTTACTCAAATTTAGGTTGGGAAATTGCACAACCTAATTACGATCAAAAGATTAGATTCGTTTTTACTGTTGACCCTGAATCATTATTTGGGTTATTTAGAAGAAAATGGTATTAATCTATCAATCCTAGAATTACACATTTCTTAACAGAACTGCATATTTTTAATATAATTTAAAAAATAAACATTTAAAATGCACTTTTGTTAATTATTTGACAATAAATTAACATTTAACAGTATTGCATAAGCGACTTGAATTAACTACTTTTGTAGCACATCAAAATTCGATTATGCAAACAAATCAAGACATTACCAAAGACATCACATATACAGATTTTAAAAAGGAAATCCTTAATGATTACACAATAGCTGTTACAAGTAGAGAATGTAGTTTACTAGGTCGTCGTGAAGTTTTAACAGGTAAAGCTAAATTTGGAATTTTTGGTGATGGTAAAGAAATCCCTCAGTTAGCTTGGGCAAAAGCTTTTAAAAATGGTGATTTCAGATCTGGTTATTATAGAGACCAAACATTTATGATGGCTATTGGTCAATTAACTATAGAGCAGTTTTTTGCAGGATTGTATGCCCATGCTGATATTAAAAACGACCCAATGAGTGCTGGTAGGCAAATGGGTGGACATTTTGGAACGCATAGTCTTGATGAAAATTATAATTGGAAAGATCTTACTAAACAAAAAAATTCTAGTGCTGATATTTCACCTACTGCTGGACAAATGCCTCGTTTATTAGGTTTAGCACAAGCATCTAAAATCTATAGAAACGTAAAAGGTATAAATACCACTAATTTTTCTGTAAAAGGTAATGAAGTTGCATGGGGAACTATTGGTAACGCAAGTACAAGTGAAGGGCTATTTTTTGAGACCATTAATGCTGCTGGAGTATTACAAGTACCTATGGTTATTAGTGTTTGGGATGATGAATATGGAATTTCTGTACATGCAAGACACCAAACTACCAAAGAAAATATTTCTGAAATTTTAAAAGGTTTCCAAAGAGACGATAAAGGAAATGGTTATGAAATTTTAAGAGTAAAAGGTTGGGATTATGTTGAGCTAATTAACACTTACGAAAAAGCAAGTGAAATTGCTAGACAAGAACATGTTCCTGTACTTATTCACGTAGACGAACTAACACAACCTCAAGGACACTCAACCTCTGGTTCTCACGAACGTTATAAAAGTGCAGATCGTCTTAAATGGGAAAAAGAACATGACTGTATCTCTAAGTTGAGAGAGTGGATTGTTTCTAATGACATTGCTACAGAAGAAGAACTTACTACAATTGATAAAAATTTAAAAAGAAAAGTTAGAGAAGGTAAAAAAGCTGCTTGGAACGCTTTTATCACACCTATAAAAGAGGAACAACAACAACTAATTTCTTTATTAAACAAAGTAGCGTCTAGTAGCTCAAATAAAGTATTTATCAATAAACTTACTAATGACTTACAAGCTATTGATGAGCCACTTAGAAAAGACATTGCTTCTACAGCTAGAAAAACACTACGTTATATAGCTTTTGAAAATTCTAACGAAAAGCAACAATTAATTTCATGGATTGACAACTACTTTGCTGTCAACCAACCAAAATACAGTTCATTATTATATAGCGAATCAAAAAAATGTGCTACAAACATTGACGAAGTTAAACCTTCTTATAATGAAGATGCTGAATTAGTAGATGGTAGAATTATTATTAGAGATAATTTTGATAAAATATTTAGCAACTATCCTGAAGCATTAATATTTGGTGAAGATTCAGGAACTATTGGTGATGTAAACCAAGGGCTTGAAGGACTTCAAGAAAAATATGGAGAATTAAGAATATCTGATGCAGGAATTAGAGAAGCTACCATATTAGGTCAAGGTATAGGAATGGCAATGAGAGGTTTGAGACCAATTGCTGAAATTCAATATCTAGACTATTTATTATATGCACTTCAAATCATTAGTGACGATTTAGCTACATTACACTATAGAACATTAGGAAAGCAAAAAGCACCTATGATTATTAGAACTAGAGGTCATAGACTTGAGGGTATTTGGCACTCTGGATCACAAATGGGAGGAATTTTAAATTTAGTTAGAGGTATTCATGTACTTGTACCTAGAAATATGACTAAAGCAGCTGGTTTTTACAATACACTTTTAGAAAGTGACCAACCAGCACTTGTTGTAGAATGTTTAAATGGGTATCGTTTAAAGGAAAAAATGCCAAACAATGTTGGGACATTTAAAACTCCTATTGGTGTTGTAGAAACCGTAAAAGAAGGTAATGACATTACTTTAGTTTCTTATGGTTCAACATTACGCATTGTAGAAGAAGTTGCTAAAGAACTTTTAGAAGTTGGTATAGATGCTGAGATTATTGATATACAGTCATTATTACCTTTTGATTTAAACCATGACATAGTAAAGAGTATTGCTAAAACCAACAGACTTATGGTTATTGATGAGGATGTTCCTGGAGGAGCTTCAGCATACATCTTAAACAAGATAATTGAAGAACAAAATGCTTACGATTACCTTGATAGCAAACCACAAACTTTAGCCGCTAAAGAACATAGACCAGCTTACGGATCAGATGGTGATTACTTTAGTAAACCTTCTAACGAAGATATTTTTGAAGCAGTTTACAATGTAATGCATGAAGTAAATCCTGAAGATTATCCTAAACTTAGGTAATTAAATAATAATAAAAACATAAATATTGAAACGCTTAAATTTACTTTAAGCGTTTTTTTTATCTTTAATAAATACAAACCATGTATTTATGCTTTCAAAAAAAGATAAAACTGAATTAAGAGAAACCATCTTTAGACATCTAGATGGTATCGCAACAGCTACAACAACTTACTCATTACAAAAAGAAGGTGTTTTAGATTTTTTATTAGAAAAACAATCCGTTTCTCTAAACGATATAACCTCAAAATTTAATGCCAATGAAGGATACTTAAATGTAGCATTGAGAATATTATGTTCTCAAGGTTGGCTAAACCAGCAAGTTGATAACAAAAATGACATTATAACTTATAGCATTAATGACAAAAGTGAAGAAGCTTTTAAACTAGCTCATTTATATAAAGACGCTGTAAACCTACTCTCCTACTCAGTTAAATTCCCTGAAGAACGTATTGGTCCTGACGCCTTTAGTGCCTTAGACCGTATTTTTAAAAAATATGAAAAGAATTTTGATTTAGATATATCTAACGAAAACTCTATAGCTTATCAAGTACTCAAACATATAGAAGGCGTCATTGCCGCTCCTATCATTGTTTTACTTGGTGTTAATGGGCTATTTCATAAATATTTTATGGAAGCATCGTTTAGAGCACAAGAGTACCATAACGATCCTGAAAGTTTTAAAAAAATATTAGATTTTTTATCACATCTTGGATGGTTTAACAAGAAAAAAGACACTTATCAATTTACAGATAAAGGATTATTTTTCGCAAAACGTGCAAGTGCATATGGTGTAACTGTTTCTTATTTACCAACATTTTTACAATTAGACGAATTACTATTTGGTAATCCTTTAATATTAAATACCTCTTCACCTGACGAAACTGAAAAGCATGTACATCGTGAAATGAATGTTTGGGGAAGCGGTGGCGCACATTCCACTTACTTTAAAATAATAGACGAGATAATTATTAAACTTTTTAACAAACCTATAGACGAACAACCAAAAGGAATCCTTGATATGGGTTGTGGTAATGGTGCTTTTATTCAACATATTTTTGATGTTATAGAACACCAAACAAGCCGAGGAAAATTGCTAGACGAATATCCTTTATTACTTGTTGGTGCAGATTATAACAAAGCTGCTTTAAAAGTTACAAGAGCAAACCTTATTAAAGCAGATATTTGGGCAAAAGTAATCTGGGGAGATATTGGTCGACCTGATTTATTATCAAAAGATTTAAAAGAAGATTACAATATCGACTTAAAAGATTTACTTAACGTTCGCACATTCTTAGACCATAATCGTATTTGGGAAGCTCCAGAAACAACCACCAATCGAGTTAGTGATTCAACAGGAGCATACGCTTACAAAGGTAAGCGCATTAACAACAATTTGGTTGAAGATTCATTATTAGAGCATTTAAAAAAATGGAAGCCTTATGTTGAACAATTTGGATTGTTAATTATTGAACTCCATACGGTAAATCCAGAATTAACTGCAGCAAACATTGGTAAAACAGCTGCTTCTGCCTACGATGCAACTCATGGTTATTCAGATCAGTTTATATTAGAAGTAGATGTATTTAATAAAGTTGCTCTAGAAGCAGGTTTAATACCAAATGAACAGTATTTTACAAAATTTCCAAATAACAACTTAGCAACCGTTAGTGTTAACCTTTTAAAAGGATAAACCTTACTACATGAAAACAGCAACTGTTACACAACTCAAAAAAGAACTTCAATATCGCGACTCGGAAGAGTTAATAAAACTTTGCTTAAGATTATCACGCTTTAAAAAAGAAAATAAAGAACTACTCACCTACTTACTTTTTGAGGCAGATAATGAAGTTACATATATAGAAGGTATCAAAGAAGAAGTAGATGAAGCCTTTGATAACATTAACACCAGTAGTTACTTTTATATAAAGAAAAGTGTTCGAAAAATTTTAAGAACCATAAAAAAATACATTCGTTATTCCTTAAAAAAAGAAACAGAAATAGAACTTCTACTTTATTTTTCTGAAAAACTAAAGAGCTTCTACCCTTCTATAAATAACAATGTAACTCTAACTAATATTTATTTAAGACAAATAGAGAGTATTAAAAAGAAATTGCCTGCACTTCATGAAGACTTGCAATACGATTATAATATCCAATTAGAAGAATTACTTAACAGCTAAAAACTAGACATTGTATTATCTTTTTACTTTTCTTAAGTTAGCAAACACATAACAACTAACTAAACTAACACATGGAATTATTAGGAATTGATATTGGAGGATCTGGGATAAAAGCAGCAATTGTTGATGCCTCAACGGGAGAATTATTAAGTGAGCGCAAAAGAATTCCAACTCCTAAACCTGCTACTCCTAATGCTGTTTCAGATACAGTTAATGAAATTATAGAAAGTTTAAACTGGAGTGGGCCTGTTGGTGTTTCTTTTCCTACCATTGTAAAAAATGGAAAAGCATTACATTATGGAAACCTAGACAAACAATGGAAAAACACTCAAATAGACAACCTATTTAAAAACCGCTGTAATCAAGATTTTTATGTTGTTAATGATGCTGATGCTGCAGCAATGGCAGAAATGAAGTTTGGAGCTGGAAAAAATAAAAATGGACTCGTAGCTATCATAACTCTTGGCACTGGAATTGGTTCTGGCGTATTTTTTAATGGAAAGCTATTATCAAATTTTGAGTTAGGTCAAATACATGGAAAAAAAGGTGATATCATGGAAAGTTTCGCTGCAGAGTCTGCTAGAAAACGTGAGGATTTAAGCTATAAAGAATGGGGAAAGCGCGTTAGCTACTTTCTATCTCATTTAGAGAATATTATACACCCAGATTTATTCATAATTGGAGGAGGAATCAGTAAAAAAATGGAGAAATTTGAAAAGCATTTAGACATAAAAACACCTATTACGGCTGCTAAACTACTTAACAATGCAGGAATTGTCGGAGCAGCAATGTTTGCTCATGAAAGCATAGACTAACCCATTATTTTAACCATTAACTCCTTAAGTAAATCGCTTTGTGGTAATGCATTAGCGCCAACACCTTTACTTTTCACATCAAACTCACGTAATACAGCTATTACTTGGCTAACCCTACGCATAGGGTAATTTCTTGCTGCACTAATATATTCGTTTGCAAAGTACGGATTGATTCTTAGTGACGATGCTACTGCTCTAGGAGATTTATCATTCAGTCCATGTAACTGTAATAATTGTGAGAAAAAATTATATAATAATGCTATAGTCACTACAGTTGGGTTATCCTTTGGATTATCAGCAAAATAATTAATTATCCTATAAGCCTTAACTCTATTAACTTCGCCTACAGCTTTTCGTAGTTCAAAATTGTTATAATCTTTTGAGATTCCAATATTCTCTTCAATAATTTCTGGAGTTATTTGTTGACCTTGTGGAATAATTAATTTTAACTTTTCTAATTCATTATTTACTTTACTTAAATCAGTCCCTAAAAATTCTACTAGCATTTGTGCTGCTTTAGGAGAAATAGTATAACCTTTAGGAGCTAATACTCGTCTTATCCAATCTGGAACTTGGTTATCATACAATTTCTTACTTTCAAAAACCACACTAGTTTTCTTTAGTTCTTTGTATAACGCCTTACGCTTATCTATTTTTTTATATTTATAGTTAAACACTAAAACTGTGGTAGGTTGAGGATTTTGCGCATAAGACACCAACTTCTCAATATTCCTTGATAAATCTTGAGCCTCTTTAACAATAACCACTTGCCTTTCGGCCATCATAGGAAAACGTTTGGCATTAGAAACTATATCTTCAATAGTAACATCTCTACCATATAAAACCATTTGATTAAATCCTTTTTCCTCTTCAGCTAACACATTTTGTTCAATATAATCTGATATCCTATCTATATAATATGGCTCTTCTCCCATTAAAAAATAAATAGGTTTAAAATTTCCATTTTTTATATCAGTTACTAACTGTTTAACTTCATCCATTGAAAAAAAATTACCAAATTTGTGTAGTGCAAGAACTTAATTTTCCAAAATACACGTTTAGGGTCAAAAATAGCGAAAATAAAACTCTTATTTTTGATGAAATTCGCAAAAAATTTGTTGTCTTACAACCAGAAGAATGGGTAAGACAACATTGTGTAAACTATTTAATTCACGAAAAAAAATATCCAAAATCACTTATAAACGTTGAAAAAGAGCTCATTATAAATGGTTTAAAAAAACGTTATGATATTGTGGTTTTTAATACTGATGGAAGCATTCATATTATAGTAGAATGCAAATCTGCAAAAATAAATATCACTCAAGACACCTTTGACCAAATTGCAAGGTATAATTTAAAGTTAAAAGCCAATTTTTTAATGGTAACTAACGGAATAAATCACTACTTTTGCGTTTTGGATTTAAAAAATGAATGTTATCGTTTTTTAAGAGATTTACCAAACCACAATTAATGAGATTAAGGCACCTTATATTTTTTATCTTTTTTATAAGCAGCAGCTTATCATTCTCACAAAATAGAACACATATTGGCACTTGGGAAACACTTTATGAAAGTAACCCTATTAGAATGGTATTAGATAAATATGGTGTATTAACATTTAAGGTTGGAAATAAAATTCTTGGTGGTAATAATTATGTTGAAGACGGTAAACTTCTATCTATGCATTACAAAGCAGAATATAGTAAATCAAAAATTACACTTACCATAATAATAAAAGACAAGAAGAAAAACCAAGTCATAAAAAAAGACACTGGAATTCTTACTTTCATTGACCCTAACAACATTACTCTTTGCTTCAAAAAACCTATTGAAAGTGAAGATGATGATAGCGCTCTAGAATATGCAAATGACTGTCGATCTTTCTTAAAGATTAAGTAGATTGAAAGTTGCTATTGTTATACTAAATTGGAATGGTAAAGAACTATTAGAACAGTTTCTTCCATCTATAATTGAACATTCAACTTCTGCCAATATATATGTAGCTGATAACGCTTCTACAGATGAGTCACTAAACATTATAAATAACAATTTCTCTTCAGTAAAAATTATTAAAAACAAAACTAATTTAGGTTTTGCTGGAGGTTACAATAATGCTTTAAAAGAAGTTAACGAAGAAATCATTTGTCTTTTAAATAGTGATATAGAGGTTACAAAAAACTGGCTAACTCCAATCATTGAACAATTTAAAACAGAAGACAACACAGCAATAATACAACCAAAAATTCTAGACTTTAAAGATAAAAATAAGTTTGAATATGCTGGTGCAGCTGGAGGTTACATTGATAAATATGGCTATCCATACTGTAGAGGAAGAATCTTTAGTACTATAGAAGAAGACACTAATCAATACAATAACAACAAAGACATTTTTTGGGCTTCTGGCGCATGTTTTTTTATTAGAAATAGTGTTTTTAAAAAACTAGATGGTTTTGACCAATCATTTTTTGCTCATATGGAAGAAATTGATTTATGTTGGAGAGTAAAAAACCATGGTTATAATATTAGTTACAATGGTAACTCACATGTATATCATGTTGGTGGTGCAACATTAAAAAACACAAACCCCAAAAAGACATTCCTAAATTTTAGAAATAGTTTATTAATGCTAGTAAAAAATGCTCAAAAGCCAATCTTTTCTTTAATTCTTATACGCCTTTGTTTAGATGGCATTGCTGGAATTCTTTTTTTACTAAAATTAAAGCCCTTACACTGTTTCGCTATTATTAAAGCTCATTTTAGTTTTTATTCAAAACTCACTTTTGCACTTAAACAACGAAAATCATTAAACCAGAACATTAAACACTACAAAATAGCATCTATAGTCTGGTCATATTACATTAATCGCAAAACAACATTTAACAAACTTTAATTTATTCGTAAAAGTTTTGTTAATCACTAATACAGCTGTTAAATTTTCAATACTTTTGCTATTTATTTACAGTAATTTTAATATTATTTATTATGAAAAGACACCTTTTATTTGGTTTATGCACAATGTTAATGCTTAGTTCGTGTGTTTCTAAAAAGGAATTCGCAGCTCTAGAAGCAAAACACAAAGAAACTCAAGATTTATTAAATACTGCTACAGTTAAACTTAACAGCTGCTTGTCTGACAAGGCTGCTGCTAATGCAAGTTTAGATGCTTTAAAAGATCAATTATCTGACTTACGAAAATCTAACAAAGCTTTAATTGAAAGCACTAAGGATATGACTATCCTAACAACAAAAGGAGCAGAAAATCTTGAAAAATCTTTAGAAAGCTTAAAAGAAAAAGATTTAAAAATATCTCGCTTACAAGATGCATTAACAAAAAAAGACAGTGTAACACTTGCTATAGTAACTAGCCTTAAAAAAGCTGTTGGCATTAACGATCCAGACATTGAAGTTAATGTTGAAAAAGGAGTGGTGTTCATATCTATTGCTGATAAATTATTATTTAAAACAGGAAGTTATACAGTTACAGACAAAGCAAAATCAGTGTTAGCTAAAGTTGCGAAGGTTATTAATGACAAACCTGACTTTGAAGCTATGATTGAAGGACATACAGATAGTCGTTCATACAGTAAAGGTGTATTAGTAGACAACTGGGATTTAAGTGTAAAACGTTCTACATCAATTATTAGAGTTTTACAAGAATTAGGTGTTAACCCAAGTCAATTAATTGCAGCTGGACGTAGTAGTTATGTTCCTTTAGCTGAAAATGACACTGCTGAAAACAGAGCTAAAAACAGAAGAACAAGAGTGGTTGTTTTACCTAAAATTGACCAATTCTACGAAATGATAGAAAATGAAATGAAAAACCTTTCTTCAGAAAACTAGATAGTTCTTAAAGCATATTATAAAAAAAGCCTAATCTAATAGATTGGGCTTTTTTTATAATATATCTAAACTTCCTTTTCCTTCCCTAACTACTTCAACTTCACCTTGTGATACATCTATTACTGTTGAAGCCTCATTACCACCATAACCAGCATCAATAACAACATCTACTTTATCTTTCCACTTTTCATAAATCAACTCAGGGTCTGTTGTATACTCTATAACCTCATCTTCATCTCTAATAGATGTAGAAATAATAGGATTACCTAATTGATAAACTATTTCTTGAGCTATCGAGTTATCTGGAACACGAATACCAACCGTTTTTTTCTTTTTAAAAGGATTTGGTAATGACTTTGCTCCAGGTAAAATAAAGGTATAAGCTCCTGGAAGTGCCCTTTTAAGTAACTTAAATGTTGCATTATCTATTTGCTTTACATAATCACTTAAATTACTTAAATCATTACATATAAAAGAAAAATTAGACTTTTCTAACTTAACGCCTTTTATCTTAGCCACACGCTCTAAAGCTTTTATATTAGTAATATCACAACCTAATCCATAAACAGTGTCTGTAGGATATATAATCAAACCTCCACTTCTAAGTACTTTAACAACTTTATCAATATCTCGCGGATTTGGATTTTCCTCATATATTCTAACATACTCTGCCATACTACTTATTTTACATTAACCTATAACTTGCAATTTAGCAAAACGTAACAACAACTTCTTTACACCTCCTGCTTCAAATTTAATTTCAGCTTTAGTATCGGCACCTTTACCTTCTATCTTTAAAACTTCTCCTTTACCAAAACGCAAGTGCTTTACTATATTTCCTGCCACTAAGTTATTATCAAACAAGTTAGTTGTAGCTTCATTACTTGTCGTTACTTTTTTTAGCTTTTTAGGTACACTAATTTCAAATTTTTCTGGAGCTTTTTTAGTTGGTATTTTAGCACCTTTTTTCTGGAACTTAGGCTGAACAGGCTTTTTAAATCTTATTTTATTTGGTTGTGTGTCTCCAAAAATATCTGGAGATAACATTGGATTTATTCTACGCTCCTCCATTGGAGTTATTACGTCTAAATATTCGTCATCAATTTCTTCAATAAAACGACTTGGGTCAGAGTCTACTAATTTCCCCCAACGATAACGTGACAATGCATAGGTTAAATAGGCTTGTTTTTCCGCTCTTGTTAATGCTACATAAAATAAACGACGTTCCTCTTCTAATTCACTACGCGTATTCATGCTCATTGCACTAGGAAATAAATCTTCTTCCAAACCAACTATAAACACATTATCGAATTCTAGTCCTTTTGCTAGGTGAATGGTCATTAATGCTACATGGTCATCATCGCCTTTATCAGAATCTAAATCTGTAGCTAAAGCCACATCTTCTAAAAATTCTGCTAAAGAATCTGAGGCATCAGCAAGCTCCATTTGTCCTTCAACAAAATCTTTAATACCATTTAAGAGTTCTTCAACATTTTCTAATCTAGTAATACCTTCAGGTGTACCATCCTTATTAAACTCTTTAATTAAGCCACTAGTCTTTACAATATGTTCAGATAAATCAAAAGCATTGGCAGTTTGATTCATCACTTGATAGCTTTCTATTAAAGTAACAAAATCTCTAAGTTTATTTTTAGTACCACCATTTATTTTAATATCAACTTTGTCTATATTTTTAATTACTTCAAAAATTGATCGATTGTACCCATTGGCTGCCACTACTAACCTATCTATAGTTGTTTGACCAATACCACGTGCTGGATAATTAATAACACGCTTTAAAGCCTCTTCATCTGCTGGATTTAATACCAATCGCAAATACCCTAAAACATCTTTAATCTCTTTTCGTTGGTAGAAAGATAGTCCTCCATAAATCTTATAAGGAATATCTCGTTTACGAAGCGCATCTTCTATAGCACGAGATTGTGCATTTGTTCTATACAACACTGCAAATTGACTGTTTTTTTGCTGATGTTGCATTTTACCATCCCAAATCGTACTTGCAACAAAACGTCCTTCATCACCATCAGTCAAAGAACGATGTACCTTAATTTTTTCTCCTTCTTCATTAGCAGTCCAAACGACTTTGTCTAACTTAGTTTGGTTATGTTCAATTACAGAATTAGCAGCATTTACAATATTTTTTGTAGAACGATAATTTTGCTCTAATCGATACATTTGTACATTATCGTAATCCTTTTGGAAGTTTAAAATATTGCTAATATTAGCGCCTCGGAAAGCATAAATACTTTGTGCATCATCACCAACAACACATATGTTTTGAAAACGGTCTGCCAACGCTCGTACAATTAAATATTGAGAATGATTGGTATCCTGATACTCATCTACCAAAATATATCTAAACTTATCTTGATATTGAGCCAATACTGCTGGGAATCTCGTCAACAATTCATTGGTTCTCAACAATAAATCATCAAAGTCCATTGCGCCAGCTTTAAAACAGCGATCCACATACTCTTTATAAATCTCCCCCATTTGTGGTCGTTTAGCCATTGCATCTGCTTCCATTAAGTCAGGGTTATTAAAATAAGCCTTTACAGTAATCAAACTGTTTTTATACGATGAAATTCTAGAGTAAACTTGTTTAGTTTTATAAACGTCTTTATCTAAGCCTTTTTCTTTTATAATCGATCCCATTAAACGCTGAGAGTCTTGCGTATCATAAATTGTAAAATTGCTTGGAAAACCAAGGTGATGTCCCTCAAAGCGTAAAATTTTTGCAAATACGGAGTGAAATGTTCCCATCCACAAATTTTTGGCTTCACTTCCTACAATTTGTGCAATACGCTCTTTCATTTCACGCGCAGCTTTGTTAGTAAAAGTTAAAGCTAAAATATTAAACGCATCAACACCTTGATGCATAAGATATGCTATACGATAAGTAAGTACTCTTGTTTTTCCCGATCCTGCTCCAGCTATCACAATCATAGGACCATCTTTTTGAATAGTTGGTGCTAATTGTGCCTCATTTAACTGACTTAAATATTTCTCCAATTCTAATAATTTTTTAAAACGTGAATTTAAGTAATGTTGTGCTTATTATATGAGCTTTACACGAATAATTATAAACAATTATTTTTCCTGTTTTTTTTAAATATCTTTACTCCTAAATTACGCTTTTATGGATCTTCTAATCGATTTTTTTTCTCACATTTCATGGTGGATGTGGATATTAATAGTGCTAGCCCTAGTTGCTATAAGAGATATTTTTATTCAAAAAAAACACACTATAAGCCACAATTTCCCAATTGTTGGACATCTACGTTATTTACTTGAAAGTATTGGTCCAGAAATGCGTCAATATTTTGTAGCTAACAATAGAGAAGAATTACCTTTTAACCGTATAGAACGCGGTTGGATTTATGCGTCAGCTAAAAAAGAAAACAATTACGAAGGGTTTGGTACAGATAGAGACATCTACGCTCATCAGCATATATTTATAAACAATGCAATGCTACCTTATAAAGTTGACAACAACCATCCTAATGCAATTGATAAAACTTTCTTACCCTGTGCAAAAGTAATTGGAGCATATAATAAGCGAAAAAGACCATATCGACCAGCTTCAGTAATTAATGTGTCAGCAATGAGTTTTGGTTCTCTATCTGCAAAAGCAATAGAATCCTTAAACAAAGGTGTAGAAATTGCAGATGCTTATCATAATACTGGAGAAGGAGGTTTATCACCTTACCACAGTAATGGAGGTGACGTGGTGTTTCACTTTGGAACGGGTTATTTTGGAGTTCGAGGTGAAGATGGAAACTTTTCTATGGAAAAAATGAAAGATTTAGTGGAACAAAATCCATTTATCAGAGCAATAGAAGTAAAATTATCTCAAGGTGCTAAACCTGGAAAAGGCGGAGTTTTACCTGGAAAAAAAATCACAAAACAGATTGCAGAAATTCGTGGTGTAGAAGTTGGAAAAGATGTTCTCTCTCCTCCTAATCATTCTGCTTTTTCTAATGTAAAAGAAATGGTAGATTTTATTGAAGCTATTGCTGAAGAAACAGGATTACCTGTTGGGATAAAAGCTGCTATTGGTAAATTAGACCAGTGGAAAGAATTGGCAGATATAATGAAAACTACAGGAAAAGGTCCCGATTTTATAACTATTGATGGTGGTGAAGGTGGTACTGGAGCTGCTCCTCCAAGTTTTGCTGATCACGTATCTTTACCTTGGGTTTATGGCTTTGCCGATTTATACAAATTATTTAAAGAAAATGATTTATCAGAACGTATTGTCTTTATTGGAAGCGGAAAATTAGGCTTTCCTGCTAAAGCCGCTATGGCATTTGCAATGGGAGTTGATTGTATTAATGTAGCTCGTGAAGCAATGATGAGTATTGGTTGTATTCAAGCGCAAATATGTCATACAAATCGTTGTCCTGCTGGAATTGCTACTCAAAGCAAATGGAAACAAAGTGGAATTAATGTGCCTTTAAAATCGGAGCGTTTAGCTCAATATTTCAAGACATTCAAAAAAGAACTCATCGAAATTACACACGCAGCTGGTTACGAACATCCTTGTCAGTTCAAAATGAGTGATATTGAAGTAAATGTAGATGACCATAACCTGAGTAAAGAGCTTGACAGAACATATAAGTATATTAAATCTCCAGTACCTTTCACAAATATGCAAGCATTAAAAGATTGTGAGCATTTAGGAGGAAAATAATCTTGTACAAAACCAAAAAAGGAAGTAAGTTTACTCACAATTTAATATTATGGGAGAAAATATATTAGGACTTATTCTATACTGTGTACCAGCTTTAATTACTGGGGCAATTGCTTTCTTATTTTTTAAAGAACACATCTATAATGAAAACAATAGACGTAATTATTTATTACATAAAGAAAACCAAAAAGAAACCCTTCCTATTCGTTTACAAGCATACGAAAGAATGGCTTTATTTCTAGAACGCATTTCACCTAACAAACTCCTTGTTAGAACAAACCCATTATCTTCAGATAAAGACAGTTACGAAACTTTACTTATACAAAGTATCGAACAAGAGTTTGAACATAATTTATCACAACAAATTTACATAAGTGACGAATGTTGGAGCATTATTAATGCTGCTAAAAACGCTACAGTACAGCTTATAAGAAAATCTAGTTTGTCTGACAAAATTAACTCTGCTGATAAACTTAGAGAAGCTATCTTAACTGATAGTATGGACAAAAGAGCTCCTAGTGACGCTGCACTTTCTTTTATAAAAGAAGAAGTTAATAAACTTTGGTCTATCAATTAACCCTTTAATTCATTAAATAATTGTGATTCATGTTTTGATTTTGCATAATCAAAACCTTCTTGCCACCATTTTACCATTAACCGTTTACTAAAAATCAAAGAATTTTCGGTTAAACTGGTAGGCGTATAATATAAATTTAACTTTACGTTATTGTGCTTAGCTGCAAGTTTTCCTATTTCAATATCACTCTTTTCAACTTGATCTAACAAATGCGAGAATAGACTCATCATTAATGAAAAAGGGTTTTTACCCAATACTTTTTGTCGTTCCATATTCTCCGATTCTAAAACAACAGCATCAACCTCTGTAGCACCTCTTTTAATAGCTTCTCTAATAGGAATAACACAACCTAAACCTCCATCAGCATACTCATAACCATTTACAGTCGCTAACGACATAAACGGAATGTAATTACACGAAATCCATATCCAATTACAAAATTCTTCATAAGTACAGTCTTTTACAGATTTATACTCAACTCTATTTTTTGACAAATTAGAAACTGTAACTACTACATCCTCTCTAGTACGTCTAATTTTATCAAACTCTTCAATAGTAAACTTTTTCTTTATGTTTTTTCGCAATGCTTTACTTTCTCCAAAAGTCCTTTTTAACTTTATAAACTGCCATAATGAATTAATAAAATTTATGGATACATATTCCCTATCTCCCTTTTTTCGCTGCACAAATGGATTAACACTAAATATATCTCTTTGAGTAACACTAGTAAAAATATCATAGACCTTAGAAACATTTCCTGTTGCTAAATGTGGAATCAACAAACTTCCAGTAGAAGTACCTAAAAACAAATCATAAGACTTATTTTGTTCTTCCATAAGGTATTGCGCTACACCACCTGCAAACGCTCCTTTACTTCCTCCTCCAGATATAACTAATGCTTTCATATAAGTAATTATCTACATAAAGATGAAAATAATAGCTATAACATCAAAACATAAACCCATAAAAAAAGCACGCTTATGCGTGCTTTTTTTATTATACAATCACTAATTAATCAGTAACGGTTGGTTTACTTATCATTGTATTACTTTTTACTACAACATAAGTTGAGGTTGCATAATACGCATTACCATTTCCTCCATCAGAAACCCAATTTGAAAAAACATACTCAAAATTAAATGCACTACCAGCATTTGGACTACCAAATTGATCTATTCGTGCAGGCACAACCATACCAGGACACCAACCAGCTCTATTAGGCGTCCAGTTGCCTGGACTTTGATTACTTATTGGATTACTCGCGCAACCTAAAGGACCTAACTCATGCTGAAAAGCTAAAACACCATCCAACATCACATCATGCGTTCTATAACACCATTCAGCACAAGGTCTTCCATCTGGATCATTTGGTGTTGCATGTCCCCAACCAGAAATTGTAGTTCTTAAATGTGTACTTTCAGCATTTGAAGGGATAGAAATTTGTTTTGTCAAATCAAAATTATGACCTACACCATAAGGGACACCACTTATGGAATTTCCATGATACCCTAACACCTCAGAAACAGCATAATAAGGATAATCAGGCACACCTTCTATAAAATCAAAATCAACTGTAATTATATCAGCTTTAGCCGTCCAATTTTCTATATATATTCTCAATTCAACATTTCCTTCTAATAAAGATTTAAAATCTGTTACATCAAACTCTAGTCCTCTTTCTAATTGCTGTGTACCTGTCCAATAAGGTGTAATATATCTTCCCATTTCATACCAATTACCAGAGCTTGGATCTTTAACCTGCACATTTGCAAAACGATCCCAATCATCACATCCTGTTGCAGGACAGTCAATTTGCAAGTACATTTTTATTTCCTTAATATTACTCAAATCTGAATGCAAATTAAAGAATTGAGCAGCAGATTGATTAAAACCACCACCAAAACCTAAAGCTTGCTCATTAAAAGCTAAATAATTATGAATTATTGGCGTTCCCTCTCCAGACAAATCAACACTTACGTTTTCCGCTTCAGCATTTTGAATATCTAATGCTCCAGAAATGCTTGCCACAACAGTTGGCGTAAACCTAACGTATATAGAAAATCCATTATTTGCAGTTTCAGCATCTACTTGTAATTCATTAGTAAACATATTATCATCTAAAGAAATTGAAAAACCTTCAGCAACACTTAAATTTACATTTGTTTCTAAATTATCACCATTTACAACTAGTTCTTGCGAACTAGACATCTCACCAACTACTGTATCCTCAAAAACCAATGCAGACGAATTAACACTAATTACAGGTGTAATACTAACACCTACTCCATTCAAAACTTTAGTAACAGATGTTGCTTGACTACTTTGAAATGTTAGTGTTCCACTATTACTACCAACAGCATTTTCTGTTGGTGCAAACCTCACATACACAGTTTGAGAAGCAGCATTAGCATCCTCTGCAGAGATAGCTACCTGCGAAGAAAAATCGGTGTTATTTAAAGACACCTGAAAGTTAGCAGTTACAGACACATTTAAAGCAGACGATAAATTTGACGCTGCAACAGATATATTTTGAGACGCAGACACACTTAATACATCTGTATCAGGAAACTGCATTGCGCTTGTATCTACTGAAATAACTGGTGTAGCAGGTGTACCTGAAGAATCATCTCCTCCACAACTTGTAAGCAGAACAATTGAAAAAATTGATAATAATGCCTTAAAAGCAAATTTGAATTTAGTTGTTTTCATTAGTTAAGTTTAATAATTTGCAACAATATATTTAATAATTAAAAACATAACTAGTAAAAGCTTAAAAAACAATTGAATTCCAAACTTCAAACCCCAATAGATTACTTAAAAGGCGTAGGTCCAAATCGAGCTGATTTACTACGCAAAGAACTTGGAATTCACACTTATCAAGATTTAATAAACTTATTTCCAAACAGATATCTTGACAAAACAAAATACTACAAAATTAACCAACTACAACGCAATAGTGCCGAAGTACAAATAGTTGGACAAATAACACGTCTTAGAGAGGTAGCACAAAAAAGAGGCAAACGTTTAGTAGCCACTTTTCAAGATGATACTGGCAATATGGAACTGGTTTGGTTTAGAGGTCAAAAATGGATTAGAGAAAATTTAAAATTAAATACCACCTACGTTATTTTTGGTAAAACCAATTGGTTTAACAATAGTTTTAGCATGCCTCACCCAGAGATGGAGTTAAAAATAACTCACGAGAAAAGCTTGAGTTCTGCAATGCAAGCTATTTATCCTTCAACCGAAAAATTAGCAAACAAAGGCATTTCTAATCGTGTTATTACAAAAATAATGCAACAATTGTTTTTAGAAACTAAAGGAAAGTTTTCTGAAACACTATCAAACAATATATTAAAAGAGCAAAATTTATTATCAAAAAGTGAAGCACTTTTTAATGTTCATTTTCCTAAAAATCCTGAGATACTTTCCAAGGCTCAATTCAGGTTAAAATTTGAAGAATTATTTTACATTCAATTACAATTAATCTTAAAAAATTTAATTCATAAATCTAAAATAAAAGGCCATCCTTTTGCTCAAGTTGGAAATTATTTCAACTCCTTTTTCAAAGAGCATTTACCATTTCAATTAACCAATGCGCAAAAGCGAGTTATTAAAGAAATTCGCCATGATTTAGGAAGCAATGCGCAAATGAACCGACTTTTACAAGGTGATGTTGGTTCTGGAAAGACCATAGTTGCACTAATGTCAATGTTTATAGCACTTGACAACGGTTTTCAAGCCTGTTTAATGGCGCCAACTGAAATTTTGTCAGTCCAACACTATAATGGATTACTTGAATATTGTAAAAAACTGAATATCAACATAAAACTATTAACAGGTTCAACAAAAACTTCAATAAGAAAAGAAATCCATGAAAACCTAGAAAATGGACAATTACAGATACTAATTGGCACACATGCACTCCTTGAAGATAAAGTGAAATTTAAAAATTTAGGACTTGCAATTATTGACGAACAACATAGATTCGGAGTTGCGCAACGAAGTAAACTTTGGAAAAAAAACGTAGCTCCTCCTCATATTTTAGTCATGACAGCAACACCAATTCCTCGCACTTTAGCAATGTCTGTTTATGGCGATTTAGACATCTCAATTATTGACGAATTACCAGCTGGTAGAAAGCCCATAAAAACGGTTCACAGATACGACAATAATCGCCTTAAAGTTTTTAGATTTATTAGAGATGAAATTTCAAAAGGTCGACAAGTTTATGTTGTCTATCCTTTAATTCAAGAAAGTTCAAAAATGGACTATAAAGATTTAATGGATGGATATGCAAGTATAGAACGTGAATTTCCAAAACCAGATTATCAAATTTCTATTGTACATGGTAAAATGAAGCCAACAGACAAAGATTACGAAATGCAACGCTTTGTAAATGGTGAAACACAAATTATGGTAGCTACAACTGTTATAGAAGTTGGTGTTAATGTACCTAATGCTTCTGTAATGATTATTGAAAGTGCCGAACGTTTTGGTTTATCACAACTACATCAGCTTAGAGGTCGTGTTGGTAGAGGTGCCGAACAAAGTTATTGTATTTTAATGACCAGCCATAAACTCTCTAACGATAGTAAAACACGCTTAGAAACTATGACACGAACTAACGATGGCTTTGAAATTGCTGAAGTAGATTTAAAATTAAGAGGCCCTGGAGATATTATGGGAACTCAGCAAAGTGGTGTACTTAATTTAAAAATTGCAAACATTGTAAAAGATAAAGATGTATTGCAACAAGCACGCTTCTATGCAAAAAAGGTATTACAACAAGACCCATCGCTTGGACATCCAGAAAACCAAGTAATACTTGACACTTACAGAGCTATGAGCAAGTACAAAAACCTTTGGAACTACATAAGTTAAAGGCTACCTGAATATTTTATTGTACATTTTAATAGAAGCATCTTAATGTGTAATGTAACTAACCAAACAAACATTAACCATTAAATACAATAATTTCAGGTAACCAATTAACACATAGCAATTCGTTTTTTAATTGATATCTTCTCCTTTTTCTAATTTTTCAATATTAGCCTGTACTCTACCCTTGCTTCCAGCATTAGGAGCATTTTTTAAAGCAATACGCAAATGTTTTAAAGCTTCTTTGTAGTTACCTTGAGCAGAATAACCTCTTGCTAAACCATAATGTACTGGCCATTGTCCTTTATTATTTTTTTCGTTTTGTTTAAAAACATCCAATGCCTTATCTGTTAAACCAAACGTAATAAACTGACGCCCTATTTGATGCATTTCTAACAAGCTAGCCTTAGGCATATAACTTTCTATTGCAGCTACAGCTTCATCTTTACGACCTAATTTATTTAATATTCCTGCTTTAATATTAGTGTTATTAAAATCCTGCTGACTAAAAAATTGTCCTGAAATAGCTGCATTAACCCAACTTAAAGCCTCGTCAAGATCTCCTCCATTGTTTAAAGCATAATTTGCTGCTTGTTCCCATGATTGTTTATTGAATCCTGGTTGGTTTTCTAGTTTTTGTCTAATATCGTTTAATACAATACTAGTCACGTCTAATTCTATTTTAAATGGAATTTGTTTTTTCTCCCAATTTAATGCAGCTGTTGCAGAATTAGCATCCACAGCAATAAAATCGTAAGTAAGTAATTCTGTATGCGGTATACTTTTGGTATTCACCTCTACTCTTAAAGCATCTTCACTTGGTTTATAAAAATAACTTCCCCAAGCAGTATGGCTGTTAGAAAATATTAGTGTTGCAGTATCGTTTTCATGCACAATCATATGCAGCCCATAAACGCCTGCTTTTAATGGTTTCCCTTCAATAGTTACATCGTCTGTAAATTTTATAACAGTATTTTCGTTTGCTCCAGCACGCCAAGGCGACTCTGTTGCAGTACCAAAACCTAAATTATTCATGCCATAAGGCACAAGTTTTCCCCAAACCTCACGACCATTAACACTTGGTCTAGAATATTTAATGTAAATTTTTGAAATCCCAACCGTTTGAGAAACAGTTGCTTTTTGGCTACCTCGTGGCAAATCTAATTGCGCAAAAGTAGTAGACGTTACTAGCATAGCAATAAAAGTAGCAATACCAATAAGGTGGTTGATTGTTTTCATTTTGATTTGATTAATTAGTTGAACAGGAAAAAGGTAGATACATTAACAGCACAGTATTGTTAGCATTCTGTTAATTAACATTTTAATTAAGAATATTTTATGATTTAAAAAACAATAAAGTTTAGTGACAACTACGTAGAAATACGTATTGATTTTCTTACTTAAAAAAGCTAACTTCGTTTAACAATTTATATAAACACATTGCACATCATTAAAACCGTAATGCTAAAAAAAATAATACAAAATATTATTAGAGAAAACAATAAAGCGCCTGAAGCTGTGCAATGCTTATGGTATTCAGACGTTAATTATTTGGCATTGGATGTTGAGTTAGTTTTTAAAACTAAAAAAGGTTATGAAAAGAAAAGGGTAAGTACTCTAAATTATATGGACTTTGAAAATCAGAAAGAATTGAGTGAAGAGGCTGAAAGAATTGGAAAAACCTTAGCTAAAAAGTATAACGCTGAATTTTATTTTCCATCACCTAATGAATGGTCAAGAGATTGTCCAGATTGGTGGAAATCGAAAAAAGCATTTAAATGTGAAGATTGCGAAACACCAATTATACAAACTGATAGTAAATATCTTCCTAAAAAGATTTGTTATCCTTGTCATTTAAAAAGAGAACAAAATGAACGCCTTAAAAATGACCAAACAACAGAAGATAGATATTCATTTTATAATATAAATTTAGAAGAATTACCAATTTTAAGTTACTCAACAAGCCTTGAAAACTTAATTGTTTATCAATACTTAGATAAAAAAGAAATTGAGAATAATTTTATTGGAAATTTTGGCACGTACAATATTGACAGAAATAAACTTATTGAACTCAAAACTAAACTAGAGAATGAAATTGACAAAATACTATTAAAATATAATAAGCCTGAACTACCTAAAAGAATATCAAAATTAAGTGGAACGACTAATATTATTTATAAAAAAGTTAAATATGAATTATTTAGTCACTTTGATCGGAATTTAATACACTTAATATCAAATTATAATGATTATCAAAAAGCAATAAATGAAGAGCAGCAATATAAATTATTTGGTCTGAAAGAAATTACAAAGAGAGATGATTCAATTCTTCGATATATTAATTATAAGTGCAAAGGTGAATGTAAGGTAAATGAAGTAATTGAAAATTATAATGACGTTATTTCCAAAAATGAAGTTAAGGAAACACTTGAAAGATTAGTAGAAGTTGGCTGCTTATTGTCACAAAATAATAAAGTTCAAATTACAAGTGACGGCAAAAGTATAATTTAATTAAACCAACACATAATAATAGCTATAAGTAATTGCTTGTTCTCTCCTATTTCTGAAATTTCTACGGAATTTCCTCGTCGTTTTTGTACTTGTCAAGTTAATCACTAAATTCACACAACGAATCATACACAAAACCATTAAACGAACTTCCCAAAAACACACTTTTCTATGTAATTGAATATTTGCATCTTTGCAGCATGCGAATAGATATTATAACTGTATTACCAGAATTACTTAAAAGTCCGTTTGAAGCCTCAATATTGAAACGTGCTATAGAAGCTAATTTAGTAGAGGTACATTTTCATAATTTACGTGATTATACAACCGACAACTACAAATCTGTGGACGATTACCAATTTGGTGGTGGCGCAGGTATGGTAATGATGGTAGAACCTATAGATAAATGTATTTCTAAACTTAAAGCAGAACGCGATTACGACGAGGTTATATATATGACACCAGATGGCAATACGCTTAACCAAGGTATAGCTAACCAACTTTCGTTAAAAGAAAACATTATTATATTATGTGGTCATTATAAAGGCGTTGACCAGCGTGTACGCGACCATTTTATTACTAAAGAAATATCTATTGGCGACTTTGTACTGTCTGGTGGCGAATTAGGTGCTGCTGTTTTATGTGATGCTGTTATACGTTTAATTCCTGGAGTGTTAGGTAATGAAACATCTGCTTTAACCGATTCTTTTCAAGACAACCTATTAGCGCCTCCTATTTATACACGTCCACGCGATTATAAAGGCTGGAAAGTACCAGAAGTATTATTTAGTGGTAATTTTCCAGAGATTGAAAAATGGCGTGAAGAAAAAGCATACGAGCATACCAAAAATAGACGCCCAGACTTATTGGAAGACTAAACTCTGTGTTAGCGATAGAACGGTTTGTTTGAAATCCTTTTTGCCTTTTTGCAAAAAGATTGAGTAGTGATAGCGCGACCTGAAAGGGAACACCCAAAAAAAAGCGATAAATGGTTGTGAATTATGAATTAATACGTATTTTTGCACCCAATTTCGGGTTAACCTCTGGCGAAAATCGTGTATGTTGTTTCGAACTAATTATTTAAATAGATTTTAAAATGGAATCTTTAGTAAAATTTGTACAAGACGAATTTGTAACAAGAAATGATTTTCCAGAGTTTGGAGCTGGAGACACAATTACTGTTTATTACGAAATTAAAGAAGGTAATAAAACAAGAACTCAGTTTTTTAGAGGTGTAGTATTACAAAGAAGAGGATCTGGAACTTCTGAAACTTTTACCATTAGAAAAATGTCAGGAACAATTGGTGTAGAGCGTATCTTTCCAGTAAACTTACCTGCATTACAAAAAATTGAAGTAAACAAAAGAGGTAAAGTACGTAGAGCTCGTATCTTTTACTTTAGAGGTCTTACTGGTAAAAAAGCTAGAATTAAAGAACGTAGACATTAATAAATGTTTAATAACGCTTAAAAGCCCTGTTTTACACAGGGCTTTTTTTATTAACAAATGTTAATAACCTACGTTTACAAATGGTTGATATCTAAATAGTTAAAAAATTTGTATTTTCGATATCTTGTTATACATTAGCAAAAGAGTTAAGGGAAAAAGATCATGAAAATTGATTTTTAAGATACTTTCGAGTAAAACCCTTACTAAATAAAGTAACGTTCTTTATATAATTGTTTTTTGAGGTTTTGACGCAGCATGTGTATGCATGTTATAAGTGAAAGAATCATGAAGCTTAAAAAGAGTTAAAATACTGCGGTAGGTTAATGACTTATAAGTGGAAAGTTTTTGAAACTAAGAAGAAACGAAAGTGACGCTTAGATAGAAAGCAATGCTAGAAGATATTACAAGTTACGAAAGTGAAATGTACATAGAAATAGCATCAAGAAAAACAGTTAAAACTGAAACATTTTAATAACAGGTCAATACATTTTGAAAGTTAAAAAAATGTTTCCTTTGAAATAGTGAAAACTTGAACCGAAAAGGGAAAAACAAAGCGTAAGCATTGGGAAAACCGAAGTTGGTAGCACTACCAAATAGGTCACGTTAGTAAGTATTTCAGAAAAAGCCATGTCAGCATAGATTAATTTCTAAGTGATATGGCTTTTGTTTTTTCTATCATTAATAAGTTTATATTTACACCTAATATATCTAAAGTTAAAATAGTGCAGCTTCCTTTTATTTGCGACAAAACCTATAATAACAAAGACTTTTCTATAAATGCACTAGAAAAAGCCGAATATGATAATTGTACATTTAGCAATTGTAACTTCACTAATGTATATCTAGCTAATATCTCGTTTATAGAATGTAACTTTATTGATTGCAATTTTACAGGTACGAAAATAAAAAACACCACTTTTAACAACATCACCTTTAAAGATTGTAAACTTCTTGGGCTTCCCTTCTATCAGTGCAATCCTTTTTTACTTTCAGTAAGTTTTAATAACTGTAATTTAAGCTTAGTTCAGTTTAATAATTTAGAGTTAAAGCATACAACATTTAATAAGTGTAACTTGACAGAAGCAGATTTTACTAATACCAATCTAACAAAAGCTAGTTTTATTGATTGTGATTTAACACTTGCAGCCTTTGAAAACACCAACTTAGAGCATGGAGATTTAAGAACTTCTATTAATTATTCTATTGACCCTGAAAAAAACCAATTAAGAAATACTAAATTTTCCAGGTCAAATATTGAAGGGTTGCTAAAAAAACACAATATAATTATTGAGTAATTACACAATTCTTAATTGTTAAGCAAGAATAGCAAAAAGCAACTTTTTAAGCCTTTAAATCTCAAAAAAAACTACTCAAATTTCGTATATTCGCGAGACAAAAAGTAGGCTTTATATTTAGCTTATTTAAATCTTCTTTAATTTAAAACTTTAGTCATCACATGGCAAACATAATTTATACTATTACTGACGAAGCACCAGCTTTAGCAACGCGTTCTTTTTTACCAATTGTAAAAGCTTTTGTTGAGCCTTCAGGAATTAACATTGACACAAAAGATATTTCGTTAGCAGGTAGAATTCTAGCTACATTTCCAGATTTTTTAACTGAAGACCAAAAAGTTGAAGATGCATTAGCCGAATTAGGAAAACTTGTAAAGCAACCAGAAGCTAACATTATTAAATTACCTAATATTAGTGCTTCTATTCCTCAGTTAAAAGCTGCAATTGCAGAGTTACAAGCTAAAGGTTATAAATTACCTAACTATCCAGATGATCCAGCTAGTGATGAAGAAAAGAGTATTAAAACTCGTTACGATAAAATTAAAGGAAGTGCTGTAAACCCTGTTTTACGTGAAGGTAACTCAGACAGAAGAGCGCCAAAAGCTGTAAAGAATTACGCTAAGAAAAACCCACACTCAATGGGAGCTTGGACATCAAGTTCTAAATCGCACGTGGCAACAATGAGCGAAGGCGATTTTGCTCATAATGAAAAATCAGTTACAATTCCTGAAGCTACAACAGTTACAATTCAGCATGTAAATTCTAATGGAGATGTAAACGTTTTAAAAAGTAATTTAGCTCTTCAAAAAGGTGAAATTATTGATGCTACATATATGAGTAAAGCAGCACTAATTGCTTTCTTAAAAGAACAAGTAGCCGATGCAAAGGCAAATAATGTATTATTCTCTTTACATATGAAAGCAACCATGATGAAAGTTAGTGATCCTATTATCTTTGGTCATGCTGTAAGAACATACTTTGCTGATTTATTTGAAAAACATGGTGACACTTTTGAAAAAATTGGTGTTGACGTAAATAACGGATTTGGAAATTTAGTTTCTAAATTAAACGAACTTTCTGATGAAAAACGTGCAGAAATTGAAGCTGATATTCAAGCTGCATTAGAAAATGGTCCAGATTTAGCCATGGTAAATTCAGACAAAGGAATTACTAACTTACATGTTCCAAGTGATGTGATTATTGATGCATCAATGCCAGCAATGATTCGTAACTCTGGTCAAATGTGGAATAAAGACGGAAAATCTCAAGATACAAAAGCAGTGATTCCAGACAGTAGTTATGCTGGAATTTATACAGCAACCATAGATTTCTGTAAAGAACATGGTGCTTTTGACCCAACAACTATGGGAACTGTTCCTAATGTTGGTTTAATGGCTCAAAAAGCTGAAGAATATGGATCACATGATAAAACTTTTGAAATATCAGCTGCTGGAACTGTTCAAGTAGTAGATGCTTCTGGAAACGTTTTAATTGAGCATAATGTAGAAAAAGGTGATATTTGGCGTATGTGTCAAGTTAAAGATGCACCTGTACAGGATTGGGTGAAATTAGCAGTAACTAGAGCTAGAGCATCTCAAACTCCTGCAGTATTTTGGCTAAATGAAAACAGAGCTCATGATGCACAATTAATTAAGAAAGTAAATACATATTTACCAAATCATGATACATCAGGTTTAGATATTAGAATATTATCTCCTATCGAAGCTACTAAGTTTTCATTAGAAAGAATTAAAGAAGGAAAAGATACTATTTCTGTAACTGGTAATGTATTACGCGATTACAATACAGACCTATTCCCTATTCTTGAAGTAGGGACAAGTGCAAAAATGTTATCAATTGTACCTTTAATGAATGGTGGTGGTTTATTTGAAACTGGTGCTGGTGGATCTGCTCCTAAGCACGTGCAACAATTCACAACCGAAAACCACTTACGTTGGGATTCTCTTGGTGAGTTCTTGGCATTAGCTGTTTCTTTAGAACATTTCAGTCAAGTAAATAACAACCCAAAAGCTGCAGTTTTAGGAGAAACTCTTGATGATGCAACAGATAAGTTGTTAGAAAATAAAAAAGGACCTTCTAGAAAATGTGGTGAGTTAGATAATAGAGGTAGTCACTTCTATCTTGCATTATATTGGGCTCAAGAATTAGCTAATCAAAATAAGGATGCTGAATTAAAAGATAGATTTACATCTATAGCTAATGAATTAACTAGTAATGAAGCTAAAATTGTTTCAGAATTAAATGATATACAAGGAGATTCAGTAAACATTGATGGATATTATGAGCCTAATGAAGAATTAACTTCTTCAGCCATGAGACCAAGTTCTACATTAAATAACATCTTAAACTAATTAAGATTTTAAATATTTTCAATAAAAAGCTCCTATAACAGGAGCTTTTTACTTTTAACTATAATTCATAACCTAAATTACGTACTTTTGATATATGGATTTTACAAAAACTACCGAGCAAGATTCTAACTATAATCATCTAGAAAAGATGTCTGTAAATGAATTGCTTCAAAATATAAATAATGAAGATAAAACTGTTCCTCTTGCTGTTGAAAAAGCTATTCCGCAAATAGAAAAACTAGTGAGTATAATTGTAAAAAACATGAAAGTAGGTGGAAGACTATTCTATATCGGAGCTGGTACTAGTGGTAGATTAGGTATTGTTGATGCATCAGAATGTCCTCCAACTTTTGGAGTATCTCATGACCTTGTCATTGGACTCATTGCTGGTGGTGATTCAGCAATTAGAAAAGCTGTAGAATTTGCTGAAGATTCTAAAACACAAGGCTGGTTGGATTTACAACAATACAACATCAATCAAAATGATGTAGTTATTGGAATAGCTGCCTCTGGAACAACTCCTTATGTTTTAAACGCATTAGATACTTGTAACAAAAATAATATTACAACAGGCTGTATAAGTTGTAACCATAACAGTCCTTTATCACTTACTGCTAAATTTCCAATTGAGGCTATTGTAGGACCAGAATTTGTAACTGGAAGCTCTAGAATGAAAGCTGGAACAGCTCAAAAGCTTATTCTAAATATGATTACTACGGCAATAATGATACAATTAGGCAAAGTAAAAGGTAATAAAATGGTAGATATGCAACTAAGTAATAATAAACTTGTTGATAGAGGAATTAAAATGCTTATGAAAGAGCTTAACATTACACTAGAAGAATCTAAAAAATTAATTGAAGAGCATAACGGAGTTAGAGCAGCTATTAAAGCGTATAACAATGGAAAATAAAAGAACTGACAAAGAAATTCTTGCTAAAGGAATTAAAAAACTGGGAATTTCATTAATAATGATGTTTTTAGGACCTACACTATTTTATATAGCTACAACAAATAAAGAAAAACCACTTTACATTCCTATTCTTATTGCTAGTTTCTTGATTTGTGCTGGAGCAATTTTCTTTGCTTTTAAAGGAATTCAAACTATTATGGAAAGTATGTTTGGTAAAAAAACTAACTCAAATTAGTATTAGCTTTTGGGGTCGTTGGATTATATCCAAAATCTGTATCGTCAAATATAATACCTAATCTATCTAGTATAAAGTTTATTATAGCATAATGATGAATAGCATGGCTATTTGCTTGTGCTAAAATTGCACCCAAACTATAGTTAATCTCTATTTTCCCTAAACCTAAATCATCAATTACGCAATATCTATCTTTAATAGTCAAGTTATCAATCTTTGAAATTTCATTAATAACTCTATTAATATTTTCAATTGAATAATTACAATCACAATGCATACGTTCATCTCTTCTCCTTTCAGTTAAATCAATATACTTAGTATCCATTCCATTTAATATACAGTCATAAAAATCCAAAATATGACGCACATGTGAACCAATACAAGAATAATAAGGTGATACTGAAGAATCTGATAAGACTTCTGAAGATATATTTGATAATAATGTTACAGATTTTCTAAGTGTAACTATTGAAGATTGTAGGATTAAATTCATAAATATAATTCTAAGCTAAATGTAACAAAATAAATCTAGCTATTAGTCTATAGACAACTAAAACCTTACAAATTTTCACAATCTTTTCTAAAAGATTAAAAAAACAAAAAACCCTTACTAGTATTAGTAAGGGTTTTCAAAAAAGGCGGCGACCTACTCTTCCACGATAGTAGTACCATCGGCGCTAATGGGCTTAACTTCTCTGTTCGGAATGGTAAGAGGTGAGCCCCATTGCTATAACCACCTTAAATCTTTGGCTGATTTAACAGCTCTAATATTTTAACATATTGAAAAAGTGACATGATTTAATAAATTTTACTCTAAAAAGAACGGCTGTACAATAAGCCTATGGGTTATTAGTACTACTCGGCTATGACATTACTGCCTTTACACCTGTAGCCTATCAACGTAGTCATCTCCTACGACCCTTTAAAGAAATCTCATCTTGTGGTGGGTTTCGCGCTTATATGCTTTCAGCGCTTATCCCTTCCCAACGTAGCTACTCTGCAATGCTCCTGGCGGAACAACAGATACACCAGAGGTTAGTCCAACTCGGTCCTCTCGTACTAGAGTCAGATCCACTCAAATTTCTAACGCCCACAGTAGATAGAGACCGAACTGTCTCACGACGTTCTGAACCCAGCTCGCGTGCCACTTTAATGGGCGAACAGCCCAACCCTTGGGACCTTCTCCAGCCCCAGGATGTGACGAGCCGACATCGAGGTGCCAAACCCCCCCGTCGATGTGAGCTCTTGGGGGAGATCAGCCTGTTATCCCCGGAGTACCTTTTATCCTTTGAGCGATGGCCCTTCCATGCGGAACCACCGGATCACTATGCTCTACTTTCGTACCTGATCGACCTGTATGTCTCTCAGTCAAGCTCCCTTATGCCATTGCACTCTACGCACGGTTACCAAGCGTGCTGAGGGAACCTTTAGAAGCCTCCGTTACTCTTTTGGAGGCGACCACCCCAGTCAAACTACCCACCAAGCACTGTCCGTCGTTAGACGTTAGACTCTAGATAAGCAAAGGGTGGTATTTCAACAATGACTCCACAACACCTGGCGATGCCGCTTCAAAGTCTCCCACCTATCCTACACATTACTTATCCAAAGCCAATACTAAGCTATAGTAAAGGTTCACGGGGTCTTTTCGTCCCACTGCGGGTAATCGGCATCTTCACCGATACTACAATTTCACCGAGCTCATGGCTGAGACAGTGTCCAGATCGTTGCACCATTCGTGCAGGTCGGAACTTACCCGACAAGGAATTTCGCTACCTTAGGACCGTTATAGTTACGGCCGCCGTTTACTGGGGCTTCATTTTAGACCTTCGAGGTAAACCTCTAAGCCCACCACTTAACCTTCCAGCACCGGGCAGGTGTCAGGCCATATACGTCATCTTTCGATTTAGCATAGCCCTGTGTTTTTGATAAACAGTCGCCTGGACCTCTTCACTGCGGCCCATCCGAAGATGGGCGACCCTTCTCCCGAAGTTACGGGTCGATTTTGCCTAGTTCCTTAGCCATGAATCTCTCGAGCACCTTAGAATTCTCATCCCAACTACCTGTGTCGGTTTACGGTACGGGCTGCTTCACTCGCTTTTCTTGGAAGTCGCTTCTCTGGATTATCACCTTGACCGTAGTCTCAGTGTACTATCGCCGTGTTACCACTGGCTTCAACGAACTATTCCGTCAGTTCGCACCAAATATACGCCTCCGTCACTTTTATTGTGAGCAGGTACAGGAATATTAACCTGTTGTCCATCCACTACCCCCTTCGGGTTCGCGTTAGGTCCCGACTAACCCTCAGCTGATTAGCATAGCTGAGGAAACCTTAGTCTTTCGGTGTGCGGGTTTCTCGCCCGCATTATCGTTACTTATGCCTACATTTTCTTTTGTAGCTTCTCCAGCAAAGCTCACGCTTCACCTTCGACGACACTACAATGCTCCCCTACCACTTTTACAAGTCCATAGCTTCGGTAGTATGTTTATGCCCGATTATTATCCATGCCGAACCGCTCGACTAGTGAGCTGTTACGCACTCTTTAAATGAATGGCTGCTTCCAAGCCAACATCCTAGCTGTCTAAGCAGTTCAACCTCGTTTATTCAACTTAACATACATTTGGGGACCTTAGCTGATGGTCTGGGTTCTTTCCCTCTCGGACATGGACCTTAGCACCCATGCCCTCACTGCATTACATCATTTTATAGCATTCGGAGTTTGTCAGGAATTGGTAGGCGGTGAAGCCCCCGCATCCAATCAGTAGCTCTACCTCTATAAAACTAATAATACGCTGCACCTAAATGCATTTCGGGGAGTACGAGCTATTTCCGAGTTTGATTGGCCTTTCACCCCTACCCACAGGTCATCCCAAGACTTTTCAACGTCAACGGGTTCGGGCCTCCACTGTGTGTTACCACAGCTTCACCCTGCCCATGGGTAGATCACACGGTTTCGCGTCTACCGCCACTAACTGTATCGCCCTATTCAGACTCGCTTTCGCTACGGATCCGCACCTGAAGTGCTTAACCTTGCTAGAAACGGTAACTCGTAGGCTCATTATGCAAAAGGCACGCCGTCACCCTAGGGCTCCGACCGCTTGTAAGCGTATGGTTTCAGGTTCTATTTCACTCCTTTATTCAAGGTTCTTTTCACCTTTCCCTCACGGTACTAGTTCACTATCGGTCTCTCAGGAGTATTTAGCCTTAGCGGATGGTCCCGCCAAATTCACACAGGATTACACGTGTCCCGCGCTACTCAGGATACTGCTATGATTAATGGTCTTTACTTATACGGGACTATCACCCTCTCTGGTTACTTTTTCCAAAGTATTCTAATTCATAACACAATCAATGTCGCAGTCCTACAACCCCAATATTGCCGTAACAACATTGGTTTGGGCTATTCCGCGTTCGCTCGCCACTACTAGCGGAATCACTTTTGTTTTCTTCTCCTCCGGGTACTTAGATGTTTCAGTTCTCCGGGTTTGCCTCCTTACGGATACTATATCTTCAATATAGTGGGTTGCCCCATTCGGATATCTACGGATCAATTTGTATGTGCCAATCCCCGTAGCTTTTCGCAGCTTATCACGTCCTTCATCGCCTCTGAGAGCCTAGGCATTCCCCATACGCTCTTATTTAGCTTATTGTACTTTTGTCTTTTTAATGAGTTTTGATTAATTAAAAGCTCGTAACTTTAATTAATCTTTAAATTACTTAAGATTATTTCTAATCTTTAATTTCATGTATCTTTTTCAATATGTCAATGAACTTTTTCAACTTATTTGTTGATTGTGGAGAATATCGGAGTCGAACCGATGACCTCCTGCGTGCAAGGCAGGCGCTCTAGCCAGCTGAGCTAATCCCCCATATACTAGTCGTTAGTATATAGTAGTTAGTAGTTAGTACTTAACTACTACTCAAACTTCTAGAATTTCCTTTATTCCTAAGAGAAAATTAGTAGTCTCAGGCAGACTCGAACTGCCGACCTCTACATTATCAGTGTAGCGCTCTAACCAGCTGAGCTATGAGACTCTACTTTTTCTTAGTCATAATATAATTAACAGCTTTGAGAATAAACTATCCCTTTCCTAATACCTTTTAATCGTCTTTCTCTAGAAAGGAGGTGTTCCAGCCGCACCTTCCGGTACGGCTACCTTGTTACGACTTAGCCCTAGTTATCGATTTTACCCTAGGCCGCTCCTTTCGGTGACGGACTTCAGGCACTCCCAACTTCCATGGCTTGACGGGCGGTGTGTACAAGGCCCGGGAACGTATTCACCGGATCATGGCTGATATCCGATTACTAGCGATTCCAGCTTCACGGAGTCGAGTTGCAGACTCCGATCCGAACTGTGATAGGTTTTATAGATTCGCTCCGCCTCGCGACGTGGCTGCTCTCTGTACCTACCATTGTAGCACGTGTGTAGCCCAGGACGTAAGGGCCGTGATGATTTGACGTCATCCCCACCTTCCTCACGGTTTGCACCGGCAGTCTTGTTAGAGTTCCCGACATTACTCGCTGGCAACTAACAACAGGGGTTGCGCTCGTTATAGGACTTAACCTGACACCTCACGGCACGAGCTGACGACAACCATGCAGCACCTTGTAAGTAGTCCGAAGAAAGATCTATCTCTAAATCATGCAACTTACATTTAAGCCCTGGTAAGGTTCCTCGCGTATCATCGAATTAAACCACATGCTCCACCGCTTGTGCGGGCCCCCGTCAATTCCTTTGAGTTTCATTCTTGCGAACGTACTCCCCAGGTGGGTCACTTATCACTTTCGCTTAGCCACTCAGACCGAAGTCCAAACAGCTAGTGACCATCGTTTACGGCGTGGACTACCAGGGTATCTAATCCTGTTCGCTCCCCACGCTTTCGTCCCTCAGTGTCAGTATATTATTAGTAATCTGCCTTCGCAATTGGTATTCTATGTAATATCTATGCATTTCACCGCTACACTACATATTCTAACTACTTCATAATAACTCAAGACTAGCAGTATCAAAGGCAGTTCTACAGTTGAGCTGCAGGCTTTCACCTCTGACTTACTAATCCACCTACGGACCCTTTAAACCCAATGATTCCGGATAACGCTTGGATCCTCCGTATTACCGCGGCTGCTGGCACGGAGTTAGCCGATCCTTATTCTTACAGTACCGTCAAGCTCCCTCACGAGGGAGTGTTTCTTCCTGTATAAAAGCAGTTTACAACCCATAGGGCAGTCTTCCTGCACGCGGCATGGCTGGGTCAGAGTTGCCTCCATTGCCCAATATTCCTCACTGCTGCCTCCCGTAGGAGTCTGGTCCGTGTCTCAGTACCAGTGTGGGGGATCCCCCTCTCAGGGCCCCTACCTATCGTTGCCATGGTATGCCGTTACCACACCATCTAGCTAATAGGACGCATAGCCATCTTTTACCGATAAATCTTTAATTATAAATTGATGCCAATCTATAATACCATGAGGTATTAATCTTCATTTCTAAAGGCTATCCCTCTGTAAAAGGTAGGTTCTATACGCGTTACGCACCCGTGCGCCGGTCGTCAGCAAAAAAGCAAGCTTTTCTCTGTTACCCCTCGACTTGCATGTGTTAGGCCTGCCGCTAGCGTTCATCCTGAGCCAGGATCAAACTCTTCATCGTTAAATCTTAAATATTATCTAACAATTAAAGGATATTAATTTTGTACTCAAAATGGTTTATTCTCTTGTTTAATTAAGACCGTTTCCAATCTTAATCTTACGCTGTCAATCAATATGTTTAATGAACTTTTTTACTTCTTTTCTTAACAACCTTTAGTTGCTAAGCGGGTGCAAATATAAAACCCTTTTTTTATTCCCACAATGTTTTTTTTGATTTTTTTTCGAAGTTTTTTTAAACCTCTTTTTAATCTTCAAAACACTATTTTAATGAACTTGTTTTTACCTCAAACGCTCTAGCGTTTTTAGCGGCTGCAAACATACAACCTTTTTTAATTCTGCAAAGCTTTTTTGAAACTTTTTTAAATTTATTTTAAAACAACTTTTTTAGAACTTTTCACTCAAAACGCATCCCGTTTTTTGCGGCTGCAAACATACAACCTTTTTTATTTCTACAAAGCCTTTTTAAAACTTTTTTTAATCTTTTTTCAAAACCCTTTTTAGAACGTGTACTTAGCTCCTTTTTACATCACCCTCTCTCGCTAAGCGGCTGCAAATATACACCTCATTTTATCCTTCGCAAGACTTTTTTTGACTTTTTTTAAAAGTATTTTTCTTCTACCTGAATACAAGACACTTACAACAATACTTTTTTCAATTCTTATATATCATATAATATTGACTATATATACTTATATAATATAAAGGCATAAACTAACACAATTAACACCTACAAAAAGAAGTTCCAAACCAATCCAAAACGTATCGCAAAATCCCGATACGGAACATTTAATGTAGAATAATAATTGTAACCATTGCCATAATAAGGTTTAGATGAAATTATTTATACATATATATATTGTATCTAAATCTAGATACTATTATCTTTGCAGCTTAATTTTTGAAATAAATGATAAATATTACATTACCTGACAATAGTGTGAGATCTTATAACGATGTTATCACACCTATGGATGTTGCTAAAGATATTAGTGAAGGATTTGCTAGAAATGTTATTTCGGCTAAATTTAACGATACAACAATTGAAACTTCAACCCCTTTAACAACTGATGGTAAATTAACCTTATACACATGGAGAGACGATGAAGGCAAAAAAGCTTTCTGGCACTCATCATCTCATATACTCGCTCAAGCTTTAGAAGAATTATATCCAGGTGTTAAATTATCAATTGGTCCCGCTATTGAAAATGGGTTTTATTACGATGTAGATTTAGGATCTAATTCTATTTCAGATAAAGATTTTAAAACTATTGAAAATAAAATGATAGAGATTGCTAGAGGGAAGCATGATTTTAAAATGAAGTCAGTTTCAAAAGCAGATGCTCTTTCTAAATACAAAGTAGAAGGTAACGAATATAAAGTAGAACTTATAGAAAACCTTACTGATGGTAATATAACATTTTGCGACCATTCTACTTTTACAGATTTATGTAGAGGTGGTCATATTCCGAATACAGGAATTGTAAAAGCTGTTAAAGTATTAAGTGTAGCTGGAGCTTATTGGAGAGGAGATGAAAATAACAAGCAACTTACTAGAGTTTATGGTATCTCTTTTCCAAAGCAAAAAGAACTAACAGAATATTTAGCTTTATTAGAAGAAGCTAAAAAACGTGATCATAGAAAGCTAGGTAAACAACTTGAACTATTTACATTTTCTCAAAAAGTAGGACAAGGTTTACCGTTATGGCTGCCTAAAGGAGCTGCATTAAGAGGAAGATTAGAAGACTTCTTAAAAAAAGCGCAACAAAAAGCTGGCTATGAAATGGTTGTTACCCCACATATTGGTCAAAAAGAACTTTATGTTACTTCTGGTCATTATGCTAAATATGGGGAAGATAGTTTTCAACCAATAAAAACACCTAAAGAAGATGAAGAGTTCTTACTAAAACCAATGAACTGTCCTCATCACTGTGAAATATATAACACAAAACCATTTAGCTATAGAGAATTACCAAAAAGGTATGCTGAATTTGGAACTGTATATAGATATGAACAAAGTGGAGAACTTCATGGATTAACTAGAGTAAGAGGCTTTACACAAGATGATGCACATATATTTTGTACTCCAGACCAATTAGATGCTGAGTTTAAAAATGTAATTGATTTAGTATTATATGTATTTGGATCATTAGGATTTGAAAACTTCACAGCCCAAGTATCAGTTCGTGATTTAGATAATCCTGATAAATATATAGGTAGTGTTGAAAATTGGGAAAAAGCAGAACAAGCTATAATTAACGCAGCTAAAGATAAAGGACTTGATTATGTTATTGAAAGTGGTGAAGCTGCTTTTTATGGTCCAAAATTAGACTTTATGGTTAAAGATGCTTTAGGTAGACAATGGCAATTAGGAACAATTCAAGTTGACTATAATTTACCTGAGCGCTTTGACTTAACTTATAAAGGAGCAGATAATGAGCTACATAGACCAGTAATGATTCATCGTGCACCATTTGGAAGTATGGAAAGATTTGTTGCTATTTTATTAGAACATACTGGTGGAAATTTCCCTTTATGGCTTATTCCTGAACAAGTTATTGTACTATCAATCAGTGAGAAATTTGAAAAATACGCCGAAAAAGTTTTAAATTTGTTAGAAAATAACGAAATTCGCGCCCTTATTGACAATAGAAATGAAACGATGGGTAAAAAGATTCGTGATGCAGAAATGCAAAAAATCCCATACATGATTATTGTTGGTGAGAATGAAGAAAAAGAAAACATGATATCGGTTCGTCAACATGGTGGTGAAGATTTAGGCATGATTAGTGTAGAAGAATTTACCAATGTTGTAGAAACAGAAATAAATAAAACATTAAAACAATTTATAGTTTAACTAAAATTTTAGAGTCATAGCAATACGTAGAAGAAGAAATAGAGGTCCTGCTAGAATAATCAAGGAGGACAAACACAGGATTAACAGAAAGATTACATCACCAGAAGTTAGATTAGTAGGTGATAATGTAGAGGTTGGAGTATATACAATATCTCAAGCCTTGGCAATAGCTGACGAACAGGAATTAGATTTAGTAGAAATATCTCCTAAAGCTGTTCCGCCTGTATGTAAAGTTATGGACTATAAGAAGTTTCTTTATGAACAAAAGAAACGAGATAAAGCTTTAAAATCTAAAGCTACAAAAGTAGTCATCAAAGAAATTCGTTTTGGACCACAAACCGATGATCACGATTATGCTTTTAAAAAGAAGCATGCAGAAAAGTTCTTAAAAGAAGGTGCAAAACTTAAAGCTTTTGTATTCTTTAAAGGGCGTTCAATTATTTACAAAGAACAAGGACAAATTTTATTATTGCGTTTAGCGCAAGATTTAGAAGACCTTGGTAAAGTAGAACAAATGCCAAAACTGGAAGGTAAACGTATGACAATGTTTATTGCACCAAAAAAATAAATAAGCGAGAAATAATTAAATAAAAGGAGAACAATGCCTAAAATGAAAACTAAATCTAGTGCCAAAAAACGTTTTAAGTTAACTGGTACTGGTAAGATTAAAAGAAAGCACGCTTTTAAAAGTCACATCTTAACAAAGAAGTCTAAAAAGCGTAAACTAGCTTTAACTCATAGTGGATTAGTTCATGAGAGTGATGAAGCAAGTATTAAGCAACAATTACGTTTAAAGTAATTACCGCTTAGGTTAAAATTAATTATAAACCATGGAGTTAGGCCAATAAAAGTTTCAAAAAATAATATTTGAACGCCTACTACAAAAAACAATTTAAGAAATGCCAAGATCAGTAAATTCAGTAGCTAAAAGAGCCAGAAGAAAAAAGGTTCTTAAGCAAGCAAAAGGTTACTTCGGACGTCGTAAAAACGTTTGGACAGTAGCAAAAAATGCGGTTGATAAAGCGATGCAATACTCGTACAGAGACCGTAGAAATAAAAAGAGAACTTTCCGTGCTTTATGGATCACGCGTATTAACGCTGGAGCTAGACAACACGGTTTATCTTATTCTCAATTCATGGGTAAACTAAAAGCTAACAATATCGAATTAAACCGTAAGGTTTTAGCAGATTTAGCTATGAACAACCCTGAAGCTTTTAAAGCAATTATAGATAAAGTAAATTAGGGCATATCGCCTATTGTATAACAATATTTCGCTTATTAAAACCGACTCATTTTGAGTCGGTTTTTTTATATCTACTAGTCACATCTTTTCTAATTATATTTTACAATATTATACTTATCTTACCTCACTAAAAATTATATCTATACAAGCATGAAGCATATAAAGTTTATTGTATTAGTATTCCTATTTGGATTTTTTGCTAATGCACAAGATGATACTAAAAAATGGGATGTGTCTAATCCTGAAGGTGATTGGGATTTTAAAGAAATGAATTTATCTACAGATGAAGGAACATGGATGAACCTTGATGTTAGTCCAGATGGAAAACATATTGTTTTTGATTTACTAGGAGATATTTATATTATGAATATAAAAGGTGGTGATGCAAAAATTTTAAGAGAAGGTTTAGCATTTGAAATTCAACCAAGATTTAGTCCTGATGGAAAAACAATTTCATTTACTAGTGATGCTGGTGGTGGTGATAATATTTGGACAATGAATATTGATGGTTCCAATGCCAAACAGATAACAAAAGAAAACTTTAGATTACTAAATAATGCAGTATGGACACCCGATGGTAACTATTTAATTGCTAGAAAGCACTTCTCTTCTACCCGCTCTTTAGGAGCTGGAGAAATGTGGATGTATCACACAACTGGTGGAAGTGGGATTCAATTAACAAAAAAGAAAAATGCTCAACAAGATGTAAACGAACCTTGTATTTCTCCAGATGGAAAATCACTTTTTTATAGTGAAGATGTATATCCTGGAGGCTTTTTTCAATACAACAAGGACCCAAATAAACAAATCTATGTAATTAATAGATATGATTTAGAAACGGGAAAAACAGAACGTATTACTGGAGGTCCTGGTGGTGCTGCAAGACCTCAAATTTCAAGGGATGGAAAAAAGTTAGCTTTCGTTAAACGTGTTAGAACTAAATCCGTTTTATACATACACGATTTAGAAACTGGTGAAGAATGGCCAATTTATGATGGTTTAAACAAAGACCAGCAAGAAGCTTGGGCTATTTTTGGTGTTTATACAAACTTTAATTGGATGCCAAATGATGATGCTATTGTAATATGGAGCGGTGGAAAAATAAATAAAATAGACATTAATACATTAGAAATAACAAATATTCCTTTTGAAGCAAATGCCAAAATAAAAATTGCCAAAGCTATAGAGTTTGACACTCCAGTTTCTCCAGAGAATTTTGACGCAAAAGTAATAAGACATTTACAAACTTCTCCAAATGGAAAAACGGTTGTATTTAATGCTTTAGGCTATTTATGGACAAAGAAAATGCCAAATGGAAAACCAAGGAGGTTAACAACAGGAACCGATTTTGAATTTGAACCTGTTTTTTCTCCTGATGGAACAACCATCACCTATGTTACTTGGAATGATGAAAACCTTGGAGCTATATATAGCATACCATCTACTGGTGGAACTCCAACTAAGTTAACTTCTCAAAAAGGAATTTATAGAACACCTTCTTATTCTAACGATGGTACTTTAATTACTTATAAAAAAGAAGGTGGTAATAACGAACAAGGACATTCTTTTACAAAAAAATCAGGTCTTTATATAATGAATTCTAATGGTACAAATAGTAAATTCATTACTAAAGAAGGTGATTTTCCTGTATTCAACACTTCCAACGATAGAATTATTTATCAAAAAGGTGGTATGTATTTTGGTGCAATAACAAAAGAATTAAAGAGTGTAGACTTAAATGGTAATAATGAGCGTGTTTTAATTAAGTCTAAACATGGAAATAGATTAGTACTTAGTCCAGATAATAATTGGGTAGCTTTTCAACATCTTCATAAAGTTTATAAAGCACCAATGCCTAAAGCGGGAACTTCTTTAAGTATTACAGATAAAACAAAATTTATTCCAGTCAATCAATTATCTAAAGATGCAGGAATAAACATACATTGGTCTAAAGACAGTAAAACTATTTATTGGACTTTAGGAAATCAATATTTTTCTGCAGATGCTTCACTAGAAAATAAATTGCTTTCAGAAAAAAGTATTTCTATAAATCTAAATGCAAAAACAGACAAACCATCAGGAAAAATTGCCTTTACTAATGCAAGAATTATTACGATGGAAGGTGATAAGGTTATTGAAAATGGTACTATTATAATCAATGAGAATAGAATTGAAGCTATTGGAAACTCAAATGATATTAAAGTACCTTCAAATGCTAAAGTTTATAATGTTGAAGGAAAAACGATCATGCCCGGAATGGTAGATGCACATGCACACATTGGAGGTTTCCGTTACGGGTTAACAACTCAAAAACATTGGCAATTCTATGCTAATCTAGCTTTTGGTGTTACAACAGCTCATGATCCTTCAGCAAATACTGAAACTGTTTTTGCACTATCTGAATTACAAAAAAATGGGACTTTAGTTGGTCCTCGCCTATACTCTACTGGGTTTATTCTATATGGTGCTGATGGCGATTTTAAAGCTGTGATTAATAATTTAGATGATGCGCGTTCATCAATTAGACGTACAAAAGCCTTTGGAGCATTGTCTGTTAAAAGTTATAATCAACCAAGACGTGAACAACGTCAGCAAGTATTACAAGCTGCACGTGAAGAAGGCATTTTTGTAGTGCCAGAAGGAGGTTCTACTTTTTATCATAACATTACCATGATTATGGATGGACATACAGGAGTTGAACATAATATTCCTATTGCTCCTGTTTATAAAGATGTTCTAGAACTTTGGGGAAATAGTAATACTGGATATACACCTACTCTAGTAGTAAATTATGCTGGAATGAGTGGAGAATACTATTGGTATCAAAACACAAATGTTTGGGAAAATGAAAAATTACTTAAATATTTTCCAAGAAGTATTATTGATTCTAGAGCAAGACATCGTGTAATGATTCCACAAGAAGAATATGAAAATGGACATATTTTAACATCTAAAACCTGTAAAGCATTAACAGATAAAGGCGTTAAAGTGAATTTAGGAGCACATGGTCAATTACAAGGTCTTGCGGCGCACTGGGAATTATGGATGCTACATCAAGGGGGAATGACTAATATGGAAGCTTTGAGAGCTGCTACTTTAAATGGTGCAGATTATTTAGGAATGAGTAATGATATTGGGTCGTTAGAAGTTGGGAAATTAGCAGACTTAATAGTACTAGACAAAAATCCTTTAGAGAATATTAGAAATACTGAAAGCGTTAAATATACAATGATTAATGGTCGTTTATACGATACCGAAACAATGAATGAAATAGGAAACAATCCTAAAGAGCGCTCTAAATTTTATTGGGAAAACTCAAAATATAATGCAGCATTTCCATGGCATGAGGAAAGTAAAAGTTTCACAAGAGAAACTTGCGGTTGTGCAGTTGGAACTCATTAATAAATTCAGCCTACTCTCTAGAGTAGGCTTTTTAATAATTAGAATATGGATTTAACCAATATTAAGCTTGTCATAACAGATATGGATGGCACTTTGCTTAATTCAAATCATGAAGTAAGTAAACAGTTTTTAAACTTATTTTATGATTTAAAAAAGGAAGGTATTTATTTTGTTGCTGCTAGTGGAAGACCTTATTATAGCATACTTGATAAATTACACACTATAAAAGATGAAATAACTATTGTTGCTGAGAATGGCGCATATGTAGTCCATGACAATGAAATACTTGCTAATAACATAATATCTCCAAAAAGTATTTCAGAAATTAGCAAAACCATTTACAATCTTAATGGTACTCACCCTATTTACTGCACTAGAAAGAAAGCATATATCATGGACAGTTCTTTAGAAATAATTCAAATAATTAAAGAGTATTATTCAGATTTTCAAATTATCAATCACATTTCAGAGATAAAAGATGATGTTATAAAAATTGCACTATATAATGATGTTAGTGCAGAAAAGTATATTTTCCCTAATGTAAGTTCCTTAGCTAAGGATTTTAAAGTAATTGTTTCTGGTCAACATTGGGTTGATATTTCTGATTATAAATCTAATAAAGGAGAAGCTTTAAAGCTTTTACAGAAAAAATTTAATGTATTGCCAGAAGAAATTCTAGCATTTGGAGATTATAACAATGATTTAGAAATGCTAAGTCAATCTAAATATAGTTTTGCAATGGCTAATGCACATCCAAATGTAAAAGCCATTGCAAAATATGAAACACTAAGCAATAATGACTTAGGTGTTGAAGTAGTTTTGGCTGATTTGATTTTTCAAAAAAATCAAACAAAAAAAAGAAATAATTAGTTACTACCTACACCAGTAACTGGAACGCAATCACCAAGTACTTCGTCAATAGTTTCTTGTAAAGAAGATGAATCTCCACAGTCTTGGATTTGTAATTGTAATGCAACTTTATACGCATTACATAATTCTACATAATTATCATCTGTAGCACTTGCAAATGCAATAGCAGCTTCTGCTGAATCTTGAATTCTATCTTCACATGTCTTTTCGTTGTTATCATCTGATGAAGAACAAGAAGTAAATAACATTCCAACAGCAAATAATGAGGCTAATAAGGTTTTTTTCATGATTTTGTTTATTTATTTTACTGACAATAAAAGTAGTAAAATACTTTATAAAATACACATGCCTAACTTAAATTTAGAGAATAAATCATAACCTCTTCATTTTTACCTTTAAGTATTACGCTTCCCATTTTATTAGTAACAAAAGAGCTATCCAAATTTAAATCTTTTATCAAAGCTTCAGACATTAGTAACTGCTCGCCATATTTATTACATTCACCTTGGATTCTAGCTGTTGTATTAATAACATCTCCATGGTAAGCCATTTCTTTTTTTATAGTTCCAACTTCAGCCATCATAAGGTTACCTCCATGCATTCCTGCTTTAAACTCAGGCAAAACACCATACTTATCTAAATAATAATCTTTTTTATTTAAAAGTCGTCTTCTAAAATCAAAATAGATATTTACACATCTATTATCTTCTAAACCATTTTTATAATTCCAAGTAAGTACAGCTTCATCTCCTACATATTGATAAATCTCTGCATCATACTTATTAATTATAGCATTTAAATCAATGAAACAATCTTGAATAAACTGACTGTACTTAAAATGTCCTAATTTTTCTGCTGTTGTAGTTGACGATTTTAAATCTAAAAACATAAAAATCTTTTTCTCCTCTCTTGGTCTTCTATATTTTCCTATAAGCATTTTAAAAAATAAGCCTCTGCCAAAACGTTCTATTGCCATTTTTATAAAAGAAAAGATTAATGAACTTAACCAAAAATAAGCTGCCATTAACCAAAATAATGGATTAGTACGCCACCATCCTTTCTCATTAGGCAAATCACGATCAACTGTATATTCTAGTAAAGAGACTAAAAAGCTAAGCGACACAATAAGAAGTAGTAAATAAAATAATGTTTTTAAAAGGATAGATAATCCTAAATATACTCTAGGAGTCACATATTTATCAAAAACAAACTCATTTATAGCATAAAAGAAACCTACAATTACCCCAAGAATAACTCCATACTCTAACCATGTAGTTATAGGAACATCAAATTTTGGATCAATAGTTAAGCCTTCTTCTTCATTAAGCGCAAAATACCTTATGAAAATAAAGACACAAAATGAAATTGACCAATAAATAATTGATTGGAAAATTAAACCTAGTAGTTGACTTAGAGTTCTTTTCAAACTAATCTATTTTAAGTTTTTTGTTTTTTCTTCTTAGCTGCAGGAAATAACACATTATTTAATATAAGTCTGTAACCAGGAGATGTTGGGTGTAAGTCCAACTCAGTTTTAGGATCACCTACTCTATGTGTATAATCCTCTGGGTCATGACCTCCATAAAAAGTAAAAAAACCTTTGCCATTTATACCATGAATATATCTTGCTTCACCATTAGTTTTATTTTCTCCCATTATTAATACATTAGACTTAATTTGATCTCTAGTAAAAGATGTAGTTTGTCCCATAAAACCTTTAACTAAAGCTGTATGATTTTGACAAAGCATAGTTGGTACAGGATCCCATTTTGCAGAAAATTCCATTAATGAAAAATAATCTGTTTCTTTTGGTACTTGTCGTTTGCTAGTCATATCTATACTTGAAAACTCATATACATTTGGACTACGTTCTAAAATAAAGTCTGTGAAAGCAAACGTTCGAGAATAATCAATTTTAGATTGGTAATTAGCATCACTTCCATCTCCATCAAACATTGGTTCGCAAATATCAACACCTTGAGCAGATAATGCTATATCAAAACTATCAGTTGCACTACACATGGCAAACATAAAACCACCACCTACTACATATTCTCTAATTTTTAGTGCTACATCCAGTTTTTCTTCAGAAACCTTATTATAACCCAATTTTGCTGCCAAAGCCTCTGCATCATTCTTTTCTTTTATATACCACGCTGCGCTTCTATAATTTCTATAAAATTTACCATACTGTCCTGTAAAATCTTCATGATGTAAGTGCAACCAATCATACAATAAAAGTGCATCATTTAATACTTCTTCGTCATAAACTGTTTCGTAAGGTATTTCAGCATAAGTTAATACCATTGTTACGGCATCATCCCAAGGTTGCTTACCATAAGGTGTATAAACTGCAATTTTTGGTGCTTTTTCTAAAACAACTGCCTCCATGTTTTTACTAGGACTACTTATATCTTGCAGGATACTTTCAGCTTTAGTATTACTAATAATTTCATAAGACACTCCTCTAATTTGACATTCTCTTTGAATTTCCTCAAAATCTGGTAATAAAAAAGCACCACCTCTGTAATTAAGAAGCCATTTAACTTTTTGTTGCTTGTCTAATGTCCAATAAGTAATTCCGTAAGCTTTTAAATGATTCTTTTGACTTTCAGCATCCATAGGAATTAAAATATATGATGCAAAAGCGTTTATAGAACATAAAAAAGAAAGGATTAAAAATAACTTTTTCATATTTGAAATATAGTTAAAAAATTCTGCCAACTAAAGTGCTTTAAGCTAATTTTAATAAACAAGTTTATTTCTTGTAGGAAGGTCCAGAGAGTAATGTTGCAATCACTTTGGTACTCTCAAATTGCTCAAGAATAATCTTAATAAATACAGTAATTGGAATAGCCATAATTAAACCTGGAATTCCCCAAATAAATCCCCAAAGCATAAGCATTATCAATACTGTTATAACATTAATTGAAAACGATTTACCCATAAAAATAGGCTCTAATATTGCTCCAAACAATACTTGTACTCCTGTTATAGATAGTATGAAGAAAAATAGCACGCTTGATGTTTCTAACTCTACAAAAGCAAAAATTGACAACAGAATTACAGATATAAAAGAACCTACCATCTGCACAAAGTTTATTACAAACGCAAAGAGGCCCCAAAAAATTGGAAAACTAACATCAAAAAAAACACATGCAAGTCCTGTACCTATTCCTGTAAGTAAACTAACAAAAACCTTTACCTTAATAAAGGTGATTAAATCTTTTTCAATTTTCATGAAAGCCTTTATTGACGCATGCTTCCTTTTAAGAATTGTGTTATTTAATACTTTATGCATGTTTATAGACTCAGCCAATAATAAAACGACAAAGAATAAAGTCATTAATATTGAAGTGAGAAAGGTTCTTAAAAATCCTACAGTATTACCTAAATTATCGCTTTGAATAAATTGTGATATTACATTTTTGTTTTCTTGAAACTCTATAGCAAATGTATCTTCTAAATACACCTTTAGACTTGCCACTTTATCTTCTGCCTGTTCAAAAAACACGGTGTCCGAAGACATGATTTGTTTACTTGATAATTTAACTAACTCTATACCTAAAGCAAATACAGCTACAATTGATAGAATGCCAATTAAAATTCTAACTAATCTTGGGACTCGTCTTTTTTCCAACCAACGCATTAATGGTAAAAATAATAATGCGATGAACATTGCGAATATTAAAGGAATAAAAATAAACGACAATATTTTTAGTAAATAAAATACTAAAGGAATTACTATAAATAGCAATAATACATTTGTAGTTCGTCTTTGGTCTAACATAATGACGTCATTTTTATACCCTTATAAAAATAACTTAAAAAGTTAGACAAAGAGATTTAATTAACTACAATTTAGCTTTTAAATATAAAATATTTGCTAGAATGGAACATCATTATCATCAGGAGTACCAAATGCTTGACTTGGATCTACTCTAAAATTATCAGGTTTAAAGCTATCATCATTAGCTGCAGCATTCATTTTAGAATGGAACTCTTGTCCAAATGGAGAATCGAAATCATCCAAATTATCAAACTTACCTAAATGACCAAGGAATTTCAATCTAATGTTCTCTAAACCACCATTTCTATGCTTAGCGACAATAAATTCGGCTTGTCCTTCTGTTGGAGAACGTTCCTCATCATCCCATTCATCAATCTTATAATATTCTGGTCTGTAAATGAATGATACAATATCAGCATCCTGCTCAATTGCTCCAGATTCACGAAGGTCAGACAATAAAGGTCTTTTACTACCACCACGAGTTTCTACAGCACGCGATAACTGTGATAACGCTATCACTGGAACCATTAACTCTTTTGCTAAAGCCTTTAAGTTTCGAGAAATCATAGAAATTTCTTGTTCACGATTGCCTCCAGTTGCACCTCCTGCTGTCATTAGCTGTAAATAATCAATCATGATCATTTTAATACCATGCTGAGAGGCTAAACGTCTAGCTTTGGCACGTAAATCAAAAATAGAAAGTGATGGTGTATCATCAATAAACAAAGGTGCTTTTTCTAATCCTTTAACTTTCACATTTAATTGCTCCCATTCGTGCTTTTCTAATTTACCTGTCCTAAGTTTCTCAGAAGACAATCCAGTTTCTGAAGATATAAGTCTTGTAATTAATTGTACAGATGCCATCTCCAATGAAAAGAAGGCTACAGGAATATTTTGATCTACAGCAATATTTCTAGCCATTGACAAAGTAAGTGCTGTTTTACCCATACCTGGACGCGCAGCTACTATAATTAAATCACTAGGTTGCCATCCAGAAGTTAGTTTATCTAACTTATCAAATCCAGTAGGAATACCACTTAATCCTTCTTTATTAGAAATTTCTTCAATTTTCTTTTTTGCTTGAATAACTAATTCTTGGGCAGTTTCAGAAGATTTTTTAATATTCCCTTGAGTTACTTCGTATAGTTTAGATTCAGCTTTATCTAATAAGTCAAAAACATCCTTAGTTTCATCGTAAGAATCTTCAATTATCTCATTTGAAATTTTAATCAAACTACGTTGAATAAATTTTTGTAAAATAATACGTGCATGAAACTCAATATGAGCCGAAGAAGATACCTTTTGAGTAAGAGAAATTAAGTAAAAATCTCCTCCACATAATTCCAACCTTCCATCCTTCTTTAATTGAGTTGAAACCGTTAATAAGTCAATAGGTTCACTATTTTCAAACAACTTGAATATAGCTTCAAAAATATATTGATGCGCTTCTTTATAAAAAGCTTCTGGACTTAAAATATCTATAACCTCGTCTACACCTTTCTTATCTATCATCATAGCCCCAAGCACAACCTCTTCTAAATCAAGGGCTTGCGGAGGTATTTTACCTTTTTCAAGACTAATAATAGTGCTTTTATCTACTTTATAGCCTTGTAATTGATTGGGTTGTTTCATAAAACGAATGTAACTAAAATGTTAAGATAAATCTAAGTTATAAGATACGACATTGTTCACTATAAGTCAACAATTTAACTGTTAATAAGTTAGAAATATTGTTAATAAGCATAAAAAAAGCCGAAGTCGTTAAACTTCGGATTTCTTTATTTATTGATTTTAAAGGATTAGTCTTTATAGACTCCCATGTTTGAATATTTTTCAATACGTTTTTCAACCAATTCTTTTGGTGATAAGTTTTTAAACTCATCGTAAGATTTTGCAATAGCATCTCTTACAGTTTCAAACGTTTTCTCTCTATCTTTATGAGCACCTCCTAAAGGTTCTTTTACAATTTCATCCACCAATTTCATGCGCTTCATATCCTTGGCTGTAAGTTTTAAAGCTTCGGCTGCCTGTTCTTTATACTCCCAACTTCTCCAAAGGATTGATGAACAAGATTCTGGCGAAATTACTGAATACCAAGTATTTTCTAACATTAATACTTTGTCTCCAACTCCAATACCTAATGCTCCTCCTGAAGCTCCTTCTCCAATAATCACAGTAATAATAGGCACTTTAAGACGAGTCATTTCTAAAATATTTCTTGCAATTGCCTCTCCTTGACCACGCTCTTCAGCTTCAAGCCCAGGATAAGCACCTGGAGTATCAATTAAGGTAACCACAGGAATTCCAAACTTCTCAGCAGATTTCATTAAACGCAATGCTTTTCTATAACCTTCTGGATTAGCCATACCAAAATTTCGGTATTGTCTAGTTTTAGTATTATATCCTTTTTGTTGACCAATAAACATATAACTTTGATCTCCAATTTTCCCTAAACCACCAATCATGGCTTTATCATCTTTAAAGTTTCTGTCTCCATGTAATTCAAGGAAAGATTCTCCAAAAATGGCATTGATATAGTCTAAAGTATAAGGTCTATTGGGATGTCTAGACATTTGTACACGTTGCCAAGGCGTCAAATTTTTATATATATCCTTCTTAGTTTCGTCTAATTTTTTCTGTATTTGTTTGCAGGTTTCAGTAACATCTACGTCACTTTCTTCTCCAATTAACTGACATTTAAGCAGTTGTTCTTCTAGCTCTTTAATAGGTAGCTCAAATTCTAAATATTCCATAGAAATTTAAGTTTAGTTTTAGTTAGTGTACAAATATAAAAACTTTAAGTTGTAAACTTAAGTTGTGGGCTTTCTTTTTACAAGCTTTGTGTTTTTTATAACTCCATTAAGTATTACAGTACATATTATAAGTATAGCTCCAAAGTAAAATTGAGTACTCATTGTTTCTGTTTGTGGAAATAAAATCAAAGCCATTATAATTCCATAAATAGGTTCTAAATTATAAGTAAGTACTACTGTATATGGTGTTATATACTTCATTATATATACCGAAGCTATAAATGCATACGCTGTACAAATTGAAGCTAGAATTAATAAATAAACCCAATCCATAGTACTTAGTATAAAAAAATCTGAAGTAAAACCATCACCAAAAAACTGAATAAACAATGCAATAAATATTACACCGCTAACAAATTCATAAAAAGATATGGTAGAAGCATTATAACGTTCTACAAACCTTCCGTTAATAACAGCAAATAATGATGAAAAAAATGCAGATGATACTCCTAAAATAATCCCTGTTAAGTACTTTAATTCGGTTTGTGTTATTAACCAAACACCTAACATCACTATAACTCCAAAAACAATTTCATACCAAATCACATTTCTTTTATAGAAAATAGGCTCTATTAATGACGCAAAAAAAGCTCCTGTTGAAAACATTGCAAGGGTTATCGAAACATTAGACTGTTTAATAGCTTCAAAAAATGTAATCCAATGAAGTGCAATTATTATTCCAGCTATTGAAAATTTAACTAATGTATTAAAAGAAACCTTTAGATTTATTTTTTTTATTTTAATATAAATAAACATCAAAATTCCAGCTATAACCATCCTAAACCAAACCAAAGGTGTTGCTGAAATGGTAATTAACTCTCCAAGAATAGCTGTAAAACCAGCAATAAAAACTAGTAAATGTAAATGAAGGTAATTTTTAAGCTTATCTTTTTGCATTATATAGAAGGTATATTGCTAAAATACCAAAAACAAAATTAGGGAACCAAACTGCTACTTCAGGAGGAAAATCGGATTGTTCTGCCATAACTCCAAATACTTTGTCAAAAAACACATATATCATGGCTATACCAATACCAAAAGCAAGGTTAACTCCCATACCTCCTCGTCGTTTTTTAGATGATACAGCAACAGCAATTATTGTTAATATAAATACTGATACTGGTAAACTCCATCTTTTATATTGAACAACTTGATAACGACCAATATTTGACGAACCTCTAGACTCTTCCTTTTCTATAAAAGAGGACAAATCGCTATAACTTAACGTTTCTGCTATATATTCTACTGGTGTTAAATCTTCTAAGTCAAAATCAAAAAGGGTGTCCTTTCTCCTTGATTGTATAATCAAATCGTCTCTCTCTCCTATTCTCCTTAAAGTATAATTTATTAATTTATAAGTACTATCCTCCTCATTATACCTAATAGTTTGTGCATCAATTTTATATTCAAGCTTATTTTCTTTAAAGTGCTCCAAAGTGAAATTATTTCCTTTTTTGGACTTCATATCAAAATTACTTACATAAATAATTTCATTATCATTAATCTGTCTATAGATGTCGTAAGTTTGAACTTTTTTCTTGTTCCTTTTTAAATAATTTGCCGAAAACTCATTAAACCCTTTACTAGCCTTAGGCGCTAAAAACATTCCTAATACAATAGCAAAAGCAGCTACTATAGTTGCACCAAACATATAAGGCCTTAAAAATCTTGAAAAAGAAACTCCAGAACTTAAAAAAGCAATAACCTCTGTATTATTTGCAAGTTTTGAAGTAAACCATATTACAGATAAGAATAAAAATAGTGGAAATAATAGGTTTGCAAAATATATTGTAAAATCTAGATAGTATTGTGCAACCTCAACAAAAGGTACTTCATTCTCTAAAATTTTATCAATTTTTTCGGCAAGATTTACTGTTATTCCAATAGGAATAAACAACAGTAACATCATTAAAAATGTAAATAAATATCGCTTAAGTATATACCAATCAAGAATTTTCATCTAACTATAAACGCTTATCCATTTGTTTTACCATTTTATCTTTCCATTCTCTAAAATCTCCTGCTAATATATGTTTTCTTGCTTCTCTAACCAACCATAAATAAAAACCTAGATTATGAATTGTAGCTATTTGCTTTCCTAATAATTCATTAACACTAAACAAATGTCTTAAATAAGCTTTACTATACTCTGTATCTACAAAAGTGATTCCCATTTCATCAATTGGTGAAAAGTCATCTTCCCACTTCTTATTTTTAATATTTATAGTACCATGAGCAGTAAATAGCATTCCATTTCTTGCATTACGAGTTGGCATCACACAATCAAACATATCTATACCTAACGCAATATTTTCAAGAATATTGATTGGAGTTCCTACTCCCATTAAATATCGTGGTTTATCTTCAGGTAAAATTTCTGTCACAACCTCAGTCATTGCGTACATTTCCTCTGCTGGTTCTCCAACAGACAAACCTCCAATAGCATTTCCTAATGCTCCAGCATTTGCTATATACTCAGCTGATTGCCTACGTAAATCTTTGTAAGTGCTACCTTGAACAATTGGAAAAAATGCTTGATTATAATCATACTTCAGAGGTGTTTTGTCTAAATGATTAATACATCTATCCAACCAACGATGTGTCATATGCATAGAACGTTTTGCATAATTATAATCACAAGGATAAGGTGTACATTCATCAAAGGCCATAATAATATCTGCTCCAATACTACGTTGAATCTCCATTACATTTTCTGGAGTAAACGTATGATAGCTACCATCTATATGACTTTTAAATTTTACACCTTCTTCTTTTATTTTTCTATTAGCAGATAATGAATATACTTGATAACCTCCAGAATCGGTTAAGATATTTCTATCCCAATTCATAAACTTATGTAAACCACCTGCTTTTTCTAATATATCAGTTTGCGGACGTAAGTATAAATGATAAGTGTTTCCTAAAATAATATCTGGATTAATATCATCTTTTAATTCACGTTGGTGAACACCTTTTACAGATGCTACTGTACCTACAGGCATAAAAATAGGAGTTTCTATAACGCCATGATCAGTTGTTATTTTTCCCGCTCTCGCTTTACTTTGAGAATCTTGTGCTTTTAATTCAAATTTCATATAAAAAAGTAATCAGTCGGCAAAGATAATTAACTCAAACTTGTATTTAGTACAATTACATTTAAATTAACTTATTAACAATACCTATACCTTATCAACAATACTAAAACGTTTACTTAAATTAGCTTTTATTTTCTTTTGTTGAGACACATAATACACTATTTTTGCACCTTAAAATTCTAACTAGCATAAGCATGTCAAACACACAACAATTAGAAGACTTAACAACACAAGTTCGTAGAGATATTTTACGAATGGTACATAAAGTAAATTCTGGGCATCCAGGAGGTTCTTTAGGATGTACCGAATTTTTAGTAGCACTGTATAACGAAATCATGGATAGAAAAGAAGGTTTCGATATGGATGGTATTGGCGAGGATATTTTCTTTTTGTCTAATGGTCATATTTCTCCTGTATTTTATAGTGTTTTAGCTAGAGCAGGATACTTCTCTGTAGATGAGTTAAACACTTTTAGATTATTAGACTCAAGATTACAAGGGCATCCAACTACGCATGAAGGTTTACCTGGAATTAGAATGGCTTCAGGGTCATTAGGTCAAGGATTATCTGTAGCATTAGGAGCAGCTGAAGCTAAAAAATTAAACAAGGACAACCATTTAATTTATAGTTTACATGGAGATGGTGAGCTACAAGAAGGTCAAAACTGGGAAGCTATTATGTATGCATCAGCAAAAAATGTAGATAACATTATAGCTACTGTAGATTTGAATGGTAAACAAATTGATGGTTCTACAGACGATGTTTTAAACATGGGAGATGTAAAAGCTAAATTTGAAGCTTTTGATTGGATAGTTGTTGAAATAGAAGAAGGAAATAATATAGATGCCATCTTAAAAGGAATGGCTGAAGCTAAATCTAAAACTGGACAAGGAAAACCAGTTTGTGTTCTATTAACAACAATGATGGGTAATGGTGTTGATTTTATGATGCATACTCATGCATGGCATGGTAAAGCACCAAATGATGAACAACTAGAAAGTGCCTTAAATCAAAACCCTGAAACTTTAGGAGATTACTAATTCAACAATAAAACAACAAATGAAAACATATACATATACAGAGCAAAAAGATACAAGAAGTGGTTTTGGCGCTGGATTAGCCGAATTAGGAAGAACTAACCCTAATGTAGTTGCACTATGTGCAGACTTAATAGGTTCTCTTAAAATGGATAAATTTATTGAAGAAAATCCAGAACGTTTTTATCAAGTAGGAATTGCTGAAGCAAATATGATGGGAATGGCAGCAGGATTAACTATTGGAGGTAAAATTCCTTTCACTGGAACTTTTGCAAACTTTTCTACAGGACGTGTTTACGATCAGATTCGTCAATCTATTGCATACTCTGATAAGAATGTGAAAATTTGTGCTTCACACGCAGGATTAACACTTGGAGAAGATGGTGCTACACATCAAATTCTTGAAGATATTGGATTAATGAAAATGTTACCAGGAATGGTTGTAATTAACCCTTGTGATTATAACCAAACTAAGGCTGCTACAATTGCAATTGCAGATTATGAAGGTCCAGTATACTTACGTTTTGGCAGACCAAAAGTACCAGTATTTACTCCTGAGGATCAAACTTTTGAAATAGGTAAAGCTATTCAATTACAAGAAGGTAATGATGTTACAATTGTCGCTACAGGACACTTAGTTTGGGAAGCCTTAGAAGCAGCAAAAGTACTTCATGAAGAAGGAATTAGTGCAGATGTTATTAATATTCATACTATTAAACCTTTAGATGATGAAGCAATATTAAAATCGGTTGCTAAAACTGGCTGTATAGTTACTTGTGAAGAGCATAACTTTTTAGGTGGTCTTGGAGAGAGTGTTTCTAGAGTACTAGCTTTAAACAACCCTACACCTCAAGAATTTGTAGCTACTAATGATACTTTTGGTGAATCTGGAACACCAGCACAACTAATGGCAAAATATGGTTTAGACAGTAATGCTATTATTGCTAAAGCAAAAGCTGTAATGGCTAGAAAATAATAATATTTTATATTTATTTTATAAAGGTTCCTTTAATAATTAAAGGAACCTTTTTTTATTAATAACAAGCTGAAAATGAAAATAATAATCGTTTGGCAGCGTTTTTGATATATGAACATTCAAATCTAAAAACGAATATTATGAAAAATTTAAAAAAAGTAGCTTTTCTAATTTTACTAGCCTCAACTTGTACTTTTACTTTTGCTCAAAAAGGAACTTCATATGGTATAAAAGGTGGTTTAAACTATAATTCTAATGGTGACTACTTAGAATCTATCAGCTCTAACGCTGAACATCCTGATAGAAATATAGGCTATCATATTGGTGTATTTGGAAAACTTGGTGATAAACTATACTTTAGACCTGAACTTATGTATACAGCCACTAAAAGTGAATATGATAGTGGTGATTTTAATATGAAAAAAATTGATGCTCCAATGCTAGTGGGATTAAAAGTTTTAGGACCAGTTAGTATATTTGCAGGTCCATCTTTTCAATATATATTAGATTCTGAATTTGATAATATTTCTATTAACAATATTGAAAATGATTTTTCTGTAGGCTTAAATTTTGGAGCTGCAGTAAACTTTAATAAGTTTTCTATAGACTTGAGATACGAAAGAGGCTTTAATGATAATGAAGCAGAATTTTTAAGTAATAATGATATAGGCAGTAGTAGGTTAGACACTAGACCAGATCAATTAATACTTAGTTTATCAGTAGCCTTATAAAAACTTAAACAAAAAAGCCTCTCAAAATTGAGAGGCTTTTATATTCTACATTTATAAATAGATTATTTATTCATCAAAAGATTCTGATTCATCTTCATCTAAGTAATTTGGAATACCATTACCATTTGTATCTGGAAAAGTAACTGTATAACCATCATAAGATATCATACCTTCTTCATCTTCTACTTCAACTATTTTAATTAACACTTCGTTTGAAGCTAAGACTAAGTCTAGAATTGCTTGCCTAGTAGTTTCATTATATATAGTTTCAATTATTTCATCTTTTGTAATAGTACCATCTCCATCATCATCTACATCAATGAAATTTGAGAATTGATCATCATCAGTATTATCACTGTAAATATCTAAATCTCCATCAATATCTTCTAAATAAGACGGAATACCATCAGCATCGTGGTCATTTTGTTCTGTTTGATATAATTCAAACTTAAAAATTAAGTTTGAATAAGCTGGAACACCAAAAACTGCACCTGCATAATACCCCAATCCTGAAGGTAAAAACATCACTCCTACGCCATGACTAGTATATTCTACTGTTCCATCTCCATTAATTACAAAACTTTCAGCCGTATTAAACTGAGGCAACACTCTTTGCCATCCAGCTACCAAAGATGACAAATCAAGTTGTGTTGGATTAGATGTACTATCAAAAATCTCTTCATCTAAAAAATTACCACTATAATTTATACGTACATTATCTGTAAAATTAGGGCTTTCAATTCCTATTCCTTGATTCAATCTTAATACATAATATTTATAATTAGTTTCTTTATAAACTGTATTATGGGTTTCAATAGCATCTATCAATAATGTATTATTATCTGGGTCAGGTAAAACACCATCTTCAGGTAAATCAGAAATAATTAAATCAGCAATTTTTGGATTCATGTTAGAAACAAACATACTAGAATTATAATAATGCGTTTCCAAATACTCAACTAACAATGCATCATCGATAACTTGTTGTTCATCTCTGTCCTCTTCAACAATTGGAGGAACACCTCCGCCATCATCTTTATTACAAGCGACAAAAGTTAATGTAAAAACAAAAAATGTTAGTAGGTAAAATTTAAATTTCATATTGCTTATTTTTGAAGGTGCAAGATACAATTTTATAATATTTTTGTGCAATAACATTAACGTAGTTTTATACATTTTATGCGAATAGACAAATATCTTTGGTGTGTTAGGTATTTCAAGACTAGAAACATTGCAACTACTGCTTGTAAGAAAGGTCATGTAAAAGTTAATAACAGTATTGTTAAACCTAGCAGAGAAATCTATCCTAGTGATCAAATAACTGTTAGAAAAAATCAAGTAAACTATCAACTTACTGTAAATGATATCCCTCCTAATCGAGTTGGTGCTAAATTAATTGATATTTATAGAACAGACACCACTCCAAAAGAAGAATTTGAAGCTCAAGAACTCTTAAAATACTCTAAAGATTATTACCGTAAAAAAGGTGAAGGTAGACCTACAAAAAAAGATCGTAGAGATATTGATGACTATTTAGATGATACAAATACAAATGAATAAATTTGATAAAGCATTTTGGGAGGAGTTATATAAAACTAATGATACTGGTTGGAATATTGGATATATATCTACTCCTATTAAAGAATATATAGATCAATTACATAGTAAAGAATTAAAAATATTAATTCCTGGAGCAGGAAACTCGTATGAAGCAGAGTACTTGTGGAAAAAAGGGTTTAAAAATCTATTTGTTTTAGATATAGCTGAACAACCATTATTAAATTTAAAAAATCGTATCCCAGACTTCCCGGATAACCAATTATTACTTCAAGATTTTTTTCAAGTTAATGATAAGTTTGACCTTATAATAGAACAAACATTTTTTTGTGCATTAAATCCATCGATGAGAGAAGATTATGTTACAAAAATGTCTGAAATAATTGATCAAAAGGGAAAACTTATAGGCTTATTATTTGATTTTCCTTTAGATACCAAAGGACCTCCATTTGGTGGTTCTAAAGATGATTACTTAAAAAGATTCGCGCCATACTTTAAAATTAATACATTGGAGAGGTCTTATAATTCAATAAAACCAAGAGAAGATAAAGAACTCTTTTTTATCTTTGAAAAAAATTATCATAACTAATGACTTTACAAGAAAATAGTATTTTATCTCACCAAGAAATAAAACATAAGATAAAACGTATAGCATATCAAATTTACGAAAACAATGTAGATGAAACTGAAATTATTTTAGCTGGCATTGAAAGTAATGGTTATATACTTGCTAAAAAGTTAAAAACAGTTTTAAGCAAGATTTCAGATATTAATCTTGTGTTATGTAAAGTTATTATAGATAAAAAAAATCCAAGAGAAGAAATAAAAACTTCTATTCCTGCAAAGGATTACACTAATAAATCCGTTGTACTAATAGATGATGTTTTAAACTCTGGTACTACATTGGTTTATGGAGTAAAACATTTTTTAGATGTTCCGTTAAAACAATTTAAAACTGCAGTACTTGTAAATAGAAATCATAAAAAATACCCTGTTAAAGCTGACTTTAAAGGTATTTCATTATCAACATCCTTACACGAACATGTTAATGTAATATTAGAAGGGAATGACTTTAAAGCTGTTTTAGAATAACTCAGAAATAATTGCTTCACTTATTTCTTTTTGTGATTTATCATCAGTAGAAACAATAAAATCTGCTTTATTATAATATTGTGAACGCTCAAATAGATGCTTTCCTATAAACTCAACTAAATCATCCTGATTATCTAAATGAGCTACTAAGGGCCTTTTGCTTACTTCATTTTCTATTCTAGAAACAATAGTTGGTATAGATGACTTTAAGTAAACAGATACCACATTATCTCTTTTTAATAATTCTAAGTTATTTCCATAACAAGGTGTACCTCCTCCTAAAGCTAAAACTAAACTTTCATTATTTTTTAAAAGAGTTTCAAGCGCTTGAGATTCTAGTTTCCTAAAATAAATCTCTCCTTTGGAACTAAAAATATCTTTAACGGTTAAATTTTCACTTTTCTCTATAAAATCATCTAAATCTTGAAAACTATAATCTAAAATATTAGCCAACTTTTTACCAATTGTTGACTTTCCTGAAGCCATATAGCCTAATAAAACAATAATCATTTTTAGTTATATATTTAATTTACAAAGCTATAGATATTGCAAGTAAAAAAAAACAAAAAAATATCTAAAAAAAGCATTGTAATATTAATAAAACGTTCTATATTTGCACCCGCAATCAGGAAATGATTGACCAGTTAGCTCAGTTGGTAGAGCATCTCCCTTTTAAGGAGAGGGTCCTGGGTTCGAGCCCCAGACTGGTCACAAAAAAGTTAAGCATTCGCTTAACTTTTTTTTATTTTTACAATCCCTTAATTGCGCACGTGGCGGAATTGGTAGACGCGCTAGCTTGAGGGGTTAGTGGCCATTAGGTCGTGGAAGTTCGAGTCTTCTCGTGCGCACAGAGTTTTAGACCAGTTAGCTCAGTTGGTAGAGCATCTCCCTTTTAAGGAGAGGGTCCTGGGTTCGAGCCCCAGACTGGTCACTTAAAAAGGTTAAGCAAAAGCTTAACCTTTTTTTTATTTTAAAACTTTTTTATTTAATTATTACACAATAGATAAACAAGTTATCATGAAAGGTTAATCTTTATTATTTAATGAAAATTTGAGTCTTTTCATAATCACTTTATACATATTTTAACTTCAAATATTTCTAAACTAATATTTTATTACTAATTTTGTTTAACAAAACCTTGTTAAAAATGAACAATATTAAAACAGATTTTAGTATTAAAGATTTAGAAAATCTATCAGGAATTAAAGCACATACCATAAGAATTTGGGAAAAGAGATATAATTTACTTCAACCAAAAAGAACTGATACTAATATTAGATATTATAGTTTAAGCAGCCTGCAAAAGTTATTAAACATAAGCTATTTAAATAACAATGGTTTAAAAATTTCTAAAATAGCTAAACTTGAAGAAGAAGAGATACCTATTGCTGTTAGAGAAATTGCCTCAAGAGGAAAGATTGAACATCATGCTATTAATGCTTTTAAACTATCAATGCTTAATTTTGATCAAGCATTATTTTATAACACTTACAATAGCTTACTTGAAGAAAAAACATTTAGAGATATATTTTACGATATCTTTATTCCTGTCTTAAATGATTTAGGATTGTTATGGCAAACAAACACAATATCTCCTGCTCATGAACATTTTTTATCTATTCACTTTAAACAAAAAATACTTTTAAACATTGAAAAACTTCAAAGTTTAGAGCCTCATCCTGACAAAGAAACTTTTGTTCTATTTCTTCCAGATAACGAGATTCATGATATTGGCTTACTATTTATTAACTATGAATTATTAAGCAGAGGTTACCACACTATATTTCTAGGTGAAAGCATACCTATTGAAAGCTTAAAAGACTTACTTAAGTTTTTTGATAAAATATCATTTGTATCATACTTTACTGTAAAGCCTGAAACCGATGAATTATTAAGCTATATAAATACATTACACGAAAACATCATAACTGAAACAGACAATAGATTTATGGTGTTAGGAAATCAACTTAATAATATAGAACTAAACAACTTACCAAATCAAATTTTTGCATTTACATCAATTAAGGAATTAGTTAAAAACTTCTAAAAAAAGTCAATTTATTTTATTTTGTTTAACTTTTTTATATATTTGTTAGACAAATGAACAGCAAAATACACATAATTGGCTCTGGTTTTTCTTCTCTTTCTGCTGCATGTTACTTAGCAAAGGCAGGAAACGAGGTTACTATTTTCGAAAAAAATTCGACTATTGGTGGTCGAGCAAGACAACTAAAAAAAGAAGGGTTTACTTTCGATATTGGTCCAACTTGGTATTGGATGCCAGATGTTTTTGAACGTTTTTTTAACGATTTTAATAAAAAACCTTCGGATTACTATACACTAGAAAAACTAAATCCAGCTTACAGTGTTTATTTTGAAAAAGAAGATTATATAACTATTGAAGATACACTTCAGAAAATATATAACGCATTTGAAAAAGAAGAAAAAGGAAGCTCTATTAAATTAAAAAGGTTTATAAATCAAGCTAAAAGCAATTATGACATTGCCATAAAAGACTTAGTTTATAAACCTGGAGTTTCTCCTTTAGAACTAGTTACAACAAAAACAATAAAAAAATTAAATCAGTTTTTTAGCACAGTAAAGAAAGACGTACGAAAAGAATTTAAAAATAACCGTTTAGCACAAATCCTTGAATTTCCTGTACTCTTTCTTGGTGCTAAACCTAGTGACACTCCATCATTCTATAATTTTATGAATTATGCCGATTTTGGCTTAGGTACATACCATCCTAAAAAAGGTATGCATCAAGTTATTTTAGCTATGGAAAAGCTAGCAACAGAACTAGGTGTTAAAATAAAAACCAACTCTCCTGTTGAAGCTATTATTACTAAAGATGCTTCGGCTATAGGCATAACATCAAACTCAAAAAATTATTATTGTGATATTGTATTAAGTGGAGCTGATTATCATCATACAGAAACCTTATTAGAAGAAAAAAACAGACAATATTCAGAAAAATATTGGAGTAATAAAACGTTTGCTCCTTCTTCTCTACTTTTTTACGTAGGTTTTAACAAAAAACTCAAAAATGTAAATCACCATACATTGTTTTTTGATGTTGATTTTGATTTACATGCTGAAGCTATCTATGATAATCCTAAATGGCCAGAAAATCCATTATTTTATGCTAGTTTCCCAAGTATAACCGATGAATCAGTAGCACCTAAAGGAAAAGAAGCTGGTATTTTTTTAATTCCACTAGCTCCAGGCATTGAAGACACAATAGCATTAAGAGAACAATACTTTGATAAAATAATTAAACGTTTTGAAAGGCTTACAAATCAAACAGTAAGTAAAAATATTTTGTTTAAAGAGTCTTATTGTGTAAAAGACTTTATTAAAGATTACAACTCATATAAAGGGAATGCTTACGGAATGGCAAATACTCTTTTACAAACGGCTTTTTTAAGACCTAAACTTAAAAGCAAAAAAGTAAAAAACCTTTATTTCACTGGTCAATTAACTGTTCCTGGACCAGGAGTACCTCCTTCTCTCATTTCTGGAAAATTAAGTTCTGAATTGATTCTAAAGAAATTGAATAAAAAAATAACACAAATTACTCCTAATATTAAATTACAACACACTTATTAGTATGAAAGCATTATTTGACTCCGTTTCTAAAGATTGTAGTAAGTTAGTAACAAATACTTATAGCACTTCTTTCTCATTAGCAACAAAAATGCTTTCTAACAGTATTAGACAAGATATATATAATATATATGGATTTGTAAGGTTTGCTGACGAAATAGTAGATTCATTTCACGACTATAATAAAGCTAAATTATTTAACAAGTTTGAATACGATTTGGAGTTGGCTATTAATGAAAAAATAAGCTTAAATCCTATTTTAAACGCATTTCAACATACCTACCACAAATATAATATTGACAAATCATTGGTTGATGCCTTTATGAATTCTATGCGCTTGGATTTATATAAAACAACTTATATGACTAATGATGAGTATAAAGCTTATATCTATGGATCAGCTGATGTTGTTGGATTAATGTGTTTAAAAGTATTTGTAAAAGGTGATGAGAAAAAATATTTTGAATTAATGGATACAGCAATGTCATTAGGTTCAGCATTTCAAAAAGTGAATTTTTTAAGAGATTTAAAAGCCGACCATGACGTATTAAACAGAACCTATTTTCCTAATACAGATTTAAACAACCTAGATGAAATTTCTAAGCAACATATTATTGATGATATAGAATCGGATTTTGCAAAAGGACTTAGCGGTATAAAAAAATTACCTATTGAGGCTAAATTTGGTGTTTTTATGGCTTATAGATATTACAGACAACTATTAAAAAAACTCAAAAAAACACCAGCATTAGAAATTAAAAGCACTCGAATTAGAGTCCCTAATTATAAAAAAATTGAGCTGTTAACTAGAAGTTATGTAAAATTTCAACTGAATTTATTATAAATTTATAATATGAACACTTTTGTTTGGATATTGGTCTTTGTTGTAACATTTAGCACAATGGAATTTATGGCGTGGTTTACTCATAAATATATAATGCATGGTTTTTTATGGCATTTACACAAGGATCATCATAAAAAAGACCATGAAAGTTGGTTTGAGCGCAATGATTTTTTCTTTGTTTTTTATGCCATTGTAAGTATTGTTTGCTTTTATTTATGGAGTTATGAAAACGTATGGTATGGATTACCTATAGGCTTAGGTATTATGGTTTATGGAGCTACTTACTTTCTTGTTCATGATATTTTTATACACCAACGATTTAAAATGTTTAGAAATGCCAATAATTGGTATGCAAAGGGAGTTAGACGAGCTCACAAAATGCATCATAAACATTTAGGAAAAAAAGATGGTGAATGTTTTGGAATGTTGATTGTTCCTTTTAAATATTTTAAAAAGTAATACATGAAATCCCTTTATTTACTGTTAAATATTGGATCCATTTCAATTCCTTTCTTGTATAGTTTTCATCCCAAAATAAAACTATATAAAAAATGGAAAAGCCTATTTCTAGCTATAGCAATAACCACTACCTTCTTTATTATTTGGGATATTATATTTACAAAAATTGGTGTTTGGGGATTCAACCCTGATTATTATTTAGGAGTCAAAATTTTTAATTTACCTATTGAAGAATGGCTATTTTTTATTTGCATTCCTTATGCTTGTGTATTTACCCATTATACCCTTTTACATTATTTTCCAAAATGGGAGATTTCAAAAAAAATCACAAAACTTATTTCTGTAATAATTCTACTCATTTTATCCATACTTACCATTTATAGTTTAAGTAAACTGTATACATCTATTAATGCGCTTGTTGCAATAGCTGTATTATTATATGCTATGAAACAACACCTTGAAATGCTACAAAAATTCTATCTTACTTTTCTAGTAATGCTCATTCCATTCTTTATAGTTAATGGTGTTTTAACTGGTAGTTTTATTCTCAATGAAGTAGTTTGGTATGACAATACTGAAAATTTAGGAATTAGAATGTTTACTATTCCTATTGAAGATAGCATTTATGCCTTTTCATTAATATTAGCCAATCTTAGCTTAACACAAACTTTTCAAACAAAACTATTCCTTAAGTAATACTTCTATTTGCTGTCTCACAGCATCGCTATTCCAATTAGCAGCTCCAGTTTTATCGATGGCTATTGCTCCATTTTTCCCTATTAAGAATGTTCTAGGTATAGACGAAATATCAAATGCATTAGGATACTCTGATAATGGCATATAACTATTTAATTCAAAACCTTTAGCTTTTAAAAACGACTGAACTTTATTGGCGCTCTCGTTAGAAACTAAGATGATTTCAATTTTATCTTTATAATCTGCATTTAAATCTTTAATATATGGTAATTCTGCTACACAAGGTGGACACCACGTTGCCCAAAAATTGAGTAAAGTAACTTTCCCTTCTAAATCTTTAAAATTTATAATATTTCCATTGATATCTTGAAGCTTCCAATCTTCAAATTTTATAGTTTCCCTATTTTCTACTGACTCGACAGAAGGACTAAATAATGCTAATCCTTTGTGCAATACAATTTGAATAGGCTTTCTTGTTTGTGGTATAATCAATAAAACTATAATCACTAAAAATATAATGTTACTACGCTGTGATTTATTTATTTTCATGCTAACATTTTAGGCAAAGTTAATATTCCATATCAAAAAAGGCGCAACACTTAAAAATTAAAGTGTTGCACCTAACATCAATCAATCTAAAAACCAAAGATTAAAATCTTTATCTTATAACAGAACCTGAAATAGAAGCTACAGGTCCTGTTCCCATATTTATTGTTGTATGATTTGAAGCATTAGTAGGCACCATATGAGCTAAAGGCTTTAATGTAAAAGGTGCTGGACTATTATCTGGACTTGGCTCTACAGAAATTACAATAGTCATGCCTTTTAAATCTGTTGGAAAGGTTAAACCTGCTGGTGCATTTTGAAGAAAATCTTCTCCTGGATAAGCTGGTCCATTGTTAGCATCTCCTTTAAAAACTGAAGTAGCAGCATTATCGTCTGCTCCACTACCTGATAAAAATGTTCCAGTACTTACAGGTGTTCCATCAATAACTGCCCATCCTTCATACTTCCATCCATCTGATAAAGTTGGTAAATCTAACCCTGCTACAGCAGAACCACTAGAATTATCTAAAAACCACACACCACTTTCTTCATTTGTATCATCCATATCTGTTGGTGTTGCTAAAATGTATTTTCCTGAGGCTGCAGAAAAATCGGCTACAATTCCATTTGAATTTACTGAAGCTGTATTTCCTGCAAAATCACCTACTAAAATTTTTGTAGCCGCAGGTGCTGGATCTGGATCTACTGATGGTTCTATTGTTAAAACAAATCTAGTAGCACTTGCTAACTGAGCTGCATCAACTTCAAAAGATTGCGGAAAGTTTATACTTGAAAAAGTTCCAGTAGACACTGGACTCCCATCAACTATAATCCAACCTTCGTAAACAAAATCATCACCTAAAGCTTCAAGCCCATCTAAATTTAAAATTAAATCTGTTGTAGATGAATTATTATCATCGTCATCACTACATGAAGTGGCTAACATTCCTAATGCTAAAACCGCTAAAAACATTTTTTTAATCATAGTCTTTTTTGTTTTGAATATTTAATACTTCAAAAGTATCTTATGACTAGAAGATAAAATGTTAGGCAGCTAACATTAAGCCTTTTTATTATAAAAAAATTCAATTTTAATAATTAAAAAACCCAAATACTTAATAACAGTATTTGGGTTTTACATTTATAAACAATAATAAACAGATTCTTATTCTATGCGATTTTTTTATAAATTCTTATTTGTTTTCTATCAAAATCTAAAATATCATCTTCTTTTAATTCATTAAGAAGAATATTTAAAGTTGGCCTTGACACACCAATTAATGAAGCTATATCTTTTTGTGTATAAGGATGGTTTATAACATGATCACCTGTTTTATCGCAATTATAGCCATATTCTGTACACAAATCATCTAAAAACTCTATAAGTCTAGTCTTGGCATCTTTAAACATTAAAAGTTTTAATCTACGTTCAAGCTTTTGAAGTTTAAATCCAATGAATTTATAAACTCTAAAGCTAAAAGTTTGATTATCTCTCATCAATTCATGCATGGTTTCAACCCCAATAGGACAAATAGAGGTAGTATTATCTATAGATTGCGCAAACTCATCTCGCTTAATTTCTCCAAGAATGGCTTTTTCTCCAAACAACTCTCCTTTAGACAATATAGCTTTTACAACTTCTTCACCATCTTCACTATAATAGCCAATCTTTACTTTCCCTTTTTCTATAAGGTAAATTTTATTTGAAGTATCCTCTTCAAAATAGATATAATCTTGCTTTTTATAAGCATCAAAATCGTGGTTTGATTTATATTCTTTAAACTTATGTGGACATAATATCTTAAAAAGATTTACGTCTTCAAAAAACCAAATAGACTTCATAATGTAATTTTAGATCGATTGTGTTATCAATACAGTCGTATCTAAAAAAACTTGCTTACATTATTAATAAAAAACTCCCTAAAAAAAGGGAGTCTTTAGAGTATAATTTGAATATATTCCTTTAATTAAGCATTTTGCTTCTTTATTAAATTTAATGCAGAACCTTCATTAAACCATTCTATCTGCCCTTCATTATAGGTATGATTCACCATGATATTATCCTTTGTACCATCGGCATGTACCACTTCTATAGTTAATGGCTTTCCTGGAGAAAACTGGTCTAAATCCAAAAAGTTAAACGTATCATCCTCTTGAATTAAATCATAATCATTTTCATTTACAAAGGTTAAGCCCAACATCCCTTGTTTCTTAAGATTAGTTTCATGAATACGTGCAAACGATTTTACAATTACTGCTGCAACACCCAAATGACGAGGCTCCATAGCAGCATGTTCACGAGAAGAACCTTCTCCATAATTATGGTCTCCAACCACAACAGTGTAAATTCCTTCGGCTTTATAAGTTCTTGCTGTATCTGGAACACCTCCATATTCTCCAGTCAATTGGCTCTTTACAAAATTAGTTTGCTTATTATAAGCATTTACAGCACCAATAAGCATATTATTAGAAATGTTATCAAGATGTCCTCTATAGCGTAACCAAGGTCCAGCCATTGAAATATGATCTGTTGTACATTTTCCAAATGCTTTTATTAAAAGCTTTGCACCTTTTATTTCATTTCCAATTGGTGTAAATGGTGTCAATAATTCTAAACGTTCGGAGGTTGGACTCACAGTGATTTCTACTCCACTACCATCTTCAACTGGTTCTACATATCCATTTTCTTTAACATCAAAGCCTTTTGGTGGTAGCTCCCATCCAGTTGGCTCATCTAACCTTACTTCTTCTCCATTTTCATTAATTAAAGTATCTGTCATTGGATTAAAATCCAAACGTCCAGCAATAGCAACAGCGGCAACTAATTCTGGCGAAGCTACAAAAGCATGTGTATTTGGGTTACCATCTGCACGTTTTGCAAAGTTTCTATTGAATGAATGCACAATACTATTTTTAGGTGCATTTTTAGGATCTGAATATCTTGCCCATTGTCCAATACATGGTCCACAAGCATTTGTGAAAATAGTAGCATCTAGTTTTTCAAACACTTCTAAAATTCCATCACGTTCAGCGGTATAACGTACTTGCTCTGATCCTGGATTAATACCAAATTCTGCTTTAGTTTTTAAATTCTTATCTAAAGCTTGTTGCGCAATTGACGCTGCTCTTGATAAATCTTCATATGACGAATTGGTACAAGAACCTATTAATCCCCATTCCACTTTTAATGGCCAATCGTTGGCTTTTGCCTTCTCTGTCATTTCCTTTCCTGCAGTTGTAGATAAATCTGGAGTAAAAGGTCCATTTAATAGAGGCCCTAACTCAGAAAGGTTAATCTCTATAACCTGATCAAAATAATGTTCTGGGTTGTCATAGACTTCAGCATCTGCTGTTAAATGCTCCTTTATCTTGTTGGCTTCATCTGCTACATCTTCTCTATCTGTAACTCTTAGATAACGTTCCATAGATTCATCATACCCAAAGGTTGACGTCGTTGCTCCAATTTCGGCTCCCATATTACAAATAGTACCTTTACCTGTACATGACATTGCAGTTGCTCCAGGTCCAAAATATTCTACAATAGCTCCAGTTCCACCTTTTACCGTTAAAATTTCAGCAACCTTAAGAATTACATCTTTTGGTGCAGTCCAACCTGATAATTTTCCAGTAAGTCTAACACCAATTAATTTTGGAAATTTGAGTTCCCAAGGCATTCCAGCCATTACATCTACAGCATCTGCTCCACCAACACCAATAGCTACCATTCCTAGTCCACCTGCATTAACAGTATGCGAGTCTGTACCAATCATCATTCCACCTGGAAATGCATAATTTTCTAATACGACTTGATGGATAATTCCAGCTCCTGGCTCCCAAAATCCTATACCATATTTATTTGATACTGAAGCTAAGAAATCGAAAACTTCACTACTTACATCATTGGCGCGTTTTAAATCTTTAGCTGCACCTTCTTTGGCTTGAATTAAATGATCACAATGTACAGTGGTTGGTACCGCAACTTTTTGCTTTCCTGCTTGCATAAATTGCAGTAATGCCATTTGAGCAGTGGCATCCTGACATGCGATACGATCTGGAGCAAAATCCACATAATCCTGTCCTCTTTTAAAGGCTTCCGCAGGTATCTTATCCCATAAATGTGTATACAATATTTTTTCGGAAAGTGTTAAAGGCTTACCAGTAAGTTTTCGAGCTGCTTCAACACGCTCAGGAAATTTAGAATACACATCTCTAATCATTTTAATATCAAATGCCATGAATCTTTATTTTTTTGTTAGTCCCACTAAATTAACAAAAAAATCAGGTCAAAAATCTGAGCTACAATTAATTATATTGATACTAAATAAGAGAATCTTATAGTCGGTATTGAGTATAAAAAAACCCGAGCCTAAAACTCGGGTTTTCAATATTTCGATGTAATTTAAAAAATTACATTACTAATTCTTTAGTAGATGGTTTAAACTTAGTTAATACAATTCCACTCACTGCAGTCTCATATTCTTCCATAGTAGGAGTTCTTCCTAATATGCATGACAATACAACTACTGGTGTAGAAGATAATAATGATTCTCCTTTTTTAGCATCAGTATCTCTCACTACTCTCCCTTGGAATAAACGTGTTGATGTTGCCATAACCGTATCTCCTGGTTCAGCTTTTTCTTGATTACCCATACATAAACTACAACCTGGTCGCTCTAAATATAACTTGTTGTCATACTTAGTTCTTGCAACTGCTTTAGGAGCGTTATCATCAAATACAAATCCAGCATATTTTTCTAATACTTCCCAATCTCCTTCAGCTTTTAATTCATCAACAATATTATAAGTTGGAGGAGCAACAACTAAAGGGGCTTTAAACTCTACTTTTCCTTGTTGAGCTTCAAGATTTTTAAGCATTTGTGCCAATATTTGCATATCTCCTTTGTGTACCATACAAGAACCTACGAAACCTAAATCTACTTTTTTAGTTCCTCCATAGAATGATAATGGCTGGATGTTATCGTGCGTATAACGCTTAGATACATCTTCATTATTTACATCCGGATCAGCGATCATTGGTTCAACGATTTTATCTAAATCGATAACAACTTCAGCATAATACTTAGCATCTGCATCTGGTTTTAAAGCTGGTTTAGTACCTGTCTTTAATTCTTGAATTCTATTGTTAGCTTTATCTACTAATCCTTTAAGATCTTGCTTTGGATTATCCATCCCTTTATCAATCATAATTTGAATACGATCTCTAGAGATTTCTAATGATTCAATTAATGTTTCTTCTTCAGAAATACAGATAGATGCTTTTGCTTTCATTTCAGCAGTCCAATCTGTAAATGTAAATGCTTGATCTGAAGTTAAAGTACCAATATGAACTTCGATAATTCTTCCTTGGAAAACGTTCTCTCCTTCAAATTGAGTTAACATTTGCTCTTGTGTAGCGTGAACCACATCACGGAAATCCATATAAGATTTCATTTCTCCTTTAAAAGTAACTTTAACAGACTCTGGAATTGGCATAGTAGCCTCACCAGTAGCTAAAGCTAAAGCAACTGTTCCTGAATCGGCTCCAAAAGCAACTCCTTTTGCCATACGAGTATGAGAATCACCTCCAATAATTACATCCCAATCATCAACAGCAATATCATTTAATACTTTATGAATTACATCTGTCATTGCATGATATTTCCCTTCAGGGTGACGTGCAGTAACTAATCCGAAGTCATTCATAAACTTCATTAATCTTGGAATGTTAGCTTTAGACTTATCATCCCAAACAGAAGCTGTATGACATCCTGATTGATAACCTGTATCAACAATTGGAGAAATAACTGTTGCAGCCATCATCTCTAGTTCTTGAGAAGTCATTAAACCTGTTGTATCTTGAGAACCTACAATGTTTACCTCTACTCTAACATTAGATCCTGCATGCAATGTTTTACCTGGAGTAGTTCCTACTGCGTTCTTATTGAATATTTTTTCAACAGCAGTTAACCCTTGTCCTTCGATAGAAATTTCTTTTGAAGCTGCGTAAACTGGAGGAATTTCTATTCCTAAAGCTTTACAAGCAAAGGTTTGTAATTTTTTACCAAAAACTACCGCATAAGAACCACCTGCTTTCATAAACTCCATTTTTTGTGGAGTGAATGCAGCAGAAACATCTTTTAAGTAAGTGTCTCCGTTATATAATTTCTTTTCTTTTGTATTTATCGTAAGTACTGTTCCTGTAGCAACAGAATATTCTTCTTTCAAAATTGGATCTCCTTCTTCATCAACAATTGTATTTCCTTCAGCATCTTTTTGCTTTACCCAGTTTTTAAGATCTAATCCGATTCCACCAGTTACACCAACAGTTGTTAAGAAAATTGGAGCAATACCATTTGTTCCAGCAATTACTGGTGCTATATTGATAAAAGGTACATAAGGACTTGAAGAAATTCCCGTCCATAATGCTACGTTGTTTACACCAGACATACGAGAAGAACCAACTCCCATTGTTCCTTTCTCAGCAATTAACATTACGCGCTTATTAGGATGTTGCTTTTGCAATGCTAACAATTCGTTTTGCATATCTTTATTATGCTCAAACATAGATTGTCCATGCAATTCTCTATCTGAACGTGAATGCGCATCTGCTCCTGGAGATAATAAATCGGTAGAAATATCACCAACTCCAGCTACATAAGTAACCACTTCTATAGTTTCGTCAATTTCTGGAAGTTTTGTAAAAAACTCCGCTTGCGCATAACTTTCAATAATTTCTTTTGCTATAGCACTTCCTGCATTCATAGCTGTTTCTAAACGCTCTGTATCTGCTTCATATAAGAACACTTGCGTCTTTAAAACTTTTGCAGCAGCATTAGCTATAGCCTCATCATTTCCTAATGCTAAATCAAGCAATACTTCAATAGAAGGACCACCTTTCATATGAGATAATTGCTCAAAAGCAAAATCAGCAGTGATTTCTTCTACAATAGCTTCTCCTAGAATAATTTCTTTTAAAAATTTTGCCTTTACACCAGCAGCACTAGTTGTTCCTGGTAGTGTATTATATATAAAGAAATTTAACGATGCTTCTCTATGTGGATTATTTACATCTTTAATTTGATCAATGATTGCAGCTATTAAATCTGCTCCATCAATTGGTTTTGGGTGCAACCCTTGCTCTTTACGAGCCTCAATTTCTTTAAGATAATTTTCATAAATATTCATAAGCGCTATATTTTCAATGAAGATTTAATTTATTTCTAATTAATATTTAGAACAAACTAAATCTTTAAAATTTATAAGTTTTGATTCAGTTTTTAGTGTTGCAAAAGTACTAAATACGAATCATTTTAAAAAATATGTAAGAAAATATGAAGTTTGATAAGAATACTTCAAAACAACAATACTTAAAACCCTGATAAATACGATATTAATAATTTTGATATATCAAAATTGTTAAATTAATAACTTTTGAAATATTCAATAATAGAAAATTAAGTATTGAATTGACTAATAAAAGTATAATTTTCCCTTATAAAAGAAATTTAGAACAAGCTCTTAATAATTTCTTGTTCAGTAATACCTTCTGCTTCTGCCTTGTAGTTTTTAATAATTCTGTGTCTTAAAATACTATTTGCAACAGCTTGCACATCTTCCATATCTGGAGAGAATTTACCATTAATAGCAGCATGTGTTTTAGCTGCCAATATTAAATTTTGAGAAGCTCTTGGTCCAGCACCCCAATCTATATATTGCTTAACTAAATCGGCTGCAGAATCACTTTTAGGCCTTGTTTTACCAACCATTGCTACTGCATACTCAATAACATTATCTGCTACAGGAATACGACGAATTACATGTTGGAAGTCAACAATTTCTTGAGCTGTAAATAGCGCATTAACATTAACTTTATTATCTGAAGTTGTTGCTTTAACAACCTGTACTTCTTCATCAAAAGTTGGATATTCTAAATTGATTGCAAACATAAATCTATCCAACTGAGCTTCTGGCAAAGGATAAGTTCCTTCTTGTTCAATTGGGTTTTGTGTTGCCAATACAAAATATGGTAAATCTAATTTATAATGATGACCTGCTACTGTTACAGCGCGCTCTTGCATAGCTTCTAATAAAGCTGCTTGTGTTTTTGGTGGTGTACGGTTAATTTCATCTGCTAATATAATATTAGCAAAGATTGGCCCTTTTATAAATTTGAAATGTCTGTCTTCATCCAATATTTCACTACCTAGGATATCACTAGGCATTAAATCTGGTGTAAATTGAATACGTTTAAAATCTAAACCTAATGCTTGCGCTATGGTATTAACCATTAATGTTTTTGCTAAACCAGGAACTCCAATTAAAAGTGAATGACCACCAGAAAATATAGAAATCAAAATTTGATTAACAACCTCATCTTGACCAATAATAACTTTGGCTACTTCAGTTTTTAAATTTTTATACTTGACAACAAATTGTTTTATAGCAGCAACATCAGACATAAGCAATACGTTTATTTTTTTAACCAGTTACTATTAAAGTCGCACTCACGATGCTCACCGTTAATTTTAATAAATGTATCCATGATTTTTTCAATTTGCCACGCTTCAATAGCTTTTAACTGCTTTTCTTGAAGTGCTAACGCCTTAATTTTAAGGTAGTCTTTAGCAAAATCTGCCTCATGTTCATCTATTCTATCTGTAACTGTAAGAATTTTAAATTTAGTAGCATTTATTCTATCTTCATCTGTATACACAGGGCTCACTTCACCATCTTTTAGATTCTGTAATTGGCTATAAAGCTCTGGATCCATTTTAGTAAGTTCAAAACTATAATCTTGAGTTTCTGGGTTACGCAATTGCCCTCCATCAAACTTAGTTTCTTCCTCATCACTCACTTCTTTAGCAGCCTCAGCAAATGTTAATTCCCCATTAACTATGCTTTCTCTTGCCTTTTCTATTTTTGCTTTTGCAGCATCAATAGCTTGTTTTGTTATTTGAGGTTTTAACAGAATATGACGCACATCGTATTCTTGTCCTCTAATTTTTTCTAGATAGATAATATGGTAACCAAAATCTGTTTCAAAAGGCTCAGAAATTTCACCTTCTTCTAAAGAGAAAGCAACATCTCTAAATTCTTTCACCATTTGAGGTCTAGATCTATGCAACGTATATTTACCTCCAGTTCTTTTTGAACCAGGATCTTCGGAATATAATACAGCTTTAGTAGCAAATCTTGCTCCATTATCTATAATATCTGCTTTAAACTCTTTTAATCTATTAATTACTTTTTGCTTTTCTTCATCAGAAACTTCTGGAATAACAACTATTTGTGCTACTCTAAGCTCTGTTCCAAATTCAGGACGTTCTTCTTTTGGAATATCGTTAAAAAATTGTCTTACTTCCTCTGGAGTAACTTCTATTTCTTCGGTAATTTTTTCCTGCATTAACACAGCCATTTTACCATTTTTGTTAAGCTCAAACATTTCATCTCTCAGCTCTTGCTCCGAAGATTTTTTATAATAAGCTACTAGCTTTTCCATAGATCCAATTTGTTGGGCAAACCCATTAAGTTGCTGGTCTACGTATGAACGAATTTCTGCATCATTAACTACTATACTATCTTGAATAGCATGGTGCATGTATAATTTATCTTCTAAAAGCTTACCAAATAATTGACAACGTGTTATGTCTTTTGTAGAAACTCCACTAGCTTCTAACTGTGCGAATTGCTTGTCAATATCAGAATCTAAAACTACAAAATCTCCAACTACAGCAGCTACACCATCAACTTTTACGCGTTGAGATGGATCTGCTTTTTTCTCAACTTCTTTAGTCTCTTCCTTTTCTTCAATTATCTCTTGTGCAAATATTGTACTGGATGACAATAACATTACACTTAATACTAGATACTTCACTTTAGTCAAAAATTTCAAATTGTTTGTTTTTAATTGCATCTTTTGTGATGTCTTTTTCTAATTGTTTTATAAAGTCCAACTTACGCTTGTTAATTACAATTTGTTTTACAGTTGGCATTACATATTCTAAAGGTGCTTGTTCATTTCTGTTCAGTACATCTTTAATCTGCATCAAATATAGTCCTAATGAATCTTTGTGCTGTATAAAATTAGATTTTTTTAACAGTTCTTTTTTATTTTCAGCATTTAACATAGGAATTTTATATATTGCTTGACTTGCTTTAATCCATATTGAATCGTTTAAAGAGTACGATTTAAACTGAATTGCAATAGAGTCTAACACAATTTTATCTTCTTCGTTAAAGCGCTTAAAACGCTCTTCAATATCTTCAACATTAGATATATTTTCATTTACATTAATATATCTAAACTTAATAAGTTCTTCGTTTAATTTAAAGGTTTCTTTGTTTCGCTCGTACACTTGGTTAGCCTCTAATAAATCAACTACAGTATCTATGCTTCTTTTAACCAAAGCTTCTAAATAAGCATTTGTAAAAAGGTCTTTTTTATATTGAGATACTAGATGATTAAATTCACTTTGCTTTTGCTCGGTTAAATTTAATTGAGCTCCATCCATTAACAACTGTTGTGTTGCCCAACGATTAATAAAATTTGAAACTTGCATAATGCTATCTTCTCTCGAAACTCCGTTAAAAACAACACCATCTAAATCATGTTGATATAGATAAGTGTCATTAACTCTTGCTATAGGTATGCCTTCTTCTTCTGTTTTTAAAAATTGGCATGACACTAAGCTAAAGAGAAAGCATAATATGAGACTATTTTTTAGTTTCAATTAGTTATAAATTTGAGATTTAACCTTCTTTAATATTTTTTTATCAACTACTACCTTATAATTATTTTCTAATTCTTTTAGCCAGTTATTTTCTACCACAGTTTGATAATCACTAATCACTCTACCTTTAGCTTCTTCTAATGTTTTTATACTTTCTGGAAGTATTTCTTTTACTTTAACAACATAAAAAGCATCATTATCTGTGTAAATTTTTGAAACACCTTTTTCAAAAACAAACGCTTTTGGTAATGCTCTATGCGAAGCATCCATTACTTCTGTAGTGAATATTACGTTTTGAGTTTTACCATTGTTTAAAGATGAATTTATAGTTTCAATAGTTGTGTTCTTCTCTAATAATTTTTTTACTTTTTTAATATTCTCTTCTTTTGATGCTGTAGCGACTATAGCATCTACTCTTAATGGCCATTTATAGTTTGATTTATTAGCTTGGTAATAATTTTCTAATCCAACACTATCGCTTTTAACACCTTCCCAAATTTTAGTTTGCATTAAATCAAAAAGTAATAATCCTTCTCTATACTCTTTCAATATTTGTGCAAACTCTTCGTTTTCATTTTCAAGATTTTCTTCTCTGTATTTTAAAACATTAGCATTCACGAATTCTTCATATTGTTCTTTCACAATAACATCAAATGGCTTTCTGTTTTTAGAATTCTTTTGAGTATTTTTTAAATACTCTGCAAAATGAAAATAAGTAAGTTGCTTATCTCCTATTTTTAATAATAGTTTATCCTGAGGTAAATCGGTTGGAATTGTCCATTTTTTAGAATAAAAACTTGGATTTAATGCCTTGATAAAATATTCTAAATTAGGTTTATCATCAATAACATTATACTTTTTCTTTAACTTATTAACCATAGCTGTATTAATAAGCTTTGATCTAGAATCTCTTTTTACCTTAGTTTCTAGACTCGGTTTTAATTTTTTAAATGACTCTAATGGTTTTTTTCCATATAACTTTGTAATATGCCAGCCATAATCGGTTTTAAATGGTTTAGAAATATCGCCAATATTCTCCATTTCAAAAGCCTTATCCTCAAATTTCACCGAACTTAATTGTCCGCTTTTGAATGAAGATAACTTTCCTCCTTTATTAGCTGAACTTTTATCATCAGAAAATTGTTTAGCAAGTGCTTCAAAACTATCTCCTTGTTCAATTAATTTATAGATTTCTTTAATACGCTTTTCTGGCACTATAGTACTATCCTTTTGATTGTTAGAAATCATTATATGTCCCACAGTTACTTCGCCTCTTGATTTTCTTTTATCAAAAACTTGTACAACATGATACCCAAATTGAGTTTTAAATGGCTGAGAAATTTCTCCTATTTCAGTATTATACGCAACAGTTTCAAAATCGTAAACCATTTTAAAACCAGAAAAATATCCTAAATCTTCAACAAAAATGGTATTGCCATTATGAATTTCTTCTTTTAATTTATCAAATCCATCTTTAGCAAGCCTATTTCTATAATCTAAAATTTGATTATAAGCTTGTATCGTGTCTTTTTCACCCTCAGCAATCCTTACTAATACATGACTAGCTTTTACATCGTAGGCAATTCTATCGTATGCTTCTTTAACAAGGGCTTCTGTAACTTTACTATCAGTTAAGTAGTTTTTAGTCAACTGCTTTTTATAAGAATTAAACTCCCTAATATATTCAGGCTTTTTGTCATAATCTAAAGCCTTTGCCTCAGCTAACTTTAATTTATAATTAATAAACAACTTCAGATACTCATCAACATCTTTTTGAGATTCGTCCTTTACAAGATTTAAATTTTTATTATAAACTCTTAAAAATTCTGATGCAAAAACTGGTTCTCCAGCAACAGTAAATAAAACATCATCCTTTTTAATTTGTGAATACGAGCTTACTGAAAACACTAAAGCTAAACATATTAAAAAAATGTTCTTTCTCATAAATTTATTAACTTTTCAATTGCAACAAAAATAGTAATAATAGACTATTATACAAGTTGATTGATAACGATTAAATAGCATAAATATTTGCTATGATTTTTATTTACTACAATTCTGAATTATCTTTAATGACATAAGATAAATTAGTCATGAAATACACTATAGAAACTATTATAGAATTACCCAGAGACGAAGTGATTAAGAAATTAGATAATACTGATAATCTTAAACATTGGCAAGAAGGTTTAGTTTCTACAGAACATATTTCGGGTACTCCTGGTCAGGTAGGTGCTAAAATGAAATTGATTTTTAAAATGGGAAAACGCCATATGGACTTAATTGAAAATATTACAAAGAGAGAATTTCCAGACGAATTTCATGGTACTTACACCACTAAAGGTATGCATAATATTCAAGAAAACTATTTTAAAGAACTACCTAATGGTCATACCAAATGGATTTCTAAATGTGAATTTATACCAACAAATTTTATGCTACGTATAATGACTTTAGTAATGCCTTGCACCTTTAAAAAACAATCAAAAAAATACATGATTGCCTTTAAAAACTTTGCTGAAAAAGGGATTTCAGTTAATAATCTTTAAAGAAGAACTTTATGAATAAAACGATTAGTACTCAAAAATTAATAATGATAATTAGTTTACCAATAATTATCATTTGTTCAATGTTTATAGTTTCAAAAACATCAATATTTCTTTCTAACACTAATACCTTAGCTTTTGCAATTACTGCAGACTTACTACTTACTCTACCTTTAGTTTACTTTTTTAGTATTAGAAAAACCAATATCCCAAAAACTACAGTAGTTCCTATTTTGATTTTAGGAATTGTAATAGCGTCTATAATAATTCCAAATGAGAATCAATATTATCTCAATTTATTTAAAACTTGGTTCCTTCCAGTTATTGAGCTAAGTATTTTAACCTATATAATATTAAAGGTTAGAAAAGCTATAAAAATACATAAGCAGCATAGTGAAAATCAATTAGATTTTTTTGACACATTAAAACAAACATGTTCACAAATTTTACCAAAACCTTTAGTTGTTCCTTTTGCTACAGAAATTGCTGTTTTTTATTATGGTTTTTTCAATTTTAAATCGTACCAACCAAAGTTGAATGAATATACTTATCATAAAACATCAGGTGTATTTTCGCTAGCGATAGCCTTTATGCTTATTATTGGAATAGAAACAGCAGTATTACATGTTATTATAGCAAAATGGAGTGTTATTGTTGCTTGGGTTGTTTCATTATTAAGCATATATACGGCATTACAAATTTTTGGCATTGTGAGATCACTTTCAAAGCGTCCAATCCAAATTAATGAGAACAATTTAGAGTTAAGGTTTGGAGTGTTGAATGAAACTTGTATTCCTATAAAAGAAATAGCTAAAATTGACCAAACATCAACAGATGTAGAGTTTGATAATAACACACGAAAACTTTCACCTCTTGTTGAAATTGAAGGTTATAATATTGTTATTACACTTAAGAGTTCCAATACTTTAAATGGTTTTTACGGAATTAAAAAAACATATAAAACTATTGCTTTTAAAGTTGATAAACCAAAAGACTTCTTAGAAGCAATCAACTCAAGAAGAAATCACATTAATTAAATTTAAACCAAAAAAAGGCAACATTTATTATGTTGCCTTTTTATATATTAAGAAATATTTTCTTCTATCTAGAATAATTAGGAGCTTCCTTAGTAATCATCACATTATGAGGGTGGCTTTCGCTAATTCCAGAAGACGTAATCTTTACAAACTGTCCTGTTTCTTTTAAGGTTTCAATATCTTTTGCTCCACAATAACCCATTCCTGCTCTTAAACCTCCAACAAACTGGTGAATACTTTCAAACAACTCACCTTTATATGGTACACGTCCAACAATTCCTTCTGGTACTAATTTTTTAATATCGTCTTCTACATCTTGAAAATATCTATCCTTACTACCTTGTTTCATAGCCTCCACACTTCCCATACCACGATACGATTTAAACTTACGTCCTTCGTAAATAATTGTTTCTCCTGGAGATTCTTTTGTTCCTGCCAATAATGATCCTAACATTACACAATCGGCTCCAGCAGCAATAGCTTTTGGTATATCTCCTGTATAACGAATTCCTCCATCAGCAATTACAGGTACTCCAGTACCTTTTAAGGCTGCAGATACTTCTAAAACAGCAGAAAATTGAGGAAATCCAACTCCAGCAACTACACGTGTCGTACAAATAGAACCAGGACCAATACCAACTTTTACAGCATCAGCACCAGCTTCAGCTAAATATTTAGCAGCAGCAGCAGTGGCAATATTTCCAACCACAACTTCTAAACTTGGAAATTTAGCTTTCACCTCTTTTAAAACATTTACAACACCCTTTGTATGTCCATGAGCAGTGTCAATAATAATTGCGTCAACACCAGCACTCACTAGAGCTTCTGCTCTATCAACAGCATCTGCAGTAACTCCAATAGCTGCAGCAACACGTAAACGTCCATACTTATCCTTATTTGCAATTGGCTTAAGTGTTAATTTAGTGATATCTCTAAACGTAATCAATCCAACTAATTTATTGTTATCGTCAACAACAGGTAGTTTTTCTATTTTATTTTCTTGCAAAATAACCTCAGCGTCTTGTAAAGATGTTCCTTCACCAGCAGTAACAAGGTTTTCGGTAGTCATTACTTCAGTTATAGCTCTATCGTTATTTTTTTCAAAACGTAAATCACGATTGGTAACAATTCCAACTAAATAACCTTCATCATCAACAATAGGAATACCTCCAATACTATGCTCTTTCATATTTTGCTTAGCATCTAATACTTTAGCTGTTAAAGGCAAAGTAACTGGATCTATAATCATTCCGCTTTCAGCACGCTTTACTTTTCTAACTTTTAAAGCTTGCTCTTCGGTAGTCATGTTTTTATGCAACACACCAATACCTCCTTCACGCGCCATAGCAATAGCCATTTTACTTTCAGTCACAGTATCCATTGCTGCTGAAATAATTGGAATATTGATAGAAATGTTCTTAGTGAACTTTGTTTTAATACTAACTTCTCGAGGTAAAATTTCGGAATATGCTGGAACTAAAAGTACGTCGTCGTAAGTAAGACCTTCTCCAACAATTTTGTTTTGATGTGCTATCATTGCAATTACGTTTTAATTGCATGCAAATCTACACATTTTTTTTGAGTTTCTTATGTTAAATAATTATTACTATTTAATCTCTGGTATACTATAAGCACTGTTTAAAATCACGGATGATATTATCTCTTTGCTAAAAGCGATTGTTTAAGAATAATTAAAATCGCTACTGTGTAAGTTAATGTCATAATTGTTCCTGAAAGCATGACGATGTATTTCATCCAACTAACACCAGTCCAAAGTAAATATATACCTCCAAAAGTTAGAAGAACAGATACAAAAGGCTCAATTATTAAAAACAATTTCATCTTTTTATTAAGTTGTGTAATACTTAATAATAAGCCAACTAAAAAGAATATGATTGACATTGATAGAATATGATTATGCACAAGAGTTAGCATTTCTTTACTACTCTTTTTAAATTTCATAACCTTAGCATCTTCATTATCTTCATTTCCTATATATTGTTCTTCAATACTATCAGGATTTGCAGTAGATGTTTCGCTTACAAATAACAACCCTGTATAAAAACCAATACTCAATACAATAATAAAAGTACTTATTAAAAGTCTTATTTCTCTAGGAAGTGTATATATGAAACCGTTTAGTTGCATTTAAAGTATGTTGTTTTGTTCTAGTACTTTTAACGATTTTAAAAACTCATTTACAGCATTTGTCATTGAGCGTACAGAGATTGTTGCACCAGATATAACAGCTACATTATCGCCATATCTTAATTCATCATCTTGACTTTTGCCAATGAATTGCTTTAACCAACGTTTACTACCAATTTCTCCTCCATAATCTTCTCTATAAACCAATACTTTAGTTTTAGTAATAATCAAATTTGTATCAAGTAAAATTAAATAATCAAAATGATCTGTTTTACTTGGTGCTTTTGATAAGTATGCATAACCTAAAAGCGAATCGTTAGTTTTAATACTAAACAAATTATCTTTTCCAAACTTTACTTTTAAATCCTTTGAAATTTCAGAAGGTACTTCTATTGAAGAAAGTTGGAATTGTTCTACACTATAAACAGATTTAATTTCTTTATTCAACTTTTTTTGAATGTTTTTTGAAAGTCCAAAAGACATAAAGAATAAAGCTATTAATATTAAATAAGTGCTTTTTAATTTCATAGTGCAAAAGTATTATAAAATGCCCAATAGCTAAAGTAAAAAGTAACTTTCTACCTTAGCTATTAGGACTAAAAACTAAACCAAATTATCAAATGAGATAATTATTTTTTTAAATTTTAGATTTAGAACCAAACTCCAAAACCTAAATTTAACTGTCCTTTAGCATCATTACCATCTATTGCATTATCAAATAATTGGTAATCTGCTTTTACAACAGCTCCAGGAGCAACATGGTAACTTAAACCTGTAGTCCACTCATTTCTATTATATCCTAAATTTCTAGAAATACCTGCATCTTTTACTGCTGCATGCGTATCATATTGCTCGTAACGTACAAATACATCAAGCTTTTGTTCTTTTGTAAGTGGTAATAAGTTATAAGCAACTTCTGCGTACCAACCTTTTAATTCAGAACCTAAATTAGCCTCATAAAGTGTATTGTATTCTTCAGTATCTGATAATAATGCATGAATATATTGACCTCTTGCAGAAAAACGCTTGTTAATATAACGTGCATCTAAACCAAACATAGAAATTCCTACATCAGCCCCATCAACATCGTCAATTTCATCAGCTGCTTGTGTACGACCAAAGTATCCTGATAAACCTAAACGCAATCCTTGAATTCCATAATAATCTACCTTAGCAGATAAGTTAGGTGTGTTAATTGTAGATTCAGCACCTTTTTGACGACCATTACGTAAACCATTACTTCCACCTAACACTTTTTCTCCATTTACAGATGCAAATCCATTAAAGATATAAGCTTGATAACGCAAACTAGCATCGTCAAACTTCCCTGTTACACCAACACCAATTTCTCTCCAAGTAGTTGGTACAATACTCTTATCCATACTTGGTCTTTCAACACCATTAAATGTAGTAGGTTCGTGATACTCATTCACAATTCCCATTGGCACTAACATTAAACCACCACGAACATTAAAATTATCGTTTACAGAATAGTTTAAGAATGCTTGCTCGATATATACCTCTTTTACGTGCTCATATTCAATTTCAGTAACAAACTGTACTCTATCACTAAACTTATAACCAAATAACATTACTAATCTATGCACATCCATTTTACCATTATCACCTTCAGGTTGGTTATAATCAACTTGTGCATAACCACCAATTGTGATTCCATTTTGCGAACCATTTCCACTCAATATATTTTGAGCAGCATTCATTTGACGGTTTTTTGTTGCTGTTGTATCTTGACTTACAGTTTGAGCAAACCCAAAACTAGATACTAAAATTGCCATTGTTAAGATAGCTTTTTTCATTTGTTTTTATTTAGACTGGTTTTAAATAATAAATTAATTCAGGTGCAAATGTACTACTCAATCTTAAATAAAAAAACTTTATTTAGAATTATTTTAAATAAAAATAAAAGGAATTATTTAGTGATAAAAATTAAAAATTTTAGAAGCCTCATTATAAGCACTTTCAAAGCTTAATGCATTTAAATTACTATCATTTTTATTAGAAGTGAAATAGGATAATAATTTTTCGGTAGGCATATTTCCTGTTAGTTCGTCTTTTGCCATTGGGCAACCTCCAAAACCTTGAATAGCTCCATCAAAACGATGACAACCAGACTCAAAAGCAGCATTAACTTTTTCAAACCAAGAACTAGGTGTTGTATGTAAATGCGCTCCAAACTCTATATTAGGATAGGCAGGAATAAGATTTGAGAAAAGGTAACTTATAGTTTCTGGATTAGAACTTCCAATAGTATCGCTTAATGATAAAATCTTAACGCCCATTTTACTTAAACGCTCTGTCCACTCTCCAACTATGTCAACATTCCATGGGTCACCATAAGGATTACCAAATCCCATTGACAAATATGCAACCACTTCTTTATTACTTTTTACAGCAATGTTTAAAATTTCTTGCAGTGTAACTACAGATTGTGCAATAGTTTTATGTGTATTACGCATTTGAAAATTTTCGGAAATAGAAAAAGGGTACCCTAAATAATTTATTTCTTTATGTACAGAAGCATCAGCAGCTCCTCTAGTATTCGCTACAATAGCCAATAGCTTACTTGTAGTTTTACTTAAATCTAGTTTTGATAAAACTTCGGCTGTATCAACCATTTGAGGAATGGCTTTTGGTGATACAAAACTTCCAAAATCAATGGTATCAAAGCCTACTCGTAGTAAAGATTGAATATATTGTACCTTTTTATCTGTAGGTATAAATTGCTTTATACCTTGCATAGCATCTCTAGGACATTCTATAATCTTAACCTTTGTTGACATTGATAAATTTTAGACGCATAAAAATAATACTATTTTTCAGAAAGGAAGATAAAAATTGCGATTCCTACAAAAACAACTATTTGCAACCATTTTAAAACTACACCTGAGTTTTTGTGGGACTTGATATATTCTGAAATTGAACTAGACAAAATAGCTATTAATGAGAATATTACAAATGATGTAAACATAAACAGTAATCCCAAAACATAAAATTGAGCAATAGATGACATAGTATCACTAAACAAAAAACTAGGAAAAAACGCTAAGAAAAAAATAGAGACCTTAGGGTTTAAGACATTCATCATAAAACCTTGTTTAAATAATTGCGTTACACTTTTTCTAGCGACATTTCCTTCTATAACAATATCTGCATTAGATTTATATACCTTATATGCTAAATACAACAAATAAGCTGCTCCTATTACTTTTAGAATTGTAAATAAGTAATCATTATTTTTAATAATTGCAGATACACCAAAAGCTACTAAAGTGGTGTGTACAATACAACCCGAAATTAAACCTGCAACTGTAGCTAAACCAAATTTTTTACCATTTACTATACTCTGTAATAATACATATATATTATCTGGACCAGGAAAAATAGCCAACATTGAAGATGCTAAAACAAAAGATATTAATAACTCAAAATTCAAATCAATAGTTTTTGTAAAAATATAATTTTATAAGAAAGATTGTAAGATTTAATATAGTGTTACGCCTAAACAAAAAAAACGCTATGAAAAACACTACTAAACCACTAAAAACCAATCTACTACTAACACTCTTAATCATTCCTCTATTTAGTATTTCACAATCTGTTGCTACTTATTCTATTAACTTTAACAGCATATGGAACTCTACAGATCATGGAACTTTACCAGACAATGCGCATTGGTCTAGATTAGTAGGCGCAAACCACAACAGCAATGTAACATTTCTTGAAATGGGAGGAATTGCTACTCCCGGAATAGAAGATGTTGCTGAAAAAGGAGATAATGATATTTTTATGGAAGAGATAGGAAGTAGTATCACTGCTGGAAATGCTGAGCAATATATTGATGGAGGATCACTAAGCACAGCTACTGGAAATATTAACATTGCTGCATTAGAAGTTAGCGAAGACTTCCCATTACTTACTCTAGTATCTATGATTGCTCCAAGTCCAGATTGGATGATAGCTGTTAACAGTGTAGAACTTAGAGAGAATGATGCTTGGAAGAACTCTATAAGTATTGACCTATACCCTTACGATGCAGGAACAGATAGTGGTGCTAACTACACATCTGGAAATGACAACACAAATCCGCAAGAACCAATTAGTAGTTTACAAGGTGTTGCACCTTTCAATAATGAAAAAATAGGCACACTAACCATTACATTACAAAATGTATTAGGTATTGAAGAAAATAGTTTAACTAACAACTTTAAGATGTTCCCTAATCCAAGCAATGGAAATATTACAATTAAGAATTCTAAATCTGATATAAATGAGATTTTGATTTATAATGTTATTGGCAATCAAGTTTATCAACAAAAGAATATACCTCAACAAGCAAACTTAAATCTTAAACACTTGAATTCTGGAATATACATGGTAAAAATAGTTACTACAGATGATAAGACTATTACTAAGAAACTAATTTTAGATAATTAAAATTGAATAGCTAAAAGCAACAAAAAAGCGAGTTTTAATTTAAACTCGCTTTTTTTATTAGTGCTTTATTGATGCTTTTTATCAATTTAGGACCTTCATAAATAAATCCTGTATAAACTTGAACTAAATCGGCTCCTGCTTCTATTTTTTCAAGCGCATCATTAGCCGAATGGATACCTCCTACTCCAATAATTGGGAAAGCCTTATTGCTCTTATCTGCTAAATATTTAATAACTCTTGTACTCTTTTCTTTAACTGGTTGTCCACTTACACCTCCATTACCAATCTTCTCTAATTCTGAAACAGGCATTTTTAAATTATCTCGTGACACAGATGTATTAGAAGCTATCACACCATCAATTTTGGTATTAGCTACTAACTCAATAATTTCATCCAACTGAATTTCATTTAAATCTGGAGCAATTTTTAATAAAATTGGTTTCTGATTTTCAAAAGTATTATTTGCTTTTTGTACAGCGCCTATTAATTCCTCTAAATAATCCTTGTCAGTTAATTTAGCATGACTTCCTACATTAGGGCAACTTACATTAAGTACAAAATAATCAACATAAGGATGTAATGCATTAAAACACTCTAAATAGTCTTTTGTATAATCTTCTGGAGCAGTACTTGTATTTTTACCAATATTTCCTCCTACAATAAGTTTACCTTTATTCTTTTTTAACTGTTCAATTGCAGCTTCAAGGCCTTCATTATTAAAACCCATTCTATTAATAATGCCTTTATCATCTTTTAGCCTAAACAATCGTTTTTTAGGGTTTCCAACTTGTCCTTTAGGTGTTACAGTTCCTATTTCTATAAAACCAAAACCAAAATTAGCAAGTTCATTGTACAATACTGCATTTTTATCGAATCCAGCAGCTAATCCAATAGGGTTTTTAAATTTTAATCCAAATAATTCACGCTCCAAAGAAGCATCTTCTACAACATACATGCTTCTAATAACATTTGGAACTAAAGGGATTTTTGAAATAGATTTTACAAAAGAAAACGTGAAATGATGGATACGTTCTGGGTCAAAACTAAAAAGTATTGGTCTTATAAGTGCCTTGTACATGAAGCTGAATTTGAGTGCAAAAATACATTAAAAACCAACACTAAAAAAGAAACTAAGCTAACTCTTGGCACTTCGGTTATCGTTATTTATTTTTGAACAAACAATAGACACATGTTAGACAGAAAACACATTATAGATAGATTTATAAGCTATGTTACTATAGATACTGAAAGTGACCCAAATTCACCCACAACTCCTAGTACAGAAAAACAATGGGATTTAGCAAACAAACTTGCTGAAGAATTAAAAGCTATTGGTTTACAAGATGTAAGTATTGACGAAAACGCATACATTATGGCAACATTACCAAGTAATGTAGAGCACGATGTACCAGCAATTGGATTTGTATCGCATTTTGACACCTCTCCTGACTTTACTGGAGCCAATGTAAAACCACAAATTGTTGAGAATTATAATGGAGAAGATATTATTCTAAGCAAAGAAGAAAATATTGTTTTATCTCCTAGTTACTTTGAGGACTTATTACTTTACAAAGGACAAACTTTAATTACAACTGATGGTACTACACTTTTAGGTGCCGATGATAAAGCTGGTATTTGTGAAATAGTAAGTGCAGTTGAGTACTTAATAAATAACCCTCAAATTAAGCATGGACCTATTAAGGTTGGCTTTACTCCAGATGAAGAAATTGGTCGTGGTGCACACAAGTTTGATGTAGAAAAATTTGGTGCCGAATGGGCTTACACTATGGACGGTAGTCAAGTTGGAGAATTAGAATACGAAAATTTTAATGCTGCTGGTGCAAAAATTAAAGTAAATGGTAAAATTGTACATCCAGGTTATGCCAAAGGAAAAATGGTAAACTCTATGTATTATGCAACAGAGTTTATTAATGCCTTACCAAAACAAGAAGTTCCTGAGCATACTGAAGGTTACGAAGGGTTTTTCCACTTACATCATATTGATGGAAAAGTAGAAACTACACAACTACAATACATAATTAGAGATCACGATAAGGAAAAATTTGAAGCACGTAAAGCACTAATGCAAAAAATTGGTGACGATTTAAATGAAAAATATGGTAAAACCATTTTTGAAATAGAAATCAAGGACCAGTACTACAATATGAAAGAAAAGGTAGAACCTGTAATGCATATTGTAGATATTGCTGAAGAAGCTATGCATCAATTAGATATCAAGCCATTAATAAAAGCTATTAGAGGTGGTACAGATGGCTCTCAATTATCATTTATGGGATTACCTTGTCCAAATATTTTTGCTGGTGGACATAACTTCCATGGACGTTATGAGTATGTTCCTGTAGAAAGCATTTTAAAAGCTACTCAAGTTATTTGCAAAATAGCTGAGTTAACGCAAGAGCGTTATAAATAAAAACCAATTAAAGATGAAAAAAGCAACCTCTGTTGAAGAATATATAGAAACTCATGAAAATTTTAGTGATGCATTAACATTACTTAGAGACATCATGAATTCTACCGAGTTAGAAGAAACGCTTAAATGGAGTGCTCCTACTTATACTATTAACGGTAAAAATGTAGTTGGCTTAGGTGCTTTTAAAAATCATTTTGGTATTTGGTTTTTTAATGGTGTACTTTTAAAAGATGAGTTAAATCTTTTAACCAATGCTCAAGAAGGTAAAACAAAAGCCTTACGCCAAATGAAGTTTGCATCTATTAACGACATTAATAAAGGCGCTGTTTTACAATACGTAAAGGAAGCTATAGAAAATCAAAAAGCTGGAAAAGAAATTAAACCAGCTAAAGCCAAAGCTAAAAAGGAAATTAATATTCCTGAAGAACTTCAAAATGAGTTTGATAATAACTCAGAGTTAAAAACTTGTTTTGATTGCTTAGCACCATACAAACAACGTGAGTATTGTGAGCATATCGCTTCAGCTAAACGAGAAGCAACCAAACAAAACAGATTAGAAAAAATTAAACCTATGATTCTTCAAGGAAAAGGTTTACACGATAAATACAAAAACTGTTAAACTAAAAAAGCCACTCAACTTGAGTGGCTTTTTTTTATAATAGAAATTATATTTTATTTCTGTGGAGCGTTAAGTTTAGCACTCATATCCATAGAAATTGCAGAACGATCAAACTTTAATTTTCCTGCCATTGTTTCAATAACACAAGAATTGTCTTTATCGTTTAACTCTACAATTTTACCATGCATACCACTTTTAGTGATTACTTTATCACCTCGCTTAAGCTCAGCAGCAAATTTCTTTTCTTTTTTTGCACGTTTCATTTGTGGTGCAATCATAAAGAAATACACTACAACAAACATTAATATAAATGGTGCAAATTGCCCTATTCCTTCCATAAATTAAGGTATTTACCTATTTTAATTATTGAGAAATAACAGCTGAACCTGCTTTTTTAGCAGCAGCATTAGGATCTGGCTTAACAAAAGCAGTAATCTTTACTTGCTCTTTTCCTTTTTCTGTATTAGCAGTTACAGTAATAGTTTTAGTTACCTTATTAGCACCTTTACCATTAAACTTAACTGTAAACTTAGCAGAAGCTCCAGGAGCTAAAGGCTCTTTACTCCAATCTTTTGGTACTGTACATCCACAAGTACTTTTAATATCTGTAATTACTAATGGCGCTTTACCTGTGTTAGTATAAGAGAATACTGTTTCTACTGGTGTACCATTTTCAATTTCACCAAAGTCATGCTCAGTTTTGTCAAATGTAATTGCTGGGAAATCTCCAGCTACTGCATCTCTTTCTGCTGCTTTAGTTACGTTTTCAGTATTTACTTTAGCAGTTGCATCTTCTTTACAAGAAGTAAAAGCTACCATGCATAATGCACTTAAACCTAAAATTACTTTTTTCATTTTTTAAATTTTTAATTGTCTATTCAGGATAAACTTTTGGGTTACTATTTATTTTCCTATTTTTTTTTAATCGCGCATAAAAGTAATAAAAAAATTATTACATCAAACCACGTCCTATCTTATTTAACGTACCTTTATCTTTATACTCTTTTACTATTTTATCTAAAACACCATTAATAAAAACACTACTTTTTGGTGTAGAATACTCTTTTGAAATCTCTAAATATTCATTAATAGTTACTTTAACTGGAATAGATGGAAACTTTTGAAACTCGCAAATTGCCATTTGTAATAACACAAAATCGATGTTTGCTATTCTGTCTTTATCCCAGTTCTTTGTTTTTTCACTAATCTCTGCGCTATAAGAAGCCAAGTTTAATACCGTTTTCTTTAATAAGTCTTTCGCAAATATCTTGTCATCAATATCCTTAAATAACTTAGGCACAAAATGCGATGTTAACATATTGTCTTTAGCCTTTCTCAATAACTTTACAATTACTGTATTTATTACAGGTAAGTCATCTAGCCAAGTCAAATTTTTATCTTCTAAATATTCGTATAACTTTTCATTTGGAGCAATGATTGTTTTAAAGATATCTACCACAAAAGCCTTATCATCTTTATATGTAGAAACTCTTGTTGACATATAATCTTGATACAATTCGCTTTCTAAAATGGCTTTAAAAATGATATCTACATACTCATCGTCTAAATCCCAATTATTAACTCCACGATGCTCCATAGCATCTTTTAGTAAAGCATTACTTTTTAATTGCAGTAATAACTCATTATTAACAAATTTTCTATTAGGATTTTTTTCTTCGGAAGTAGCTAAATGCTTTTGCTGAGATTTTACTAAACGATCTTCTGCTTTCTTTTGAACTTCAATTAGCAAAGAAATCATTAGTAAGTATAGATTGTACATACTCTCCATACTATTAAGCAAAAACTTTTCATCCTTTTGGATATTTGCATTTTCACCACCTTTAGATGCATATACTACTTGCATCACTTTAATTCGAATATGTCTTCTATTCAGCATACTTAAAGAACTTATTTAAATCAATATTACTCAATAATGAGTGTTAAAAAATTAAAAGAGGCGAAAGATATGCTCTTTCGCCTCGCAAAAATACTATTATTTTTAATTTCTATTTAGAATTTTGGCTTTTTCTGTCCTCAATTCTTCCTTTAGCAATATTTAGTGCTGCCATATTAGTAGTAACACCATTTGTTTCAGCGTTTTCTAATATTTCTAAAGTTGTATTATAAATATTTTCTGTCTTTCTAATTATTTCATCTTTACCGTAACCTTCTAGTTCAGCATATACGTTAATGATTCCTCCTGCATTAATTAAGAAATCTGGAGCATATACAATCCCTTTATCTTGTAAAATAGCTCCATGCTTTTGCTCTACTGCTAATTGGTTATTAGCTGCACCTGCAATAACTTCGGCTTTAATCTTATTAATAGTATCATCATTAATTGTAGCTCCTAAGGCACAAGGTGCATAAATATCCATTTGTTCAGCATACAAATCGTCTCCTCTATAAATAGTAGCTCCATAGCTATTACTTACATGTTGCAAACGCTCTTCATTAATATCAGCTATAACAACATTAGCACCTTCTTTTGTTAAATGTTCTACAAGTGATTCTCCAACGTGACCAATTCCTTGTACGTATACTTTTTTACCTTCAAGGTTATCACTACCAAATTTATATTTTGCAGCAGCTTTCATTCCCATATATACACCATATGCTGTGATAGGAGAAGGATTACCTGCACCACCTTTACTTTCTGAAATTCCAGTTACATAAGGAGTTACCTCACGAACTAAATCCATGTCTGAAGTTTCCATTCCAACATCTTCAGCAGTAATGTATTTTCCGCTTAAAGAATGTACAAACTCACCAAAACGTTTCATTAATTCTGGTGTTTTTTGTGTTTTAGCATCACCAATAATAACTGCTTTTCCTCCACCAAGATTTAATCCTGTAATAGCAGATTTAAAAGTCATTCCTCTTGACAATCTTAACACATCATTTAGTGCATCCCATTCAGTCGCATATTGCCACATTCGTGTTCCACCTAAAGCTGGTCCTAAAACTGTATTATGAATTCCAATTATTGCTTTTAAACCAGTATCTTTGTCGTTGCAAAACACTACTTGTTCGTGGTCGTCAAAAGAAAGTTGTCCAAAAACTGGGTCTACTTTTGTAAGCTCTTTAGTCTTAATTACGTCTGATGTCATTTGTTAAATACTTAAGGTTAAAGTTTTGTTATATTACGAATTACGCAATAACAGGTTGCAAAAATAATCTAATATTGCAGTTAACGCAAAAAAAACAGTGTTAAAATAAGAAATTACTAATTCAATAGAGATTTTTTAAATCATAAATGAAAGAACTTCAGCATCTTAATAAATATTTTTTCAAGTATAGATATAGACTTTTAGTTGGTGTTATTATAACAATTGCATCAAAAATATTTGCGCTTTTTACGCCTCGACTTATTGGGCGCTCTGTAGATGTCATTTCTAGTAGGTTTCAAGAAAATATAACTCAAGACGTTTTTGAAAAAGAACTTTTATTAAACATAATATATTTATTTGGTGCTGCTTTGGTTGCTGGCGGACTTACATTTTTAATGCGTCAAACCATTATTAATGTTTCTCGCTATGTAGAATTTGATTTAAAGAATGAAATCTATAAACAATACCAAAAATTATCTCTTAGCTTTTATAAAAAAAATAGAACTGGTGATTTAATGAATAGAATTACCGAAGATGTAAGTAAAGTACGTATGTATGTTGGGCCTGCAATAATGTATTCATTAAACATGATAACGCTTTTTGTTGTTGCATTTATCTATATGTACAACCAATCACCAAAGCTTACATTTTATACTATTATTCCGCTTCCTGTACTATCCATATTAATTTATGTTTTAAGTAAAGAGATTAATAAACGTAGTACTATTGTGCAAGAGTACCTTTCTAAACTTTCAACTTTTGCTCAAGAATCATTTAGTGGAATTTCGGTTATTAAAGCATATAGTATAGAGGCACATACTAACCATGATTTTGAAGTATTATCTACCGAAAACAGGCAAAAACAAATAAATCTAACTAAAGTACAAGCACTATTTTTTCCTTTAATGATTTTACTTATAGGAACAAGTAATTTGCTTGTAATTTACATTGGAGGTATGCAGTATATAAATGGAGAAATTGAAAGTGTTGGTACCATAGCAGAGTTTATTATTTATGTAAATATGCTAACATGGCCAGTAGCAACTTTAGGTTGGGTAACCTCTATTATTCAACAAGCAGAAGCTTCTCAAAAAAGAATTAATGAGTTTTTGAAAGAAGAACCAGAAATAAAAAACAACACAAACTCACCTACTACCATTAAAGGAAATATTGAATTTAACAATGTTTCTTTCACCTATCAAGACACCAATATTCAAGCTTTAAAGAATATCAGTTTTAATATAAACAAAGGAGAAACATTAGCTATAATTGGGACAACTGGTTCTGGAAAATCTACAATATTAGATTTAATAGGAAGACTTTATGATGTTGAAAATGGCACCATCAAAATTGACAGTTTAGCTATAAAAGACATAAATCTTAACAGCTTAAGAAATAGTATTGGTTATGTACCACAAGACGCTTTTCTTTTCTCAGACACTATTAAAAACAATATAAAGTTTGGTCTTGTAACTGCTACAGATGAAGATGTTATTGAGGCAGCAAAAAATGCTGTTGTACATGAAAACATAATCAAATTTAATAAAGGTTATGATACTATTTTAGGAGAACGAGGCATTACACTATCTGGAGGACAAAAACAACGTGCATCTATAGCTAGAGCTATAATAAAAAATCCAGAGATTTTACTTTTAGATGATTGCTTATCAGCTGTAGATACTGAAACTGAAGAACAAATTTTAACTAACTTATCAAAAGTATCCAAAGGCAAAACAACCATTATAGTTAGTCATAGAATTTCTTCAGCTAAAAACGCTGATAAAATTATTGTTCTAGAAAAAGGTGAAATTATTCAAGAAGGAGCGCATCAAGACTTAATTACTAAAGATGGCTATTATAAAAACTTATATTTAAAACAACTTAGCGAATCAACTAAACCTCAATAATTTTCAGTTAATTATTTTATATCTGTTTATACTATCGTAAAAAGATTTATCACAATTAGTTGGTTGCTATAATTTTTTTTTAGACTTTTGATTCACTAAAATTAAAAACAAACTTAACAATACAACTATGAGTAATAATGAAATGATGGAGAAAGAGGAAATATTTTCTAAAGTATTAAGAGCAGGTAGACGTACTTATTTTTTTGATGTTAGAGCTACAAAAGCAGGTGATTACTACCTTACAATAACAGAAAGTAAGAAGTTTACAAATGACGATGGATCTTTTCACTACAAAAAACACAAAATCTATTTATATAAAGAAGACTTTTCTGAGTTCAATAACATATTAGCAGAAATGACTGATTATATAATCAATGAAAAAGGTGAAGAAGTAATTAGCGAGCGTCACCAAAAAGATTACAAAAGAGAAGATTATGTAACTGAAGCTAACACAGAGAATGTTTCTCCAGAGAGCTTTACTGACGTAAACTTTGAAGACATATAAGTTAAAATACAACTTAAAAAATTAAAACCGCTACCATTTCGTAGCGGTTTTTTTATATTTATGCTTTAACTAATACTTACTATGAGAAAAATACTAATCCTATTTTTGAGTGTAACTACATTTATAAATGCTCAAAACAGAATAGACCTTTCGTATTATTTACCAAATCACACAAACTATAACACCAATATCCCAACACCTAAAAGTGTTTTAGGTCATGAAGTTGGAGAGTGGCATGTAACGCACGACAAACTTGTTCAATACATGTATGCCCTTGCAGCTTCATCAGATAGAATTACTATTGAAAACAGAGGTATTACATTTGAAGGAAGGCCTTTATTACTTTTAACAATAACTTCTCCAAATAACCATCAAAATATTGATGCTATTCGAGAAGCACATTTAGCAGCTACAGAGAGTAACACAACTAATGTCTCAAACAGACCAATAGTAGTTTATCAAGGTTTTTCTATTCATGGAAATGAAGCAAGTGGTTCTAATGCAGCTTTACTTGCTGCTTACCATTTAGCTGCTTCTAATAGTAATGATGTAATGTCTTTATTAGACAATACTATAATTTTATTTGACCCTTCATTTAATCCTGATGGATTACAGCGCTTTGCTTATTGGGCAAATACAAATAAAAGCATTAACCTAAACCCAGACCCTAATGATAGAGAATATAGTGAGGTATGGCCTGGAGGTAGAACCAATCATTACTGGTTCGATATGAATAGAGATTGGCTACCAGTACAATTACCAGAATCTAGAGCACGAATTGCTTCATTTCATAAATGGTTACCAAATATTTTGACAGACCATCATGAAATGGGAACTAACTCTACTTTTTTCTTTCAACCAGGAATCCCTTCTAGAACGCATCCTTTAACTCCAAAATTAAATCAAGAACTTACTAAAAGTATTGGTAATTACCATGCGAAAGCTTTAAATAAGATTGGTTCTCTTTATTACACTGAAGAAAGTTTTGATGATTTTTACTATGGAAAAGGCTCAACATTCCCAGATATTAATGGAGGTATTGGTATTTTATTTGAACAAGCTAGTTCTCGTGGACATATTCAAGAAAGTGATAATGGTATTTTAACATTTCCATTCACTATTCGTAATCAACTAACTGCAGCAATGTCAACACTAGAAGCTGCTCAAAATATGAGAGAAGACATTCTAACCTATCAACATAATTTCTATAAAAACGCTAAGCAAGAAGCTAGCAAACAAGCTAATAAAGCTATTGTTTTTGGTGATGAAAAAGATGCTGCAAAAGCTTATCATTTAGCAGAAATTTTAAAACGTCATAAAATAAAGTTTCATGAACTAAAACAAGATATGACTATTGAAGGAAAACGCTTTAAAAAAGGATATAGTTACATGGTTCCAAAAAACCAAAAGAACACACGTTTAATAAATGCTATGTTTGAAAAGCGTACCAAATTTCAAGACAGTTTATTTTATGATGTTTCAGCTTGGACATTTCCTCTAGCATTTAATTTAGATTATGCCGAAAATGTTTCTACAAATAACCTAGGTAATGAAATAACAGATCTAAAACATAAACAAGGAAGTGTTACTGCTAAAAGCAATTATGCATATGTAATGGAATGGCATGAATATTACACACCTAAGATTTTAAATAAAATACTAAACAAAGGATTAAGAGCTAAAGTAGGTATGAAACGCTTTAGTATGAATGGAAAAGATTACGATTATGGTACCATTATGATTCCTGTTCAAAATCAAAAATATAATGCAACTGATTTACACTCTATACTATCAAAATTAGCAAAAGAAAGTCATGTAACAATTGATGCTGTCAATACTGGATTAACAGAAGGTATAGACCTTGGAAGCAGTAATTTCAAAGCTTTAAGCAAACCTAAAATTGCTTTATTAGTTGGCGATGGAATTTCATCATATGATGCTGGTGAAATATGGCATTTGTTTGATACTAGGTATGATATTACAATTACCAAGCTAGACACTAAAAGTATTAGTCGTGCAGATTTAAGTAGATATAACACCATCATTATGGCAAACTCTTGGTCTGGGTTAGATGAAAGCAAAACAAAAAAAATTAAAACTTGGATTCAAAATGGAGGTACTTTGATAGCATATAGAAATGCTATAAAGTGGCTAAAAAATAAAGAATTAGCTAAACTTGAATTTAAAAAAGTTACAGTACCTGCTAAAAATATAAGTTTTGAACAACGTGGTAACTTTAGAGGTGCTCAGGTTATTGGTGGAGCTATTTTTGAAACAAAAATTGATCGTTCTCATCCAATTGCATTTGGTTATAAAAATGATAAACTTGCGTTATTTAGAAATACAACACTTTTTATGAAGCCAGACAAAAGCAGCTATAACAACCCAATCCAATATACCAAGAGTCCTCTATTAAGCGGTTATATTTCTAAACCTAACCTAGACAGTTTAAGCACCTCAGTGCCATTACAAATAAAAAGACTAGGCAGAGGGAATGTAGTTGCTTTTACAGACAACACAAATTTTAGAGCTTTTTGGTATGGTACAAATAAGCTATTAATGAATGCTATATTTTTTAGAGATGAATTATAATTTCACAGTTAAAAGTGAAATTATAATCACAAACATGAAATAATATAAAGCTATTATAGGTGTTAATAGTACTCCTAAAACAATAGTAGTTACAATTAAATATATAGGAACTAGAGTTATTGCAATAGCAAATCTAAACGTAGATAAAAACTCTAGTTCTTTTATTTTTGGTTCTGCTATTAATTTCCAAACCAAGTAAGGAGGCAATACATTTATTATAAGTAATAGTTTAAACAACTTTCTTAACCAATTAATTTTAGAAATTGATACAGGTTTACAATCTTTAAAATTAGTTTTCAAACAATCATTTACCTGCTTAGGTTTTAAAAAATCAACATTAATAGATTCTAGCTTATTTAAATCTTCATCATAATTTTCTATAGGAATGTGTGTGGTTAACTCTTTTAACCTCTCTTGAATTTCAAGCTTTAAGCTTAAAATATTCTCATTTTTACTTCCTTTTAAAAATTCTTTCGCAGCAATTGGTTTACCATAGTACATACTTGTTTCATCTGGATAAATTTTAGCATTTTTAAAATTTAATCCTATTGGTACTAATTGCAAGTCTGTTTCAGGATATACATCTAACGTATCAAATACTATTCTAGTAAACCCTTTACTTAAAACTCTAACTCTTCTTGCTAGGTTATGGCTCCCTTCAGGAAAAATAATCACCATATTATTCTCATGCAAAAGCTTAGAACAAGTTTCAAATATTTCATTGTTTTTAGTTATGGTACTCCAACCATCTCTAACTCTATATACTGGAAGCATTTGTAAGCTTTTTAATAGTTTACTTACTAATTCCTTTTTAAAAACACCAGCTCTTGTTAAAAAAAATGCAAAACGATTGGATCTAGTAGCAATTAATAATGCGTCTAATAATGCATTTTGATGGTTAGATAGTAATAATACTGGTTTGTTTTTAGGAACGCTATCAATATTATGCACATGAATTCTTCTAAAATAAAAGAACATGCCAAGTCGCAAGTATGCTCGAACGCTATATAACCAAAGTTTTTTCAATATTTCTTATTTTGATTTTCTTGACCAATAGGTAGCTAAAGACAATCCTGAAATGATATGCCAAATTCCCCAAAAAGCTGCTAAAATAGCCATACCTCCTAACCCTTCAAAAAATGTAAATATTAACAATAAGCCTAAACCAGAATTTTGAATTCCTGTTTCTATAGCTAATGTTTTTTGATTTTTAAAAGATAATTTAAAAAGCTTAGCAACTCCTAATCCTAGTAGTATTGCAATAATATTATGTCCAATTCCAATAGCTAAAACGTGATGAACATAATCGTTGAATATGTCTAAATTATTTGTAAACGCAATAATCACAATAGCAATAAACACTAATATTGAAAGAGGCTTTAGTATTTTAGACATTTTTGCAGCCAGTTGCTCATTCTTTTGCCTTAAAGTCATTCCAAGCACTAAAGGAATCCCAAGAATCAACATTACCAATTTCACCAACTCTAAGGGCTCTAATTCTACTCTATTAAGTATTTCAGCAGTTGGCTCATACAAATTACCATAAACTTGAAAATTTAGAGGCGTCATAAACATTGCCAAAAAAGTAGCAAATGCTGTTAAACTCACAGAAAGTGCAGCATTACCTTTTGCCATTTGTGTCATAAAATTTGAAATATTACCTCCTGGGCAAGCAGCTACCATCATCATTCCCAAAGCTATACTAGGTCTAGGTTGTATTAATAAAACCAAAAGATAGGTTACAAAAGGCAATAATATAAATTGCGATAAAACACCTAGTAGTACTAATTTTGGCGATTTAAATAAATTTTTAAAATCTTGCACTGTAATTCCCAAAGCCACACCAAACATAATTACAGCTAAGGCTATATTCATAACCCAAAGTGCTTCACTATCAAAATGTATTTGTACATTATCTAATTCCTGCATAAGTTAAGCTACTTGAGTTCCATTTTTAACTACTTGCTCTGGTTTTAACAAAATAACATCATTACCAGTAACTGCTCCCATAACCAAACACTCACTCATAAAATTGGCTATCTGCTTTTTTGGAAAATTAACTGTTGCAACTATTTGCCGATTAAGTAATTCATCTTTTTTATAAAGTGTAGTAATTTGAGCTGAAGACTTTTTAATACCAAGATCACCAAAATCTATAGTTAATTGATAAGCAGGTTTGCGAGCCTTTGGAAAATCATTAACCTCAATAATAGTTCCTACTCTTAAATCAATTTTTGCAAAGTCTTCAAAAGTAATAGTATTACTCATAAAAAATAGTTAGTCGTTAGTTAGAGTTGAATATATAAATTTTAATTAACATATAAATATTTACAAGCTTGTTTATTATTTTTGAATTAATAAAACGTAAAACAATGGCAAGAACACCTTCAAATATGCTTCCTTTAGGCACTAAAGCTCCAAGTTTTAACCTTTTTGATACTGTAAGTAATGAAATATTGAGTTTAAACAATTTAAAAGGAAATCAAGGTACTGTAATTATGTTTATTTGTAACCATTGTCCTTTCGTAATTCATATAAATAAAGCTATAGTTGAGATTGCCAACATGTACACATCTAAAGGCATTAAGTTTATAGCTATATCAAGTAATGATGTAGAAAATTACCCTCAAGATGCTCCGGATAAAATGAAAATTCATGCCCAAGAAAACAATTACCCTTTTCCTTATTTATATGATGAGTCGCAAGATATAGCCAAAGCGTATGATGCAGCTTGTACACCAGACTTTTATGCTTTTGATAAAAATTTAGAATTAATTTATAGAGGTCAATTGGATGATTCACGTCCAGGAAATGGTATAGAAATTACTGGAATTGATTTAAAACATGCTCTAGGTTGTTTAATAGAAGAAAAAGAAAATTCTAGATTGCAAAAACCTAGTATTGGCTGCAATATTAAATGGAAATAAAATTAAACCCAGCTATTCCTAACTAGTAGTTGCTCTATATGCGCATAATGATGTAAGCTATGCCACGCATAAATGCCTATATTCTCTTTTAAAACAACTTCCTCATTATGTTCTGGATGGATAAATGATTTCTCTAAATCTTTATCAGAAAGTGTTTTTAATAAATAAACCAGTTTAGCATGAACTGCTCTTAAATGGTCTAATGATAAACTTATAGGAGCTATTCTACTATCTTCAAGTTCAGCCCAAAGATTTTCATAATAGTATTTAATAACAGGCTTATCTTCGGTTAAAGCCCATTTAAATCTTATATAACTATGATGATGGCTATCAGCTAAATGATGAATTACTTGTCTAATTGTCCAACCACCTTGGCGATAAGGCGTATCTAACTGCTGTTTTGTTAAATGTGATACTAAATTGGAAAGCTTTTGAGGAAATGCTTCTAAAACAGCAATCCAATCGGCAATAATAGCTTCAGTAATTTCATTAGGTGGATTGAATTTACCTATTGGGAATCTTAACCTTTCTATATCATTATCTAACATATCAAACGTTTTCTTCTTTCTCTTCTTTAACTAATTGTTTTACCCAATTAACTGCATCTATAAGGCTATTAAATCTTTTGATTTTATTTTTTAAAAATAAATTCTCAATAACCGTTGTTAAAAAACTATTAGGCTTATATCCTACAACAGCATTAGCTCTTACATCATAATTAAGACTATAAAGCTTCATCCAATCTGTTGCTTTTACTGAATAATTATTTATTCTATGAGAGATATATACTAAATCACCTCCATTAGTATCTAAATAATCGCAAACATCTTTTACCATAGTTTGACCATAATCATCCCAATTAAAAACTAGACCTTCGGCAAACTCAACAATAACAAATCCTTCATATACAAAAACATCGGCATAATCATAGTTAAGCTCTATTAAAGCTTCTTTATATAATTCGGTATGCTTAACACTCTTCATTTGTTATTAATGCTCTTATTATTTGGGATGCAATTTTACGCAAATAATAGAATTTAAATAAATTATCGTTTTACAAATTTTATAAAATCCTCTACACTTTCTGAAAACACTCTGATAAAATAAACTCCTTGTGAAAAATTAGTTGTATCAATGTTTTCTACGACTACATTTTTTGTTGCTTTACTTAAAACCAGACGTCCTTTACTATCTATAATTTCGTATTGCAAACTACTTAATGGTTGCTTGAAAGCTAATGTCATTATATCATCTACTGGATTAGGATATAGCTTCACTCCATTTGGATTAAAACTAGGTGCTGTTAATGTAGCTGTTGAAGCAGAAGCGCTCACTATTGTATTTGTTAAAACTCCATCAATAGACTTTGCAGTAATTTTAAACCAAACTTCATCACCTTCAGATATTGAAGGGTTATTCCATAAGTAAGTTGGCTCACTTAAATCACTAACAATAGGCAAAAACGTATTTTGATTATCTATACTATACTCCAAATCATACAAAACAGGTCTGCCATCATCTGGATTATTTAAGTCCCAAGTAATAGGTAAAGACACATCATAAAAACCAACTGGATTTGTAATTGTAATATCTGGGTCTTCATAATAATGCAATAACTCAGTAAAACCAACTCCTGTAACTGGGTTACCATCAATAGTTCCTGAAATAGTAATTGCACCTTCAAAAAATCTAAATGGTAATTGCACTTCCGTAGTTGTATGCATTGAAGTAATTGTAACATCAATATCATGAATATCTGTAGAGGTAAGTCGCCATTGCTTAGAATAACAATTTACATTATCTGGAGTACAAAAGTATTGTAAACGTTCAATCTCAAAGTCATCTGTTGTATATTGGGTTGATTCGTCTACATAAGCTGATAAGATTCTATATTTATCATTATCTGGAATGGTTCTATTAGGTGTAAAAATGTTCCACAAATTTATATCCATTCCATTAGACAACTGTAAACTAAACCATTCATACTTCTCACCTGTAAGAGGGTTAAAATCACCATATTGTCTATCAATCCATCCATTACCAATAATATTTTCTGTAGTTCCGTCAACAGTCAACGATCCAGAAACAGCATTGCTTGTTTGCGAATAGTAATAAGTATAATTTACACTACCTTGATTAAGGAAACCATCATCTCCTAATATTAATGGTCTTTTAAGTGTTTCCATTTCTATATCAAGGGTTATACTTCCTCCTGTGGCATATACTTCATATTCAAATGGAATTGGGTTACTACTTCCATCTAGTTTATTTTTCCATGATTCTAACGCTCCTAAATATACTTGTGCTTCAATGTTAAATTGAGTTGTAGATAAATGCGTATAATTTACAGGCAACACATCTTGATAAAATGTGCCTGTATCGTGATCAGTTACATTTAAAATTCTAAATCCATCAAAAATTGATTGTGGGTAATAAAAATAAGTTAACATGTAACTATATTCCTTACCTGATGTTTGACCAGTAACATGTCCAGTTGTGTACCACCATTCTATTGGTTCACCTATATGTCTCCCTTCATCTAAAGGGAATTCAACTAAACTTCCAGAAGGTGTATAAGGATATGCTTTCCAATCTTGAGCATACAATGCAAAAGACCATAAAAACATAAAAAATAAGAGGGTATTTTTTAGTTTCATTATCAATGGATTATAAAACTAAGCTAGAATATTGCTTTATGCACCACAAAAAATTAAGGTAATATGTAATTTTAACAGTATAAAATGTAGGGTAAATCGTTAAAAGGAAAATTTCATCCATAAAAAAAGCACCTTAAAAAAGGTGCTTTAATATATTTAAATAAAATATATGTTTACTTAACATTCATAAGTTCAACATCAAAAATAAGTGTTGCGTTTGGTGGAATTACTCCTCCAGCTCCTCTTGCTCCATAAGCTAAGTCACTTGGAATAACAAAACGTGCTTTATCTCCAACTTTTAATAAAGATACTCCTTCATCCCAACCTGGAATTACTTGACCAACTCCTAAATTAAAATCTATTGGTTGGTTACGCTTATAAGATGAGTCAAATACAGTCCCATCAGTTAACTGTCCTTTATAATGAACAGATACCATTTTTCCTTTTTCAGCTTTTACACCACTTCCTTCTTGAATAATTTGGTAACGCAAACCAGAATCTGTCTTTTCAAATCCTGTAGCTAACTTATCAAGCTCAGCTTCTTTAGCAGCTTTTTCTTCTGCTAAGCGCTTTTCTCTAGAACCTTCAAAAGTTCTAAAAGCCTCTATAGCATTAAATGCCTCTGCTTCGGCACCAACTCTAACTATTTCTAAACTTTCAATTTCATCTCCTTGTGCAACAGCATCAACTACATCTTGTCCGCTTTGTACTTTTCCAAAAACAGTATGATTACCATCTAACCAAGGTGTAGGCACATGAGTGATAAAAAACTGACTTCCATTAGTTCCAGGTCCAGCATTTGCCATAGATAAAATTCCAGGAGCATCATGTTTTAAATCTGGATGAAACTCATCATCAAACTGATATCCAGGATTTCCTGTTCCAGTACCTTGAGGGCATCCTCCTTGAATCATAAAATCAGGAATTACTCTATGAAACTTTAATCCATTATAATAAGGATTCCCTTGTGGTTTAGCAGCATTTTCTAAGTTTCCTTCTGCTAATGCTACAAAGTTACCAACCGTTCCAGGTGTTTTTTGATATTCTAAAGCAACTAAAATTTCTCCTTTGCTTGTGTTAAATTTTGCGTATAAACCGTCTTGCATTGTTCTAATTTTTATGAGGTTGCAAAGATATAAAGGATTAATGATTTTTGAATTATGTTTTATTAGTTTTTACGTTAAGCTATTCTTAAAGGTTTTTATATGTTTGCAAAAAAGTTTGAATATGAAATTATTCTCAAGTAAAGTTTTATCTGGTTTCGGGAAAAAGAAAAAGGTTGTTAACATTCAAGATACTAATTACACTGATACTATTATCAAATCTATAAGTGAAAAAGCTATCGCCATTTCTGAAGAAAATGTAATGTATGCTGCTGCAAAAGAATTAGGTGGCTATTACTACTTTAAAACAATAGTTGTTGGTAGGTTTAAAATAAAAACTTTTAAAGGTGCGACTTTGACTGTAAAAGGACAAAACCAAGAGTTTGTTTTAAAAACAGATATGGATGAGTTTGAATCGGATTATTCAGAAATACCAAACACCTTCGTTACTAGTATAGATTTTCAGATTGAAAAAGGAGATATAAAAAAACTACAACCCAACTTAATAAACAGCTTAACTTTAAAAGCTAAAAAACATGAAATTGTATTTAAACCTGTAAAGGATTAATTTGCAACTTCACTAATAAATTTGATACGATACAAGCGTAATTCTTCGTCATCGTAATCACCATCAAATTCATCAATTGCTACATCAATTTTATCGGTTTCAGATTCCATAAAATAGTCATGAATTTCTTCTTGCTGATCTTCATCTAAAATTTCATCAATCCAATAACTAATATTAAGTTTAGTTCCAGAATATACAATAGCTTCCATTTCTTTAACAAAATCTGGCATTTCCATACCTTTTGCAGAAGCTATATCATCAAGCGGCAATTTTCTGTCTATATTTTGAATAATATATAGTTTTAAACCTGAGTTAGAACCTGTTGATTTTACAACCATGTCCTCTAATCTTTCTATATTATTCTCTTCAACATATTTTGAAATTAGACTCACAAAATCTTTACCATACTTTTTTGCTTTACCTTCTCCCACTCCATGAACATTGGATAATTCATTTAGATTAATTGGATACTTAAGAGCCATATCTTCTAGAGAAGGATCTTGAAAAATCACAAATGGTGGTACGCCTAATTTTTTAGCATTTTTTTTACGTAAATCTTTAAGCATTTTCATTAAAGTTTCGTCTGCAGATGCTCCACCTCCTTTTGCCGCTGTAATAATACCATCATTACTAGCTTCATCATAAATATGATCTTCTGCCATCATAAACGACGTTGGCGACTTTGTAAAGTTTTCTCCATCAGGAGTTACTTTTAAAACGCCATATGTTTCGATATCCTTACGTAATAAACCAGCAACTAAAACTTGCCTTATCAATGCCATCCAAAACTTATCGTCTTTTTCTTTACCAACACCAAAAAATGGTTGTGTATCTGTACGATGTGATTTAATAAGTGCGTTTTCTTTACCAATAATAACATTTACTAAATCTTTACTCTTATACTTAGCATTAGTTTTTCCTACCACATCAATTAAAACAGCCACTTGTTCTTTTGCTTCGACTTGTTTTTTAGGGTTTCGAACGTTATCATCCATATCGCCACCTTCTCCTGTTTCTGTATCAAATTCTTCTCCAAAATAATGAAGAATGAATTTACGTCTTGATATAGAGGTTTCTGCAAACGCAACTACTTCTTGTAATAATGCATGACCTATTTCTTGCTCAGCCACAGGCTTACCAGACATAAACTTCTCTAATTTTTCTATGTCTTTATATGAATAATAAGCTAAACAGTGTCCTTCGCCTCCATCTCTTCCTGCACGACCTGTTTCTTGGTAATAACTTTCGATACTTTTAGGAATATCATGGTGAATTACAAACCTAACATCTGGTTTATCGATTCCCATTCCAAAAGCAATAGTAGCCACAACTACATCTACATCTTCCATTAAAAACATGTCTTGATGTTTAGCTCTTGTTTTAGCATCTAAACCGGCATGATAAGGCACTGCCTTTACACCATTAACCTGCAATACTTGCGCTAATTCTTCTACGCGTTTTCTACTCAAACAATAAACAATTCCAGATTTTCCAGCATTTTGTCTTACAAAACGAATAATATCTGCATCTACTTGCTTTGTTTTTGGTCTAATCTCGTAATAAAGATTAGGTCTATTAAATGAAGCTTTAAATGTTGTAGCATCAGTAATACCTAGATTTTTAAGAATATCTTCCTGAACTTTTGGTGTTGCAGTTGCAGTTAATCCAATCATTGGAATATTATCACCAATACGTTTTATAATATGTCTTAAGTTTCTATACTCTGGTCTAAAATCGTGTCCCCATTCACTAATACAGTGTGCTTCATCAATTGCCATAAAAGAAATTGTTTGTGCTCTTAAAAACTCAACATTTTCTTCTTTGGTTAATGATTCTGGTGCTACATACAAAAGTTTTGTAATACCATTTTCAATATCTGCCTTAACTCTTTTTACTTCAGTTTTATTAAGTGAAGAGTTTAAAACGTGTGCAATTCCTTCTTCGTTTGATACACCTCTAATAGCATCAACTTGATTTTTCATTAATGCAATAAGAGGAGACACAACTATTGCTGTTCCCTCTTTCATTAATGCTGGTAATTGATAACATAACGATTTTCCTCCACCAGTTGGCATAATCACAAAAGTATTTTGATTAGCCAAAATGCTTTTAATCACTTGTTCTTGAAGCCCTTTAAAAGTGCTAAAGCCAAAATATTTTTTTAAAGACTCTTGTAGTTCGGTTGTACTAATACTCATTAATCCCTCAATTAGTATATTTTTCTTTTACTAAAATAAATAAAATGCTAATAAATTTGTTCAAATTATGATTTATTTAGCATCACTCCTATTTTTTTTCGTTTTTTTGTAGTGTTTTTTAAAGATATAGATTCTTTATCAAATTTAAATGTAAAAAATAGATATTTTGAGTACTACAAATTCAATTATAAAGATAGCAAAAGAAACCATAACATTAGAAAGTAATGCTATTGCAAATTTATCCAACTTAATAGATAAAGATTTTGCTGATGCCATCGAGCTTATTTATAACTCTAAAGGACGTGTTATAATAACTGGAATTGGTAAAAGTGCAATTATTGCAAATAAAATTGTTGCTACGCTAAATTCTACTGGAACACCTTCTGTTTTTATGCATGCAGCTGATGCCATACATGGTGATTTAGGTTTAATTCTAGAAGACGATGTCGTAATTTGTATTTCTAAAAGTGGTAATACACCAGAAATTAAAGTTTTGGTGCCACTTATCAAGAATGCTAAAAATAAAATGATAGCAATTACTTCCAATACGGAGTCATTTTTAGGTCAACAAGCAGATTATATCTTAAACGCTTATGTAGAAAAAGAAGCTTGCCCAAATAATTTAGCACCTACAACTAGTACAACAGCACAATTAGTTATTGGTGATGCCTTAGCAGTTTGTTTACTTGAGTTAAGAGGTTTTTCTAGTAAGGATTTTGCAAAATATCATCCAGGAGGTGCCTTAGGGAAGAAATTATATTTAAGAGTGAACGATTTATCCTCTCAAAATGAAAAACCTGAAGTGTCACCAAATACAAATATAAAAGATGTAATTGTTGAAATTTCTGAAAAACGTCTTGGTGTTACTGCAGTAACAGAAAACAAAAAGATAATTGGTATTATTACTGATGGTGATTTAAGACGAATGCTTGCCAAATCTGATGATTTCACCAACTTAGTAGCATCAGACATTATGAGTCCTAATCCAAAACGTATTGACGAAAATGCTATGGCTGTTGATGCTATGGAAACAATGGAAGAAAATGGTATTTCTCAATTATTGGTTGAAGGTAATGGAAATTACGCTGGTGTAGTACACGTACATGATTTAATAAAAGAAGGCATTATATAATGGGAAAGAACGTAAACGAAATGTCTTTTTTAGACCATCTTGAAGATTTAAGGTGGCATTTAATTAGAGCTACTGGCTCAGTGGTTCTTGTGGGAACTTTTGCTTTTATATTTAGTAGATCCATTTTTAAGTATATAATATTTGCTCCTCTAGACATGAGCTTTCCTACATATAGTTTTTTATGTAAAGCTTCACAGTTTTTAGGTGTTGATACTTCTTTTTGTAATGAAGAGCTACCAATGATTATTCAAAGTAGAACCATGGCTGGTCAGTTTTCAGCAGATATATGGACTTCTATTTTTGCTGGATTTATTATTGCTTTTCCATATGTGATATATCAAATGTGGAAATTTATTAGCCCAGGAATGAGAGATAACGAGCGAAAACATTCAAGAGGGTTTATCATTATTTCATCTTTACTGTTTTTTACAGGAGTACTTTTTGGATACTATATAGTATGTCCTCTATCAATAAATTTCTTAGCAAATTATAATATTTCTGAAGTTGTAGATAATCAAATTGATATTAGTTCATATATAGCATTAGTAAGATCAACAGCTTTAGCATCAGGTTTGGTTTTTGAACTGCCTATAATTATTTATTTTTTAACTAAAGTTGGACTTGCAACTCCACAAGGATTAAAAAAATACCGCAAATATGCATTAGTAATTGTTTTAATTTTATCAGCAATTATTACACCTCCAGATATTGCGAGTCAAATAATAGTAGCTATTCCTATTTTAATATTATATCAAGTAAGTATATTTATTTCAAAAATTGTTCTAAAAAATCAAAAGAAAAAAGCGTTAAAAAATGGCTGATATCGTAAACGAATTTAATGAGTATCGTGCTAAAATGAACGATAAGATTTTAGCAGATAACAATAAGATAATTAAAAGAATATTTAATCTTGACACTAATGCGTTTCAAGAAGGTGCTTTAGACAGAAAAACCAAAGAACTTTTAGGTTTAGTAGCTTCTACTGTATTACGTTGTGATGACTGCGTAAAATACCACCTTGAAGCTTCATATAATGAAGGAATCACAAAAGAAGAAATTGCAGAAACACTTAGTATTGGTACTTTAATTGGAGGTACTATTGTTATTCCTCATCTAAGACGTGCCTATGAATATTGGGAAGCGTTAGAGAAAAATAAAGGTTAATAATTCTATAAAATAAGTTGCGCAAATACATAGTAAATATGATTTTACTATTTTTAGCGTTCATAAAGAAGATATGATATTAAGAGCTGATAATTTAATGAAGTCCTATAGTGGACGAAAAGTAGTAAAAGATGTTTCGTTAGAAGTAAAACAAGGAGAAATTGTTGGGTTACTTGGACCAAATGGTGCTGGAAAAACAACATCTTTCTATATGATTGTTGGTCTTATTAAACCTAATGGTGGTACTATTTATTTAGATAATAAAGAAATTACCAACTACCCAATGTATAAGCGTGCACAGAGTGGTATTGGCTACTTAGCACAAGAAGCTTCTGTGTTTAGAAAACTAAGTATTGAAGATAATATTTTAAGTGTTTTACAACTTACCAAGCTATCTAAAAAAGAGCAATTACATAAAATGGAATCGCTTATTGAAGAGTTTAGTTTAGGTCATATTCGTAAAAGTAGAGGTGACTTATTATCTGGTGGAGAACGTCGTCGTACAGAAATTGCACGTGCACTTGCTACTGACCCAAGTTTTATATTACTAGATGAACCTTTTGCTGGAGTAGATCCTGTAGCTGTAGAAGATATTCAACGTATTGTAGCAAAACTTACTAAAAAGAATATTGGTATTCTTATTACAGATCATAACGTCCAAGAAACACTTGCTATTACCGACAGAACCTACTTAATGTTTGAAGGTAGCATTCTAAAAGCTGGAAAACCTGAAGACCTTGCTGCCGATGAAATGGTACGTAAAGTATACTTAGGTCAAAACTTCGAGCTTCGTAAAAAGAAATTGGAGTTTTAATTTACACCGTTTCCGTGTATGGTTTCGTTGCGATTGTAGTAAGTTAGCAAATAAAGAGGAGCCTATTGTTCAGAAGCGATAGGAATTTCCGAGCAATGAACTATACAAGTTGTTGTAAGTAGTACTTTAGATTTTGTTTCTTGTAGCTTCAGGAATATATTTTAAATCACTATCATCAGCTGATTTCCATTTAATATGTAATCTATCTAGATAACCAACTTTCAAAACTGTATAGAAAACACCTGAATCATTAATTTCATTTATTCTGAACATAAAAACTCTAGATAGTTTTAAATGATTAAGTACGGCATTTGGATGAAAAGCATAATTAACATAATCGTGATGTGATTTTGCACTTGGATAAACTATGAAATCAGAATTGTCATTACCATAAAGATATCTGTTAGCTAAAAAGGATGAAAGCCAATAAGGCTTATTTTCATACATAAAAACATCATTAATAAACTTCCTTAAGCTATCCATATGATTTGACAGTTCTCCTTCATGTAATTTTTGATTTAGTTTATAATTATAATCACGTTCTTTGATATACTCACTCCATGAGTTACTTTCTGGTGTATCATTAGACATTAATAAATTAAAAATTAATTCTGATTTTGTGTCTAATTCCCAAACACCTAGAAACCCTTCTGAACCATTTTCAATTTCTACTTCGTTTAGAGCAGCTGGGGCAGTATTAGAACAATAGAAAACAGATGTGTTTTTTAAATTTGCTCTTCCATTGTCACTACAATATGAAGGTGGAGGAAAAGAGAAATTTTGAATTAAAGTGGAATCTTCCTTTTGCATTTCACTTCTCCGTTGTATTCTTGCTCTATAAAAGAAATTGTTTTCGTTTTTTGAAAAAATTGTGTGAGATGTATTACCTAAAACATAGGGCAAAATTTTGGCTTGGTCAAAGTAAGCTTTTCGCAATTCCTCAAAAGAAAGGTTTCTAAAATCGAGTTCCTTTAAACTTTGTAAATTTTTTTTATAATTTTCTAAAGATGGAAAATCGTTTAAACTTAATCCAATTTTATTATTTACCATTTATGAAAATTGAGTGAGTTGAGTATTACTTACAACTTAGAAGTATAGATAATGAGACATTCTAACTATCTAATCATCTATTTCATACCTTTTTTATGTTCACGTTCAGCAATTAGTTTCTTTTGGTAACGTCCTTGAACTACATCTACAATTACTAAAACAGCTAATACAAAATAGAATGTTGTTTTACTCATTGGTACAATTTCGTTTCCAAATAGTTTTATATGTGCTAAATGACCACCTTCGGTCACTAACATAATACCAACTATAAAAAGTATAAACAAACCAAGTACTTCGTACATTCTATTTTTAGCTAAGAATGTAGAAATTCTGTTAGCCAATACCAACATTAACAGACCACTCGCTACAATAGCAATAGCCATAATTATAAATGCTGTGGTTGAGTTTTCTATATCGCTTGTTAACCCAATTGCTGCTAAAATAGAATCAAACGAAAATACTAAATTCATTAATACGATGCTAGCAACTACAGCGTTAGATGATTTACTATGACTATTTGTATCGCCTTCTAAATATTCATCTAAATGTTTAATAGAAATCATATGCCATATTTCTTTTATGGCTGTATATATGATAAATCCACCTCCAGCTAACACTATTAAACTATGACCATTAAATGCGAAATGTGCATACTCACCTATTCCTCCTGTTAAAAATGAAAACGGTTCTTGGAAATAGTCAATAATAGATACTAATACAAATAGTAATACAATTCTAAGTGCTATGGCAATCAAGATACCAACCTTTCTAACACGTTTTTGGTCAGATTCTGGTGCCTTTTTGGATTCTAGTGAGATGTATAATAAGTTGTCAAAACCTAATACTGCTTGTAACATTACAAGCATTAATAATGTAAAAATACTTTCTAACATAAGATTACTTTCTATTTAAAAGTGATAAGATTATATACGTTAATATGATAAGTGGAATACCTGCAAATTGGAAGATAACCAATAATACTACAGCTAAAATAATTAATAAATAACGTGCCGAATTATCTTTAAAAGACCAATTTTTAAACTTAAGAGCTAATAGTTTAATATTAGCATTTAACAAATAGCAACTTAATATGGTTATAGCTATTAAAAACCATTTATTAAGAATAATAGCATTCATTAAATCACTGTTTTGATATTCTAAAATTAATGGCAATGATAATATTAATAATGTATTTGCAGGTGTTGGAACACCAATAAACGAATCGGTTTGATTAGTTGAAATATTAAACTTTGCCAACCTATAAGCTGAACCTAAAGTAATAAGTAATCCAAAAAATGGAAGGAAAACTACGGAATCAATTGCAAAAGCATAATCTACAGTTTTATTCACTCCAATTGATGACCACTCATCTAAAGATAAACCTAACAAATTAAACATAACTAATCCAGGAACTAAACCACTAGTTACCATATCTGCTAATGAATCAAGTTGCAAACCTAGTTCACTTTGCACTTTTAATTTACGCGCTAATAAGCCATCAAAAAAATCGAAAAATATGCCTAAAAACACAAACAAAGCTGTAAGCTTCATATTTCCGTGTACAGCAAAAATAACAGCAACACTTCCGCAAAATAAATTTAAAAGTGTTACAAAATTGGGTATCTGTTTTTTCAAACTAAAGATTTTAATTTCAGTAAAAATAATAAACTATTTTCGTCTAATATATTTTAAATACAATATCTATAAAAAATTAGAGTTTATTAGTTGAATTATTGATATTTGTAAAAAAATTTGTTTTTGAAAAAATACACTTTTGCATTGCTAGTTTTATGTGCAACTATTATGTCTGCACAAACCACCAGAAAATACTCCAATGAGTTTATGAATATAGGTGTTGACGCAGCAGCTCTTGGTATGAGTAACGCTGTTGTAGCACATAGTAACGATGTAAATTCTGGATATTGGAATCCTGCTGGTTTAGTAAACCTTGAGGATAGTCAAATGGCATTAATGCACTCAAGCTATTTTGCAAACATAGCCAATTATAACTATGCTGCTTTTGCGATGCCTTTAGATGACAGAAGTGCTGTTGGATTATCACTTATTAGATTTGGTGTAGATGACATACTAGACACAACACAACTTATTGATGAGCAAGGAAATGTAAACTACGACAGAATTAATTTATTTTCGGCTGTTGATTATGGTTTAACCTTTTCTTATTCGAGAAGACTTCCTGTTCCTGGTTGGAATTATGGTGTCAACGCTAAAGTTATTAGACGTATTATTGGTGATTTTGCTTCATCTTGGGGATTTGGTTTAGATGTAGGTATTCAATTTGAAAGTGATAACAACTGGAAATTTGGATTAATGGCAAGAGATATTACAACAACTTTTAATGCTTGGGCTATTGATGAAGGTAAACTAGCAACTATACAAGATGCTATTGAAGGTCAAAACCAAGAAACTCCAGAAGGAACCGAATTAACTTTACCAAAACTACAATTAGGTGTTTCTAAATTTTACGAATTTCATTACGATTATACTTTACGCGCAGAATTTGATTTAATTGTTCGTTTTGAAGAAAATAACGATATTATCTCTACATCTTTTGCCAGTTTTAATCCTGCTTTAGGATTTGAATTTGGTTATACTGACCTAGTGTTTTTAAGAGCAGGTTTAGGTAATTTTCAAAATGAATTACAAATTGACAATAACGAGAAACTTACTTTTCAACCAAACTTTGGATTAGGATTTAAGTACAATGGTATTCAAATAGACTATGCTTTTACAGATATTGGAGATCAAAGTGCAGCTCTTTATTCAAATGTATTTTCTGTAAAGTTAGATTTTAGTATTTTTAGATAGTACAAAATTACTTATGAAACTAAAACTACTTGTCTTCTCATTTTTATCTTCCTTTCTATTTAGCAATGCTCAAGTAACATTAGCACCAGATGCAGAAATAAGTGTACTAACCATTGGTCCTGGAACTATGCTAAATGATGCCTTTGGACATAGTGCGTTTAGAGTTAAAGACAAAGCTTTTAATAGAGATTTAGTTTTTGATTATGGTCGCTTCGATTTTGACACACCCAGTTTTTATCTAGAATTTGCTCAAGGAAAACTTAATTATAAAATAGGATTATCATACTATAAAGATTTTTACGCAAATTATGTTGCCCAACAAAGAAGTATTAAAGAACAAGTTTTAAACCTTAACCAAGAAGAAAGACAAGCACTATTCGATTTTCTAACAAATAATATAAAGCCAGAAAACAAATATTACTTATACGATTTCTTTTATGATAATTGTGCTACCAAAATAAAAGATGTAGTTAATGTGGTTACAAATAACAATGTTACTTACCATACTCCTGAAAATTTTCAACAAGAAACTTTTAGAGCGCTTATTCAAAATGAGCTTAACTATAACTCTTGGGGAAGTGTAGGGATTGATATTGCTTTAGGCTCAATAATTGATAAAAAAGCTACGCCAGAAGATCATATGTTTTTACCAAAAAACATTCACTCTTTTTTTAGTTCTGCTACTTTTAAAAACGACAGTTCAAAACTTATAAAAGAAGAAAAATTAATTTTTGACGCACCAAAAAAAGACAATAAGAGCACTTTTATTACTTCTCCTCTTTTTGTTTTCCTGATACTATCATTAGGCATATTGTTTATTACTTACAAAGACAAAAAGACCAACACAAAATCTACTTATTTAGACATTTTTATTTTTACAATAACAGGCTTAATTGGTATTGGTTTACTGCTTTTATGGTTTGCTACTAACCATACAGCTACAGGGTTTAACTACAATTTATTATGGGCTTTTGCTTTAAACATATTTGTAATCAAACAAGTTTTAAGCAAAACACCAAAACAATGGTTTATTAAATATTTAAAACTATTAGTAATTATGCTTTGCCTAATGACATTACATTGGACTATTGGCGTACAAGTTTTTGCTCCAGCATTAATCCCTTTACTAGTAGCACTAATGGTTAGATACCTTTATTTAATAAGTTATTATAATAAATAAACTCTTTATTGCCCTCTATAGTACAATACTGTACTTATTGTTTTTACAATAATATTTATATCAAGAAAGAAACTTCTATGCTTTATATAGTATAAATCATATTGCAACTTTTCTAAACTATCTTCTATAGATGCACCATATCTAGAGTTCACCTGAGCCCAACCAGAAAGCCCTGGTTTTATAGTATGTCTAGTTTCGTAAAATGGAATTACTTGAGATAACTCTTTAACAAAAAATGGACGCTCTGGTCGAGGACCAATAATACTCATATCTCCTCTTAAAACATTAATAAACTGAGGTATTTCGTCTAGCCTAGTATTTCTTAAAATACGTCCAAATGAGGTAACTCTAACATCATTCTTTTGTGCCCATTTGGCACCATTGGACTCTGCATGTGTAACCATTGTTCGATATTTTATTATCTTAAATGGTTTTCCATTTTTACCTACACGCTCTTGTGTATAAAACAATGGTCCCTTGTTTCCTATTAGATTTCCTATAATAATAAATGGAACAAAAATCAACCCAAAAACCAACCCAATTATGGAGCAAATAATATCCATCAAACGATGAAAAAACATATATAATTTGTTCTGATTACTCCTACTAAAAGGGAAATATCTATAAAAGTCTTTACCAACAAATTGCACTGGAACACGTTTTGTAATTTCTTCAAATACTTGTGTGTACTCTCTTATAATAAAACCACGTTCAAGCAATGCAGTAAGTTGGTTATAAATATTTGGAGTAATCCTATCTGGATTATATATAGCTACAACAATTTCTGAAATATTCTCTTTACTAATAACTGAGCTTAAATCTTTAGAATCGAATTCCTTTAAACCTGTAAATGTTATTTTATTATTAGAGTCTTCACAATCAACAAAACCATGTATTTTATAGTTTGGATCATAGGTACTAATAGTTTTAACTATATTTTCAATATTAGAAACTTCTCCAATAAGAAGTACTCTCTTATAAAAACGCGGTGACGATATTAGTGTAGTATAAGCTAATCGCCATAAAAACATAGCTGCTATTATGGTTAAATAAAAATAGACTACTTGTATCCTCTTTTCTGGTAAAAAAGGAGTAATTACTGGTGTTAACAAGTAGAAGAGAACAGTTATTGACGCTGTTAAAACTATGTTTTTAAACGTAACATCCAATTGGCTAGAAGCCTTTAAATCATAAAGCTCGAAAATAGTTCCGAAAATGGTTAAGTAAAAAACTAAAACCAAAGACCAAAGCCAGTTCTCCTTTGTAATAGTAAAATAATCAAATGTAAAAACCGAACTAACAAAATATAAACCTACTAAAACTGAGCATATATCCAGAATACGTAATAAAACTTTACGTTCAGACACTTCAAAATGCATTCCTTTTTTTGAGCTCATGTTGGTTAGGTTATTAGCAAGGTATAAAGATAACAACTCAGTGCAAGTAAAAAAATAAAAACAGATGAATAGATTATTAACAACTAAGTAAATCCTTAATCATTTAATAACCTTATCCATTGTTTTTTAACCACTTGCCAATCAAATAAATCTACTTTTTGTTTTGCAGCATGGACAATTTGCTCTCTTAACTGAACATCATTTAACAAACGTTCAATTTCATTTACCATAGCACTCACATCATTTGGGTTTAGGGTTAATCCATTTTCATTATGAGAAATTAAATACGGAATGCCTCCAACATTAGTAGATACTACTGGAAGTCCTAAAGCCATAGCTTCAATTACGCTTACTGGCATATTATCAAAATTAGTAGTATTGATAAAGACATTGTAATCTTTAGAAATAGATATCCATTCCTTTTTAGATAATTTCCCTGTAAACGTTACCTCAACTCCTATTGAGTTAGCAAACGCTTTTGTTTTAATTAAACTACCATCTTTGTCTGGACCAACCATACATAAAGATGCTTTATAACCTAATTTCAGTAATTCCTGCAGTACTTTTACTGCCATTTTAGGGTTATAAATATTTGCAAATGACCTTACCCAAAGTAAATTAATCTCTTGATAATTTCTTTTTTCTTCAAACTTATAATTTTGAATCTCTATAGTATTTGGAATATAAACTACATTGCTAAAGCCTTCATCATGAAAACGTTCTTTTAAAAACAATGAAGGAGATACATTTTTGTAAGCATTTTTAAATATTAACTTACTTAAAAATTTTGATTTTGATATTCTATCAGGCAAATTTCCACCATGTAATATTGGGATATACTTTACCTTAAATAACCTTGAGAGTTGACTTATAACTATAGCATAATAAAAATTAGATGTACTATAGGTGTCTATTAAAATATAATCAACCTTTTTATAAACTTTGAAAAAAGTTATGATCATATCAATAAGGCGATTTACCTTGCTTTTTTTACTAGAAGTTAGCGTTATATTAAACCCTTCACTCTCAAGCAACCTACTTAATGTTTCAATAGTAGTAATATTAGAATTACTATGCTTTAAGTTGTTTCCTACGTATAGAAGGCTTATCATAACGAATATTTAATAATGACAAAGAGTATATAAATGCAGGTGCTGCAATACGCATTGCTGAATGGTTTATTGTAGCAAACCAAAAACAAAGAAACGCATAAAAAAACAAATTCCCTTTATGCTGCGTTCTATAATCTAGCGGTTTAAATATCAATATCAACAAAATAAGAACACCCATGAGTCCATGCTCAGACAATAACCTACTAATTTCATTGTGTGAAGCTACAATACCTCCTTCTAATTCAAGTCTAAATTGCTTCATACCACTAGCTCCTACACCTACAAAAGGATGTTGAAAAAAACCTTCTAACTCACCAACAAATAAATCTACTCTTCCTGTTGAAATATCTTCTTTAACCTCTCCTTTAGCATCTTGATTTGAGTATCTTTTATCAATTAATCCCTCTGTTTGATTAGAACTTGTAATCCAAGTAGCAATACCAACAAAGCAGAATAAAACAAAGGTCAGTAATATATTTTGCTTTTGCCTGTATGATGACTTTGCATACAACAACCATAAAAACGCACCTATCATAATTATAGCTGCTAAAACACCTCCTCTACTAAATGTAACAATGGCTCTAAAAGCTATAGCTCCTAATACAGCAGCATTAAAAACCTTTAAAAATAACGTTGGTGACTTCATGAAAAAACGTACTGTAAATGCAAACATGCCAATACCCAACATTGTAGATACTTGATTAGGTCCAAAACCACCAGAAGCAGCAAAATTAGAACCTGTTCCTGTTAAGACAGATTTTAAACTTGGAGTATATAAAAACAAATATGTAGTCATTGAGACAACTGGTAAGCTTAAATACACCAAAACATTAAGCATTTTTTCTATGTGTATTTTTTTATCATAAAAAAACAATGCTGCTACACCCAAACATACTGGTCCGCTTAGCACAAAAGCCACACTCTTTCTAAAATTTAAATCATAACCTAAATTTGTGGATGCAACAACTACTGCTGGAACTAATAGAATTAAATAAATAAAGTATGGATATCCTTTACCTGAAATACCTCTATAAAACATTCCAAAGAGCGCAAAGAAAATCACAAAATACTTGGACGACTCATAAAAAATCCCACCTCCTGTCATTCTAAACAAAACTTCGGAACCCACTATATAAGCACAGGCCAACAGTATATTATAGGTTTTTTGCTTAATTGGTGAAATTATTATCTGTACTAAAAAATAACCTATAACTGCAAGAAAAAATATTCTAGAAAAAGAACCTATAGAGTATATAAGCACGCCAATAACAATGTGCATAATTACTAAAGCTATATAGTTTTCTTTTAAATTCATTAAACAGTTAGTCTATTAAAATTCTAAAATAGTGTTTTTAGTTATTTGTATAGTATTTTATTAAATCTTCTAAAATTGCCTTTTCTGAGAATTGATTTTTGACCTTTTCATTAAGATTTTTAGAATAGTTTTTAGACAATGCTTCATCTTCAATTAAATCTTTCATTGCTAAAAACAGTTTTTCATTATCATTTGGTGGTACCACTCTTCCTTCTATTCCATCTGTTATAACTACACTACAATCGCCAACATTTGTTGTAATTACTGTTAACTTTCCTAATCCATATTCTAGAAGTGCTAAAGGCAATCCTTCAGAATTTGAAGCTAGTACACCAATATCACTCTGTGAAATAATATTAGTAGTATCTTGCTTACTTCCATAAAAGAAAACACTTTCATTAAGTTTTAAATTATCGACAAGTTTGAAAATGCTTTTAGAATATTCGTCATTGAAATTTTTCCCAACACAATGTAATGTCCAAGAATCAACTATTTTAGATAGTTTATTAAAAGCATTAATTAAGTTTTTATGATCTTTTTGTGGACGTAAATTAGCCAAACATAGAATACGTTTCCCTTTTTCACCCTTTAATTCTGTTTCTGTTTTTGGGCTTAACTTATTGGAAGCAAAATTGGATAAATATGTCGCACTATTACACGATAATTTATTTTTTGCCCAATTAAGCAAAGTCATATTTACCGAAAAAATATGAGTGAAAAATCGAGAACATATCTTTAAAACAAAACTTGATCTCTCATTTAATTGCTCACTTTTACCATAATGGTCATGCCAAAATAGTTTCACATTTCCATTTAACAATTTAACGATAGTTGCTATAAAAAACGAAGTAGAATGTGCATGTATTATTGTTATCTTATTTTGCTTTATAAATTTATTCAGCTTTAAAATCGACTTAATATCTAAAGCTTTTTTCTTATCTAAAAACAAATAACCTACATCATTATTAACACTAGATTTCAAAAGTCCTTCAGCTCTAGTAGTACATAAAAAAGATTTATCAATCTGTTTATGTGTACCTAACCCATTAGCTAAATTAACAGCCATACGCTCTGCTCCTCCTGCATCAAGTGAATCTATGATTTGTAGTACACGCATTATAATCCTAAAGCTATTTTTATTTCTTTATCTAATTTATCTAAAGTATATACTTGTGACCACTCTTGAGCTAATTTTGACATAGTCTCTAAGTCATTGTTTTCTATACATTTGCTAATTTCGAATACCGCAGCATCCAACTCTGCTTCTATTAAAACACCTCGTTTCCCATAATCTAATATCCATTCTAAACATGAAATTTTAGTAGATATGGGAATAGCTCCAAAAAACATTCCTTCAGCAATTGCCTTTGGCCAACCTTCACTTTTTGATGGTAATATTGTGAAATGTGATTTTTTTATAGCTTCTCTAACAACTTCTTTAGATTGATTTCCATACAAATACACCACATCATTTAATTCATTTTCATCTACATAAGCCTTAAGCTCACCCATCAAGACACCATCTCCATACATATGTAGTTTACAATTATACCCTTTATCTCTTAAACCTTGAATAATTTGTATGGTCAACATAGGTCGTTTACCAATAACCATACTACCTATAAAAATAAAATTTAGTTCTTTATTATAAACTCTTGGTATATGCGCTACTCGCTCAGAATTGTGATAAGTAGCAGACATAAAAGGATACACATTTTTAGTTTGATTTTTCCACTCACCATACACCAAAACCTTCATGTTTTTTGTTAAAAATGTATTTCGTAAAAGCGCTTTTTGGAACCTATAACCTATAGGCTGAATACTTCGTGGATTCCAATTTCCAGCATATTTAGTTGTTTTTGGTTTTCTAGGAAAGAATATTTGAACAATGGCAGCAATGGCAGATACATTACTAGGACAACGTAAATGTAAATGATCTGCTTTTTTCATGACTTTAAACATCTTGAAAAAAATTGAAGGAAAACTAAGAAGTGTTTTAAAAATCTCTTTAATGGATTTTATATTAAAACTAGGCACCTCAACAAATTGAATATTTGGATGACTATAAGCTAAATCTATATCTGTAACTGTATTATCTTTTGCTTTTAAACCTACTACAATAACATCATCAACATAATTAGTCCATAGGTTCATTTCCCTAACATAAGGTGCGTAGCCATAGAATTTACCATCTACAATTTTATGCTCAACAAGAGTAAAAATAGCTAGTTTCATTTATCTAAAATTTGAGGCTTATTAAACAATAAAGAAAACCACCCAAATATTCTTCCTAAGGCATCGGTTAAAGCCTCTTTTCTTTTATTGGTATTTATAACATTTAGTAGCCTAATATTCATTTGAATAAAATTAATTAAATGCCACTTAAAACTATCTTTAAAAGTTGGTTTAGGATTTTTTATTCTCCACACATACCAACCATTTCTTATAACCATTTTACCATACTTAAACTTATTTGGTCTTCCAGCTTCATCGTGATAATGGTTTAATTTTGCAGATGTACAAATTACATTTTTCCCATATGTTAATGCTCTTAATGAAAAATCGGCATCTTCATACAACCCATAACCTTCAAAATAGGTAGAGAACTTAATTTTATCTACAACAGATTTTTTAAAACTAAAGGACATACCAATTAGTAAATCTACTTCATGAATTTCTCCATTTAAAGGGTAACCACAAGTTCTTCCATGTGAAAAGCTTGGTAAAATTCCTGAAGGATAAGGTGATTCTAAACCTAAGTAATTTCTAACTACATTTCTAAGTCCTTCTTTAACTACATAATCTCCTGAGAAATAATACTTCTTTTTAGAGTAATTAATATTTGGACTTGCCTTTGCCCATCTATTCTCATTTACTGCTACACCTCCAACACCAACTATTTCTTTATTGGACTTAAAAGCTTTGATAATCTCTTCAAAATAGTGAGCATCTAATTCGGTATCGTCATCTAAAAAACAAACTACTTCGGAATCATTACTTACTTTTAAAATTCCATAGTTACGCTGTTTGGTCAGTCCTCTATGTTCATCACTAACAGCAAAGTATTTTAAGTTCTGATACTCAACAGCATTTATTATATCCTTAGTCGCCGAATTGGTAGAACCATCAATTATTAATATTTCATTAGGATACAAAGTTTGTGTACTTACAGAGTTAAGCAGTTTTACCAATGGCTTAGGACGCATATATGTACATATCACTAACGAAAATTTCATTACCTGTTTTTAACTTTTAATTGATTAGCCCAATATACACTTTGTTCCCATTGTTTATTAAAACTTTTATAATAGGCCATTGGATTTTTTATACTTTGACGCTTATAGTATTTAAAAAACAAAACTGTTTTGTAACCAAGTGTTTGTTGTGTTGTTACGTTCAGCATTCTATTAAGCATAATTGTTGGCGATGGTTTTGGTTGAACATTATCATTCTCCCAAGGATGTATAAAACGTGTTCTAAATCCTCCCATTGGTGCATTAAGATGTAATATTTTTATGTTAGGAAAGTAGATGACGTCTGTTCCAAAATTACGCAGTTGCATTCCAAAATCGACATCTTCACCATAACCAAATTCTAGAGCTAAATTGAATGCTATTTTATCCAAAAACTTAGAATTAATTACACTACTTCCAGCTCCAAAAGTTGACCATTGAATTGGTTGCTTTATGCGTTCCACCTCATCTTTCTTTAAATAAGACATGGTAATTGCTTCAAAGCTATACTTCTGCATTGTATCTATAATATCTTCTAATAAGGTGGCTTCAAATACATTATCATCATCTGCTAAATACACATAATCTGATGTCACTTCCTTAAGCGCCATGTTTCTAGCATTACAAGCACCTGCGCGATGTATAAAATGATGCTTTATTACAAAGGGCCAATAGTTATTTTTTAAGAAATCTAATTCTGAAACACTGCCTTCATTAGGGTTTTGCTCTACGATAATTACATTTTTTGGTAATAATGTTTGAGCTGCTAAGTCTTTGACAACATTATGTAAATAATCTTTTCTTCCTATAGTTGGAATGACAACATCTATGGTTACATTCTTATCCCTACTTTTTTGTTTTAAAGCTTCTATATTGATTATATTATTAAAGCTTAGTTTAGAAAAACCCAATGTTTTTATAAATGACCAAAATGCTAGTTTTTTATCGTAGAAAACTAAATTAAAAAACAACAAAAACACCCAACTTAACTTATAGTGTTGCTTAACAAACTTGAAAAGTGTAGCTATTGATGCTTTTGACCTAATTGCGGTTTGGTTATTATTTTTTAAAAGCTTAGGCTGTGAATAACAAAACAAGCCATTAATCATACCTAACTTAGCGATAGAATTTAATGTATAATCAAAATTAGATTTTAAACTAATTACATCTTCAAACATTAATAATATTGAAGCATGTATAGTTCCAACTTGGCTACTCATTAACCATGTTGGGTATTTTACTTGTTTATTAACTTTTAAAAATGGAGAATCTTCAACATATCCTATTTGTTCTGAAAAATAATGGTCTTGTGTATAAGACAACATCATATTTTTTAGATGAAACTCCTTTTCAATAAACTCAAAATCTACATTATCTATTTGTGACTCATGACACCAAACTAAAATTGAATTATCATTAAGTTTTGCCAACTCTAATAATACTTTTATTGGTGACATAGAAGTATCATTAACAACTGTTTCGTTATTAAGTCCTTTTACGGAAACCACTTTGTTATTATTATGCTGCAAAACTATCATCAATCTTACTTTTTAAATGTAACCCATTCTTTTTCTTAATCTCTTAGACCCAATTTTCACGCCTAAAATTTGCAAGAAATTGAAACCTTTATTTCTGTTTACAGGATTAAATTTTGTACTTTTCTCTGAAGCTTCCCACATGGTTTTAGAGTTAGTCTCCTCCTTGTAAAAAGACGAATTTAACACCTTTACATTATCCATTTTTTCTTTTAATTCTTCAACAGAAATATTAGAATTAAAAAGATTAATTAACTGCTTTAATGACTCTTCATTTTTTGTAACTAAATCTTCATATTTAATCACAAAAAAGTCATTCACATTTGGTATTTCCGCTAATATCTTATCACTGTATTTTTTTGAAAACGTATAATGATATAATCCAAAAGGCAAGGCCATTTTTTTTAATAAAGACTTATAACCCTTTTTATACTTCATTCCTTTAAATAAAGACAATAAACAGTCTTTAGGATCTCTTATAGAAAGTATATGTATATCGTCTTTATAAATTTGTTTAGCGTCTTTTGCTCCTGTATAATTGGTATACTTTATTAAAACATTCGTATTGTTTTTAAGCAACTTATCTCTTATATCATTTATAAATAAATCATCTAAAAATGCCTTACTTCCTCCACTTGAAAAGTAAGTGTTAAGTGTCTTGTGATAAACACTTAAAATAGGATTAAAAGGTATTTCACTTCGATCACCAATTGGCGTTTCACAATCTACAATCTTCCTAATAACCTCAGCTACAAAATTATGACCTGAACGAGGTGATTGCGAGTTTAAAAAAATTAATTTTTCTTCAATCATCTCTTACTAATTATATGTTTATAGTATTCAATGTTTTTATCGACAACCAAACTCATTGAAAACTCATTAACAATCTTCTGTCTAGCTGCCTTCCCTACTTTATGACAAAGTGTTTTATCCTCTAAAAGACTTTTTATTGTTTCAGCATAAGTTTTATGATTTGTTGGATTAATTGCATAACCTGTTATTCCATTTTCAATCAACTCTTTTGACCATCCAATATTAGATGCAACCAATGGCTTTTCCATTGCCATAGTCTCCAACCAAGTCATAGGAAATGCCTCAGCAAAACTTGGTAACACTACTACAGAAGCATTACTTATATAACTTTTCACTTGGTTATATGGCACTTCTGGAATGTAATTAAGCTGTTGTGAAGCTGCAGATGACAATAAAGACTTAAACAAACTTAAGGTTGATTTTTTCTCGAATACATCCATATTATCTTTCCCTATTAATAACAGTTTTGCTTCGGGATTTTTTTCAATAATCAAATTGAATATTTGCGCTAATTCTAACACACCTTTTTTTCTTACTAAGGTTCCAAAATATAGTATTTGATTAGGTTCGCATTCTAAACTTGGGCTAAACTTATCTATGTCTATACCATTGTAAATGGTCTTGGTTTTCTTTTTTAATTTAAAAATAGATGTTGTAAGTGCTCCTGAAAAATCACTAACCGAAATGATTGCATTAGCATTAGTTAATGCATTTCGTTCTTGAAAATAGTTTTTCCACTTCTGCTTTCTATTTTCTAAATGACAAAAATAAGCATCACTTCCATGAATTCTAATTACCAATGGTATTGAAAACCTCATAAAAGCAGAAACTCCAGTCCAATCTGGTGCTTCGATAAGATTTATAGCATTTTCAGAAATATCTTTTTGAACTATTTTTTGGATACGTTTTCGCTCTAAATACCAACCTAAAAAAGGATACTTTTTATGAGCTATACTTTTTATTATTACGCCTTCATCTTCAAATTCTTCATTTTTAGACTGGTACACCACAAACACTGTAACCTTCACATCTTTTTGTAACAATGCCATGGCTAAGTTTTTGATACTTGTACCTAATCCACCTGATCTGTTCAGTTTTTCATGAGGATATTCTGGTGTTAAAAACGCTATATGCATGGTAATAACTTTATGTGATCCTCTACCATTTTATCTAAATAATAATTGTCTTTGACCAAAAGACTTACATCCATGGTTATCCCTCGTTTTTGAGTAACAATATCTTCTAAAATCTGTTTTAACTTTTCAATGTTTCCTGCATTGAATATAAAACCATTTTCACCATCATTAATTACTTCAAGGTTACCACCAACTTGTGTTGTAATTACAGGAATGTTTGCTGATAGACTTTCTAAAATAGACAAGCTAAAACATTCCATATACGTTGGTTGAATCATATAACTATAATTACTAAACAACTCATGAAGCTTAGGAGAACTACCTTTAAAACTAATTATATCTTCAAGATTGTTATGATTAGTAAGCTTTAATAATTCGTCTTGCATAGGACCTTCACCATAAATATCAATTTGCATTTTTGAAGCAATGGATTTATCTATTAAAGACACTGCCTCAATTAAATCTTGAATCCCTTTTGAAGGACGTAAATGCGACGCTACAATAAACTTAAAATCATTTAATTGTGTACGTTTTTGAAAAACATTTATATCAATTCCATTATACACTACTTTAGTTTTCTTCTTTAGATGCTTACCGTAGTCATTTAAAATATGATATGTAGTGTACTTAGATACGCCAATAAACTGGTTGATATATTTTCCATAAAGCATGCCTTTTAGCTTATTCTTAATTCGCTTTTTAAAAGGGAATCCTTGTAATGGTCTTGGATTATGGTCTACAGCAATTATATGTGTTTTATTATTTAACGATTTTATTTCTTTATAGAATGATGTACATAATTCAATAAAATGCGTAATTACGACATCGTAGGCAACTCCAGTATTTTTGATATGATTAATAAAAAAATCACTTAATCTTTCATTATTAGAACTATGAATAGTTAGATCTTTAAAAAACTCAAAACCATTATATACAGGAAAAAACCAATCGACCTTATAACCTTGTTTTCTTGCTTTAGCATCAAACGCAACATAAAACCTATCCATACCTCCAATTCTATCTGGAGAAAGGTTATAATTACATATTATAGCCATTCGTTTTCCCATTAACTAATACATTGGTTTATAGTATTTACAATTCTTTTTGATGTTCCTTCTAGTTTATGTGACACCTGCGTTTTTAATAAGTTTTTCTGCGCTTCTAACCTTAGTTTTGGGTTATCAATTGCTTCTAAAATGCCAGAAATTAGTTCTTCTTTATTTTTTACGATAGCCACAGCTCCACTTTCGGCAACACGTTTATAATGTAAATAGTTTAAAAATCGTTGGTCATCATATAAACCATTCTCTTTATTTCCAAACACTGGGTTAATAACTGGTCTATCAAAACACATAGCGTCCAAACTCATTGTTGAACACATATTTACAAATACATCACAGTATTTTAGTATTGATTTTAAATCAGTCATATCCTCAACCGCAGGGATACGCTGCGACCAAGTTTCTTGATGTTCTTCTCTACTTAAAGGCCATTTTGGATAATTCCAGATAATAAAAGGGTATTTATCTTTTAAGTATATAAATCTTTCGGCAGTTTCGGCTGGTGAGGTGCGTACTAAAAAGTTAGTATTTTTTGGTATTTCTCCATTAGCAATAGCTTCGGCAATTGTTTCTACGTACAAGCCATCATTTTGACTAGTAGTTACATCTCCACAACTATAACAAATCGTTTTTTCGTTTTTATTTAAAGTAAATTTTGTTTTAAAATCACTTTCTTCTAAGCCATATCTCTCCAACACATATGGTTCAAACTGCGGTGTTCCAACTACAAAAATTTGTCTACTCTTTATTTTTGAGTAAAAGTCTAACAGTTCAGACTTCATTAATTCACTCCACACAAAATAATAGTCGAAAGTAGCAGCCATTCTACCCTTAGATGCTAAATTATCCCAACTAAAAATAAATGTACATACCTTTATTCCTAACTTATTAGCAGCATATACTAACGGCGCTATGTATGGAGGTCTTTGATGTGTAAAAAATAAAAAATCGACATTATGTGATTTCAATAACTCAAAATACTGCTTGGTAATCTTATGATTTTTGAATGTTCTTTGCTGACACTTATTAAAAAATGAAATCCATCTTTCGGAATGAAACAGTTGTGTGAAAGCATAAATAAATCGTTTTGCATGGTCTCTATTTGTGCTTCCTTTAGCTTTATTACGATTGTAATTAAATTGAATACCAAAATTACCTTTACGATTTAGTTGCATGTGTGCAACCTCTTTTAATTTCATAAAGAACCAAGTAAAAAATCCATCTTGGATATCTTCTAACTCAATAACTTGAGCACTTGTTATAAAACCTTTATATGCAGATTTAGGTAGAAATGAATAAATAATCACCTCTTTATAAGTTGCTTCGGCTTCTTTTAAAAAATCACTTAAAATATAATTTCTAAAGCCTACACCATCAGTTATTACTATACCTACTCGTTTATTATTCATTTCTTGTTTGTAACATATTTTCAGCCTTTTCCCAATCTTCTAACGTATCGATATTTACATTAAACTCTGGAGGTGAAATTATAAATGCTAAGGTGTCACCATAAAGTGATTGTTGTTTTCTTAGCACTTCTGTTTTAGTTATATAAATTAAACCATCTCTATGATAGACTTTTGGCAAGTCTTGTCTTCTTGAAATAATTTTTTCATCATTAGAAAACAGTTTTAAATTACCTTCAATATTTTCTTTAAATATCCAATGCGGATTAAACTTATCTGGTACTTCCTGTACAGATACTAAAGCATCTGCATTAGAATCTTTAAATTTCTTGATAGCTTTATCTATAAAATCGCCTGTTTTAAAAGGACAAGTAACTTGTAATAAACACACAGCATCAAAGTACTCACCTTGACTTTCAAAATATTCTAAAGCATGTAAAATCACAGGTAATGTTGGTGATTTATCTTGAGCTAAATCTGCTGGTCTTTTAAAAGGGACTTCTAAATCTAATCCTTTAGCAACTTCAATAATAGCATCACTATCTGAGCTTAAAATTACTTTTGACAAATCTTTGGATTGCTTAGCAGCATCAACAGTATATTGCAATAGAGGTCTTCCGTTTAAAAACTTTATATTTTTTCCTGGAACACCTTTAGAGCCTCCTCTTGCTGGTATCAAACCTAAAATTCGCATTAGTAAGTAATTGTTTTATGAAACCTTAACGCTACAGTAGCTAAGACCTCAGCTATTTGTTCTCCAGAATCACCTCTTCCATATATTTTATCGGAAACATCATTAGTGGAGTTTAATAGTTTTTGCTCAATAGCTTTTTTAATTTCTTCTGGTTGGTAGGATACATCAATAACATTTTTACCTCTTTGCCTACCATGTTGTCTTGTACCAATATTAACCACTGGAACACCTAAAAAAGCACATTCTCTTATACCTACACTAGAGTTTCCAATTAGACCTTTACTATTAACCAATAGTTTTAAGAAGTCTTCAGGAATCATGTTCTTAAAAAAGTGAATATTCTCTGGTTGGTATAATTCTCGATAGGATCGAATTCCGTTTGAAGTTCCGTCTGCTCCAGCATCTACATTAGGCCAAAACCAAAAAGTTGGAACATTTAATTGGTCAATAACTTTTAGTGTAGAAGTTATATGCTCCTTAGCTTGTTCATACTCTGTAGTTACTGGATGTTGCATTACCACCAAATAACCATTTCTCCAATCTATGTCTTTACCAACACCTCCATATTTTTTAATAGGTTCAAAATCTAAAGTTGAATTTTGTTTTATTTGATGTGCTATATCAATGGATGGACAGCCAGTATTAAATACATAAGCCTCTTCTTCACCCATTTTAATTAATCTTTCTTTTGCATCTTGAGATGCTACAAGATGAATATCTGCTAATTTTGTATTAGCATGTCGTACTTTTTCATCAATATTTCCAGTTACTTCTCCTCCTTGAATATGTACTAACGGAATGTTTTGATATGCAGCTGCAATAGATGTTGCAATGGTTTCAAAACGATCTGCAATGGTTACTACAGCATCTGGTTTTAAGTTATAAAAAGTATTAGCAAGCTCCATAACTCCTAAACCTGTAGTTTTTGCCATAGAAGTTTTGTTTTCACCTTCTAAAACCATAAAAACTTTAGCATCAATATTAAAGCCATCTTGCTCTATATAATTTATAGCATTTCCATACCTATCTAACAATGCAGAACCAGCAATTACTAACTGTAACTCTAAATCTGGATGATTTTTGATAGCAGTTAAAGCTGTTTTAACTCTACTATATGAAGGACGTGCTGTTATTACAACACAAATTTTTCGTTTACTCATATAATGTCATTTTCATTTAAGAAATCCCATTGCATCATTTTTCTAGCTACTTTTTTCCCAATAACCTCTTTAAACCTTGAAGCCTTTATACCTTTATTAGCAGGCTTTTTAGCTTCTAAATCGTTGAATGTTATGATATGTCCTTCAGGCAAATCCTTATTAACAGCTAATGATTTCTCAAAGATATTCTTCAGACTTTCAAATTTAGAAATATCATTTTTGTCTACAGCATTATTTAGTGCCTTTTCGATGTTCTTCAACGCAATTGTTAAACTTGATATTTCATCTATAGTCAACGACGATGTTACATCTGGACCAAACATTGATTTATTGAAGACTGCATGAAATTCAAAAATTTCTGCGCCTAAAGCTGCGGCTGCTATACAAGCTTCTGCACTTCCAGAATGGTCTGAAAACCCTACAGCTACATTATAACGTGATTTTATTTCTTGAATAACATTTAGGCCAAAATTTTCTGGCTGTGTTGGGTACGATGTGGTACATTGTAATATTGAATAATCACAATTCTTTTCTTTTAAAAAAGCAACAGTATCATCTAACTCATCAAAAGAACTCATCCCAGAAGATACTATTATTGGCTTTCCTGTTTGTGCTATTTTTTCTAATAATAAAAAGTTGTTGACTTCGCCTGAGCCTATTTTATAACGCTTTACACCTACTACTTCTAAAACATCAACTGCAGCATTGCTAAAGGGAGAACTCATAAACTCTAATCCTACTTCATCACAATGTGCTTTTAAATCTTTCCATTGCTCCAAAGTAAACTCCATACGTTTCCAATAATCAAACCTTGTAGCATCTTGTTTAGAAAACTTCACTCTAAATGGTTCGTGTATGCTACTTTCTGCTTCTGCAATATGTGTTTGGAATTTTATGGCGTCTATTCCTGTTTTGGCTAAGGCATCAATATATGCGTGAGCCATACCTAAACTACCATTATGAGCTTGACCAATTTCGGCTATTATAAACATAAATTATCTCTTTTTTGCTACGATTCCGTAACTCATTCCTTTAGACAAAGGATCAAAATATTCAATTATTCTTTCAATTTTAAATTTAATGAACTCTTTTAAGTTTTTAGGCTTAATTTTTAAATATTTTACATCTACAATGGCATATTCTAAAATCTCAAAATCGTATTTTTCTAGGAAAAATTTCACAATATGAGACCAAGGTGTGAACACATGGTGTTCTTCTAAATGCTTATCTTGAAAAGCGTATAATTGACCTTTAGTAATCAAGTTAATTTTATTTTTACTTGATCTTGGATTTGGTACCGTTAATATTAAAATACCATCTTTTGATATATGTTTGGATATATTACTTATACCTAATTCTGGATTAGAAAGATGTTCTAATACTTCTAAAAATAAAGCACCACCAGGAGTTTGACTTTCGTTAGGAGCTGGTTTGTTTAAATCCCAAATAATAGTCTCTTCCAGTTTTTGATTAGCATCAAAAGGCTGCCATGTTAAACCTAAGCCTTCAACCATTTGACGAAATTTACCATAACCAGAACCAATATCACTAATTGTTTTTATTGGAAATTGAGATTGGTACTTACCAAGCATTTCCTCAGCAAAAATTGACCTATCGTGATATATTTTCACATCATCTTTCATAATTAATTCTTTTCCTTTTTATAAATTTATCCCAACGCAACTTATGAATTCCAAATTTTTGACTCATAAAAACCAACGCTTTTAATAAACTTATTAATCCTTTATTTTTATTTCCTAAACACGTTTCAAATGTCTCTAAAATAAACCTAATATTATATTCGTCTTTATATTTAATTGCCCTAAACAATTGGTTTACCAACATTCTATAAGCACTTTGTATTAAATCGGCATCTCTAAGCTCTAATGCTCTTTTTAAATTAGTCATTAACACAAAAGATTCAGACTTTTTAAAGTCATTTCTATACGATGTATTATCTACAGTAAGTGAATCGTTATGCGAGCGGTATAAATAAGTAGGTATATTGACTATTTTATATTGTGTTGGCTTACATTTGTATAATATCCTTGAATAAAACTCGGTTTCATGACTTGTTAAAAGTTCATCAGAATACAATTGTTTTCCTTCTAAAAAGCTTCTCTTAAAAAGTATTGATGGTGTTAGTAAGTTTAGTTTAGACAACACAAAATCTTTGTAAATAGCATCTGTTTGAATAACCTCTAATACTCTTTTTGTTTTTAAATTTTCGTCGGTTAATACTCCAGCAGCAATTATTAAATCATAGCTATCGTCAATATATGCAGCTTTATCACTCAAAAAGTTGGGCAACATAATATCATCGCTATCAAACCAATTTACATATTGCCCTTGAGATTTTTTAAAACCATAATTTCTACTAGAATTAGCTCCTTTAGCAACATTTGATGGACGCTTATAAAATGAAATTCTATTTTCGGAAGCAAAAGTTTTATTTATTGCTTCTTCGGTTCCATCAGTAGAGCCATCGTCAATAATTACACATTCCCAATTTGTATAATTTTGTTGTATTACACTTTGAAGTGTTTCAATAAGAAAATGTTTCCTATTGTATGTTGGTATTATTATAGATATTAACGGATTACTCATACTTTTAATTTAAAATACTATCCATTTGCTTTTGTAAATAACTCAAACTTAAATAATCGTTTAAATCGGTTCTATTCAACTTTAATCCTGTTCTATCTTTTTTCCATTTAGTATAAAGTTGCACTATTAGTTTCTCTATTTTATCAACATCATCAACTTCTGCACTATAAGCGTAATCATCTCCTAAAAGTCGATTAACCTCACTACGTTTTGGTCCTAACTCTATAATCGGTTTATTGGCATATACACAATGTGGAAATTTCCCAGGTAAAAAAGGACTTATATCTGACTTCGCTTCTAATATTACATTAGCACTAGCCTTGTGTTGCATTGCATTTACAATATTGAATGGCAAATTTGAATGTACTATTAGTTGTTCCATTTGATCAACATAATGTACTATTTTTTCTTTATGATCTTTAAACTTCCCAACTAACAACAATCTTGCATTTTCCTTTGCTTCTGGGTGATTATTAATAAATTTTTGAAAGCCTTCAATTAATCCAAAAGGAGGTCTTTGTTTCATTAAATTTCCAGCGTGGAGAATATTAAACTTCTCTGTTTCAAAAAAGCTTGGTAGTTCAACAGCAGAATCTACTGCAACACTTAAATTTTGATGAGGAATTACCACTCCAGACTTTAATACTTGTGGAAAGAAATTACCCATCCATTCTTTTAGCAACTGAGAAGGAAATATAGAATACTTAGATTTATTAGTAACTTCTGTGAAAAATGCTTCCTTTTGTTTATATCCTGGTTGATTCCATTTATATGGTTGAGGATAGCAATGATATGGAAAAGGGTCATGTATATAAGAAGCCCATTTATTGTACAAATTAGGACATTTTAACATCGCATGATGCGGAATAAAGTTTGTGCCTTTACTAAGGGTTAGCACTAAATCTTCATTCTTAAAGTGCTTTTTTATAGCTCTTGAAATACTTAATGAGTCGTTAAAAAATCCAAATGAAAAACCTAAATAATGATCAATATTTTTGAAGAGATCAATTTTAAAATGTCGTAATGTTAAACGTCTTACTCTGCTTAACACATAATAGAAATTGAATTTCTTTTCTTTAATAGCAACAGTATCTATACCTTCTAAAGTAATTGGTTTTCTAGTATAATGTAACACTTTTAGCTTATAGCCAATTTTGTGTAAGTTGTTAATGAGTGCCACTCTACCTTTAGTACCACTACTATCATTAACATCAATAGACTCTAAAACAACCAGAATACGTTTAGACATGTGCAGAAAGATTGTGTTTCTCTATCTTTTTATTCTTTAAAAACCATTTTAAGACTGGTTTTCTTTTAAAGAATTTAGCAAATAATTTATTTTTCAATACAAAACTAAACTTTGAACTACTAGAATTATTATTAGCATGTTTATAAGCTAAATAAGGGTTTTCTTTACTAGCGTTAATTTTAGATAATTCTTCGTCCATCCATGGTTCATGTACATTTCCCATATGATAAGCATAGTTATTAGTAGTAGTAAGTCGCCAGCTATCAGTTTTTAAAACGGGTTCGTCAAAATATAAACGTTCTCCTTTGTTAATTTTAAACTGACAAGTTTCTTGAGGCATATATTGAAATGCTGCATTTTTATATGTTGCTACAAAATGCCCTGAACCAACAACAGCCCTAAATCCGTCATTATTACTAAGCGTTAAATGAGAATCTAAAAAAGCTTGTTCTAAATTGGTCCAACCTATGCTATTATAAAAATGCTCCATTGCTTGAGGATTCTTTACTTTTTCGAACTTTAATTTTTTAGAAAAGAAGTTATCGTAAAGTAAATTATAGCATAAATCGCTATATAATCTAAATTGTGGCACCACACCAACAACACCAGCTTTTGGAAATGCATTAAACACTTTTACAGTTTCATTTTGCCAACCTTCTTTAAAAAACACATCAGCATCAGAGACCGTTACAAGATCAAAAAAATGTCCTTTTAAACCTTTAATAACGCCATTAATTTTCCCAACATTTGCAGTATGAATTACTTCATGGATTTTATTTTGGTCTAAAAGCGTATTTAAGTAGTGAATTACATCTTTATGGCTTCCATTATTTACAATAGTTACATATGTTTTATCATGGCTTGTATTAAGCAATGAATTAATACATATTTTTAAAATGCGAAGACCATCTCTAAAATAATCTTCATGATTAGGTATATATACAGGAATAATTACTTGATGCGTGTAATCATCCATCGTAAATAATTTTCCTTTTTCAGGATTTGCGGCGTCTCTCATTTAATCAAAAAAGATTACGTGTCTTAACTAAACTATTTATTGCTAATATTGATTCAGTAAAGCTATTAAATTAAGCTTTAAAACTTTTTGAATTATGTAGAAATATACCATTTACTTGAATCATTCGATTAGACCGAATGCTTTCTGGCATGATATAAACCAAATCATAACACAATTGCTTTAACTGATTGCAGATATAAAGATAATCTTTCTGTCCATCATACAAATTAACTAAGGACAATTCGATATAAAAACCTACAACATTAAAATTAATGTTAGGCAAATCTTCAATTACAAAATGCTCAAAACCTTGAATATCCATTTTAATGAATACATTTTTTGAATTTTTAATCAATGCATGATTATTAAGATTCGCCAATGTAATTTGTGGCACTTCTTCTTTTGCTATATAATGGCTATTATTAACATTAAATTTTGTGCTTTTAATGTCGAGAACTGAGCTATTACCAACTAAATTTGAAACATTAATTGTGGTTGTTTTTTCTTCATTACCTACACAACAACGCTCATAAAGGTGCCAATTTGGATGTTTTTCACTTTCGCTTTCTAAAATTTTATACATGTTAGAAAGTGGCTCAAAAGACAGTAGATTTTTTTTGTATCCATAATTAATAATGGCCTTTCCAAATTGCCCTCTATTTGCACCAATATCTAATATTAAATCGGTATCGACTTCATTAATAAACTTCATAAGCTCATTTTCCATGGTACCTTTACCTAAGCCTCCATTTAATTTTACTAAGTCGTATCCAACAGACTTTAATGCCTTTTTTAATCGTTTTTTTAATTTCATTATTTACTTAATCTTTTGGGACTAAATTTTTATAAGCTATAATTTGTTGTAATCCCTCCTCTAGAGTAATTAAATCTCTATTCAATATTTTTTTCATTTTAGTAATATCTGGACAACGACGTGTCATATCACCTTCTTTTAACGCTGGCAAATGAATAATTTCTGATTTAGAGTTAGTAACCTTAATAATTCGTTTTGCTAATTCTAATATGGTCATTTCATTATCATTTCCAACATTTAATACATCATTTACATAATTACCACTTCTAAACGCCTCAATACAAGCTGTAATGGTATCTTCAACATAACAAAAAGATCTTGTTTGTAAACCATCACCATAAATAGTGATTGGCAAATCGTTTTGTGCTTGTTCTAAAAATTTTGGCACCACAAAATCTTGACTTTGGTTTGGTCCATAGGTATTAAAAAACCTAAAAATAGTATATTCTAATCCATACTCCTTAAAATAAGACCTACAAAATGCTTCACCAACGTTTTTTACAATAGCATAAGGTAATCTAGAATTTAAAGGCGTAGTATTTTCATTTTGTGGAATTTCGAAAGGCTCACCATAAACTTCGGAAGAACTAGAGTAAAACACACGTTTGACACCTGAGTTTTTAGAAAGCGACAAAACATTTTTAATCCCTTCAATATCATTTAATACTGATGTTGGATTATCAAGTGTTCTACATACACCAACAACTGCTGAAAAATGGAAAACATAATCAAAATCATAACGCCCAAAAATAGGCACAATGTCGTTATAGATATTAACATTAGCCTTAATAAACTTAATATTTGAAGCCTTGGGCACTTTGTCCATTGAGCCTGTTGACAAGTTATCTACAATTACAATGTTGTTACTCGAATTAGTTGCTAACACACTAGATAGTGCACTACCAATATTACCTGCGCCTCCTGTTATTAATATGTTTTTCATCTAGAACTTGTTTTACGTTACTAAAAACTGATTTTAAGAACTTAAAATACAAACGCAGTTTAAATCTAGACAGATAAATGTATGTAACCTTTAAAAAGAAGTTTACATTTTTTTTGTCATTTAAATAGCCTTTGTTCATCCTAAAATACAACATATCTAATTGATTTCCAGAAAATTTAGTAATACTTTTCTTTAACAAGTAGTAATAAAATTCAAAAACAGCCCTTTCTTTTAACTTAATATTATCCTTTTTTCCAGAAATACTTAAATCGGAAACCCTTACATAAACTAGTGCTTCATTAGCAGTATATATATTATCAAAATTTGACACTTCTAAGACAAGCATAATGTCGGACATCCAAGCTAAATGGAAATCTACAAAGCCTGTTTTAAGTAGTTTTTCTTTATTAAAAATGAATTCGCTTAAAGAGCTTCTCTTGTTATTAAACAATATTTCTTTAGAGCTCTCAATAGTATCAAAATGATAAGCATCAGTTATCATCTTGTCATCATAATTTATTTTTTTAGTAGCATATCTAACTACGTTTATATCGTCATAATCCCTTGCAATAAAAGTGTAAAATGCTTCTACAACATTATCTCCTAACACATCATCATCGCCCAAAAACATTACCCAAGATTCGTCTTCAACTAAATGCAAACAACGTTTCCAATGATTCACTAAAGACTTCCCTCCTACATTCTCATCAAATCGAAAATAAGAAAGTGATATTTTTGTACTATATGTATCAATAAGGTCATTGCAAGATTCTAAACTACCATCGTCACCAACATACACCTTAAAGCGTTGGTCAGTTTGATTTGCCAACGACTGTAAGGTTTTTTCAAAAAACTGTTTCTTATAATATGGAATTACAATTGCTAACATTAAAAAACTAATTGCTTTAAAAATTTAAAATGAAACTTAGCCAGTGGTTTTAACCAAAATAGTTTTAACCAAAGAGACAAAACATATTTGTCAACACCTTGCTTTGCAATGCTTTTTAAATACTTAGCTCCATTTTGAAACTCAATTGATTTATTAAACTGTAGCTCATCTTTAATCGCAAGAGGTAGCGTATTTTTATATAACTCATGCAGTTTAGCTGTTGATGTATACCAACTAGCATTTAGTGTACCTAATGAAAAATGTTCTATCAATAACTTATTAGTTACTACAATATCATAGCCTAATTTTTTATACTCTAACGCTAGGTTTAAATCGTAGTTATGAAAACCTTTTAAGGTTGTATTAAAACGAATACGTTCGTCTTTTTTAGCTGCCATAAACACGCCATCAATCGCAACTACATCTTCGGTTGTGTTTTCTTTTGTAAAACCGACATTCCAAAATTCTTTAGGTTTATCTTTAAAATGCTGAATTAAATATGTTATTCTATCCTTATCGTCACAACTCCACCAAGCAGAAGGCATTTTGCTCTTATATTTAGCTCCAGCAACACCAATTAAACCTATAGCGTTATTAGACTTAAAAATAGTATGAATAGCATTTCCCCAGTCATTAGTTTTAAAGGTTATATCGTCGTGTATAAAACACCAATAATCAAACTTACTTTTAGAGATTCCTAAGTTATATGCTTCAAATATGGAGTACGTATTTTTAGAGTTATCAATTATAACAAGCTCATAAACACAACCAACAGTAGCTTTAATGTTCTCCATTAAAGCATCGTTAATATTAGCTGTTCTTGAGCAAATTATTATTGAAATCATATTTATTTAAATATGGCTGTTAGTTTCTTTTTAAAGTTATAATGTTTTAAAAACACATCAAACACAGTTAATAAAAGCCCTATGCCTTGTGCATATACTTTATCATTAATTAAAAACAAGGCTTTTTCATACTTGAGTTTTCTAACAATCTGCTTGTTAGCGTTTTTAATCGCCTGGTGATTTTGTGGTTTTTGCTGATTTAAAAATGCCATCATTTCCGCTCGCATTTTAAAATCTATATCTATAATAGCTAATCTATCTTCTTGTTTATTAGCCTTGGCTATAACACTCTTTTCATGATACCTAAAACTATTTAATGCTTCACTAACAAAAGCCACCTTGTTATTTACCAATAACTTGAAATAAATTAACCAATCGCCACAATATCTTAGGTTATGCTCAATATTTAAAAAGCTATCGTTTACAATTTTATCTTTTCTAAATACCATTGCACTAGCATTAGGTATTACATTTTTAGCTATTAAGTATTTCTCGATAAATGTATTTCCATCAAGTATAAAATCTGCTTCAAACTGATTGTCATTAAATCTATGTGTTTGTGTTATCCAACTGCCTGTAACTTCACCATTGCTATTTACACGATGAGATTGACTATATGCCAATGCTATAGTTTCATCACTATTTAATGGATTAATGACAGTTTCTAAAAAATGAGGTTCGCAAAAATCATCAGATTCTGCTATCCAAACAAAAGTACCTTTAGCTAGCGCAATACCTTTTTGCCACTGCTTAAATGTATTACCAGAATTTTGCTCGTTAACAATAAGATATGAAACTTTAGGATGTTTGCTATACGCTTGCAAAATTTCTACGCTATTATCTGAAGATACATCATCTAGTAGAATAACTTCAAAATCTTGATATGTTTGATTAAGAATACTATCTAAACGTTGATTTAGATATTTTGAATGGTTGTAATTAGGTACAATTATAGAAACCGTTGGACTACTCATTAATCATCTTTTGAATTACCTCAAAATAAAGCGGACAAATTTGCTGTGGTGTAAATTTACTAAAAGCAGTTGCATTTATATTACCATGAGCTTCTTTTTGGTTTTGGTCATTGTAATATAACATTACTTTTTCTGCCATTGCTTCAATGCTTAAATATGGTACCACAAAACCTCCGCCTTCTTCAATAATTTCTTGTGATCCTGTAGCATTATCAAAACAAATTATTGGCTTAGCCAACATACCAACTTCAATACAAACCAATGGAAAAGGATCTTCTCTAGAAGTCATTAAAAACACATCAAAATTATTATAATAATCGGCTGGATTTTCTTTTAAACCTACAAAGGACACCATATTATTTAAACTAGTTTTCCTTAAATCTTCATCCATAATTATTTTTTCTGCAACAGAAATACCTCCAACCCAAACAAACTCAATATTAGCTTCTGGATGGTTGGCTTTTATATATCTGGCTACATGCAAAAATAAATCGCTTCCTTTTCGCCAATGTACAGAACCAGAAGCACCAACAGTAAACTTACTTTTTGGTAATGATTTTATTTTTTGTGTAGATACCTCGGAGCATTCATATACTCTCGACACTTTACTTTTTTCAACATTCCAATTATCAATTAAATTATTTTTAACCAAATTGGAAGCTGCTATATAATGGTCTATCCCATTATCATATATTTCAAAATCTGGCAACATACTTTTAATTATTGCCGAAAGTTCATGTATATGCACAATGTGCTTAACATTGCTATTAAAATCTTTTATTTTATTACCATAAGGAATTGCAACTATAGTATTTGAATACACTACATCGTAATCATTTTGCGCTATAGCACTTAATGTTTTATGTTTTGGGTCTTCTGTTTTTGATTTTCCAAGTACCTTTTTTTGTACTTTATTTATTAAACCATTTGTTTTTTTTTCGAACTCGTAAATTGTATCAACAACAGCTGTAAAATCTTGGTGTATATCACCTCTTTGTAACACCAACAACGACAAGGCTATGTTTGGTTGATTTGCTTTCAACCATTTTATAAGATGTAGCAATACAAAAGGAGCTCCTGTACGTGAAGTTTCGTGTGTTATAAAAAGGATTTTACTTAACATATTTCTTTATTAAGTTAAGACTTTTTTTTGCAATTTTTCGCATCATTCTTTGAACCAAATATTGTTTTCTAACACGTTTTTCCTTTTCAAGAAAAGACAATAATTTTCTTCCTTTTCTGTTATCATCCAAACGAGACAAAATCCAGTTTAAAAACAATTTACTATCATTAAACCCAAATTTAATGCATTCCTTAGAAAAAAATGATAATTCATTTTTAATCATATAGGACATAAAAACATTATACCTTTCAACTCTATCTTTAAACTCAAGTGATTCAAGCCAATGGTTAACAGTTTGAAAATCATCTTTACCTTTTATTTCGTAAACTATTTCTTTATTACTTAAAATAGATTTACCCAATTGTAATACAGGTTTTTCATATAACATTGCTTCAAAAACTACAGTAGAATTTACTGCTGCTACATAATCAGTTTGCTCTAAACAATCAAAAAGAGAAATATCATCAATCCATACTCCTTCTACACCTTGTTTTTCAAAAGCACGACTAAACTCATTTTCATTACCAGAAAACCAAGGATGCTTTTTAGCAATTACAAAACAATTTTCATCCTTAATTCCCTTAAGAAACCAACTAAATGCTTCATGATTATTATTGAACAACGGTGAGTATAAAAAATTTGAAGTATCGTTATCTAATTGGTTTAGAAACAAAATTAGCTTAGTATCTTTTGACACATTAAATCTCTCTCTAATATTTAGCTGATTATTAGATTCTGGTTGTTGCCACCAAGTAAATTGCCCATTTAAATAGTATGACTTAAACAACTCAATATTATGAGTAGTATTTTCGACATTTATTTCCTCTAACTTTTTTAATGCTATAGATGTTCCTGCTGTAATACCTAAATCGTCTAAATGCCATGATTTTGGCAAACAACCTCTTTCTAAAAAAGTTAAAGGTATTTTTCTTTCTCTTATTAAATCTTTAAAAATTAATTCACTAGCATGCTGCCCATTTGCTAGAACAACTAAACAAGGATTAACCTCATTTAAAATTTTCTCAAAATATAACTTTTGAGATTTGGCAGCAGACAATCTATCCTTACTAGATTCACCATACCAAACTAGTTCTCTATCTAAATATTTTTTAAAGTTTCCATTACAATTTTTAAATAACGGATTAATTAAAACATCATCTAATCTTTCGGTAAATTTATGACACAAAAACTTATACTTACCATTTGGGTAAATTGGCGCAAGTATTAATAATTTAAAACCTTTTTTTTTCAATAAATCAGAAAGGTCATTCCAATAATTCAGTTCTCCTTTTGAGAAATTAGTATAAGCATAAATTAGAATATATTTATCCATTTCTCTTTACCCAATTTATTTCTTTAATGTCACCATTAAAAGGCTCTGAATATCCTTCAGGGAAGTATTTTATTAGTTTATCTATATCTCCTTTATCGAAACTTAACTCTGGAAATAAGTTTATTGTCTCCTTTACCAAAACAACACTAATATTATATCCGTAAGATTTCACTGAAACATTATGGCAATTAAATCCTGCTAAAACCAACTGATAGATTAAAAGACCTGCATTCCATAACGTTACATGTCCTCCTACAATTTCATGCTTTAAAGGAGGTACAGTAATTGCCAAAACTCCACCTTCCTTTAAATCGTTAAAAATCTTCTTTAAAAAAAGATTTGGATTTGGTTGATGCTCTAAAACATGAGACGCCCAAATAGCGTCAAATTTTTCTTCAAATTCATACTCATAATAATCACCATAAACACAAGTATGATTTTCACTTCTCTTTTCAAAGTAAACAGAACGCCCATAATCAATAGATGTAACTTTTTTACCTACTTCCTTTAGCACATCACTATGTTTTCCCTCTCCACTTCCTATATCTAAAACCGTAGAAAAATCATAATTTTCAACAAAAAACTGTAAAGTTTCTGCTGCAAAAGGCACAGAATTAAAAGGGATTTTAGCCTCTCCGTTTAACACATCTACTATAGGAAATTCATTTTTTTGAATAGCTTTATTCTTTCTGGTCACTTTTAACCCAAATAAACCAAATAACTTATTAATTATTTTTTCCACCTTTCTTTTCATTAAATTTCTTTGTTTGAATAAATAAAATTTGGTGGCCTATTCACGAAGTAATCCTTAAATGACTTATTTGAATCATATTTTACAAATTCTACTTCTTTATCACTACCAATAACTGGAACAAAAACTTTTGCAAAATATTTAGACAACAATTCATTAGTTCTTTCAAATTGCCATTCATAAATCTCAATTTGTACAACAGCATCTTTATTTCTAGTAAAAAACTCACTTCCTCCTAAAATAGCTTTTTCCTCATTTCCTTCTATATCAATTTTGATAAAATCAAAAACTTCATTATCAAACAAACTATCTAAACTAGCTACTTTTATTTTAATTTTTTTAAGCTTTTCAAAAACATTAGAAAACCTCTTAGGCCATTCATCATTTAAGGAATGTCCTTGATTATGAGTTGTAGACAAATAAATATTTTCTATTCCATTTTTATCTGATATTCCAAAGTCGAATAACTTGATTTTATCAGTTTTAATTTTCTTTATTCTCTTCGCTAAAACAGGTATAGGTTCTACGGCATACACTTCTTTTGCTCCAAACTTCAAGTATAGTAATGAAGTAAACCCAATATTAGCACCTAAATCCAATACTTTATAACCATTCTTTACTATAGCTCTTGAGATATAAAAATCGTCATTTTCAATAGATTTAAAATACTTAAGCTCATGTGGATTAGATACATCTAAAACAAGCTTATTATCTCCAATTACAATCTCTTTTTTCTTAAAAAATCCAAGCATTGGTTTTATAAATTATCTTTTAAAATATTAATTTCATCCCAAGTTATTGAATATGAATAAGCTTCCAATGTTTCTTTGGTTTTAAGCAATATATCTTCAAAATCTTTTTTACTTATTAGTTTCTTATACTTATAAATAGACTCTGTTGAAATTGGTTTCGACATATCATTATATCCATGACCAATTTCTCCAACATTATATTGCTTATGCGATTCTAATAACCCATTTTCGTAATCCAAATCAAAAAAACCTAATATTTCCTTAACCTTTTGCTCTGGATTATTCACAAATTCCTCGTAATAAATTTTAGGCAAACCTAGGTTGTGAAGATTCATCATTCTAATATTATAAAATAAGCAAAATTGATCAATATTATCAAGTTCATCAAACTTACTCATCATTTGCGGCTCAATATCTTTTAACCATCTTTTCATTCTTTCAGAAATTGGTTCCCAATAATCAGAATCAGTTCCTTTAACCTCTTTTAAGCCAATACTTTTTAAACTAGCAAATATGGATATAGGATTTCTAACTAAAATAAAACCATTAAAAGGATATTTATGAGTCCAAACACCTTGTTTTATTACTAAGCATTGATCCTTCTTTACACCTAATTGGCTTATTATCTTATTTTTAAAAGAGATTTTTCTTCCCTTATGATTTTTTATCAAATTAAAGGCTTCTACCTCTTCCTTATTCTCTTTTTCATTTAAATTATGTACAACCTTTATTTTAGAGTGAGCATTTAATGTTCTTAATAACACCGTTTCCCCACTTCTAGCCATACTTGCAATATGAAAAATCTTTATTTTTTTTAAAAAGCCCATCCTACTTAGATATCCATTTACCATTTAACAAAGCTGGACTTACTCCAATAAACTTTCCATTAACACTAAACTTTTCTAGGTTATGCATCCATAAAAACTTTTTCCCAGATTTAACATCATCAACTGTTAATGATATTGTATAAACTCCAGTATTTAAATTCAAATTAGAAGTAGAAAAAACAAACTCATTTACTCCTTTCTTCATATTCATTTTTTGATTTAAAATTTTTGAACTTCCTTGATATACTGGGACAAGTTCTCTACTCAGCACAACCATATTTAATTCAACATCATACAAATCTCTAAAAGAGTTTATTTTAATAGAAAAATTAATTTCATCGTTAAAATTATTAATCTCTTTCTTAGACATTTCAAAAGAAATTAATTCACAATCATTTGAAAGCAGTTGATGTTTCTTCTCTACTTTATCAAGACTCTCATAGTACTGTTCTATTACTTCTCCTGTATCTCCTATAATATTAACAACCCCTCTATTTAAATGAATAGCAGAATTACATATTTTAGATACCTGAGGCATATTATGTGTTACAAAAATCACACAACAACTGTCTAGTAATTCATTTATTCTTTCATAGCACTTAGCCCTAAAAGCCACATCACCAACTGCCAACACCTCATCAATAATCAATACATCTGGTTCCATTTGAGAGGCTACTGCAAAACCTAAGCGAACTTTCATACCACTACTATAATTTTGCACTGGCATATCTATAAACTCTCTAATTTCGGCAAAATCAATAATAGCTTCTAACTTAGCATCAATTTCTGCTTTACTAAAACCTAAAACAGCACCATTATTATAAATATTTTCACGTCCAGTTAGTATAGGATTAAAACCAGCACCTAATTCTATTAACGCTCCTACTTTTCCCCTAATGGTTACTGTACCTGCATCTGGTTTTATTAAACCATTTAGTATTTTTAATAAGGTAGACTTACCTGCTCCATTATGACCTATAAGTCCTAAACATTCGCCGCGTTTTAATTGAAAATTAATATCCTTTAAAGCCCAAAACTCCTTAGGTCTTAAACTTGCCTTGGCTTTTCCTCCAAAAGCATTAGTAGTTACATCTTTTAAACCATACCATAGACTTGTCTTTAAGTCTTTACAAAACTTTTTAGACAACCCTTCAACTTCTATTAATACGTCTTCCTTCATATGTATAATTTATGAGCTAATACGCTCTACAAGTATTGGTATTGATATACGATACAACACTAAAGCTACCATAAACAATGGTAGTGCTATAGCTGTAATAATTAAAAAGTTGTTTAAAAATGTTGGTGGCGTTCCTACCAATACATCGCGTGCTGTAAGTATTAATGCTGTTAATGGATTATACTCCATTAACGCTTTCATGAAGCCTTCTTTTGGTATTATATATACCACAGGAGTAGCATACATTAAAAACGACATGCTTATTGGAATAATTTTAGAAATGTCTTTATACAACAAACCTATTGGTGTTAAAAGCAACCCAATGGTTGTACCAAACAATATAATAGCTATTAATACAAATGGAAACCATATTAAGCTCCAACTTAAATCGACCTTAAATAGGAATAAAAACACAAACAGCAGTATTATTTTCACACTACTATTAAACAAGAGTTTATATATACCTGAAACTACTAATGCTTCTTTTGGGAAATTTATTTTAGATAAAATTCCTTTGGCTGCATTTGTGTTATTGATAGGTGAATTAATAGACTCGGTTAATATAGACCACAACAAAGTTCCTGAAAACGCAAATATTGGATAAGGAATACCTGTTTCGGACAATGCAACTGTTCCAGATAAGTTTAAAACCACCCAAACTAATGCTGTTGCTAATGGTGTTATTAATGCCCAAAAAATTCCTAAAAAAGATTGTCTGTATTGCGACTTAATATCTCTAACGGCCAATTGCTTAGCTAAGTACAACGAGTTACCAATATCTTGAAAACTTTCTTTAGCATGTTTAAAGATGCTTTTGTTGTTTTCTTTTTGATATACACGTGTTTCTAAACTCATACGTAATGAGGATTGATTTCTAGGGCTGTTTTATGAAAAGCTAATATAAGGATTAATATATAATAGCTAAATAAAACGAAATAAGAATAATAAGAATTTACTTACTAAAATAATCCCAAGTTACTTTTAAACCTTCTGCAACTGTATATTGTGGCTTATAGCCTAAAAGTGTTTCGGCTTTAGAAATATTTGCTAAAGAATCTCTAACATCTCCTAATCTTGGAGGACCATATAATGGTTCTAACTTAGATTGGGCAGCATCTTGCAAATCGTACCAAAGCTTGTTAACACTAATACGCTCGCCACAAGCTATATTAAACACTTGATTAGCTGCATCTTTAGATGCAAAAAAGCCTTTTACATTAGCTTGAACTGCATTATCTACAAAAGTAAAATCACGTGTTTGCTCACCATCTCCATTAATAGTTGCTGGCGCATCATCTTTCAAGGCTTGCATAAACAAAGGTACTACTGCTGCATAAGCACCATTAGGACTTTGCTTTGGTCCAAAAATATTAAAGTAGCGTAATCCTACCACATCTGTATTGTAGGTTTTACCAAATACATCTGCATACAACTCGTTAACATACTTTGTTACTGCATAAGGCGACAATGGTTTGCCAATATTATCTTCTAATTTTGGCAATGCTTTACTATCGCCATAAGTAGAACTAGAGGCTGCATACACCATACGTTTTACGGTATCGCTTTCTTTTAAAGCAATCATCATATTTAAAAACCCAGAAATATTAACATCATTAGTCGTTGCAGGATCATTAATTGAGCGTGGTACCGAACCTAATGCTGCTTGATGCGACACATAATCCATGTCTTCCATAGCAGCTTTACAAGTATTTAAATCGCGTATATCACCTTCAATTAACTCAAAAGCTGGATGCTCCATAAATTCGGTTAAGTTTTCACGATAACCATTAGAAAAATTATCTAAAACTCTAACTTTTTTTGCATTGTGCTTTAAAAGATATTCTACAATGTTTGAACCTATAAATCCAGCACCTCCAGTTATTAAAAAACTAAATTGTGAAAGGTCTTGTGTATGATATGCTTTACTGTACATTATAAACGTGCGTCTACTAAATGTTTAGGGAATAATGATTTAACATCAAACACTACACCTATTTCTGATTGTAGTGCTTTTATATCTAATTCTAAAAACTCTTTATGAGATACTGCTAAAATAATAGCATCGTAATTAGATTTTAAATTTGAATCTTTTGTTATTAAATCGAAATCGTACTCATGTTTCACTTCCTCGGCTGATGCCCAAGGGTCGTACACATCTACATTTACATGATACGTTTCTAATTCGCGAATAATATCTATAGCTCTAGAATTTCTGATATCTGGACAATTTTCTTTAAAAGTAATACCTAACACCAAAGCGTTAGCACCTTTTATAGTTGCGCCATTGTTAATCATCATCTTAACAGTTTCGGAAGCGACATAACTTCCCATACTGTCGTTCATTTTACGTCCAGCTAAAATAATTTCTGGTGTATAACCAGACTCAATTGCTTTTTGAGCTAAATAATAAGGATCCACACCAATACAGTGTCCACCAACTAATCCTGGAGAGAACTTTAGGAAGTTCCACTTAGTTCCAGCAGCCTCCAAAACAGCGTTTGTATCAATATCTAACAATCTAAAGATTTTAGATAATTCGTTTACAAAGGCAATATTAATATCTCTTTGAGAGTTTTCTATGACTTTAGCAGCTTCAGCAACCTTAATTGATGGTGCTAAATGTGTTCCTGCTGTAATAATTGTTTTATATAAATCGTCAATACGTTTTGCAATTTCTGGTGTAGAACCTGAAGTAACTTTAAGAATTTTAGTTACAGTGTGTTTTTTATCACCTGGATTGATACGCTCTGGAGAATAACCTGCATAAAAATCCTTATTAAAAGTTAAACCAGATGTTTTTTCTAAAATTGGCACACAAATGTCCTCAGTAACTCCTGGATATACTGTAGATTCATAAATTACAATATCATCCTTCTTTAAAACATTACCAACAGTTTCACTAGCTTTTACTAAAGGTGTAAATACTGGCTTGTTTAATGCATCTGTAGGTGTAGGTACTGTAACAACAAATACATTAGACATTTCTAAATACTTAGGATCATTGGTAATTAAAAGTCCATTAGCCCCTGAAAACTCACTAACTAACACCTTTTTAAGCTCATCATCTTCAACTTCTAGAGTTTTATCTTCACCTTGTTGAAGTTCTTGAATTCTAGTAGTATTAATATCAAATCCAACAACATTAAATTGTTTTGAAAACTCAACAGCTAGTGGTAAACCAACATATCCAAGTCCAATAATTGCTATAGTATCTTTATTATTCATTATTAAATTTTGGGTTATAAAATAATTCACGCCAAATCTAGTCAAAAAGAATAAGTTGCGTGCTCATTTTTTAAACTTTTAATGGTATTTGTAAAAAAATTCGATGTATGACAAGAAAACAAACACAGACAACTAAAAACCAACAACTTACTTAAGCCTTAGCCATTTTTTAAGCCGTTTTATAAACGAAACTGGTTTATCTTTTTCGTGATAAGCATTACCATAAACACCATAGCCATAACCGTAACCATAACCGTAGCCATATCCATAACCATAATTATGATTAGCCTTATGCTTATAGAAGTTTAACAAGAAACTTACATTTTTAAGTTCTCCTGCTTTATGCTTTGCATTTACTAACTGTAACATACCTTTTTTAGTATAATCTAGGCGAATCATAAATATAGTAGCATCGGCATATTGCGACAACTCTAAAGCATCTGTCACTAAACCTAAAGGAGGTGTATCTAAAATAATAATATCGTATTCGTTACGCAGCTTTTCCATCAACACATGCATATTATCACTCATTAAAAGCTCTGATGGATTTGGTGGAATTGGTCCTGAAGGTACAATATCTAAATTATCGATATGTGTTTTTATTTTAACATCATCGAAATTTTCTTCACCAATAAGATAGTTTACAACACCTTGTTCATTAGTAATTTTAAAATCTCCAAATATCTTAGGTTTACGTAAATCTAACCCTAACAAAATGGTCTTCTTTCCAGATAAGGCATATACAGTTGCAATATTAATAGAACAAAATGTTTTACCCTCACCACTTACCGAAGATGTTATCATTAATGTTCTTCCTCCAGGATGTTCTTGCTTTTTATAAATAAATTGAAGACTTGAACGTATAGCTCTAAATGATTCTGCTACTGCCGATTTTGGCTTTTCAAAAACCACCAAGTTGTTTTTATACTTGTATTTACCTATTAATCCTAAAATTGGAATTTTAGATAATTGCATTACTTCGTCAGAACCATGAATAGTATTATCTAGTAAAAAGATAACAAAGATTAAAAACATTGGTATAAAGAACCCAAGCATTAATGCCATCATATAATTAAGTGATGTATTAGGACCTATTTGGCCTCCCCCAATATCTTTTGCAGCATCAATTACCATAATATCAGACACATTAGCAGCCTTTACAATAGCTGCTTCGCTACGTTTATTCATATACACATTATAAGCTTCTTGACTAATATCTAGCTTTCGTTGAATCTTTAAATACTGCTGCTGATCTTCAGGTAAACCACTTAATTTAGCTTCTAGTGTGGCAATGTTTCTATTTATAACATTTAAATTAATACCAATAGTATTTTTAGTAGCATTAATAGTTTCTAACAATACGTTCTTTTCTGAATCTATCTGCCTATCTAAATCTTTAAATAATATGTTTCCCTCCTTGGCAGTATATTCAAGATTCTGTCTTTCAATAGATAAATTGGTGATTTTAGCTACACTACTTAAAATGTTTCTTTCTTGAATTCCTACTGAAGTAGGTGCTGCAATTTGAGTATAATCTGTCTTAGTCTTTAAATAAGTATCAAGATTATCTAAATAATTAAGCTTAGTTTCTTCTTCTTGTTTCTTTTTATCAAACTCCTTTAATTGCTGTGATACTTGTGAAATCTCAACATCAATATCAAACACTTTATTTTGTTTTCTAAAGTCATTCATTTCATCAACAACATCCTTTAGATTAGTGTTTACAGCTGCCAAACTACTATCTATAAATTTTATTGTATTTGTAGCATATAAATTTTTAAGCTCTAGCTCTGTTCTGCTCAAAATAGCTGTTGTAGCATTTAAATAATCTACTATTTTAGCTTTATTATTTCCAGCTAAACTAAGCCTTAAAACAGATGATGATGTTTTTGAAAATGGATCAATTTTTATTCCATTCTTATATTGATTTACAACACTATCGAAATTTAAAAAATTAACAAAATAAACAGCTCCTTGCTTAATACTTCTATTAGGCTTTACAAATAATTTTCCACTAAAAAACGGAAGTTGTACTGGTTCTCCAACTCTAAAATCTTTAGTAAAAGCTCCTACTGGAACATCTATTGATTTTTTACTTTTATCAAGGTACACCTGTGCGCCTCTTCTTGGGTTTTCAAACTCGGTAAAAACTTGAAAGGTAGAATCGCTTGTAAAACGAATACCTATTGGATACCCTAATACTTGTGGTTTGGATTTATCTAATTCAACTTTAAATGGCGCTCTTGTATAAACATCTTCCTTTCTATACTTTCCTTCCACCAAGTATTGCATATAATACTGTAAAGAATCGACTACCAATTCATTGTGACTTCTCGTTTTTACAGTGGTTAATATTTTACCTACTTTTCCAGAAACGCCTCCCCAATTAAACGAAATACTTGTATTAGCAGTAAAAAATGGATTTTGATCATTTTCTATAGTAATTAAAGAATCTAATCTGTATACATTTTGCTTCCTAACATTAATTAGATAAGCTATAATTAATGCAAAACCAACACTTAACAGCACTAACTTCCATAGATTTAAAGCTTTAAAAAGAAACCCTCTAAAGTCAAAACTAACACGACCAGTTTCCTGATCCATATCATTTATTTCGTTATACTCCATATTATTTTAACCTATCAATAAGTAATATTGTTGTTGTTACTAAAGAAAAAACTGTAATTAAAATAGTTAAATTTTCTCTAGCTGAAGTTCCAGTACCTAATGACTTAGCTTTAATTGGTTTTACGTATATCATATCGTTAGGCTGTATGTAATAGTAAGGCGACTGCATCACTTTAACATCTGTTAGGTCGAGGTGATGAATTTTTTGCCCTTGTGGATATTGCCTAATAATAAGTACGTCTTTTTTATCTCCATACTCCGAAATCTCACCTACATTAGCAATAGCTTCAAAAATATTAACACGCTCTTTAAAGATTACTTTAGAACCTGGACTACCAACCTCTCCATTAACAGTAAAATTTAATCCAGCTAGCTTTACAGTTACAAAAATATTAGCGGCTTCTTTAAATTGCTCTTCTAATAATTTCTTTTCAATCATTTCCTGAATTTCCTCAACTGTATAGCCTAATACATTTATATATCCTAAAGTTGGAACTCTGATATTACCATGTAAGTCGACTGTAAATCCATCAAAATAAGCACGCTCTGAACTAGATGCATTTAAGTTATCATCTCCAATAGGGTTTAATATAGATACATTTTCTTGGTCTAATGCTTTTACTCTAATATTTAAAACATCATTTATTTGTACACGATACGGTTTTTGCTTTTCCAGTAACACTTGACTACTGTCTAATGCAGTTTCATAGTTTTGAAGATAGACTGTATTCTTATGAGGTACACAAGAGGTTACTAACACACTAAAAATTAATCCTATAAAAAGAATAAATTGCTTCATATTGAGGCTATTTGTTTACCCACAAATATAGCTTTTCAATAGGAATAATAAAACATATGCATGTTTTTTTGAGGATTTATACGTTATTTGCAAAAAAGAAGTTTTGAACTATTTAACTGTAGAAAATATATCTAAATCGTATGGCGAATTAAGCCTTTTTGAAAATGTATCCTTTAGCATACATAAAGATCAAAAAATAGCTTTCGTTGCAAAAAACGGTTCTGGAAAAACATCCATTTTAAATATTCTATCTGGTAAAGACGAACCAGATAATGGGCAAATTATTTATAGAAAAGGTATAAAAACTTCGTTTTTATCGCAAGACCCTAAACTTGACCCTGAGCTGACTATTGAGGAAACTATTTTTGCTTCAGACAATCAAATTCTAAAGGTTATAAACACCTACCACGAAGCTTTATTAAACCCAGAAGACACTGATAGTTACCAAAAAGCATTTGACGATATGGAACGTCATAATGCTTGGGATTTTGAAACACAATACAAGCAAATATTATTCAAACTGAAGCTTGAGGATTTAAACCAAAAAATTAAATTACTCTCTGGTGGTCAAAAAAAGCGTTTAGCACTTGCAAATGCTCTTATTAACAAACCAGACTTACTTATTCTTGATGAGCCAACCAACCATTTAGATTTAGAAATGATAGAATGGCTTGAACAATTTTTTGCTAAAGCAAACATGACATTGTTTATGGTCACTCACGACCGTTACTTTTTAGAGCGTGTTTGTAATGAAATTATAGAGTTAGACCAAGGCGAGATTTATGGATATAAAGGAAATTACTCCTACTACCTTGAAAAAAAGGAAGCTAGAATTGAGCGTGAAGCTATTGAAACCAACAAAGCAAAACAACTTTTTAAAAAAGAGCTAGGTTGGATGCGAAGACAACCAAAGGCTAGAACTACAAAGTCAAAATCTAGAATAGACGATTTTTTTGAAATCAAAGCCAGAGCTCACAAACGCAGACAAGACCATGAAGTACAATTAGAAATAAACATGGAGCGTCTTGGAAGCAAAATTATAGAGCTCCACAAAGTATCTAAAGCATTTGGGAAAAAAGTAATGCTAGATAAATTTGAATATGTATTTCAAAAAGGTGAACGTATTGGTATTATTGGAAAAAATGGCGCAGGAAAATCCACCTTCCTAAATATGCTAACTGGAGCATTAAAACCAGATAACGGAAAAATAATTTTAGGAGAAACAGTTAAGTTTGGCTACTACACTCAAAATGGTATTACTCCAAAACCTGAACAAAAAGTAATTGATGTAATTCGTGAGTTTGGTGATTATATTCCATTAAAAAAAGGACGACAAATAAGTGCACAACAACTACTAGAGCGTTTTTTATTTAGCAGAAAGAAACAATACGATTTTGTAGAAAAATTAAGTGGTGGCGAACGTAAACGTTTATACTTATGTACAGTCTTAATTCAGAATCCAAATTTTTTAATTTTAGATGAGCCTACTAACGACTTAGACATCGTTACGCTTAATGTTTTAGAAAACTTCCTTTTAGATTTCCCAGGATGTCTTATTGTAGTATCACACGATAGGTACTTTATGGATAAAATTGTTGATCATTTATTTGTTTTTAGAGGTGATGGTGTTATTGATGATTTCCCTGGTAATTACTCTGACTTTAGAGCGTATGAAGACAGTACACCTAAAGTAACAAAAGCTCCTGAAGAAAAGACCGATAAAAAACAATGGAAAAAAGACGATAACAGTCGCTTGTCATATAACGAGCAAAAAGAACTCAAAAACATTGAATCTAAACTTAAAGTACTAGAACACGACAAAAAACAACTTGAAGAAAAGTTTAACGACACTACATTATCTACCGATAAAATCAATGAACTATCAACCGAATTACAAAAAATTATTGATAGTATTGAAGAAAAAGAAATGCGTTGGATGGAGTTACTAGAAAAACAAGAAGGTTAAAATGCTTTACGCCATCACTTCATATATCTCATTTTTATTAAAGTCAACCAATCAACATGGTGTACATTCTCCTTTTGTTTACAATTTTGTGACTAAATGCCTTTATGACAAAAAGAAATATGATAGTTATGTGTTTTTAAAAAAATACAGGATAGCCTTATTAAACAACAAATCTAGTATAGAAATTACCGATTTTGGAGCTGGTTCAAAAAAGTTTAACACCAATAAACGTCAAATAAACAAACTAGCTAAAAATGTTGGAACCACTAGTAAAAGAGCAAAGTTATTATTTAGACTTACCTCCTACTTTAAGTCAAACACTATTTTAGAACTAGGCACTTCATTAGGCATTGCTACACAAGCCATGAGTTTAGGAAATCCTAAAGCTCAAATCACAACTATTGAAGGCTGCCCAAACTTAAACAGTTTTACCAAGAAACAATTTAAGCAAAATCAACTCAAAAATATTAACGCGTTAAATGGGAATTTCTCTGATGTTCTAAATAATTTAACAAACAATAGTTACGACCTTATCTTTTTTGATGGCAATCATCAAAAAGAAGCAACTCTTAATTACTTTGAAAAACTATTAACTACAGCTCATAACGATTCTGTATTTGTTTTTGATGATATCTACTGGTCCAAAGATATGACTGAAGCTTGGGAAACCATAAAACAACACCCAAAAGTGACCGTTACTATAGATACTTATTTTTGGGGATTTGTCTTTTTCAGAAAAGAACAGCAAAAAGAACATTTTACCATTAGAGTGTAACGTCTGTAAGAATTTTACGTCTTGTATTTTTAAATTCCAAATACTACTAAAATGACTATACAAGACATAAAAACATACATAGAGAGTATTATTTTAACAATGTCTCCTCTTGAATTTCTTTTTGATAAAAGAAGCAACTATATAAAAAACCAAGTTTATAATAAATTCAATATCAAGTCTGATGATGATTTTAAATTGTTTATAGCTAGCAACTTACCCAATCAAGACGATGAAGATTTTGAAAATGAAATATCATCAATAAACCGTTCTATTTCAAGTTTTGAAAAAAATAAAAATGTATACATAAAGAATTCCACTCTTTCTTTTAATAGTGCATTTTATCCATCTGGTATATATGGAGATATGAGAAAAGAAGAAATTCAAACAGAATTCAGGAAAAAAATAGCTCCTCTTTTAAAAAGAAAGTTCGCTTTAAAAAAACTCGTAACAGAAAAACACAACAGACTTAGTACAATAATAACACCTTTAGAATTTATTTCTGAACATGTTTTAAAACAAGAGTTTAGATTAAAGAAAGAGATGAATTATAAAACAAATCAAGAGAAATCAGAAAACATTATTTTTTCTGATATTCGATGGCACAATAAAAGTCAATCAACATCAAAAAATTGTTTACCTAAAAACTGGAATCATTATTTATTGAGTTTCTTAAATAATACTACACCTACCAAGTCTAATGAACTACCATATTTAAATAATTACGTAAAAAGAGCTAAACATCTAAACTCTAAAGATTTCTCAAAAATAATTGCCTTAAAAACGGCTTTAAAAAACAATATTCATTTAATTGACAGTAATAAAAACATTCATCTTCAAATGTCTGGAGGCATTATGGCAAGTATTAATTTTTCTAAACAAAATAAAATAGCTATTGATAATTTTGAGCTTTTTCTAAAAACAAGTAATAATGAGGATAATATTTACGTTAACAACATTTATAACACCGGAGACTATAGTACCTCAATAGTACTTGGTCACAACTATCTTATTTTAACAAACAAATACTTTATAGAAATTAATTTTTCGGCATCACCATTTTTAATTGAGTCTAATAACATTGCTAGTTTCTCAGCATTTAGTACTGCTCCTATCGAAGAAGATAGATTGGAACAAATAAGATTAGAGGAAGAAGAAATGTTTGGTGATTAAGATCAATATTATTCAAGAAAAAGATATTATTAATACTTTAGTAGTATTAAACAAACTCACATGCTATTAATAGGTGTTTTATTATTAATCGTTATTTCTATCACAGTTGGTAACACCTCTAGAAAACGGAAAAAAAGCTTTGAAAATAAATACAAGCGTAAAAAAGAGCAACGAAAATTTAAGTCTTAAACGTTATGGGTTTAGGTTGGTTAATTATTGCGCTATGCATTGGATACTTATTTGTTTATATAAATAACAGAAATAAGAAGTAAATTATAAGTTTTTCAATAATCAAAACTTTGTAACTTTACTGCTTATAAATTCATAATTAATGAAAATCTACACAAAAACAGGCGATAAAGGTACCACAGCACTTTTTGGAGGCACACGTGTACCAAAACATCATATAAGAATTGACAGCTATGGTACTGTTGATGAGTTAAACTCACATATTGGTTTAATTCGCGATCAAGACATTGATCAAAACTCAAAAGACATACTTATAAATATTCAAGACAAACTTTTTACGGTTGGTGCTATCTTAGCTACTGACCCAGAAAAAGCCATCTTAAAAAACGGGAAAGAACGTTTAAACATTCCTAAAATATCTGATGAAGACATTTCACTTCTAGAACGAGAAATGGACGCTATGAATTTAGAATTACCACCAATGACACATTTTGTACTTCCTGGAGGACATCAAACGGTGTCATTCTGTCATATAGCACGCTGTGTATGCCGCAGAGCCGAACGATTAGCTTCTGCCTTAAATGACATAGAGCCATTTCACAGCAATGCATTAACCTATTTAAACCGTTTATCTGACTATCTTTTTGTGTTGGCACGAAAATTGTCCAAAGACTTGCAAGCTGATGAAGTTAAATGGATTCCTAAAAAGAACGATTAATACTATCAGCAAAAATTAACACTGTAAAAGTACTTTAGCCTCAAAAGTTTACAGTAAAAAAACAGACGTTCATAAAATTAATGATGAAATAATTCCTTTTTTACTTGACTTTCTCAACTAAAAATTTATTTTTGCAAAAATTAAAATCTGTAAGAAATGTATTGGACATTAGAATTAGCATCTTATTTAAGTGATGCACCTTGGCCAGCAACCAAAGATGAATTAATAGATTATTCTATTAGAACCGGAGCTCCTTTAGAAGTGGTAGAAAACTTACAATCTATTGAAGATGAAGGTGACTCTTACGATTCAATTCAAGAAATTTGGCCTGATTATCCTACAGACGAAGATTATCTTTGGAACGAGGATGAATACTAAAGCAAACCATAAAAAATAGTTAAAAAGTCTCTTTTTCGAGGCTTTTTTTGTGTCTTATTTCATCTAGAAAAAACAACAAATAGTATCTTTGAGTTTTAAACGACCAAAGACGACAAAAAACATATATAAATGAGTTTTTTAAATTCAGTACTTAAAGTATTTGTAGGAGACAAATCTAAACAAGATGTGAAGGCTATTATGCCTTTAGTAACTAAAGTAAAATCATTTGAATCTGCTCTTGAAGCACTTACACATGATGAACTTCGTAATAAAACAATTGAGTTCAAATCTAAAATTGCTGATGCAAGAAAAGATAAGGAAGATCAAATTGCAAAACTTGAAGAGGAAGCAGACACTACAGAAGACATAGATAGAAAAGAAGATATCTACCAAGAAATAGATAAACTTAAAGACGATGCTTATCAAATCACTGAAGATGTTTTAAACGACATTCTTCCTGAAGCTTTTGCTGTTGTAAAAGAAACAGCTAAACGTTTTGTAAATAACACAACAGTTGAAGTTACAGCAAATGCTTTTGATAGAGAAATATCAGGCGAACATGATTATGTAACTCTTGATGGAGATAAAGCATTATGGGCTAACTCTTGGGATGCAGCTGGAAAAGCTATTACTTGGGACATGATCCACTATGATGTTCAAATTATTGGTGGTATTGCTATGCATCAAGGTAAAATTGCAGAAATGCAAACTGGTGAAGGTAAAACATTAGTTGCAACACTTCCTGTTTACTTAAATGCATTAGCTGGAAAAGGCGTACACTTAGTAACAGTTAACGACTATCTAGCAAAACGTGATAGCGCGTGGATGGCTCCAATTTTTCAATTTCACGGATTAAGTGTAGATTGTATTGATTACCACAAACCAAACTCTGCGGAGCGTAAAAAAGCGTATAATGCAGACATTACTTATGGTACTAATAACGAATTTGGTTTTGACTATTTACGTGATAACATGGCACACTCGCCAGACGATTTAGTACAACGTCCACATAATTATGCTATTGTAGATGAGATTGATTCTGTATTAGTAGATGATGCTAGAACACCATTAATTATTTCTGGTCCTATTCCTCAAGGAGATAGACATGAATTTAACGAGTTAAAGCCAAAGGTTGAAGACATTGTTAGCGTTCAACGTAAATATTTAACAGGAGTTTTAGCTGAAGCTAAAAAGCTAATTGCTGCTGGAGATGACAAAGAAGGTGGTTTCCAATTATTACGTGTATATCGTGGTATTCCAAAAAACAAAGCATTAATTAAGTTTTTAAGTGAAGAAGGTGTAAAACAATTACTTCAAAAAACTGAAAACTTTTACATGCAAGACAACAACAGAGAGATGCCTAAGGTTGATGCTGAGTTGTACTATGTAATTGATGAAAAAAATAACCAAATTGAATTATCTGATAAAGGTGTAGAATACCTTTCTGGTGCAGATAATCCAGATTTCTTTGTGATGCCAGAAATGGGAATGGAAATTTCTAAAATTGAATCACAAGGACTTTCTACAGAGGAAGAAGCAGAATTAAAAGAAGAATTATTTAGAGATTTTGGAGTAAAATCTGAACGTATACATACCTTAAACCAGTTATTAAAAGCTTACGCACTTTTTGAAAAAGACATTCAATACGTTGTTATGGACAACAAAGTAATGATTGTAGATGAGCAAACTGGTCGTATTATGGATGGTCGTCGTTATAGCGACGGTTTACACCAAGCCATTGAAGCTAAGGAAAACGTAAAAATTGAAGCTGCAACGCAAACTTTTGCTACGGTAACACTTCAAAATTACTTTAGAATGTATCGCAAGCTTTCTGGTATGACAGGTACTGCTATTACTGAAGCTGGTGAATTCTGGGAAATTTATAAACTAGATGTTGTTGAAATTCCAACTAACAGACCTATTGCACGTGATGATAGAGAGGATTTAGTTTATAAAACAAAACGTGAAAAATACAATGCAGTTATAGACGAAGTAACTAAACTATCACAAGCTGGTCGTCCTGTACTTATTGGTACAACTAGTGTAGAGATTAGTGAGTTATTAGGAAAAATGCTTTCTATTAGAAAAGTACCTCACAATGTCTTAAACGCAAAATTACATAAAAAGGAAGCAGATATTGTTGCTGAAGCTGGACAACCAGGACAGGTAACCATTGCTACCAATATGGCTGGTCGTGGTACAGATATTAAATTATCGGACGAAGTAAAAGCTGCTGGTGGACTTGCTATTGTTGGTACAGAACGTCATGACTCTCGTCGTGTAGACAGACAGTTACGTGGTCGTGCTGGTCGTCAAGGAGATCCAGGAAGTTCTCAATTCTACGTGTCATTAGAAGACAATTTAATGCGCTTATTTGGTAGTGAGCGTATTGCTAAAATGATGGATAGAATGGGACTTGAAGAAGGTGAAGTAATTCAGCATTCAATGATTTCTAAGTCTATTGAGCGTGCTCAAAAGAAAGTGGAAGAAAACCAATTTGGTGTTCGTAAGCGTTTATTAGAGTATGATGATGTAATGAATGCCCAACGTGAAGTTGTTTACAAACGTCGTTTCCACGCTTTATTTGGAGAACGTTTACGTGTAGATTTAGCGAATATGATTTTTGACACTTCAGAAATTATTGCTGAAACGAATAAAGAAGCAAACGACTTTAAGAATTTTGAATTCGAGCTAATTCGTTATTTCTCTATGAGCTCTCCTATTACTGAGAGTGAATTCGAAAAAATGAGTGCTAAAGACATAGCTCCTAAAATTTACAAAGCTGCATTTGCACACTATACAGAAAAAATGGAACGTAATGCTGATTTAGCATTTCCAGTAATTGAAAATGTATACGAAACGCAACGTGATAAATTTAAACGTATTGTAGTTCCTTTTAGTGATGGTGTAAAGACGTTACAAGTAATTACAGATCTTGAAAAAGCATACAATACTAACGGTAAACAATTAGTTACTGATTTTGAAAAGAACATCTCTTTAGCTATTATTGATGATGCTTGGAAAACGCATTTACGTAAAATGGATGAATTAAAGCAATCTGTACAGTTAGCTGTACATGAGCAAAAGGATCCATTATTAATTTATAAGTTTGAATCATTCGAGCTATTTAAAGCTATGATTGACCAAGTAAATAAAGATGTAATTTCATTCTTATTTAAAGGAGAAATTCCTCAAGAAACAGCTAACACAATTCAAGAAGCAAAAGCTAGACGTAAGGAAAAGTTAGAAACATCTAAGGAAGAAATTCCTAATATGGACGAACGTGCTGCTCAAAGTAGAGCTGCAGGAAACACACAACGTCAACAGCAAGTAATTGAAACCATTGTTAGAGATAAACCAAAAATTGGTCGTAACGATCGTGTAACAATAAAACATGTTATGAGTGGTGAAAATAAAACAGTTAAGTACAAACAAGCTGAACCACTTATTGCAAAAGGTGAATGGGTTTTAATAGAGGAATAACCTAAAATATAAAAACTGAATATTAACCTGAAGTGAAAGCTTCAGGTTTTTTTATTATCTTAGAAACACACTAACTATTAAATTTCTTCCTATGAGACATGTGCTAGCTACTATCGCAGGCTTTATTGTTGCCTCTATAACAGTATATATTTTTGAATCTTTAATTGGGCATAGTTTATTTCCTTTACCAGAAGGTATTAATCCAATGGACATAGAATCTATAAAAGAAAACATGCACCTAATTCCTGCTGGTGCTAAAATATTTGTTGTGATTGCCCATTTTATGGGACCTTTATTAGGCATGCTTGTCGCTGGAATGATTTCGAAGACAAGTATGATTCCAGCTTATATTGTAGGTGGACTAATGCTTGCTGCTACAGCATTTAATTTAATTATGTTACCAAAAGAAACTTGGTTTTTAGCAGCAGATACTGTTGGTGCTATTCTTGGTTTTTATATTGGAAAAACCATGGCATCTAAAAAAATGACACCAGCAATTTAACTTACTGCATTATAATATTACTATACTTAGCATTAACAACTATAGACTTGTTGGTGCTAGTATTACTTGGGTAATTTTTTATTGTTTTAGAATTGGTTAACTCATTATTAAATCGAGATCTATTTCCTTTAAAATAAATATTGAAATTAGTATTTGGTAGCTTTACATAAGCGTCACTATTCTCTAACACTATATTTAATCCTGAAAATGCTTCAGAAATATTATTAATTTCTAAATCACCAAAACTTCCATTAATTACAGCATTTTCATTTAGTTTGTTAATAGAGATATTTGAAGAGTTAGCATCTAACATTAAACTATTAACGTTTTGTATTTGCGCATTTTCTACATATTTTAATATAAGCTCTCCAGTATTCCAGTTTTCAATTTTTATTGGCGTATAAGCAGCATTAATGGAAGTCTCGCTTCCATCAATGCTGTTTGCTACTAGTGAAGAATGTGATAAATCTGCTTTTAAATTATGTATGACAGAGGCAAACTTTAACTCACCATGACGTACATTTACCTTTAATTTAGCATCCTTAGGCATTCTTATTTTAATTGTTTTAATAACCTTACCCTTTTTGTAATTATTTAAACGTTTTTCTAGAATTATTGCTCTCTCTTCTCTTTCTCTAACACGCTTTTCTAATTCTACTTCACGTCTTTCTAATCTTTCTTGTTGTTGTTCTAAACGCTTCGCTAATTGAGCTTCTCTAGCTTTCATTCGCTCTTCAAATTTTTCACCAAATTCTTCTCCAAACTTCTCTCCCCATTCTTCCATCTCTTTAGCCCACTTTTCATCAAATTGCTCAGCATATTTTTCACTCCAAACCTCCATTTTCTTTTCATAATCCTTACCAAACTTCTCTCCAAATTTCTCACCCCATTTTTCCATTTTTTTAGAGTATGCTTCAAAATCGGTTTTAGCAAATTCTTTCGCCCAATCTTTCATTTTTTGCTTATACTCTTTACCATATTTTTTCTCATACTCATCACTCCACTTTTCTAAGTAAGCTTCACCTTCTTTTTTATATTTTTCAAAATCAAAGTTTACATTATGTACACCTTTTGGTAATTCAGGAAGCTCAGGCATTTCTGGCATCTCAGGCATTTCTGGCATTTCTGGCATTTCTGGCATCTCAGGCATCTCAGGCATCTCAGGCATGTCTGCAAGTGCAAATTGCAACTCTTCTAAAGCTTTTATTGCTTCTCCATCTACAAATTCAAAATCGTAATTCCAGTTTGATCCAGACATGTTATTTGTAGATATAGTAATATTGCCTTTAGTACCTTCAACATTTACATTCCAATCTTTCAAAATATCTTGAAGTTCTTCTTTAGATAGAGATTCGCTTTCAATATAAGCTTCTACCTGTACTTGGTTTTTATTCCAAGTATCAATTTCAATATTAGTATAACTTGTATTTAGGTTAAGTGTAACATCCTTGTTAGCGTCTAAGGATTTTGTTTCCTTTTTCACTTTTTGTTGTGCCGTTAATACGCTTACTGACACAAAAGCTAACATTAGAGCAATTATTTTAAACTGTTTCATTGTTTTGATTGTTGTGTTATGATTGTACTTGCTCATAACTAGTTTCGTTTTTATTTAATTCGCTTAATTTTTCTTTTAAACGATACAATAAGTTTAGACGTAATTTTAAATTATCAATTAAAGCATTTACAGTACGCTCACTTGGTCCAGAATTTATTAACTCGTCTGCTAAAACATTATATTCATTATTTAGTTCATCTAAACGTAAAATATAACCATCAAAAAGCTCTTTACTTTCTGGTGTAACTTTCATTTTAGACAATTCTAAATTGATATTAGCTAAATAATAATCTTCAACCTTTTTTAATTGAGGTGACACTTCTCCTATAGATTTAGTGCTAACAATTGCATCAGTATCTGTCTCAATTTCTGTAGAACCATCAAAAGCCTTAAAACCAAAATAACCTAGTCCTATTAGCAACACCACACTTGCAGCAATATTTAAAAAGTTAAAACTGTTATATTGTTTTTGCGCAGGTAGTTCTTTTTCTAATTTTTCAAGAAATCTTGCTTCATGTCCTTTCGGCATTTTTTGATTAGACACCTTAGGTTCTTCTTTAAATAGTTTTCTAATATCTTGTGCCATCTTGCATTACTGTTAATTCGTTTTTTAATTTTGCTTTACCTCTTGATAATTGTGTACGTGACGCTACTTCTGTAATATTTAATATTTGTGCTATTTCTTGATGATCATAGCCTTCAATTAAATACAACATCACAACATACTTGTATTTATCTGGTAACCTATTAATTGCATCTTTTACTTCTTCTAAAGTAATTGCATCGTCTACTAACCATTCGTCTTCGTAAGTATTATCAATAACTTTTAGGTGCACCTCATCTAATTCGGTCATTAACTGCCTTTTAGACTTAAGCATATCAATACACTTATTAATCACGATACGTTTTAACCAAGCTCCAAAAGTAACCTCTGCTTTATATTGATGTAGTTTTTCAAACGCTTTAATAAAAGCTTCTTGTACAATATCTTCGGCCTCAAAAGAATCTTTAACAAAGCGCATAGCTACTATATACATACCATCACAATACTGATTGTAAAGCTTTAATTGTGCTTTACGATTATTACGTTTACATTGTTCGATAATGTCTATTGCAAACAAACTACTTTGGTTTTGGTTAGTATTAGCATGAAATTTTTATTTTAAAAACCTCATTTCTAATTTTGATTCATCTTAAAGACGACAGAAAAATTTACATGTTGCAAAAAGGTAAATATTTTTTTTAAAATCCTGTAACAAAGGCTAACAAATTATCGTTTCATTATATATAAATACACATCTTATAATTATCTTTACAATTAAATAAATCCATTATCTATGAACCTCTTTTTAAAAAGAATAATCGTTCTTCTTGTTATTGTAGCAGCTGGTGTCTTTGCTTACTCATATTTTAATAATGGCATATTTAGCAAGCCATTAAGTCCAAAGGATACTGTTGAATTTAAACTAAACGATTTAGAATTAGAAGTGTTTTACAACAGACCATCTAAAAGAGATAGAGATATTTTTGGTGGATTAGTAGCTTTTAATCAAGTATGGCGTACAGGAGCTAATGAAGCTACTACTTTTGAAACCAACAAACCATTAAAGGTTGGAAACGACTCTTTACCAACTGGAAAATATACATTATGGACTATCCCTGGAGAAACAAAATGGAACGTTATTTTTAACTCTAAACAATATCCTTGGGGAGTTAATGATGCTATGCAATGCATGAGAGAACCAAAATTTGATGTAGCAACTGTAGAAGTACCAGTAGAAAAAATACCAAACACTGTTGAACAATTTACAATTGCTTTTGATAATTCTACAGATAACTTATCTTTAACAATGGCTTGGGATAACACTAAAGTTGTTGTGCCATTAAAATAATTTGACAGCTATAAAAAAACATAAAAGCGCCTTAAACGAAATGGAAGGAATTTCTAATCCAGAAATTACCGATGATAATGCTATTTCAAAAATTAAATTTAAACGTAAAAAACAACCCTCTGCTAAAGATTTGGTTGCAGGTATTTTTAAAGGAAATATTACGGATTTAAGTAGAGCTATCACCTTAATTGAAAGTAAAAATCCTAAACATTTAGAAAAAGCAAATATAATTATAAAAGCTTGTTTACCTAAAGCCAATAATTCTATTAGAATAGGTATTACAGGTGTGCCTGGAGTTGGTAAAAGTACGTTTATTGAGTCTTTTGGATTACACTTAACCAGTTTAGGAAAAAAAGTGGCAGTACTTGCTGTAGACCCAAGTAGTTCTTTAACTAAAGGTAGTATTCTTGGAGATAAAACCAGAATGGAAGATTTAGTTAAAAACCCAAATGCTTTTATACGTCCATCGGCTTCTGGAGACTCTTTAGGTGGTGTAGCTAGAAAAACTCGTGAAACCATTATTTTATGTGAAGCAGCTGGATTTGACACCATTATTATAGAAACTGTTGGTGTTGGACAAAGCGAAACTGCTGTACATAGTATGGTAGATTTCTTTTTACTCTTAAAACTTGCTGGTGCTGGTGATGAGCTTCAAGGCATTAAAAGAGGTATTATTGAAATGGCAGATGCTATTGTTATTAACAAAGCTGATGGTGATAACATAAAACGTGCAAAATTAGCCAAAGTAGAATTTAATAGAGCACTTCACCTCTATCCTTTAAAAGCATCTAATTGGACTCCAAAAGTATCTATTTGTAGTGCCATTGAAAATAAAGGTGTGAATGAAGTTTGGGAAATGATACTTGAATATACTTCACTAACAAAAGGTAATTCCTTTTTTGATGAAAAACGTAATGAACAAAATAAGTTTTGGCTTATTCAAACCATTGAAGAACAACTACAACAAGACTTTTTTGGTAGAGAAGAGATTAAAAATGCCTTAAAAGAACAACTAGCACTTATTGAGTTAAATAAAACTACACCTTTTGTAGCTGCTGAATACTTATTAAGTCTAAAATAACTCATGGACTTCCAGTTAACTATTATTGTCCCTATTTATAATGAGGAAGACAACTTATTCCGCTTAGAAAAGGAACTCTTATCCTTTTCTGAAGTTGCAATCAAGAAAACGAAAATTTTATTAATAAATGATGGCTCAACAGATATAAGTCAAGCGTTAATAGAAGAAATTTGCGAAAGAAATAACATATTTAACTTTATTCAATTAAAAAAAAATTATGGCTTAAGTGCAGCTATAAAAGCTGGATTTGATAATTGTAACACAACATTTATAGGTTATATTGACGCTGACTTACAAACTGATCCAAAAGACTTTAATAAACTACTAGAATTTTGTGACAACTACGATTTAGTTACTGGTTATAGAAATAACAGAAAAGATAGTTTTATAAAAAAACTATCTTCGAAAACAGCTAACAGTGTAAGGAGAGCTTTTACAAAAGATGATATGCATGATACTGGTTGTCCTTTAAAAATCATGAAAACCAAAAGCGCACAAAACATCCCAATGTTTAAAGGATTACATCGTTTTCTTCCTGCAATGATTTTATTGCAAAACGGGAATGTTAAACAAGTTCCTATTAATCATTATCCTCGAATTGCTGGAAAATCTAAGTTTGGAGTTTGGAACAGACTTATTGGTCCATTAATAGATTGTTTTGTGTATTTATGGATGAAACGAAAGTATATTAATTACACCGTACAAAAGAAAAACTAATGCAAGACTTATTTATTTATAGCATTGGTTTTTTAGCGCAAATATTATTTTCATCCAGATTGATAATTCAATGGTTAGCATCCGAAAAACAACGTAAGGTAATTACTCCTACACTTTTTTGGTCGTTAAGCATCATTGCTTCCATATTGTTGTTTATTTATGGGTTTCTACAAAATGATTTCGCCATTATGTTTGGACAACTCATTACCTACTTTATTTATGTTCGTAATTTACAGTTACAAAATAAATGGTTAACCATTCCACTAGCTATTAGGTGGTTTGTTATTTTTATTCCAGTAACAACCGTTTTTTACTTAGCTACACATTTAAGTTACCTTAGTCAAACTTTTTTATCTAAAACAGAAATCTCCTCAAACCTTCTAGCTTTAGGCATCATTGCACAAGTAATATTTACACTGCGCTTTGTGTATCAATGGTTGTATTCAGAAAAAACCAACGTTTCTACTTTACCAAAAGGGTTTTGGTATTTAAGTTTATTTGGTGCTACCTTAATATTAATCTATGGCGTAATGAGAAATGATATTGTTTTAATTATATCTCATCTCTTTGGAATAATAATTTATATTAGAAATATAGTTCTACTCAGAAATGAATCGCTTCCTAAGTAATATTTGTATTCTATAAAATAAATAACCTGCTAAAGCTCCAAAAGTTAATCCACAAACAATATCTAAAGGGTAATGTACACCAACATAAATTCTACTATAAGCAACAATTAGACTCCAAATAATAAGGATAATTAGTAATCGTTTATAATAAGGTTTAAACAATAATCCTGCAAAAACAGCTGCTGCCATAGAGTTTGAAGAATGCCCAGAAAAGAATCCATACCTACCACATCGTACTGCTATATACCTCATCATTTCTTGAAGACCTGCCTCTTCCCTACAAGGTCTAGAACGTTCAAAACCATGTTTAAACAAGTTTGTTATTTGGTCTGTAAACGTAATCATAGCAGCAATCACTACTATTAACAACAATAATGTTTTTACACCAAACTTTTTATAAATAAGGAATAGTAATATTGCGTAAAGCGGCACAAATGTTAACTTATCAGTAACAATAAGCCAAAAATTATCCCAAGCAGGTGTACCTAGGTTATTTAAATATAAAAATAGCTCTGTATCGTATTGTAATAATTGTTCTAGCATACAGGAGGATTAATCATTATATCTAGAAACTTCTCTATCATAAAATTCTGAAGCTTCTCTAATTACAATTTCTGTTTCATTAACAAGTTCTTTTTCATCATGCTGATCGAAATCTTCTAACCATTCAATTTCATCATTTTCAAGATTTATAATAAACCTAGGAAATTCAGTATGTATAACAAAAATAGCATTTGGTAAATCTGTATTGTCACCAAGTATAAATTTAGGAAGTTCCATATATTAAATTGTATTTTCTTCTTGTATTATTAATCGTTTTGAAAGATAATTAAATCTAAGGTATAATAAAATTGCAGCGGATGTTAATCCTACTAATAGCCCAAGCCATATACCAAAACTGCCATAAGCCTCTTCTTTACCTAAAAAGTAGCTCACAGGAAACCCAATTACCCAATACGAAATAAAAGTAATTACGGTTGGAATTCTTACATCTTGTAATCCTCTTAAAGCACCTAAAATAATAACTTGAATACTATCGCTTAATTGAAAAATTGCTGATGCTAATAATAATTTTGCTGCTATTTTCACAACTTCTGCATTATCTAAAGCATTTATAGGATCGTCTAAGCTAACATAGAATTTTGGTAAATGTTGATGAAATACTAAAAAGAATAATGCGAAAACAAAAGCTAAGTTAACACCTAATAAAAAAATAGACATTGCTATTCGTCTTAATTCCTTAAAATTCTTTAATCCTTTTTGATTTCCAACTCTAATCATAGCTGCAACACTCAATCCCATAGCAACCATGAAAGTCATTGAAGATAAGTTTAACGCAATTTGATTAGCTGCTTGAGCATTCTTACCAAGTAAACCACTTAACCAAATAGCGCCAGTAAAAATAGCTACTTCAAAAAACATTTGCATTGCACTTGGAAAACCAAGATTGATAATTTTTTTTATCATCCTATTATGCAATACAAAAAACTTAATATTAGTAACGTAAGCTCTTGATTTTTCTTTTTTGGTTAATAACCACCATAAATAAAACAACATCACAAATCTAGATGCTAAAGTCCCAACTGCAGCTCCTACTATTCCCATTTCTGGAAAACCAAACTTACCAAATATTAAAACATAGTTTAAAGCAACATTTATAACATTGGCTAAAATAGTTGCATACATAGGATATTTTGTCATTGACAACCCATCACTAAACTGCTTAAACCCTTGAAATATTATTAGTGGAATTAATGAGAATGCAACTAAGTCTAGATACGGAATTGCTAATTCAACCACCTCTTCCGGTTGTTTCATTAAGTACATTAAAGGTTTAGCTAATAGTATTAATCCAAATAGCAACACACTTAATACTGTACATAAAAACAAACCATGCTTGAATGAAGATTTACCTCTGGAGAAATTATTTTCTGAATCAGCTTCAGCAATTAAAGGTGTAATGGCTGTTGAAAACCCTATACCTAATGACATAGCTATAAAAACAAAACTATTTCCTAAAGACACAGCAGCTAATTCGGCAGAGCCTAATTGCCCTACCATAATATTGTCAATTAAACTCACAAAGGTATGTCCTAACATACCCAAGATTACTGGAGCAGCTAATTTCCAATTATAACTAAATTCTTTTGTATAGTTTGCTAACACGTTGGCAAATTTAAAGTAAGTGTTTGTAATTATAAATTTTTAAGGTTATTAAATATTAGCATTAAAATTGTTAATAAAATAATTTAAAACACTAACTACTAACAAGTTAAAAACCTTATTTTTGTCCTCAGTATAAAATCATACTTTCAAGAGTATAATTTTATATGAAACTTTAGCTATTATATTTTAGAGGGATTAAAGAATACTATTAACAAAGTTTCAAAAATAAAAGGGGAACTATTTTCCCCTTCTATTTTTTATAATTGAATTAGATTATTTTAATCTACCTCTAAACATTAACCTAAAAAAAGCAGCTTTTATTAGCTGCTTTTTTTTATTCTTCTTCGTCTGCTGTTACTTCTTCTTGCTCCTCAAGTAAGTCAAGCAAATTGTTTTGTTGTAATAAGTTATACCAACGTACTACTTTTTTAATATCACTTGGATATACTCTATCCTCATCATAATCTGGTAAAACAGCAAAAAAGTATTCTTCTAAAACATCTTTACTGTCTTTATGACTAATACTTGTAGCTTCTCCATTTTCTTTTTCCTTTATCTTTTTAAACACTTCTCTTAAAGGTACTTCTTCAGAAAGTGTATAAATAGCTATTTCACTTAACAAACTCACATTGCTTCTAATATTAACTGATATACGTTTTCCATCAATTAATGATTCTGCAATAAATCCTGTTCTAGTTTGTGTAACCAGTTTAAATAATCCTGGTTTTTGAGCTATAGCTAAAATATTTTCTAAACCCATTAGTCTATTTTATGTTATTAAGCGGCAAATATCTTTTGTTTGCCCATGTTATCAAAATATTATCTCTTCTTTTTTGCATCAGGAAAACGCATTCTATAATCAATGCTTATTTTCCCTTTTGATATATTGGCTAACTTACCTTTTATTAAGCGTTTTTTAAAACTTGAAATTTTATCTGTAAACAACACACCTTCAATATGGTCGTACTCATGTTGGATTACACGTGCTAATAAACCGTCAAACTCTTCGGTATGTGTTTCAAAATTCTCATCTTGATACTTAATTTTTACCACTGGTTTTCTAAACACATCTTCTCTAACATTTGGAATACTTAAACAACCTTCATTAAAAGCCCATTCATCTCCCTCTTCTTCCAATATTTCAGCGTTAATAAATGTTCTTTTAAAATTTTGTAACTGCTCCTGCTCTTCTTTAGTTAACGATTCATCATCTGCAAAAGGTGATGTGTCAACTAAAAAAATCCTAATAGGCAATCCAATTTGTGGTGCCGCTAAACCTACACCATAAGCTCCATACATAGTTTCGTACATATTCTCTAACAGCTTATCTAAATTTGGATAATCCTTAGTAATTTCTTTTCCTTTTTTTCTTAGGACAGGATCGCCATATGCTACAATTGGTAATATCATTTACTTTAATTTTTTAAGGCTACAAAAGTACAATTCTTTATGTGTTTACATATAATAGTTAACACATTATTTGCTATATAAATAACTTTGCAAAATTATGGTTGCACTTATTTCATCAACTAAGGCTTTATTTTGTCTTTGTTTTTTCTTTAAACCACTATCTATCATAGTTTGAAAAGCCATCTTTGATGTAAAACGTTCATCAATACGTTTTATTGGTATGTTTGGAATTTGAGTTTCTAATTTGTTAATAAAAGGAGCTATTAAGGCTTCACTCTCGGATGCTTCATTGTTCATTTGCTTAGGCAGACCAATTACAAATAACTCAACAGATTCTTTTGATATATATTCCTTTAAAAAAGGAATCAACTCTTTTGTATTAACAGTTGTTAATCCTGATGCGATAATCTGTAATTCATCAGTAACAGCTAAACCTGTTCTTACTTTTCCAAAATCTATAGCTAAAATTCTTCCCATATGCTGCAAAAGTACAATTTACATACCAAAAACATAAAAAAGGCTATCTTAAAAAGACAGCCTTATTGTTAGTCGAACATCAATCCTTTTCATAACCCTTCAAACAAATCCTACTAACCAACCAAACAAATGTAAAAAGTTAAAGGTTAATGTTACATTTCAATTATTTAGACACTTGCTTTTAAAATAGGTCACATAGTCATAAAAAAACTCTCTTAGTTTAACAAGAGAGTTAAAGTTAGAGAACGTTACTTGCTATTAATCCGTTCTAACTAAATATATTCAATCAATCTAAAAACAAAAAACAACAATCTATTTTAACATTATTGTCTTTCATTTATTAAGACACACAACTTATATTAAAGTCACATAAATTCTATTTTTTATCCTTTTTAAATCTTCTACTAAACAATTATAGGTTTATATTTGTTGAAAATTATTTAAAGAGATGAACAACTTAAAAACTACAATAGAAGCCGCTTGGGGTAATAGAGAATTATTAAAAAATGAAGATACTATTAATGCTATTAGAGAAGTTATTAACCTTTTAGATCTAGGTGAATTACGAGTAGCAGAACCAACAGCCGATGGTTGGCAAGTAAACGAATGGGTTAAAAAGGGTGTTGTTTTATATTTCCCAATTCAAAAAATGGAAACAATAGAAGCTGGTCCTTTAGAATTTCATGATAAAATCCCTTTAAAAACTGGTTATGCTGAAAAAGGAATTAGAGTTGTTCCTCATGCTGTTGCAAGACATGGTGCTTATATCTCTGCAGGAACTATACTAATGCCTAGCTATGTAAATATTGGAGCTTATGTTGACGAAGGCACTATGGTAGATACTTGGGCAACTGTAGGTAGTTGTGCACAAATAGGGAAAAATGTACATTTATCTGGAGGTGTTGGAATTGGTGGTGTATTAGAACCTTTACAAGCTGCTCCAGTAATTATTGAAGATGGAGCATTTATTGGCTCAAGATGTATTGTTGTAGAAGGTGTAAGAGTTGGTAAAGAAGCTGTTCTTGGTGCTAATGTTGTATTAACTATGAGTACAAAAATTATTGACGTTACTAGTGATGAACCAATAGAAATGAAAGGTAATGTACCTCCAAGATCGGTTGTAATTCCTGGTAGTTACACCAAAAAATTTGCTGCTGGTGAATACCAAGTGCCTTGTGCTTTAATTATTGGAAAACGAAAAGAGAGCACCAATAAGAAAACATCTTTAAATGATGCTTTACGTGAATATGATGTAGCTGTTTAAAACCTTAGTATTATGAAAACAATTCTTGTTGACGCTTGGAATTCTTTTGTTAAAGAGGATGGTGTAGATATAAAAATGAAAGTTTTGCTAGATTCATATCCTAATAACAAAATTATTGTTACAAATGCTAACGACGATGAAAGAGTTAAGTTTGGTATAACAAATATGCCTTATCCTGTTTTTAGTTTAGCTCACAAACCAAATAAAACAGATTCGGATTATTTCTCCCAATTATTAAACCATTTTAACCTAAATATTAATGAAGTTGTTTATTTTGAGCATAATGAAGAAGCATCAAATGCTGCAAGATCAGTAAATATTCCAACACTTTGGTTTAAGAAAAATGAAGATTTAAACGTTTTAAAAACATTTCTAGATAACAACCTATAACTATGGCTTACGATATTACACTTGAAGGAAAAAATAAAGAAATTGCCGAAAGAATGCTTGAAAACGCTGCAAAAATCTTTGACGAATGTAATATCGAATATTGGCTTGAAGGTGGAACACTTTTAGGAATAAGACGTGAAAATCGTTTATTGCCTTGGGATGACGATATTGATGTATCAATGATGGTAAGTCAGCAATCAAAATTAAAACAATTATACGCTGCACTAAAAAAAGCTAATTACAGAGTAAAAACAAGATATTTTGAAAAAGAAGATACACCTTTTAAAAAAGGGAATCTTAGAATGATTAAAATTAGAGAAAAACGTTTTTTCGGATTAATTAAAGGCGCTGTTTGTTTAGATGTCTTTATTAAATATCCTCATGAAGATAACAGCTACTGGGAAATTGCTAATAAAAAGAAATTTGTTCCTAGTAAATTCTACGAATCTTTTTCTAAAGTAGATTTTAAAGACTACAGCTACTCTATTCCAAAATTAACTGATGACTATTTAACGTATCGTTATGGCGATTGGCAAACTCCTGTAAAAGATTGGGATACTGCCAACGATGATAAAGCTTTAGCTTAAATTTTCGGCTTTAACTTTAACGCTTCTTTTAAAATTGTACTACTTACACTTGCCGTATAAGTAAAATACTCAACTGGACATGTTGTTTTTGGAAAACGCCCTCTCCAGTCATCCCCAACTGAAATAGCATCAATCTTGTATTCATCTACAACACGTTGCTTATTCTTATCTACTTGAGGAATTACTTCATCTACATACTTAATTGCTTTTACAACATTTAAACGTTCATTAAATGGAATTACTGGTTTTCGTCCTTTCTCTTTTTCAATTAATTCATCTGTAGACACTCCAACAATTAAATAATCACAAATTTCTTTAGTACGCTTTAAGATATTTAAATGACCATAATGAAAAATATCAAAACACCCAGAAGTATACATTCTACTATATTTAGAACCTTCTCGTTTTTTTTGTAATGCAATACTAATTCTAGTAGTATTACTAATTTTTATAGAAACATTATTATTAAATTTTGCACTTATTTCTTTAAGCATATCAAACATTTCATCAATATCATTACTGCTTTCTCCATTAATCCACAAAATACCTTGACTTGATTTATTAAACTCAAATTGCCAATTTGAATATTTTCCAGATAGTGCTTCTATGTTAATATTTTCCATTATTCTATTTAACTTCCTAAACAGGAATATTTGAATTGCAAAACTACAAAAAACAAAGTCCTTGTCAAATATGCATTGATAAATGACAAAATAGTTTTTTTACTACGCTATTTACCATAAATTTGAAAACTTACATAAAGTAATTCTATAGATGAAAATAATAATACTTGCTGCAGGCATTGGTTCAAGATTAGGAAACCCGTTTCCAAAACCTCTAACACCTTTAAAAAATGGTAAAAGCATTATGAAAATGCAAACCGATAACATTGCTTCTAAATATGATATAGATGATATTAATGTTGTGGTTGGATTTAAAAAAGACTTAATTATGGAGCGTTTTCCAGAGTTAACATATGTTTACAATCCATTTTTCGATAGAACTAATACTTCAAAAAGCTTGTTACAAGCATTGAGAAAACATCGAGACAAATCTGTGCTTTGGTTTAATGGCGATGTTGTTTTTGACCAAAAAATTCTAGATGTACTAGATCCACATATACAAGAAAACACATCATTTGTGGCTGTAAACACAAGTAAAGTTGCTGAAGAAGAAGTAAAATACACTTTAAAAGAAGGCTATATAAATGAACTATCTAAAACTGTAAAAAATGGTTTAGGAGAAGCTGTTGGTATCAACTTTATTTCATCGAATGATATTTTAAAGTTTATAGAACGTCTTGAAGAATGTGATGCTAATGATTATTTTGAAAGAGGATTAGAATTGGCTATTGAAAAAGACAATTTAAAAATAAAAGCCGTAGATATCTCTATGTACAATTGTATGGAAATTGATTTTGCCGAAGATTTAGAGAACGCTAACAAAATGCTATAATTAGATTACATGAAGTTTATTCTATTTTGTCAAAATAATTATGCGTTTGGTATTCTAGAACCTATAAAACAAGTTCTTGAAACAAAAAACCATGACTATATTTGGTATATTGAAGATAAAACAGACAAAGATTTTCCTTATAAATCTGATAATTACACCAATAGCATTTCTGATTTAGAGACTTATGATAGTGATGTTATTTTTGTTCCAGGAAATCAAGTACCACATTACCTAAGAGGCTTAAAAACGCAAATATTTCATGGATTAGCTGGCGAAAAGAAAGGTCACTTTAGGATTAGACATTATTTTGACTTGTACTTAACTCAAGGACCATACTTTACTAATACTTTTAATCATTTAAAAAGCATTCATAAAGATTTTGATGTTATTGAAACTGGTTGGCCTAAACTAGACATATACGGTAAAGACAAAAATATATACAATGAGGAGAAACAGCAACTTTTAAAGATGCATAATGCAAAAACATTATTACTTTATGCACCTACATTTTCTCCCAAACTAACCTCTGCTCCTCATTTAATTTCTCAATTAAAAACATTTGCAAGTACTAATAAGGATTATCTGATTTTTTTAAAGTTTCATCCATTAATGGCTACAGAATGGATTGAAAAATATCAAGAATTAGCAGCTAACACATCTAATATTATTTTTCAAACTGAGAAGAATATCATCAAATTTTTGTTAATGGCAGATATTATGGTAAGTGATACTTCTTCAGTGATTTATGAATTTTTATTATTAGACAAACCTGCAATAACATTTAATAATATTTCAAAAGAAATTCATTGGGAAAACTCTAATGATTTTAACAAATTAGAAGAATTAATTAAAAATAATCTTCAAGAAGACCCTTTTGCAGAATCAAGAGCTTATATTTGCCAGCAATTCCATCCATATAATGATGGAAAATCGGCTTTAAGAATGGTTGAAGCAACCGAAGATTATATAAAAACTAACGGTGTTCCTAGTAAAAGGAAATTATCTTTTACTAGAAAACTAAAAATATTTTCCATTTTTGGAAGGCCAAGTAAACAAAACTAATAAATGAACAAACTTACTGCTATTATTCCAACAGGAAACGAAGCACATAATATTGAAGCTGTAATTGCTTCAGTAGATTTCGCTGATGAAATACTAGTGGTAGACAGCTACAGTACTGATGGTACTTTTGAAATAGCAGAAAAACTAGCAACTAAGGTTATAAGAAGAGAGTATCAATATTCTGCTTCACAAAAAAACTGGGCTATTCCACAAGCTAAGCATGAATGGATTTTATTAGTCGACGCCGATGAACGTGTAACTCCAGAATTAAGAGAAGAAATTCTAAGCATACTCAAAAATCCTCCTGAAGAAATTAATGCCTATTGGATTGGAAGGCTTAACCATTTTATGGGAGAACGTGTAAACTATTCTGGTTGGAGAAATGATGGTGTTATTAGATTATTTAAAAGAGATTTATGTAAATATGAAGATAAGCATGTACATGCAACTCTTATTGTTGAAGGAGAAAAAATTGATAAACTAAAAAACAAATTTTATCACAACACCTATATAACCTTTGACAAGTATATTGAAAAACTTAATAGATACGCTACTTTACAAGCCAAAGACTATGATAAAAAAACAGGTACATTAACACCTTATCATTTTGTCATTAAACCTTTTTGGGGCTTTTTTAAGCACTATATAATACAAAGTGGTTTTAGAGATGGAGTTGTTGGATTTACAATTGGATACGTACAGTGCTATGCTGTATTTATGCGCTATGTTAAATTATGGCTTCTAAGAAAAGGGAGGCAATAACCACCTATACCTTTAATTTATTTTTAATAGCTTTTTTTCGTCTAATTTTACCTCTAAATTCTTGTGTGTGTTGCCACATTAATCTAAAAACTTCTTCTGGTGACTTACCAACACATTTTGCATATTCGTCGCTCATTACTTTTACTAAAGCTTCATGTTTTGTTAGACGCGCAAAGTTTTCTACACCTTTTTCAAAAGGCATAGATTCAAACTTCATTCTATTTAAATCAACTAAATAAAAATCGTAACTACTATCCTTTATTTTTATAAGTGTATTTCCTGGTGAATGATCTAAAAAATTAATTCCTTTTTGGTGTAGCTCAAAAGTAAATCTAGTAAAAGCTCTTAATAACTTTTCATGATTAGGGTAATTAAAATCCCCATCTAACTCTCTAAAAGTTAAATCGTATTTTAACTGTTCACTAACATAATAACTCTTCTTGAATAAAAAGAAAGATGAATCCTCATAATACGCTATTGGATTTGGTGTTCCAATACCTAAGCTCAATAATTTATTAGCATACTCAAAAGAGCGACGAGCTTTACCTTTTCTAAAAAGGCCATACACTATTTGATTAATAATATTAGGCACCTTAAAAGACTTAATGTTTACTTTAAAATCTTTTAACTCAAAGATTTTAAGTTTATTTCTGGCGTCTTTTAATTGTTCTCCTTTACTATTAAACGATTCGATTAACTCATCGATGTCGTTTTCTAGTATTTTGTATTTATCTTGAAATACTTTCTTCATGTGGCAATATTACAACTTTTTATAATTGAAAATAAAATATCTTTTAAATGATATGAATTAAAAAAGTATAAGCTTAAAGTTTAACTTTGCAGCTTTATAAGTTACGTTTTATGTTACAAACCGAAGTTAAAAATGCTTTAAAAATTCTTAAAGAAGGAGGCCTTATTTTATATCCAACCGATACTGTTTGGGGAATTGGTTGTGATGCCACAAACGAAGAAGCAGTTGCAAAGGTTTACGAACTCAAAAAAAGAGTTGATAGTAAAGCTTTAATTTGCTTGGTAACAGATGATAGAATGTTAAGCAAATATGTAGCTAGCATTCCTGAGGCTGCAAAAAGTATTATTGAAATATCTGAAACTCCAACTACTATTATTTACGAAAAAGCTCAAAATTTAGCTTCTAATTTAATTGCACAAGATAAAACCATCGCAATTCGAATCCCAGACCATGAATTTTGCTATAGACTTACCAGAAAACTAAATGGTGCTATTGTGTCTACCTCAGCAAATATTAGTGGTCAACCTACACCACAATCGTTTAAAGAAATAAGTCCCGAGATTTTAAAAGGTGTAGACTATGTTGTAAATTTGCAGCGCGAAAAAAAGACAGGTAAATCCTCATCAATTATTAAGCTAAATAATGATGGTCAAGTAAAAATCATTAGAAAATAATCGAATAGTTTTTGCTTTAAAATTTCAAGAATGAATTACAAACAAGCACTAGAACATAAAATTTTTAAAATCATATCTAAATCGGCAAAAGAAATAGATGTAGATTGTTACGTTATTGGTGGCTTTGTACGTGATTTTATTTTAGACAGAGGTAAACATAAAGACATTGATATTGTAGCAATTGGTAGTGGCATTAAACTAGCTAAACAAGTTGCAAAAAACCTTCCAAACAACCCAAAAGTTCAGGTTTTTAAAACTTATGGCACTGCCATGTTAAGGTTTGAAGACATTGAAATTGAATTTGTTGGCGCACGTAAAGAATCATACAATGAAGACAGTAGAAACCCTATTGTAGAAAATGGTACTTTGGAAGATGATCAAAACCGTAGAGACTTTACTATTAATGCGCTAGCTTTAGATTTAAGCGAAGAAAAATTTGGAGCGCTTTTAGACCCATTTAATGGTATTGAAGATTTACAAAACAAAACCATTATTACACCCTTAAATCCTGACGTTACATATAGTGATGATCCTTTACGTATGTTACGCGCAATACGATTTGCTACTCAATTAAATTTTCAAATTGAAGACAATTCGTTAAAGGCTATCACAAAAAATAGTGACAGAATTAAAATTATCACAAAAGAACGTATTGTAACAGAGCTTAATAAAATATTAGAAAGTAGTAAACCCTCTATTGGTTTTTTATTACTTGAAAAAACGGGTCTTTTAAAGCTTATTATACCAGAGCTTACAAACTTAAAAGGCGTAGAAGAAGTTGAAGGACAAAAACATAAAGATAACTTTTACCATACTTTAGAAGTAGTTGATAATATTAGTAAACATACTGATAATTTATGGTTACGTTGGGCTGCATTATTACATGACATAGGAAAAGCACCAACAAAAAAATTTAGCAAAAAAGTAGGTTGGACTTTTCATGGACACGAATTTGAAGGCTCTAAAATGGTATACCATTTATTTAAAAGACTAAAAATGCCTCTAAATGACAAAATGAAATTTGTTCAAAAAATGGTATTTATGAGTTCACGCCCAATTGTGCTAGCACAAGATATTGTGACAGATTCTGCTGTAAGACGTTTAGTTTTTGATGCTGGTGATTATGTAGACGATTTAATGACACTTTGCGAAGCAGATATCACTACCAAAAACCCTAATAAGTTCAAAAAATATCATAACAACTTTAAAATTGTTAGAGAAAAGATAGTAGAAGTTGAAGCTAGAGATCACGTTCGAAATTTTCAACCACCTGTTTCTGGTGAAGAAATCATGAAAACTTTCAACTTAAAGCCTTCACGCGAAATTGGAATTATTAAAGAAAAAATAAAAGAAGCTATTCTAGAAGGTGACATTCCAAACGAACATGAAGCAGCATTTCAATTAATGCTTAAAGAAGGTGAAAAATTAGGTTTAACCGTAAGTTCATAAAGATGGTTCAACTTAAACGTACAGATTCTACAAATCAAGATTTTATAGACTTAGTTAGTGAACTAGATACTTACCTAAAAACCGTAGATGGTGACGACCATGATTTTTACCACCAATACAATAATATTGATGTACTAAAACATGTAGTTATAGTTTATGAAAATAATATACCTACCTCATGCGGAGCTTTTAAAGCATATGGAGAGAATTCTGTAGAAATAAAACGTATGTATACAAAACCAATAGCTAGAGGTAATGGTTTTGCCGCTAAAGTTTTAAACGAATTAGAAAATTGGGCAAAAGAGCTTAACTTTAATTCTTGCATTTTAGAAACTGGAAAAAGACAAGTAGAAGCTGTTCAGTTTTACAATAAAAACAACTACAAACCTATTGCTAATTATGGGCAATATAGAAATGTAGAAAATAGTGTATGCTTCGAAAAAATACTTAAATAAATGAAAAAGGATAATAAAAAAGTAATTTACTGGCTTCTAACTGGATGCTTACTTATTTTTATAATGGTAGTTGTAGGTGGTATTACAAGACTTACACATTCTGGTCTTTCCATCTCAAATTATAAACTTATCTCTGGAACTATTCCACCAATGAATGAAGTTGAGTGGCAAGAAGCTTTTGAACTTTACAAACAGTACCCAGAATACCAAAAGCTAAATAGTCATTTTTCGCTTCAAGACTTTAAAGATATATACTTTTGGGAGTGGTTTCATCGTGTAATAGGACGCTTCATTGGCGTTGTATTTATAATTCCATTCTTATACTTCTTAGTAAAAAAACAACTTACTAAATCCACAATAAAAAAGTCTATTATCCTTATGGTTTTAGGTGGATTTCAAGGTTTTTTAGGATGGTATATGGTAAAAAGTGGTTTGGTTGACAGACCAGATGTAAGTCATTATAGACTAGCCGCACATTTAACTACTGCATTCCTAACATTTGCATATACATTTTGGGTGGCGTTAGATTTAATGTTCCCTAACAAGAAACAAATTGAAACCAAATTTAGAAACCTAATAAGAGTTGGTTTAGGCTTACTAATCATACAAATTATCTATGGTGCATTTGTTGCTGGACTTGATGCAGGTTTTATTCATAACCATTGGCCAATGATGAGTGAAGGTAAGTTTATGCACGACACCGTTTTAATAGAACAAACTCCAGTTTACAAAAACTTTGTAGAAGGGAAAAGTGGTGTACAATTTGTACATCGCATTCTAGCATTTATTGTATTAGCTTCTATAATTATTATTTATATAAAAGGTAAAAAACTTAAACTTAGTAATTATCAATTAAAAGGGTTAAATGCATTATTAATTCTTGTTGGTTTACAATTTCTATTAGGCGTATTTACCATTTTATTACAAGTACCAGTTTGGTTAGGAGTAGCACATCAAGTAGGTGCATTTTTCTTACTAAGCGCCATGACTTTTACCTTGCATCGCTTTAGTAAATAACAAAATTTAGTACCTTTGCACTTTAATTAAAAGGCATGATTTACAGATTTAGAGTTATACTAGATAACGACACTGAAGAGGATATTTTTAGAGATATTGAAATTAGAAAAACCGATACTTTAGAAGATTTCCATAATACCATTACACAATCATTTGGTTTTGATGGTACAGAAATGGCTTCTTTTTATGTGAGTGATGATGAATGGAATCAAGGCGAAGAAATTGCTTTGTTTGATATGAGTGAGGGTATAAATACTGTTAGATTGATGAGCGAAACAGTTTTGGAAGATATTCTTAACGAAGAAAAAACAAAACTAATCTATGTATACGATTTCTTAAGCATGTGGACATTTTTTGTTGAATTAGCTGAAATTGTTGAGATAACTGAAGGTACAGATTACCCAAACTTAATGTTTGTTCATGGTCAAATTCCAACCGAAGCTCCAGAAAAATCGTTTGAAGCTGAAGCTTTTGAAAACTTTAAAGACTATGACAATGATTACGATGTAAACGATTATGACAATCTAGATTTTGATGAAAATTGGAATTAATCTAATTACCATCTTATATAATATTAAAAAGCGTCTTACTATCTGTAAGGCGCTTTTTGTTTCATATAAAGTATTTTAGTTTATCTTTTACATTATGTAACAAAAAACGCTTAGTATCGTCTTACGTTTATAACCAATCAAAAAATATACAACTTGGAACCAATTCTAACGATTAATAATCTCACAAAAAAATTCGGTTACCTTACTGCTGTTAAAGATCTTTCATTTACCATAAACAAAGGAAACGTTTATGGAATTTTGGGACCAAATGGTAGTGGTAAATCAACAACCTTAGGTGTTGTACTTAACGTAGTTAATAAAACACAAGGCGACTTCCATTGGTTTAATGGAAATATCTCAACACATGATGCTCTTAAAAGAGTTGGCGCAATTATAGAGCGACCTAACTTTTACCCTTATATGTCAGCATATCAAAACCTGAAATTAGTATGTAAAATTAAAGGTGTTGACTTTTCAAAAATTGACGAAAAGCTTGAAATTGTTGGACTTTTAGAGCGAAAAGACAGTAAGTTCAAAACCTATTCTTTAGGTATGAAGCAGCGTTTAGCCATTGCTTCTGCACTACTTAACGACCCTGAAATTTTAATTTTAGATGAACCAACAAACGGTTTAGACCCTCAAGGAATTCATCAAATTAGAGAAATTATTAAAGATATTGCTAATGGAGGCACAACCATTTTATTGGCCTCTCACCTATTAGATGAAGTTGAAAAAGTATGTAGCCATGTAGTGGTTTTACGCAAAGGAGAAAAGCTTTATTCTGGACGTGTTGACGAAATGATTTCTAGTCATGGTTTCTTTGAATTAAAAACTAACAATAAAGACCAATTATTAAGCTTATTAGAAAAAGATAGTGCTTTTGGTAACATAAAAATTGAAGATGACTTGATTACAGCATTTTTAAATACTCCAATGGAAGCAGCAGCTTTCAATAAATTAATGTTTGAAAAAGGAATTACACTTTCACACCTTGTGAAACGTAAAGAAAGCTTAGAAGAGCAATTCCTTCAATTAACAGACAATAACTAATCAAAATCAATCAAAATGCTACGTCTTTTAAATTTAGAATTACAAAAACTTTTACTTAACAAAACAAGTAAGGTTCTCATATTTATATCATTCATTTTACCAATGTTTGTTATAGTTTTATCTGGTATTAAAATTAATTTCTTTGGTTTTTTCACCTTAGAACTTGGTGAACTTGGAATATTTAATTTCCCAATTGTATGGCACTTAACAACTTATTTTGCAGCCCTATTTAAAGTGTTCTTTGCTATTGTTGTAGTATCCATGATTGGAAATGAATACAGTAACAAAACCATTAAACAAAACTTAATTGATGGTTTAAGTAAAAAGGAATTTATCCTTTCAAAATTCTATGCCATTGTTTTCTTTTCATTAATCTCTACCATAGTAATATTTTTCATTTCACTATTACTAGGCTTAATTTATTCTAGTTATAATGAATTTAATATCATTATTAGAGAAATGGAGTATTTATTAGCTTATTTCTTGAAATTAGTAGGATTCTTTAGTTTCTGTTTATTTTTAGGTGTATTAGCAAAACGTTCAGCCTTTGCTTTAGCTTTTCTATTTGTAGACTTTGTATTAGAATGGATTATATTAGGACTTATTACTTGGAAATGGAATTTTGAAATTGCAGATAAAATTCAAAACTTCTTCCCTTTAAAATCTATGTACAACCTTATAAAACAACCTTTTCAGCGTATAGCAATGTCAAAATTCCCTGAAAAAAGTGAAATAGCATACGACTATGCAGTACATTGGTATGAGTTTGTAATTGTACTAGCTTGGACAGCTTTATTCGTCTTTTTATCGTACAGATTATTAAAAAAGAGAGATTTATAATATATTTATAAGCATATTGCTTGCTTATAAATGAAAAAGATACTTACGTTACTAATATTTAGTACCACATTTGCAGTTTTTCCACAAGGTGAAGCTGCAAATTGGTTTTTTGGCAATGGTGCTGGTTTAAACTTTGATGTAGCAACTGGTAATGTAACACCTTCTACAGATGCAATGACTACAATTAGCACTAATGAAGGTTGTTCTTCTATTTCAGACTCAAATGGTAACTTATTGTTTTATACTGATGGGAGAACAGTTTGGGACGCCAACCATCAAATAATGCCTAATGCAAACTACAATAGTGGTACTGGTTTACTTGGTGATCCTTCAAGTACCTCATCAGGTGTTATTGTACCTCATCCAGGTAATCCAAACTTATTTTATATTTTCACTGTAGATGAACCTCATCATAATAATGCATGGGCTTTTCCTAATCAAGGTCCAGCTGATATAAATGGTAACCCTTTAAGTTTTTATCAAGAAACCTATGGAGGTACTCCTTCCATTCCACAAGATGATGATGGTTATAATAATGGTTTTAATTATTCATTAGTAGATATTACACTTAATGGAGGATTTGGTGATGTAGTAGATTCAGAAAAAAATGTGCATCTAATAACTTATAATGAAAATGACCCTGAACAATCATTATATAAATGTGCAGAAAAAATAACCGCAGTTCAAGGAAATGATTGTCAATCATTTTGGGTTATTACTCAATTTGTTGATACATTCTATGCTTTTATAATTGACGAAAATGGTGTTAACACTACTCCTGTAACATCGGTAGTTGATCCTTTTATTACAACAGCTGGATATAGACGTAATGGTATTGGTTATATTAAGTCATCTCCAGATGGTACAAAAATAGCTGCTTGTCATAGTCAAAATATTAATTTACCTAGTGATGTTAACACATCTCCTACCACTGGTAGTCTTTGGTTATATGATTTTGATGATGAAACTGGTATAATAAGTAACCCAGTAAATTTAATTGATAACATCCAAACTTACGGAACAGAATTTTCTGCAGACTCTAAGAAGTTATATGCTTCTAACGGTACACAAGTAAGACAATTTGATTTAGAAAATAACAATAATCCAACCATAGTATATCAGGGCACAAGTTTTATCTCTTCACTTCAACTTGCACCTAATAATAAGATATATGTTTGCAACAATGAAAGTAATACTACATTAGATGTAATTGAAAATCCAGAAGGCGTTGGTATTAATTGTAACTATAATGTTTCAGGTCAAACACTATCAAATGGAACTTTTGCATCTTTAGGGCTGCCTCCTTTTATTACTTCATTTCTTATTCAGGATTATATCAATATTATAAGTCCATTATCTGAAGAAATAATAACCGAGCTTCCATTATGTGGAGAACAAAATTACACTTTAATAGCTGAAGATATTCCAGGAGCAACATATACTTGGACTTTTAATGGAGAAGTACTCTCTGAAAATAATTTTGATTTAGTAACTACAGAAGAAGGAACCTATAATGTATTAATTGACAACATTCCTAACGAATGTAATAAAACTATTATTGGAGAAGCCATAGTAAGCTTTTTTGAAGTCCCTATTATTGCTAATCAACCCGAGGGTATTTTAATTTGTGACGATAACAATGATAATAACTGGTCTTTTGATTTCTCAAATATTATTGACCCACAAATTATAGGAAATCAAGACTCTACTCTATTTAGCACTCACTATTTTGAATCTCAAGATGATGCAGATAATAATGAGAATGAGATAACTTTCCCTTATCAAAATATTAGTAATCCTCAAGAAATATTTGTTAGAATTGACAATAATGAATTTTCAAATTGTTACGATACTACATCTTTTTTTATAGAGATTTTTAATACACCAATAATTAATCCAATTGATGATATTGAGATTTGTGATGACGATAGTGATGGGAACACTATGAATGGCCAAACAGTCTATGATTTAGAAAGCTTAAATAGTATAATATTAGGTAATCAAGATTCTTCCCTTTACAACATATCTTATCATAATCTGCAAGAAGATGCTGATGATGGAGACAATGAATTATCTTTATTATATTACAATAACAACCCTAATCAAGAAGAAATATTTATTAGAATAGAAAACAATTTAAATACAGACTGTTTTGAAACTTCATCCTTTAATCTTATTGTGCATCCTTTACCTGAGGCATTTAATGTAAATTTATTTCAATGTGATGAAGACGGATTATCTGATGGTTTTACCCTATTCAATCTTACAGAAGCTAATGACGCCTTAACTGGTGGAGCTCCTAATACATCTGTTAAATTTTTCACTTCTCTTATTGATGCAGAAAATAACAACGATGACATTGATGGAACATCTTTTAATAATTGGGAAAACCCTCAAACAATTTTTGCACAAGTAATTGATGATACAACTGGTTGCTATAGTATTGCCGAACTTTCACTTGAAGTAAGTGCCACAAGTGCTCACGATGCTACATTATCGCATTGTGATGATGATGGTACTGAAGATGGTTTTTACAATTTCACACTTAGTGATGCTAATGCAGATGTTTTAGCTGGACTACCTGATAATCTTGAATTAACTTATTACGAAACTTATGAAAATGCTTTGCTTGAAACTAACCCTTTAAACAATGCATTTACAAACACAATACCTTACTCACAAACTATTTACGTAAGAGCTGAGAATGATAATAATTGTTATGGTGTGAATGAAATTCAGCTTACTGTGTTTGAACTACCAAATATTGAAATTGATGAAGACATATTATATTGCCTTAACTTTTTCCCTGAATTAGTAACGCTTACTGGAGGAGTTTTAAATGACTCTCCAAGTAACTATTACTATTCTTGGTCAACAGGACAAAACACTTCTCAAATTCAAGTAAATGAAACAGGTAATTATACTGTCACTGTTACCAATGTTAATGGTTGCTCAAAAACAAGAACTATAACTATTATTCCTTCTAATATTGCAACTATTGAATCTATTGAAGTTATTGATGCTACCTCAAACAACACAATTACTGTAAATGTTTCTGGTGAAGGTATATATGAATATGCTTTAGATGACATTGATGGCATTTACCAAGACAGTAATGTTTTTGAAAATGTAACTCCAGGTTTCCATACAGTTTACGTTAGAGATGTAAACAATTGTGGTATAGTTGAGGATACTGTTTCTATAATTGGCTTCCCTAAATTCTTTACACCCAATGGAGATAATATAAATGACACTTGGCATGTATATGGCATAAACACTCCAAATCAAGTTAATAGTGAAATCTATATTTTTGATCGCTTTGGAAAACTCATCACTAAACTTAATCCTTTAGGTGGCGGTTGGGATGGCACATACAATGGCTACAATATGCCTTCAAACGATTATTGGTTTCATGTTACGCTTCAGGATGGAAGAGTATTTAAAAGCCATTTCACTTTAAAACGTTAACTTAGTAAAGAAAACTCCTTCAAAATTAAAATGAAGAAAAGTCTTTATCTTTTTATTACAATTGTTTCCTTTTTAAGCCAAAATAGTATTGGACAAGATGTTACGCTTTATCAACAATTTAATGGAAGATACGATTATACAGCTATTGGCAACACATTAAACTCTCTAGAAAATGGACCTTTTTCATTATGTACTATAAATACATCTTCTTCTGCTATACTTAACATACCTAGCAATCAAACAATTGTAGCTGCATATTTATATTGGGCAGGTTCTGGTAATGGCGATTTTGATATTAGCTTAAATGGTTTAAATATAGCTGCCGAACGTACTTTTAGCGATGCTCTTGATAGTGAACGTGTTTTTTTTGCTGCATTTGCTGATGTTACCGAACAAATTATAACTGAAGGTAATACAACTTATACAATTTCAGATTTTGATTTAACATCTGTAATTGAACCTTACTGTCCTACTGGAACAAACTTTGCAGGTTGGGCAATAACAATAATATATCAAGATGACAATCTTCCATTAAACCAAGTGAATATTTATGATGGTTTACAAAGTGTACCAGAAAGTTTAAGTATTGAATTAAATAATTTGAACGTATTAGATACAACAGGAGCTAAAATTGGTTTTGTAGCATGGGAAGGTGACTCTGCTTTAGCTGTTAATGAAGTATTAACAATAAATGGAAATGTGATAGGAAACCCTCCCTTAAATCCAACAAACAACGCTTTTAATGGTACTAATAGCTTCACAGGAATGTCAAATCTTTACAATATGGATATTGACGTATATAACATTCAAAACAATATATCAATTGGTGATGATTCTGCAGTTATACAACTAACTTCAGGACAAGATTTTGTAATGATAAATAATATCATAACCGTTTTAAATAGCCAATTACCAGATGCTACTATCACATTAAATGATTTTGAAATACAATGTAACTCAACTGAGGTTTATATTGAATATACTGTATATAACAATAATGCTACAGACATACTTCCCTCAAATACACCAATTGCTTTTTATGTGGATAACATATTAATCACGCAAAGTAATACGTTAAATGACATTGAAATAAATGGGGAAGAATTTCAATCAATTACTTTCGCAATACCTGAAAACTTCACAAACAATATTGAACTTACAGTAGTTATTGATGATGATGGCTTGGGAAACAGTACAGTAATCGAAATAAATGAAGACAATAATTTTGCAATTGAAAATATTCAACTTATTGAGTCAGAACCAATCATAACACTAGAAAATTTATTACTATGCGATGAAGGGTTTAACTCAGCAACTTTTGACCTAACAACTCATTTAGATGAATTAGAAACTGAGTTCAATATATCTTCAGCTACTTTTTATACAACATTATACGATGCTGAAAATACTATTGGAGAAATATTATTCCCTGATGAATTTAACAATACATCAAACCCACAAACCATAATACTTAGAACAGAAGAAACACCTTGTTATCAACTTTTTGAATTTGACATATCAGTTGAAAATTGCCCTCCTCATGTGCCTCAAGGATTTTCTCCTAATGATGATGGATATAACGATTGGTTCAATATTCAAGGACTTTATAACATTTTTGAAAATCATGAACTTTTAATTTACAATCGTTATGGCACTTTAATTTTTAAAGGAAATAATAACTTAAAATGGGATGGAAAAGCAAATGTTGGTTTAAATAACCAAGGCAGTATTGTACCTGTTGGCACCTATTTTTATGTACTTCACTTAAATGACCCTAACTATAAAAGTTTGACAGGTTGGGTTTACCTAAACAACTGATCTGTTAAAATTTAATGCATTTCATCGAATAAATAATGCATTTAATCGATTTTTAACTAAATTCACTTTTATAACCTCAAACCTAATCCATTGAAAACTAAATCAATGACATTAAAAACCTATACTAAGAGTTATGAATATTAAGCTAAAAGCCCTCGTTAGCATATTATTTTTGATGAGTTTTCACTCTATTAATTCTCAAATAATATCAGTTGACAATACAGTATCTCCCCAAGACTTAATAGAAAATAATTTAATTCAAGGTTGTGTTGAAGTATCAAACATTACATCACAAATTAATGGTAGTGTGAATGGCTTTTCAAGCTATGGCTATTTTAACCGAGAATTGTCAAACTTTCCTTTTGAAGATGGTATTGTATTAACCACAGGAAATGCTAATTCAGGTGGAAATACTACCAACGTCAATATACTAAATGATGGTGAAGATAACTGGGGAACTGATAGTGATTTAGAAACTGCTTTAGGAATAACTAACACTTTTAATGCAACTTCTATTGAGTTTGATTTTATTTCAATTTCAAACTTAATTCAATTTAATTACATACTAGCTTCAGAAGAGTACTTTGGAAATTTTCCTTGTGAATACTCAGATGGTTTTGCATTTTTAATAAAAGAAGCTGGCACCAATAACCCTTATGTTAATATTGCTATAATCCCTGGAACAAACATTCCTGTAAATACTAATACAATACATGATGCAATTGCTGGTTTTTGCGAAGCAGAAAATGACAATTATTTTGATGGTTACTCCATGGGAGACACTAATTACAATGGAAGAACAACAGTATTAACTGCTACTGCAGCAATACAACCAAACGTGCAATACCATATTAAATTAGTAATTGCTGATCAAACTGATGAAAACTACGATTCAGCAGTTTTTATTCAAGGTAATAGCTTTAATCCTAGTGTAGATTTAGGTCCAGATGTTAGTACCTGTGCAACTAGTTATACAATTAATGGTGATATTCAAAATCCATTAGCGACATATTCTTGGTATCAAGACAACAACTTACTTGTTGGAGAAAATAATAGTACACTAAACGTGACACAGACTGGTGAATATCGTGTAGAAATTTCTATTCCTTTAAATAATATGGATTGTATTATTGAAGACACTATAAACATTTCACTAAATTCTGAGCAACCTATTGGAGATGTTACTAACTACGAACAATGTGATGACACAAGTGCAGATGAGATAGAATCCTTTGATTTATCAACAAAATCTAATGAAATTATATCGTTATTACCTCCTTCAACTTACGATGTGACCTATCATTATTCAAGTAATGAATCTCAAAACAACTCTAATGCTATAACAGGAGTAATTCAAAACACCAGTAATCCACAAACTATTTTTGTTAGAATTGAAGACACAAATAGTGGATGTCTATCTTATGCTGAATTTAATTTAATAGTAAACCCTTTACCAAATATTTCAACTCCAACTCCAATAGTACTTTGTGATGATGGAGCTGCAGATGGTTCTACTAACATAGACCTTTCAACTATAAATAATGAGGTAACACAAGGAGACAATTCATTAATTGTTTCATACCATTATTCTCAAAACGATGCCGATAATGGCATTAATCAAATTCCTTCGGATTATGTAAACTCAAACCCTAATGAAACTTTACATATAAGAGTTGAAGATCCAAATACTGGTTGCCATAGCATAACGACACTATCAATAACAGTAATAGATAGACCAGTAGTTAATATAGATCCAGAACCTATAAATGGTTGTGATAACGATGATGATGGATTTACAAACTTTGACTTAACAACCTCTATCAATGACATTCTACAAGGATTAACAGGTGTTAGTACTACTTTCCATGAAACTTATGAAGATGCTGAAACTGGTGACAATCCAATAGCAGATGAAACCAACTATCAAAACATTGTAGAAAACGTTCAAACAGTTTATGTAAGAATTGTGGACGACATTACAGGTTGTGCTACAGTAGTTTCTTTAGATTTGCATACAAACCTTTTAGCAACTGGAACAAACATACGCAACTTTTATAATTGTGATGATGAAAGTGGTGATGGAATTTCTGATTTTGACTTAATTTACATAGCAGAAAGCATCATAAATGATCTAGAAAATGTTATCATTACTTTTTATGAAACTGAAGACGACTTAAATAATAACTCAAACCCTTTAGATAATAATATATCATATACAGTCACTAACAGTCCTCATACTATCTATCTACAAATAGAAACACCCGATTGTATTTACACAACCCAAATTGATTTAATAATCAATCCGCCTTTAGTGCTTCAACCAGTACCTATATTAGATTATTGTGATACCAATGATGATGGGGTTACATCAATAGATTTATCTTCTTTTGATAATACAATATTAAATGGCATAAACAATGCTTTTGTTCAATACCACATTTCTGAAACAGATGCAATAAACAATATAAACCCTTTACCTAACAATTTTACAAACAATAACAATCCTCAAACACTCTATGCTAGAGTTAAATATAGCAATTCAAGTTGCTATGATACAACTCCCATAGAAATTAATGTAATTCCTGCTCCAACAGTTTCCACTCCTAATGATATTGTTATTTGTGATAATGACCAAGATGGCTTTTCAATTATAAACTTGAATAATATAATCCCAGAGATTACAACAAACACAACCGATTTAACTATTAGTTTCTATAATAATATAAATGATGTAAACAACGATAATAATTCAATAAATAATATAGCAGCTTATAATGCTTCAACAGAAACCATTTATACAAGAATTGAAAGTGATATCACAGGTTGTTATGCTACAATACAAATAAATATTATTGTTAATACATTACCTATGTTCACTCCAATTTCAGATTATGAAAATTGCGAAACCGACGGTAATTCTATAGCTGATTTTTTACTAGTCCAAAAAGATGCAGAAATATTAAATGGTCAAACAGGAAAACAAGTTTTATACTTCGAAACCCAAAATGATGCAGATAATAGAACCAATATTATTGATAAAAACAATATATACAACAATACGTCAAGTCCACAGATTATATACGTAAGAGTAGAAAACCTAACAGATAGCGATTGCTACGGAACCTCATCATTTAATTTACTTGTAGGGTCTATTCCTATATTTAATCCGCCTACCAATTATTTAATATGTGATGATATTTCTAATGATGGATTTGCTGAATTTGATTTGGAAGAAAAAGTAACTGAAATATCTCAAGGAAGTCCTGAAAACTTAACAATTACCTTTTACACAAACTTAAATGATGCTGAAAATCTTCAGAATTTTATTGACTTAAACTATACTAATATTGATAATCCTCAACAAGTTTTTGCAAGAATTGATAATGGTACATACTGTTATGGTATTGCAGAATTTGGCTTAAATGTTGTGCAAGTACCAGAAGTTAACCTTCCTTCTACAATTATTACCTGTGACAATGATTATGATGGAGTTTCTAGTTTTGACTTAACAGTTTCTGAGTTTGAAATACTAGACGTTAGAAATGATGATATTGTTATTACTTATTTTGAAACCGAAGATGACTTAAACGCGGATAACAATGTAATCTCTAATCCTGATAATTATAATAATATTGCTAATCCACAAACAGTATTTGTAAAAGTTACCAATACTATTTCTAGTTGTTACGCCATAGTGCCTCTTGAGTTAGAAGTTAACCTTCCTCCTACTATTAACAATTTACCAAATATAGAAACTTGTGATAATGAGGTAGATTCATACGATTTAAACATAGCAACTACGATTTTAATAGATGATTTAACCAATGTAAATGTTGCGTACTATTTATCATTTATTGATGCTGAAAATCAACAAAATGAAATAAGCACAACTTATAATTACACATCTAATAGCGATACCATATACATAAGAGCCGATAATACTATTACTTCGTGCTTTGCCATTTCATCATTTAACTTAATAGTAAACCCACTACCAATAGCCAATCAACCAAATGATATTGAAGCTTGTGATGATGACACTAATGATGCTATTGCTGAGTTTAATCTAGATGCCCAAACCAATGCTGTTCTTGGAACTCAAGATTCTAATACATTTACTGTGTCTTATCATGATTCAGATGCGAATGCAAATAACAACAATAATGCGCTTGTTAGTCCTTATCAAGGTCAAGACAACCAAACCATATATGTACGTATTGAAAATAACATAACTGGTTGCTATAGCATTACTTCATTTTCACTTATTGTAAACCCTCATCCTGAAGTACCACAACCAATGTATAATTGTGATATCGATTATGATAGTATTACAACTTTTGACCTTACTAATAGTGAAACCGATTTATTTCCAGTGATAGATAATGATATAATTATTACTTACTTCAACTCCATGGAAGATCTTGATAATAATACAAATATCATTGCCAACCCAACTAACTATACAAACATATCTAACCCTCAAACAGTATTTATAAAAGTTTACAATACTACAGCACAATGTTATTGGTCAGTTCCTTTAGAGTTAAACGTATTATTACCTCCTGTAATTAACGATATTCCTAACATTGAAATATGTGATAATGACGCTGATACTTTTGATTTCAATAATGCTACTGAGTTATTAATTAATAATACCACTAATGTTACTACAACTTACTATTTAAGTTATAATGATGCTGAAAATCAACAAAACGCTTTAGATAATATCTATACTTACAATGGTACTAGTGAAACCATTTTTGTAAGATCAGAAATTAATACTTCTAACTGTTTTGCCATTGCTTCATTTAACCTTATTGTAAATCCTAATCCAATAGCAAATACACCTAACGATTTATATGCCTGTGATGATGATTATAATTTCTTATTAGATTTTAACCTAGGACAACAAACTAGTATTATTCTTGGAGGTCAAAACCCTAATCAATTTACAGTAACTTATCATGAATTAGAAGTAGAAGCTTTAGAAGGTACTAACCCTGTTTCTAATGTTAGTTATCAAGCCTTTGATCAGCAAACTATTTATGTAAGAGTAGAAAACAATACTACTGGTTGTTTTGACACTACACAATTTGTAACTCATGTAAATAGAAAACCATTGGTAGAAATACCTGACCAAGTTATTTGTTTAGACAATTTACCGTTAACTGTTTTTGCTGGTGAATTAGTAAATGGTGATACTTACCTTTGGTCTACTAATGAAACAGCTTCTGAAATTGAAATTGATTCAATTGGCACTTATTGGGTAACTGTTACTTCTCCTAGTGGTTGCGAAACTACTACGCATTTTAACGTTATTGAATCAGAGGCTGCTACTATTGAAGTAACTGAAGTTTTAGACTTCTCTGACCCTAATAATATTATACTTACAATCTCTGGAATTGGGAACTACCTATATATCCTTGATGATGGTGAACCTCAAGAATCAAGTATCTTCGAAAATGTAACACTTGGTTATCATACCATTACTATTATTGATCTTAATGGTTGTGCTCAAGTTACTAAAGAAGTTGTTGTTGTTGATGCTCCTAAATTTATGACACCTAATAACGATGGCTATTTTGACACTTGGCATATCATTGGAGTTGAAACACTTCCTGGAACTACTATTCAAATTTTTGATAGATATGGCAAACAATTAGCTTACTTAAGCTCTTCTTCTCAAGGTTGGGATGGAACATATAATGGTGAGTTAATGCCTGCTGCTGACTACTGGTTTGTAGCTCATGTTAAAAAAGATGATATTCAATTTGAAGTTAAAGGACATTTTGCTTTAAGGCGTTAGTATCTTTAACACTTTTTTGAATTTAAAACTAGTATTGTATGCGTATATTTGCAGTCGGAAAAATTGTAAATGAAGCATCTATTTCAAATCTTTATATGTCTTTTTTCAATTATAGCATTTAGTCAAAATGTTACAGTTGATAGTCAAACATATACACCTCAACAATTAATAGAAGATATTCTTATTGATAGTGATTGCATTGAAAATGTAGTTGTTACAAATGTGATAGGAGGAAATTTTGAAAATACTGATCAAAGTTATGGTTATTTTGATGCTACAGGTTCTACATTTCCATTTCAAAATGGAATAGTTCTAAGTACTGGTCGGTTAAGTAATGTAGAAGGTCCAAACAATAGTTTAAGTGATGATGACGCTCCAAACTGGAATGGAGATAATGACTTAGAAAATATTTTAGATGAAAGTAATACTCTTAACGCAACAATTATAGAGTTTAATTTTACTGCTATTGCAGACCAAATTAGCTTTAGATACATTTTTGCTTCAGAGGAGTATCAAGAAGGTGATTCAAGTACTTGCCAATATTCAGATTTGTTTGGTTTTCTTATTAAACCCGAAAACACAAATCAATATCAAAACATAGCATTAGTTCCAAACACACAAACTCCAGTAAAAGTAACAACTGTTCATCCAGAAATCCCTAACGGTTGTGAAGCACAAAACGAACAATACTTTGGAAGTTGGAATGACAATAATGCTCCCATTAATTTTAATGGGCAAACTGCTATTTTAACTGCTACTGCAGATATTGTTCCTAACGAAGTGTACCATGTTAAACTAGTAATTGCTGATGAGTTTAATTATAGATATGATTCTGCTGTTTTTTTAGAAGCTGGAAGTTTTCAACTCTCTACTGATTTAGGTCCAGATAGATTAATTGCTACAAACAATCCTCTTTGTCAAGATGAAACCTTAACCCTTGATGCTAATCAACCTGTTTTAAGCTCGTACGATTGGTATAAAGATGGTGTTTTACAAACTAGCACACCTAATTGTTTTAATTGTGGTTACTATACTGTATCAGAACCTGGAACTTATTCTGTTGAAGTAACTATTTTAGACGACTGTGTTGCTTATGGTGAAGTAATTATTGAATATGCTGACGACCCACTAGTTTTTGATTCCGTTTTAATTGATTGTGATATTGACCAAGATAATTTCACAGTCTATAACCTTTGGGATGCTGTTCAAGACATTACCAATAATGATGACTTACTACAAGTCTCTGGTTTTTTTATCAATGAAAATGATGCTAATCAAAACTTGAATCCAATAGCAGACCCAAGTTATTTTGAAAATACAAGTCCTAACCAAACTGTTTATGCACGTGTAGAAAATAGTTTTAGCTGTTACGCTATTGCTGAATTACAATTACAAGCGGCCTACAATAATTTATACACAAATCCTTTTACAACTTGTGATGATGATTTAGTAGATGGATTTACAAATTTCAACTTAACAAATATTCAAGCTGAAATAGCAACTTTAGTCCCTCAGGATGCTTCAATACTATTTTATGAAACCTTAGAAGATGTTTATCTAGGTAATAATTTAACTGGAGGAAATTACACAAATAACATTCCTCATAATCAGACCATTTTTACGCAAGTAATGCACAATAATCAATGTTATGCATTAGCAGAAATTGAATTAGTAGTACTTTATACACCAGTACTAGAAGACGATATTACTTCCGACAACCCAATATACTATTGTTTAAACAACTATCCTGAAACAATAACACTCTATGGTGGTGTTTTAAATGATTCACCTAGTAATTATTACTATTCATGGAATACTGGAGAAAACATGTCTTTTATTGAGGTTAACGAACCTGGAACTTACACTGTTACTGTTACCGATCCTAATGGATGTTCTAACTCCAGAAGTATTGTAGTAACATCTTCTAATATAGCTACTATAGACAATGTTATAGTTGAAGATTTATCCGTTAACAATAATATCACTATTGAAGTATCTGGTGAAGGAAATTACGAATTTGCTCTAAACAATAGCAATGGTCCATATCAGGATAGTAACTATTTTGAAAATATTCCTTCTGGTTTTCATACAGTTTATGTACGTGACAAAATTGGTTGTGGTATAGTTGAACAAATAATTTCGGTTAGAGGGTTTCCTAAATACTTCACACCTAATGACGACACCTATAAAGACACTTGGCATGTAAATGGTATAAGCTCTGAATTTCATTTAGGAACAAACGTTATTATTTTTAATCGTTATGGTAAGCTTATAAGTACTTTAAACAATCAAACTTCTGGTTGGAATGGTACTTTTAATGGTGAAGCATTGCCTTCAGACGATTATTGGTTTATAGTAACTTTTGCTGATGGCAAAGAATATCGTGGACATTTTGCACTAGTGCGATGATTAACTTAGATTTGTCATTATGCGCTTTAAAATTGAATCAGAATTTAATCCTACAGGTGACCAACCAAATGCTATTAAACAGTTAGCAGATGGTATAACTTCTAACGAACGATATCAAACACTATTGGGTGTAACTGGTTCTGGAAAAACATTTACTGTTGCAAATGTTATACAAGAAGTACAAAGACCAACTTTAGTATTAGCACATAATAAAACGCTTGCTGCTCAATTATATTCAGAGTTCAAGCAATTTTTCCCAGATAATGCTGTAGAATATTTTGTCTCATATTACGATTATTACCAACCTGAAGCTTACCTTCCAGTTACAGGTACTTATATAGAGAAAGATTTGTCTATTAACGAAGAAATAGAAAAACTGCGTTTAAGTGCAACCTCTTCTCTACTCTCTGGAAGAAGAGACGTACTAGTTGTTGCCTCAGTTTCTTGCTTGTATGGTATCGGAAATCCAGTTGAGTTTCAAAAAAATGTCATTTCTATAGAGCGAGACCAAATTATTTCTAGAACACAACTTTTACATCGTTTGGTACAAAGTTTATACTCACGTACTGAAGCTGAATTTAATCATGGTAATTTTAGAATAAAAGGTGATACAGTAGACATTTTCCCTAGTTATGCTGATAATGCCTTTAGAGTTCACTTTTTTGGTGATGAAATTGAAGATATTGAAGCATTTAATATCAATACCAACGAAGTCATTGAAAAATATGATAGACTAAATATCTATCCAGCCAATATGTTTGTGACATCTTCTGAAGTTTTACAAAATGCTATTAAAGATATTCAGGACGATTTAGTAAAACAACATGATTACTTTAAAGAAATAGGGAAACACCTTGAAGCAAAAAGACTAAAAGAACGTACTGAGTTTGACTTGGAAATGATACGTGAATTAGGTTATTGTTCAGGAATTGAAAATTACTCAAGATATTTGGATGGTAGAAATCCAGGAACAAGACCTTTCTGTTTATTAGACTATTTTCCAGACGATTATCTAATGGTAGTTGATGAAAGTCATGTGACTATTTCACAAGTTCATGCCATGTATGGCGGTGATCGTAGTCGTAAAGAAAACTTAGTAGAATATGGTTTCCGTTTACCAGCAGCCATGGATAATAGACCTTTAAAATTCGAAGAGTTTGAAGCTTTACAAAATCAGGTTATTTATGTAAGTGCAACACCTTCTGATTACGAATTAGAAAAAACCGATGGAGTTTATGTAGAGCAAGTGATTCGTCCTACAGGATTATTAGACCCTATAATTGAGGTACGTCCAAGTTTAAATCAAATTGATGATTTAATTGAAGAAATTCAAGTTCGTGTTGAAAAAGACGAACGTACTTTAGTAACTACGCTAACTAAACGTATGGCTGAAGAACTCACCAAATATTTAGCAAGAATACAAATTAGAGTACGCTATATACATAGTGATGTAGATACTTTAGAGCGTGTAGAAATCATGCAAGATTTACGTAAAGGCTTATTTGACGTATTAGTTGGTGTTAACTTATTAAGAGAAGGCCTAGATTTACCTGAGGTGTCTTTAGTAGCTATACTAGATGCTGATAAAGAAGGTTTTTTACGTTCAGCAAGATCTTTAACTCAAACCGTTGGTAGAGCTGCTCGTAACTTAAACGGAAAAGCTATTATGTATGCAGATAAGATTACTAAAAGCATGCAAAAAACAATAGATGAAACCAATTATAGAAGAGAAAAACAAATAAACTATAATACTCAAAACAATATTACTCCTAAGGCTTTAAATAAAAGTTTAGACAATGCATTAACACAAAACTCAGTTAGTAGTTACTATTACGAACAAGAAGCACTAAAAGCTGCAGAGCCAGAAAGTGACTATTTAAATAAAGCTGAATTAGAGAAAAAAATACGAGATACCAGAAAACAAATGGAAGCAGCCGCAAAAGATCTAGATTTTATGCTTGCTGCTCAATTAAGAGATAAAATAAAAGCTTACCAAAGTAAGCTTGAAGAACTAATTTAGTTGTACTGTACCTTAAAGATATCAATTAAGAAATCTGGTGGTACCATTTTATTAGGAAAACTTTCCATTAAGTCTAATACCTTATTTATTGACTCATGACTTAAACCCATCCTAAGTCCAAAATTATGAAGTCTCACAAGTTCTTTTACTGGAATTTCTTTATCTAAATTCATCAATAAAACCAATCTATGAAACTGCACAATACGTTCGCTATGCGATTTTAAATGTACATGTGTCACTGGATTGTCCAATAAATAATCAAAATCTTCTCTTGTTATTTGAAGTTGTTTAGCAACTCCAAGAAGAAAATTATACTCTATATCTTTTAAGCTATTATCAATTCTCGCAAATGCTATCATCTCTGACAGTAAACTCAACTTTTCAACACGATTTATCATTGCGGTAAGGGATTAATTAATTACAGTATAAAATTACACAGATTAATATATTTATAATCCACCATAATTTGTAGCTCGTCGAAAAATTGTTGGGAGTTTATCGAAATTATACTACGTTTATACGAAATAAAAATGCAATGATTTGATTTTCAGTATTTTACATTCAGAACTAAAAATATCAAATTAAACTAAACTCAAACTCTAAAAGTTAAAGATCTAAATAGGATAAATTAAATGAAATAAAAAACTCTCAAGTATCCTTGAGAGTTTTCGTGACTAACATTAATTAATAAAATAATTAATTGTTTACTGTCCAGGTTGTAACCTCACTGGAACAATAAATTTCTTATAGTTTGTTTTGTAAGCCGATGGTAATTCTTTGTAATTCAATCTACTTTTAATAAATTTCTCTACTAAATTCTCATCCGAATCTACATCCAAAACAACCATTTCATTGTCTTTGTTTAACATAAAAGTAACCTTAGTAACTACTTCGTCTTTTAATGTGAAGTAAGGGTCTTTTAATAATTCACTAATTTCTTCTGAAAGTTCTACAGGTTGTACTGCATCATTTGTGTTACTAGCTAAAACTGTTCCACTAAAAGCAAAAACAGCAACTAATAATAATGTTTTTAAATGTCTCATAATTGTTCGTTTTAAATTGATTGTAAAATTGATTGATACCTTATAGACTGTATATTTTTCTATTTGTTACACCAATTAATAAAACTTAACATTTATTAATACATTTTTAACATTTCAATTATTTAGAGAATATTCATAAAAAAAGAGCAACTTTATGGGTTGCCCTTCTTTAAAATATTATTTTTTAGTCTTACGCTAAAACTGCTTGTACCTTATCAGCAGCTTCTTGGAACTCAACTGCACTTTGTACATCAAGACCAGAACTGTCTATTAATTCTTTAGCGATGTCAGCATTTGTACCTTGTAAACGTACAATAATTGGAACTTGAATAGCATCACCCATATTCTTGTAAGCATCAACTACACCTTGAGCAACACGATCACATCTTACAATACCTCCAAAAATATTGATTAATATAGCTTTTACATTAGGATCTTTAAGGATAATTCTAAATGCAGCCTCTACTCTAGCAGCATCAGCAGTTCCTCCAACATCTAAGAAGTTAGCAGGATCACCTCCAGCTTGCTTAATTAAATCCATAGTTGCCATTGCTAATCCAGCACCATTAACCATACATCCAACATTACCATCTAAATCTACATAGTTAAGACCTAATGCACCAGCTTCAACTTCAATTGGATTTTCTTCACGTAAATCACGTAATTCAGCTAAATCTTTATGTCTAAATAAAGCATTGTCATCTAAAGTAACTTTAGCATCTACTGCCATTATTTTATCATCACTTGTTTTTAATACAGGATTAATTTCAAATAAAGATGAATCAGACTTTACATAAGCAGTATATAATGACGTTACAAACTTTGTCATGTCTTTAAATGCTGCTCCAGATAATCCTAAATTAAAAGCTACTTTACGAGCTTGAAAAGGTAAAATTCCTGTTGCAGGATCAATTTCTTCTGTAAAGATTAAATGTGGTGTTTCTTCAGCTACAGTTTCAATATCCATTCCACCTTCAGTAGAATACATAATCATATTACGTCCATTGCTTCTATTTAAAAGAACTGACATATAATATTCTTCTGGTTCAGAATCTCCAGGGTAATATACATCTTCAGCTACTAAAACTTGGTGTACACGCTTACCTTCAGCAGAAGTTTGAGGTGTTACTAAGTCCATTCCAATAATATCTCCAGCAATAGTTTTAACCTCGTCTAAATTTTTAGCAAGCTTAACTCCACCACCTTTACCACGTCCACCAGCATGAACTTGTGCTTTTATAACGTGCCAACCTGTACCAGTTTCTTCAGTTAATTTTTTTGCTGCTTCAACCGCTTCGTCAGCATTTTGTGCAACAATACCACGTTGAATACGTACGCCAAAGCTGCTTAATAATTCTTTTCCTTGATATTCGTGTAAATTCATCTTATTAAAAGTAAAATTTTTGTGTGACAAAAGTAAATAATCACATTTACTTACCCTAATATTTAATTATGAAAAAGTACATCTATTTTAGATTGATTGTTATATAATTAACAACTTGTTTAAAATATGTAATTATAGGATTGTTTAATTTTTATCTACTCTCAAAAAAATACCTTTGAAAAAATTTTTGGTTATGCAACAGCAACAATTATTAAAAATAGCAAATGAATACGGAAGCCCACTTTATGTGTATAATGCTCAGAAAATTGAATCACAATATAAACGCCTAACCAATGCTTTTGATAAAGTAAAAAAATTAAAAGTAAATTATGCTGCAAAAGCATTAACCAATGTATCTATATTAAAGTTTATCAATTCTTTAGGAGCTGGACTAGATACAGTTTCTATTCAAGAAGTAAAACTAGGGTTACATGCAGGTTTTAAAGCCAATGATATTATTTTCACACCTAATGGTGTATCACTAACAGAAATAGAAGAAGTTGCTAAACTTGGTGTTCAAATTAACATTGATAATCTAGCAATATTAGAACAATTTGGTTCAAAACATCCTAAGATTCCAGTTTGTATTAGAATAAATCCACATGTTATGGCTGGAGGAAATACTAATATATCTGTGGGACATATTGATTCAAAATTTGGCATTTCCATTCATCAAATTCCACATATTTTAAGAATAGTAGAAAACACCAAAATGAAAATAAATGGAGTGCATATGCATACAGGAAGTGACATATTAGACATTGATGTATTTCTTTATGCTAGCGAAATATTATTTAATACAGCTAAACATTTTGACAACCTAGAATTTATTGATTTTGGTTCTGGTTTTAAGGTACCTTATAAAGAAGGCGACATAGAAACAAATATTGAAGAATTTGGAAAAAAATTAACCACACGTTTTAAAACTTTTTGTAAAAACTATGGTAAGGAACTAACACTTGCCTTTGAACCAGGCAAATTTTTGGTATCAGAATCGGGATATTTTTTAACAAAAGTAAACTCTATAAAACAAACTACCTCAACAGTATTCGCTCAAGTAGACACAGGTTTTAATCATTTGATTAGACCAATGCTTTATGGATCACGTCATGAAATTGAAAATATTTCTAACCCTAAAGGCAATCAACGTTTTTACTCAGTTGTAGGTTATATTTGCGAAACAGACACTTTTGCTAATAATAGAAGAATAAATGAAATTACCGAAGGTGATATTTTAGCATTCAAAAATGCTGGTGCTTATTGCTTTAATATGTCTAGTAATTACAATTCACGTTATAGACCTGCTGAAGTGCTTTGGTATAACAACAAAGCGCATTTAATTAGAAAACGAGAAACTTTTGAAGACCTCTTAAAAAATCAAATTGAAATATCATTTTAACTCATTAAGCATCAAATATACTTGGTGCTTTTTTTTATCTTTAGTAAATAACTAACCATTATTTACGTGAAATATATTCAACTAACACTAACACTAACATTACTTCTTATTTTTAGTTGTAAAAGCAAGAAGCATACATTTAATCTTATAGAAAAAGTACTACAATCAGAAAAAGAAATAATAAGAACAGTAGCAAATAATGCAGACAACCATGAATTACAAATAATGCTAACTAAAATTAACAGAAATAACAGCACAGTTATTTTTGAAGATTATCAATATCATGTTAATGACAGCAATTATTTTTATCCTGCAAGTACAGTGAAACTTCCTGTCTCTATATTAGCTTTAGAAAAAATAAACCAACAAAAAAACATTACTCTTGATACACCTTTTAATATTAAAGGAGATACCTTGATTACATCTTTTAGGAAAGACATTACAGATATTTTTGCTGTAAGTAGTAATGATACTTATAATAGACTTTATGAGTATTTAGGAAGCGACTTCATAAATAATTCATTAAACAGCAAAGGACTTACACCTGTTAAAATATCGCATAGACTATCTACTAAAAACGCATATAATTTAAAAACAAAGCCACTTGAATTTAGACAAAACGATTCAACATTTATTACAACAAAATCAATACAAAACAACGCAATAAAAGCGCTTAATTTATCTAAACTAAAAAAAGGGATTGGGTTTTATAAAAATGACTCGTTAATAAATAAACCAATGGATTTTTCTAAAAAAAACTACTACCCACTAACCACCCAACACAATGTTATGAAACGCTTAATGTTTCCAGAAAAATATAGCGTTGAGGAACAATTTAAACTTAATGAAAAACAACGCAATTTTATTATTAAATCAATGGCATTATTGCCTAGAGAAGTAGGTTATGATCCCAAAGAGTACTATGATGGTTATGTGAAATTCTTTTTGTTTGGTGACTCTAAGAAAAAAATCCCTGAACATATTAAAATTTATAATAAAGTAGGATATGCATATGGTTATTTAACCGATTGTGCTTATATAAAAGACACTAAACATGAAATTGAATATATATTATCAGCCACCATACATGTAAATTCTAATAAAGTTTACAACGACAATAATTATGAGTATGAAAGTATTGGCATTCCTTTTCTAGCCTTATTTGGCAGAGAATTACACCAGTATTTAATTAACACAAAAACTAATTGATAATTCACTAATTAAAACTTTACTGAAAATTAATGATTAAAAAACCTAAAAGCCAATTTATTAACACTACCTTTACCACATTAAATTATTATTATAGTGAACACAGGAACAGTAAAATTTTTCAATGACACCAAAGGTTTTGGTTTCATTACAGAAGAAGGTTCAAACACAGAGTACTTTGTACACATCTCTGGTTTAGTTGACGAAATTAGACAAGGTGATACTGTAGAGTTTGAATTAAAAGAAGGTAAAAAAGGAATGAACGCAGTAAACGTTAAAGTTATTTAATATACAGCATTATTTTTTTAGAACTAAAAAAGCCTATCAATAATTGATAGGCTTTTTCTTTATCTATAAATATTATTCATTACTCTTTTCCGTCAACATAATCTTGTAAGTAAGTATAACGTGGTGTAAGCTTCCCATTCTCTGTCATTTTTGCTCTTTCTAAAATACCATCTTTATCTCCATTATAAAATGCAGGAATTACATACTCTAAAAATGCATCACCAAATCCTTCACTAGCATCTTTTGGCAATTCACAAGGCAAATTATCTACAGCCATAACTGTAATTGCGCCTTCAGCATTATAAGCCACTTCTTCTTCAGTTTGTGGATTATATCCATAAAATGGGTCTGCAATAGTTGAAGGTTTAATAGTACTCGCTACTGGACCATCAATATCACAAGATACATCTGCTACTAAATTGATTTTAAAATCTGGATGCTTAGCATCCTCTCTTGTAAATAAGTATGGTGCGCCATCGCCATAAAAATGTCCAGCTATAAAAAAATCGGTAACCTTAGCATAAGGCATAAAATTACTTTCATAACCACTTGGATCCTTATAAAACTCATATTTATCTCCAGCCTTACCGTCAGTTCTCTTATTGTACTCCATAACATCTGCTCTACAGTACACAGGCTCAGAAAACTCAGAAGTTAAATATAAAGTATCACTAACTTCTTTAATCTTTAAATGGTCTAAGATTTCTTTAGCTCCAAGAGCAACTTTTCCAGTACCAGTAAGTAGTATTTTAATATTTGGCAAAGTAATTTTATCAAGTTCTGCTTTTACAGCATTTAAATCTGGTAAATGCTCAACTTTTGGTAAATTAAAAATACCATCTCTTAATCCCAATGCTCGCAACCCATTATAAGCACCAACTAAACCAGCATAGCGACCAAAACCAATTAATCTCGAATTATTTTCACGCACAATCGTTTCATGATCATACATTTCAATATTCTTACTTAGCATTGCTTTTAACAGCTTTCTATTATAAGGTTGCTTTTTTATAGTATGAGAAAAATAAAAATATTTTTTATTAGGAATTAAAGCCTCAACAGGCACTTCTTTTACACCAAGCATTACATCGCAATCACTAACATCGGCAGTCACTTCAAACCCTTCATCTTGATATTGTTTGTCTGAAAAAATTCTAATATCAGACGTTTCTATTTTAAATTTTGCTTCGGGAAATTTAGCTTTAGCTTCAGCAAGTTTTTCAGGAGAAAATACAACACGACGATCTGGCGGATTTTTACGCTCTTTAATAATTGCAAATTTCATAAAATTGTCTTGGTATAGATTTTGCACGAAAATAATAGGATTTAAGCGTATGCACAACTTTTTTTGTAACTTCGCAATCCTTTTGAGAAAAAGGACGTTCTTTTTAAATATAATTCTAATAATGATTTAGAATAAAATGGGGTCGACTGGTTTTGACAGCGAGATCTGTTAAACTGTAAGCACGTCGCGTTATGACATTGAAACGCGTTAAAGGCTATGTCAAATTTTAAACGGCGAGAATAACTACGCTTTAGCTGCTTAATAACTGAATTATAGTAAGTTCAAGCCTCGGCACACAAGGTGTGTAAGCTAAATGTCTCTTGAAAGCCTTGGTTTATGGCGTTCTACTTAGAGGCATCGTAAAAGTAAACCTAGAATTTTTAGTGCTTCGATAAAAATTCGAAACTTAAGAAGCTAAGTTTTAAGTAGGCAGTTTTTAGTCAGCTTATTATCGAAAACCAATTAAAAACTAAGCGTGTAGAAAGCACTTTGGTAGCTTGTTTGGACGAGGGTTCGATTCCCTCCGACTCCACAAAAACCCTTGTAAAACACTATATTTACAAGGGTTTTATTTTTTAGTAGACAAATTAGGTGACAATTTCAGTAATCATGTAATAAAATCTCTACATTTTTATAACTTTATACAAACAAACTAGAAAATAATTCTAGGTATATATAATAAAAATATACTCCCTAGGGAGTATATTCATACGTTGGCGTGCATTGAAAAATGAACAAAATTTTCAAAAGAATATTAATTGGAATTGGAATTGTTGCAGGAGTTTGGCTTGCTGGGTATTTAATTCTTTATGGTTTAGTATGGCATATGTTCAATGTTGGATGCGGAATGGATGATGGACCGTTTGAAGCAGTATTGGTTGATCAAATTGAATTAACTGAAACGTCACAGTATTTTGAATTATCAGAAGGAGGTAAATTGATTTTAGAGAATCGGAATGATACTTTGTCTCCTATCATTTCACTAATTGAACATGGTAAGGTGAAATGGACTTTAGATACAGATACTCGGAACACGGAAGGTTACGAATCAACGAGAATTTGGAAAATTAGCAATTTGCAGATAACGAATAGTACAAATCCGATTAATTTAAGGTTTACTGGACATTGGACCTATGGGGCAGAACAAGGCTCCATGGAAATTGATAGAGAAGATGGAGATAATAGGTTCTGCTTGAGTTGGTAAAAAATAACGACACGCCAACAACGGGTATAATCAATGGCTCTAACCTGGCTTTCAAGCGAAAATCAAAGATGAAATACAAACAATTAAATAAAAACAACATCGGTGATTGAGCCACTGCTCATACCCAAACCGTTGTCAATAATTTAAAAGGATCTGCTTCATGTACAAAAATCTTTTAATACTCATTCTAACAACATTAATAACTTCTTGTGTTCAAAAAGAAAAGAACTTTAATGAAAGTGATTTACTTGGTAAATGGACAATGTATCGTGGAGAAGTTATTATAGACGGACAAGTTTATGAAAATCCTCCAACTGCAGGAGAATTAATTGGGTTTGAATTTTACAAAGACAAAACTGGATTAACTACTCATGTTGAAGGAATGTTTACGTGGGAATTAAAAGAAGATAATCGATTAATTTCAAAGAGGGATAGTATTAAGTGGAATTATACCATTAAGTATAAATCCAACACTGAAATTGAGTTTATAGAGGACAAAAACGATAGAGTTTTTGTTTGGAAAATGCGTAAAGGTTGGGAATAAATTATTGCCAATAATGGCTATAATCTATTGCTATTTATTTACAATTCAAAACATTGTGTATATTTACTCGGCTTACGATTCCTACATAAAAATGACAGAAACAGTAAATAAACTTGAACAATTATTGTTTGACGGATTAGAATATATAGCTCAAGCTTCTGAAGCTGAATTGAGTTATAAAGTATCTGCTAAAAAATGGTCTAAGAAAGAAATTCTAGGACATTTAATTGACTCTGGAGTTAACAACCTTCAAAGGTTTACAGAAATTCAATTTAATAATAAACCTTACTCAATTAAAAAATACAATCAAAATGAATTAGTTAAGATAAATAATTATCAAAACTCAGATACAACAGCTCTTGCGGAGTTTTGGAAAGCTATTAATACTCGAATTATTTTTATAATAAAAAATCAAACAGAGAAAACACTTCACTATAAAGTTAAACTAGAAAAAGATACAATTACAAACTTAAGATTTTTAATAAAAGATTATGTAGAGCATTTAGAACACCACTTAAAACAAATAATGGCCTAAAATTGATAATAATAACCTTTCAAACAAAAGTCAACCTCTACTAACATTTTGTTTTTACTATATTTATAAAAAAAGAATATGGAAAAAACAGTTAGTGAAGCAATTGCATATAGACGTTCATGTAGAGTTTATAAAAATGAGCCTATTGACGCTCAAAAAGTAAAACAATGTCTTGAAAATGCAGCTTTAGCTCCAACAAGTTCAAACTTACAACTTTGGGAGTTTTACCATATTACTAATAAAGATAAAATTAAAGAATTATCTAAAGCTTGTTTTAATCAAAACGCAGCCAAAACAGCACAACAATTAGTTGTTATTGTTGCTAGAAAAGATTTATGGCGTAAAAGAGCCAAAGCAAACATAGCCTTTTTAAATACTGCTTTTGATAAACCAAATCTTGAGTCTCATTTACAAAAGCGTAAAACAATGGCCACTAATTATTACAAAAAGTTAATCCCAACTGTCTATGCTGACTTTTTAGGAATCTTTGGTTTTATAAAGTTTATTGTTTTTCAAATTGTTGGATTATTTAAGCCCATTTATAGACAAGTTCGCCAAAGTGATATGCGTATAGTAGCTCATAAAAGCGCTGGATTAGCTGCGCAAAACTTTATGATAAGTATGGCTGCTATTGGCTATGATACTTGTCCTATGGAAGGCAGTGACACTTTAAGGGTTAAAAACATATTAAATATACCATCAAGTGCCGAAATAAACATGATAATTGGTTGTGGAATTAGAGAAGACAAAGGTATTTATGGTCCTAGGTTTAGGGTTCCTTTTGAAGATGTTTATTATAAAATCTAACTTCGTTACTTACTAGACCTCATTATATAGATATGCAACAAAACAAGGCACTTGAACTCGCTTATAACTTTATTGAAAATACAGATAGAAATGTATTTTTAACTGGAAAAGCTGGTACAGGAAAAACCACTTTTTTACATCGTATAAAATCCGAGTCTTTAAAAAGAATGGTAGTGGTTGCTCCAACTGGTGTAGCTGCAATTAATGCTAAAGGCGTGACTATTCATTCCTTTTTTCAATTGCCTTTTGGGCCAATTATACCCAACACTCAAAGTCCATATTCCGACCGTATTCAACGTAAGTTCAGCAAGACCAAGATTGATATTATTAAGTCTTTAGACCTTGTGATTATTGATGAAATTAGTATGGTACGTGCCGATGTGTTAGATGGTATTGATGATGTCTTACGCAGATATAAAGATCGTAACAAAGTATTTGGTGGCGCTCAGGTATTAATGATTGGAGATTTGCAGCAATTAGCACCTGTGATTCGTCCAGATGAATGGCAACTGCTCAAAAGTCATTATCAAAATGCATTTTTCTTTAGCAGTAAAGCCTATCAGCAGTCGCAACCTATCAATATTGAGTTGAAGCATATTTACCGTCAGCAGAATGAAGCGTTTATTTCGGTATTAAATGAAGTGCGACACAACACCTTGTCTGAAGCGTCTCTAAAGATATTAAACGACAGATACCAACCCAATTTTGAACCTAAGGAAAACGCAGGTTATATCACCTTAACAACACACAATAGAAAAGCGGACAAGATCAACCAAAGTAAACTGGATGCGCTTGATACCAAAATGCGCGTTTATACGGCTGAGATTTATCAAAACTTTAGCGAAAAGAACTTTCCAAATGATGAACATCTAGAACTTAAATTAGGTGCTCAAGTGATGTTTATTAAAAACGATAGCTCTTTTGAAAAACGCTATTACAATGGTAAAATCGGAACCATAACGGCTTTACAACAAGATAGTGTTACTGTAAAATGTGCTGAAGATGATATCATTGAAGCGGATGTTGAAACTTGGGAAAACATCAAATACAATCTCAATAAAGACACTCAAGAAATCACTGAAGTGCTTGAAGGTTCGTATACACAAGTGCCATTGAGATTGGCTTGGGCAATTACCATTCATAAAAGTCAAGGTTTAACCTTTGATCATGCTATTATTGATGCCGAAGCGTCTTTTGTGCATGGACAAACCTATGTGGCTTTGAGTCGTTGCAAGACCTTAGAAGGTATGGTTTTAAAAACACCAATTACCGACACAAGTATTGTTAATGATAATACTGTGGATGCCTTTAATCAATATGTGGAAGAGAACGAACCTACGACTAAAGATTTAGAACAATCCAAAAAGCAGTTCCAACTAAATCTGATTGCGGCATTGTTCAATTTTCATGACTTTTTGCGTCCTGTACAACGTTTAATTGACATTTATTACAGCAACCAAACTGCGATTGAAGGCACAATGATTGAACCTTTAAACACCATTAAAGATCAAGGTGTTATTCCGCTGCTCAAAGTTGCTAATGGATTTAAAGCGCAACTTCAGCAATTAAGTCAGGATATTGATACTATTGAAACCGATGATACTATACAAGAGCGTTACCAAAAAGGCTTAAGCTATTTTAAAACTCAAACCCAGAATTTTATCAAAACGCCTTTAGATAGAATTCAATACACTACAGATAATAAACAAGTAGAAAAAGACCTCAAAAAACAGCTGCAAACACTCGATCAAAAGCTGATTGAAAAACTGTATTGTTTTGAGCATTTAGACGATACCTTTGCTACCACTCAGTTTTTAAAAGTTCGTGCTAAAGCAAGCTTAGAAGAACCAAAGCAAAAACGAAAATCTTCAGTGAAAGTGAATCTTACACATCAAGATCTGTTTGAAGAACTACGTTATTTGAGAGATACTATTGCTATGACCGAAAATGTGAATCACTTTCAAGTATTCACACAAAAATCACTCTATGAAATCTGTGATGTTTTACCAACCACACCCAAGCAATTACGCAAGATTAGTGGTATGGGAAAAATTCGTGTGCAAAAATATGGCGAAGAGATTTTAGACCTCATCAAAGACTATTGCAAACTCAACAATATTGAAATTGAGGAAGAGGAACCCGAACTTATCAAGCCCAAGGTCAACACCAAACAAGTGACTTATGAATTGTTTAAAAGTGGCTTATCTATTGAAGAAATTGCTGAAAAGCGCAATTTAGTGATTGGAACTATTGAAAGTCATTTGGCTCATTATATTTCGGAAGGTGAATTGGACATTACAGATCTCATTCCACAAAAGAAACTTGAAAAAGCTAAACGCTTGATTAATTCTGCTGGTTATGAACGTTTAAGCGAAGTGAAAGATATTTTGGGTGACGACTATTCTTGGGGAGAACTACGTATGATTTTGGCTTGGCTAAATAAAACCGCGTAATTATAATTACGTTTCATTTATAACAACTTTTCAAGATACCATTTTTATACTTTACGACGGTAAAAGAATTAATTTTTAGTAAATACTTGGTAAACTAATTTTAAACTTTACAGCAACTAATCTGGTAATAATTACCACTAGTCCAGCTATAACAAATACAAAGTCGCCTTCAATTGGTAATTGTCTAATTATAAAATAAGATATTCCTCCTAAAATACATGCAGTAGCATAAATTTCTTTTCTAAAAATCACTGGAATTTCATTACATAAAATATCACGAATTACACCTCCAAAACAAGCTGAAATTGTACCAAGAGCAACACAAATAATTGGATGTAATTCGGCACTCAATCCTTTTTCAATTCCTACAACAGTATATAATCCAATACCAATAGTATCAAATAAAAACAAAGAGGTTCTTAAGTAGTTTATTTTACTTCTAAACACAATAGCAAACACAGCAGACGCTATAATAGCATACGTAAAATTCATGTCTTTCATCCAGCCAACAGGTGTTTGACCAATCAATACATCTCTAATAGTACCACCTCCTATTGCTGTAACAAAAGCAATAATTAATATGCCAAATAAGTCCAGTTTTTTATGAGTAGCTACTAAAACACCAGAAATAGCAAAAGCGATGGTTCCTAAAATATCAATAGTATAAAACATTACATGTTTTGTGTGTAGTAATTATAATCTTTTAAAATAACATCAATAAACTCTTTATCAACACTATGCTTTACATTTTTAATTTCAGCAACCTCAATAATCTTATCTCTAAGTTTAATTAAAGTTTTATAATCATCAGTCTTACGTGCATTGACAAACGTTTCCTTAATAATACGAGCATCATTATCAGAAAGCTTAATAACTGTTGGATATGTTGGCTTATAATCTTGTTTTAAGTTTTCAAGAATGGTATGGCCAATATTCACTTTGTCTTTTAATAATATTACAGAAGTACCTGCTGCCATATCTCCAATACGTTGTCCATTTTTTGAAAAGATAATAACAAAAAAACCAAGTCCAAAAATATAGATGTCTGCTATCCTAAAAAACCAACGCACTACAAAATCAGAAAATGTTGTTTGATAACCATCTATTTTAACCACCTTAATTTTCATAACTAGCTTACCAATGGTTTGTCCTCCTAAAAGAGATTCTAAAACCAAAGAATAAAACATTACTGGCAAACTTAATAAAGAATTAATCGCTATTTGAGACCAACTATCCATGTTATCAAAAGCATCAAAAATCCATCCTGCTATATAGAGATATCCTATTTTTATTACGGTGTCTATTACAAAAGCTAATAAACGTTCACCTACTCCAGCAGCTGTAAAATTTATTTTTACATTTTGGGTAGTGTTAATTTGTATCTCTGACATATTCTTTTTTAATTTAACAACGGAATGAGAGAAGTTGCTTTTATAAAACAAAATAAAGAAAAATGGTTAAGTTTTGAAAAGACTATTGCTAATAATACAGTAAAAGATCCAGATGAGCTAGCTTCTCAATATATAAAGCTGATAAACGACCTATCTTACGCACAAACATATTACCCTAAAAGTAAGATTACCATTTACCTAAACCAGTTAGCAGTTAAAACTTATAATAAGATTTATAAGAATAAAACTGAGGATACAAATCGTATTATTACCTTTTGGAAAACTGAAGTCCCACTTATAACTTATAAATACAGAAAGTTTATTTACATAGCCTTTGCTATTTTTTTCACATTTACATTTATTGGAGTTATTTCTGCCGCAAATAATGCCGAATTTTTAAGAACAGTAGTTGGAGATAGTTATGTAAATCAAACATTAGAAAATATTGAAAATGGCGACCCTGTTGCTATTTATAAAAGTGGCAGTAATTGGGGAAGCTTTATTGGTATAACTGTTAATAACCTTAGAGTAGGAATTCTGTCCTTTGTTTTAGGTGTATTTGGTGGTGTTGGTACAATTTGGGTATTATTTGAAAACTGTGTTATGTTAGGGTCTTTTCAATACTTTTTTTACGAAAAAGATGTATTTTGGGAAAGTGTACGAGGTATTTGGATTCATGGTGCTATGGAGATTTTTGCCATAGTTATTGAGGCTGCTGCTGGACTTATTCTTGGGGCAAGTATTTTATTTCCAGGTACACATTCAAGATTTACTTCTTTTAAAAAAGGTGCTAAAATTGGAGTAAAAATTTTAATAAGCACATTTCCATTCACATTTGCTGCTGGCTTTTTAGAAGGATTTATTACAAGATATTCTAATGTTATGCCTAATTTCTTATCTGTTGGAATTATACTTACAACACTAGCTTTAATTAGTTATTATTACCTTATCTACCCTTTTAAAGTTAATAAACAACAAACCTCAAAAATATTAGCTTTTAAACCTTAAATGAACGTTAACCTAAATCATATTAAATATTGTTTATTCTCTGTCTTATTACTTATTTGTTTAAGTAGTAATGCGCAAGATATCGTTCACGAAAAAACTTTTGACGAAGATTTTAAAGAGCGTTATGACAATGATAAATTTAATTACGAAGGAAAAAAGGTTACAAACAAAACACCTAATGGTAGTGGTAGTTATAGTACAGACTATCAAAACGAGGATAAAATAAAAATAAGAGAAAACAACAACTCTGGAAGTAGTTTTACTATGGACAGTGTTTGGTGGCTCTTTGTTATTTTCTTGGTTCTAGGTATAGTGTTTTTAGTTTACACCATACTTAATAATGGGAATGACAGTTGGTTTAAATCAAGTAATAAAAATAAATCAATTAAGGATTACCAATCTTTAAATATTGAGACAGCAAATCCTAACGACTTTAATTCGTTAATTACTAAAGCAGAAAACAATAACGATTATAGATTGGCTGTTAGATATTATTACTTATTGGTTTTAAAATCATTGAGTCTTAAAAAAATGATAGAAGTTGAAGACGACAAAACGAACTCCGAATATTTAAACGAAATTCAATCTCTAGACATAAAAACTAAGTTTTCTAAAATACTTTACGTTTATAACTACACTTGGTATGGTGAGTTTATAATAACCAAAATGCAATACCAATTAGCAAAGCGCAATTTTCAATCATTAATTAAAAAAATTGGTTAATGAAGAATAATAGTATCATAGCAATAATAATTGTGGTTCTAGTAATTGTAATTGTGGCGCTTACTAATATTGGAAAATCACGCATTATTGATTGGGAAGAATCCTTTAACGAAAAAAGTAATAAACCTTATGGTGTAAGTGTGCTTTATAAAGAATTACCCAAACTTTATAAAGACAACAAAGTAAGAACAGTATACTACACTCCTAGTACTTACTTGTATGCAAACTCTGAAGATGGATATGGTGAGCATGTAGCCGAAGGGACTTTTATGATTATTGGAAACTCTGACTATTTAGATTATTCAGACATTGAAGAGTTAATGATTTTTGCAAGTAATGGTAACACAGTATTTATTTCAGATTTCTATCCACCAGAGGTCTTATCAGACACTTTAAACTTAGATGTAGATTACCTTCTTAACAAAAAAGATAGTATTTCGAGATATCGTTTTAAAAACAATCTTCTAACAAATAGAAAAACTATAATAGACAAAAGCGATGGTGATTTCTTTTTTAGAGATGTTGACAATCCAAACATTAAAGTTTTAGGATATGCGTCTGAAAATGATGAACGTCCAAACTTTATTAAAATGATGCATGGTGATGGTGCCTTTTATTTTCACTTAAACCCAAAAGTATTCACCAATTACCATATACTAAAAAATGAGCATTATAAACATGTTGAAGGCGTTTTAAGCTATTTACCAAATGAAAATTTATATTTCGATTCTTATTCAAAAATTTACAATTCTTATTATGGTGACGCCGAAAAAGAATCAAACTACGATTGGTTTTTAGATCAACAAGCATTTAAATGGGCTTGGTATTTAGCAATACTTTTTGCGTTAATTTTTGCTGTATTTAATGCTAAACGTAGACAACGTATTATTAAAATAATAAAACCATTAGAAAACACTTCTTTAGGTTTTGTAAAAACAATCTCAAACTTATATTTCGAAACTCAAGATTATAAAAATCTTATCGATAAAAAAATCACTTACTTTCTAGAAAAGATTAGAACAGAGTACAACTTAGACACCTCTGTACTTGACGAAGATTTTATTGAACGTTTATCTTTAAAATCTGGAAAAAAGAAAGATGTAATAATAAAGCTAATAAATTACATCAACTGGCTTGATTCAAAAAATGAGTTTTTTGAAGAAAACCTAGTTAATTTAAACAGACATATTGAAGCATTTTATTCTAAATAATTATGGAAGCACAAAACGAAAGCAGTAACAACCCAGAAGAGCACATTGAAGCTACTTCTACATCCAATACAGAAACAGATTCTGTTCAATTTGAAAGTCGCTTAGATTTATCAAAACTGCAAGAAAATGTACTAAAAATTAAACATGAAATAGGTAAAGTAATTGTTGGTCAACACGATATGATCGATATGCTAATTGCTTCACTTTTAGCGAAAGGACACTCCCTAATTGAGGGTGTTCCTGGAGTTGCTAAAACAGTTTCAGCTAAATTATTAGCAAAATCATTAGCAGTAGGTTTTAGTCGTATTCAATTTACGCCAGACTTGATGCCGAGTGATATTTTAGGAACCTCTGTATTTAACCTAAAAACTAGTGAGTTTGATTTTAAACATGGTCCTATTTTCTCAAATATGATACTCATTGATGAAATTAACAGAGCGCCTGCTAAAACTCAAGCTGCTTTATTTGAGGTTATGGAAGAACATCAAATTACAATAGATGGACACCAATATAACCTAGATGCTCCTTTTATGGTATTAGCAACTCAAAATCCAATTGAACAAGAAGGAACTTACAGACTTCCTGAAGCGCAATTAGACCGTTTCCTATTTAAAATTGATGTTGATTATCCTAATTTAGAAGAAGAGATTTCTATTATTACCAGAGAGCACGAATTAAAAGAAAAAGAAAAAACAGATACGATTGAGTCTTTCTTAACTGCACAACAAATTAATGAATATCAAAATCTAGTTACTCAGGTTTTAGTAGAAGAGCATTTACTAAAATATATTGCGCAACTTATAGTAGCAACACGTAATAACCAATTTTTATATCTAGGTGCTTCTCCAAGAGCTTCTATTGCAATATTAAAAGCCAGTAAAGCTTTTGCTGCTATGGAAGGTCGTGATTTTGTTACTCCTGAAGATGTAAAACGCTCTGCAATCCCTGTACTTCACCATAGAGTAATTGTAACTCCAGAACGTGAAATGGAAGGTGTTACTAGCAAAGATGTAATCAAACAAATTATTGAAACTGTAGAAATACCAAGATAAATATATGTTTAAAAATGTATTGTCATTTAAAGGCAGAATTAGAAGAACAGAATTTGGCTTAACATATATCTTCTATTTTGTATCACTTAATTTATTAGACCTTATAATAGGCCCTGAGTCTAATAGTGAACTTGCAGCCTATTTATACATAATATTAGTGTTATTTCTAATTTATGTTTTAATAGCACAAAGTGCTAAACGCTGCCATGATAGAGGTAATAGTGGCTGGTATCAAATTATACCTTTTTATGGCTTATGGTTACTTTTTGCTGATAGCGATCATGGTCCAAACCAATATGGTCCAAATCCTAAAGGTATTGGTAACGATCAAGAAATAGATCAAATAGGAAAAACAGAAGAAGATTAAAAGTTAAGATTATGCTTATAACTGAACATTGTAGACTCTGTGAACATAATATCATGGACTTTAAAACTGGAATTACTTGTGGTCTCATAAATAGAAAACCAGATTTTAAGGTAAAATGCAATGTCATTAAGTTAGAAGACACTTTTAAACAACAAATAACTGAAGCCAATGTTACTTATGAAACTATTCAAAATACAAGAACAGATGTATTTGGACATGTTATCATATTTTCAATTATAACCGTTTTACTATTTGGTGGAGGAGTTTATCTTCTTAAGTATTTATACGATGGTGGATTTATAGCCAAATTACCATTTATAATTATGGGAGTTGGTTTACTTACTTTAGGTAAAGCTTTTGGTCCATTTAACACATATACTAGAGATTTAAAAGCCGCAAAATATCATAAAGAAAAGATAGACAGTATTTCTAAAATTTATGGATATACTTACGATATAAATATTAAACATATTAAAGACAGTCTAGGAAATTTATCTCATAAGGTAGATTTAAGATTACGTAGAATAAGCAATACTAGAATTAGTTAATGAATTTTTTAAAACCATTTTATATTGAACCACGTTTTTTTCAAGCAGCTATTACTATTGTAATACTATTTGGATTTAGCTACTTCTACCCTATCTTATTTCCTGTGGCTCAAGTTTGTTTACTACTATTATGTGCCTTCTTTATAGTAGATACCTTAATTCTATTTATTGGCAAACAAAAAATTATAGCGCAGCGTAATTTACCAGATAAACTCTCTAATGGAGATAATAACAACATAGCTATAGATTTAAAAAACAATTATAGCTTCAAAGTATTTTTAAACATTATTGACGAATTACCTGAGCAATTTCAAAAACGAGATTTTAACCTTAAACTTATCTTAGAAGCACAAAATAAAGATGTTATAAATTACAATTTAAGACCTACTGAAAGAGGTGAATATCATTTTGGAGATTTAAACATATATGTTTCGTCATTTTTAAAGTTGGTTTCTAAACGCTATACATTTAATAGTAATGCTATGGTGCCAAACTATCCTAGTTTTAAACAACTAAAGAAGTTTGAATTATTAAACGTCAACCAAAATTCTGTAGAATTTGGGCTAAAAAAAGTTCGTCGTTTAGGGCATACAATGGAATTTGAACAAATAAAAGATTATGTACTAGGAGATGATTTACGTACCATTAACTGGAAAGCTACTGCAAAGAAAAACAATTTAATGGTAAATCAATTTCAAGATGAAAAATCACAACCTATTTATTCCATTATAGATCGTGGACGTGTTATGCAAATGCCTTTTGAAGGTTTAAGTTTATTAGATTATGCTATAAATGCAACGCTAGTTTTTAGTAGTGTTATCTTAAAAAAACAAGATAAAGCAGGAATGATGTCTTTCTCAAAAAAAACTGAAAACATTGTTGTTGCAGAAAGACGTAACTCCCAAATGCGAATGATATTAGAAGCTTTATATAATGTAAAAACCGATTTTTACGAAAGTGACTTTAGTAAGCTTTATAGTGAAGTTAAAAGAAATATTAAATCAAGAAGTTTAGTGTTTTTATATACAAATTTTGAAACCCTTGATAGTTTACACAGACAATTGCCTTACTTAAAAGCTATAGCAAAAAACCATTTATTAGTGGTTATATTTTTTAATAACACAGAACTTAATAACCTTATAAATAACAAAGCTGAAACTGTACAACAAGTTTACGATAAAGTAATTGCAGAAAAGTTTGCTTTTGAAAAACGCCTAATTGTAAATGAGTTAAAAAAGTATGGCATCTACTCTATATTAACGACGCCACAAAATTTAACTATCGATAGCATTAATAAATATCTTGAAATTAAATCTAGAGGTTTATTATAAATAAAAAAAAGCGACCATTTCTGATCGCTTCTTCTACTATTAATCAAAATCTAGTTAAATACTTTCATTTAACCATGCCTTCATCATCCAAACCGTTTTTTCTTGCTCAGTTATAAAATCACTCATCATTGAGTTAGTACCTTCATCATTTGCATCTCCTGCCTTATCCAATATAGCTCTCTCAATCTTTAATAGTTCTGTTAAAGAGCCTACTATTAATCTTACTGCTTTTTCATCTTCAGAAACATTTTTTCCAACAGGTACTTTTGCCTTAGCTACATAATCTTCAAACGTATGCAAAGGTGTTTCTCCTAGTGTCAAAATACGTTCTGCGATTTCATCAACTTTCATATTTGCATCATCATATAGCTCTTCAAACTTAACATGAAGATTAAAAAAATCTCTTCCCTTTATGTTCCAGTGTATACCTCTTAAGTTTTGATAATACAACTGAAAATTTGCTAATAATTCATTTAAGTCATTCGCTAAATCCTTAGCTTTTACTGTATCTAATCCTATACTATTTAAAGTCATAATCTGTGGTTTTTGTTTTACACTACAAATTTAATCTATAGAAAAGGTTAATTTCTATAAATTTTATTGATAGTTTTTATATCTTTATAGCCTAAATCAATTAAAATGACAATAACACAATTATATTATGTTCTTGCCGTAGCAGAACATCAAAACTTTACAAAAGCAGCAGAAAAATGTTTTGTGACGCAGCCAACATTAAGTATGCAAATTCAAAAACTTGAGGACCAGTTAGACATTCAAATATTTGATAGAAGTAAAAAACCTATTGAGTTAACCGAAGTAGGAAGGAAAATAGTTAATCAAGCAAAAAATATTGTTAACGAAGCAGATAGAATTCAAGATATAGTAGATCAACAAAAAGGATTTATTGGCGGTGAATTTAGACTTGGTATTATACCAACTGTAATGCCTACACTACTACCTATGTTTTTAAAAACATTTATAAAGCGTTATCCAAAAGTGAAGCTTAAAATAGAAGAGTTAACCACTGAAGAAATTATACAACGTATTAACGATGGTAATTTAGATGCTGCTATTGCTGCTACACCATTAGAAAACGAAAATATAAAAGAACGCGTACTATTTTTTGAACCTTTTGTAGCTTATGTACCTCAACACCATAGATTAAGCGAAAAACAAAAAATTGATGTTAGTGATTTAGAGATTGAAGACATGTTACTACTTGAAGATGGTCATTGCTTTAGAGATGGTGTTATTAATTTATGTAAGTCACTTAAACAACATGATGAAGATAAATTCCAATTAGAAAGTGGTAGCATAGAAATGTTAGTAAAATTATCTAATGAAGGCTTAGGTATGACTTTATTGCCTTATTTACATACATTAGATATTAAAGAAAAGGAAAAAAATAATCTTCATTTCTTTAATGAGCCTTCTCCTGCAAGAGAGGTAAGCTTATTATACCATAAAAGCGAATTAAAGATGCAAATTATAGAAGCTTTGCAAACTGTAATTTCTGGAATAATTAGAGGCGCAATTGCATTTCAAAATGTACAAATTATAAGTCCATTACCTAAATAAAAAAAGCGACCCTTAGGTCGCTTTTCTCTATGCTTTTAAGTAAATTAAACATTGATTCAGTTCTGGTTTCTGTACAATTAAAGATTGAATAAAAACTTTCAATTCTTCAATTTCATAAGGCAACAAGCGTTCCATTGCTTTTTGCACTTCTTTACAGAATAATGAGGTATCGAAACTCACTTTTTTAAGCACAGTTTTAGTGTACTCAAACATTGCTCTCGCCATATTATTATTCTAGGTTAAATTGATTAAAAAATAAAAGTAAATTTGTTTTATAGGCTTTTTGTTATAATTATCTAACTCTAAATTTAAGAAAAAATTTGATAGATTTTAAATTTAGGGAAAACTTTAACAACCAAAATATTGGTTTTTAGCCTAACAAAAAGAAAATTTAAAATCTATTATCACCATCCAAAATATCACCTAATCCGCCTAAAATACTACCTTCTCCTTTATTCTTTCCTCCTGCTCTTGGTGCACTAGCTAATACACGACCAGCTAATCTACTAAATGGTAATGATTGTATGTAAACCTTTCCTGGTCCTTCTAACTTTGCAAAAAATAATCCTTCACCTCCAAAAACAGTATTTTTAATACCTCCTACAAACTCAACATCATAATTTACATCTTGAGTAAAACCTACAATACAACCTGTATCAACTCTTAGTGTTTCTCCTGGCCCTAATGTTTTTTCTGCCATTGTTCCACCAGCATGTACAAATGCCATACCATCACCTTCAAGCTTTTGCATAATAAAGCCTTCGCCTCCAAATAAACCTCTACCTAACTTTTTTGAAAACTCTATACCAACACTTACACCTTTAGCTGCACATAAAAACGCATCTTTTTGGCAAATAAATTTACCTCCAAACTCTGTTAAATCTATAGGTACAATTTTTCCTGGATAAGGAGAAGCAAATGATACATTTCGTTTTCCAGATAAAACATTGTAAAAAGCAGTCATAAATAAACTTTCTCCAGTTAAAATACGTTTACCTGCTCCTAATATTTTACCTAAAAAGCCTTGGTCCTTTTGAGAACCATCACCAAAAATGGTTTCCATTTTAATACCATCATCCATCATCATAAAGCTTCCAGACTCTGCAATTACTCCTTCTTGTGGATCTAGTTCTATCTCCACATATTGCATTTCTTCACCATATATTCTATAATCTATTTCGTGTGCTGTCATTTTATATTTTTTTAATTGATAATTATATGTTGTTATAAAAGTGTAAAAGTTACAATTAAGATCTTAATTTCATTGACCAAGTAAAAGCAAATCTAGACACTTCTATATTATCAGCATTTTTACCTACAACATTTAAAGTAATTTGCTTTCCTTCACCAGTTTCAATTACTTCCTTAATAATAGCGTCTATCAAATGACCTTCTATACACTCAAATGTGATTCTTCCTGTAGCCTTCTTTGAATAACTAGCTTCATTATTAACTAAAAGCATAGCAATATTCTTCTTACTCTCTTCTATCTTCTTAATTATTAAAGCTCCAGTAGTAAGTTCGGCTGCCATACCTTGAACAGCCCAAAATAGAGATTTAAAAGGATTTTGATTAATCCATCTATGCTTTACACTTACAATACATTTGGTATCATCCAAAAATTTTGCACGTACTCCTGTTATGTATGCAGAAGGTAGCTTAAACATTAGGTATGCATTAAGTTTACTAGGTGTAATCTTCATTTACGTCAAATTTTCAACTAAAATAGTTAAAATATAAGAGACTTAAATTTGTTAATTTTATGTTAAAATACACTACTATGTTTTGCATAATACCTTTTTTTAGACATATATTTGCAATAGAAATTACTATATGTTTTAAAATCATGCTAACAACACACCATAAAAATCTTGCAGCTGTTATACATTTATCAGCACTTTCAAAGTTCATTTTTCCATTAGGAAATTTTATTATGCCATTAATATTTTGGACTATGAATAAGGATAAATCTGATTTTATTGATAAGCATGGTAAACAAGCTATCAATTTTCAAATTAGCATTTTGCTTTACACAATGATAATAGGAATGGTTTCTGTTCCTTTTTTCCTTTTTGGTGTATTAGACCATGCTATATTTCCAGATATTTTTGATGGGTTTCATTATGATTTTGACATGGATATATCTAGTGCATATGGTGTACAAATGGCAATAATTATTTTCGTCATTATATTACTAGCCTTTGCAGCAACTATTTTAGAAATCATATTTATAATAATTGCTACAAGCAAAGCAAATCAAGGCGAAACCTATAAATACCCAATCACAATCAATTTTTTAAAATAAAAAATCATCAATCAATCAATCAATCAATCAAAAAATGAACAGTTATTACGAACTTAAATTCTATAGTATATGAAAATAGAAAATACAAAAGCACAAATGCGTAAAGGCGTTCTAGAATACTGCATATTATCCATATTAAAAGACGATGATGCTTATGTAGCAGAAATTTTAGGCACTTTAAAAGACGCTAAGATGCTTGTAGTGGAGGGTACAATTTACCCTTTACTTACACGATTAAAAAATGCAGGTCTACTCAACTATCGTTGGGAAGAGTCTACATCTGGACCTCCAAGAAAATATTATGGATTAACTGAAACAGGAAAATTATTTTTAAACGAATTAAATACCACTTGGAGCGAATTACAAAACGCAGTTAACCTAGTAACAAGTCAAAAAACTACATCAAATGAATAAAACAGTCAACATAAATTTAGCAGGTATTTTCTTCCATATAGATGAAGACGCTTACCTAAAATTGCAACGTTATCTTGAGGCTATAAAACGTTCATTTACAGACCCTCAAGGAAGAAATGAAATCATTTCTGATATTGAAGCTCGTATTGCCGAATTATTTAGCGAACGTGTACAAAACGACAAACAAGTAGTTTCGGTAAAAGAAGTTGAAGAAGTTATTACTATAATGGGACAACCAGAAGATTATATGGTTGACGAAGAAATCTTTGAAGACGAACCAAAAAAGCACTATGCTTCAAGGCCAGCAGCTTCTAGTAGAAAATTATTTAGAGATACTGACAATGCATACATTGGTGGTGTGTCGGCTGGATTAGGGCATTATTTTGGTATAGATGCTTTATGGATTAGATTAATTTGGGTAGCCTTATTTTTTGGAGCAGGAACAGGAGTTATTGTTTATATAATACTTTGGATTTTAATGCCAGCTGCTGAAACAACAGCAGATAAATTGACAATGACGGGAAAGCCTGTTAACATTACTAATATAGAAGAAAAAGTAAAAGAAGGGTTTGGTAATGTTAAAGACAGTCTGGATGAAGTTGCAGACAGAGTGAAAAATGGCGATTATGATAAAGTAGGTAACAATATTAAATCTACATCACGTTCATTTTTTGATGCCCTTGGAAACATTATTATGTTTTTCTTTAAAATAGTAGCAAAATTTATTGGTATTATTTTAATGATAGTAGGTGCTTCCACGTTAATAGGATTAATTGTAGGCTTACTATCAGTAGGAGTAGCAGATGTTTTCCATTTCCCTGGAGTAGATTTTGCAGATGTAGTTAACTCATCAGGATTACCAATTTGGATTGTATCGCTTTTAACTTTATTTGCAGTAGGAATTCCATTTTTCTACATCTTTATTTTAGGGTTAAAAATATTAGTAAACAACCTAAAACCACTTGGTAAATTTGCAAACTTTACTTTACTAGGTATATGGTTAGCATCAATTATTACATTATCTGTTTTTGCAGCTCGTGAAGCAGCAGAATTTACAAGAGAAGCGAGTGTTACCAATAAGTCTGAAATTAATATTACAGCAAATGACACTTTATATGTAAAAATGGTAGGTAACGAATTATACTCTAAAGGAACTTATAGAGATTATGATTTTGACATTGTTTATGACGAAAATGACGAAAAGAAAATCTACTCTTCAAATGTTAGGCTAATATTTAGATCAACTAAAGATTCTTTAGCTTATGTAAGTGTAGAAAAAAATGCTAGAGGTAACAGTCATCAAAATGCAAAAGATAGAGCTCGTAATATTAATTATAGTTATGACTTTACAAACAACGAGCTTCTATTAAACAGTTATTTTTTAACTGATGTAGAAAATAAATTTAGAGACCAAGAAGTAGAAGTGGTTTTATACTTACCAGAAGGTAGTATAGTTAACGCTAATGGCAACACTTACACTTTCCATAGAAACTCATCATATCATAGAGATATTTTAGACAATGGCTTTGAAGAGCATTATTTACAAGTAATAAATGATGATGTTATTTGTTTAGACTGTCCAAAAGACAAAAATTATAAGTTGAATATCAATATAAAAGATGAAGACTCTAAATTTCAACTTGATGAAGACGGTTTAGAAATTAAAGATGCAGACGTTAATATAAAAATTAATAAAGATGGTATATCTGGAGAAGGAGAAAGTGTTAAAACTACTATTGACTCTTCAGGTATAAGCATCACAACCAAAGACAATTAACAGTTCGGTAATTAAAAATTACAGTTCGGTAGAAAACTATTTAAAAAACCATCAATCAAAAGTAATTTTGATTCAAAATCAATCAAAAAAATACGTTATGACAACACTAACAAAATTTATTGTAGCAACCATATTAGGTTTAGCACTTACATCTTGTCACTTTGACATGAGTGGCTATGGCGTAAAAGGAAACGGAAATGTACAATCAGCCGAAAGAACTATAGACGACAACTTTACCGAAATTAAAGTAAGTAGAGGTCTAGATGTCTATTTAACTCAAAGTAACGATGTGAGTTTAAAAATTCAAGCAGACGAAAATTTACACGACATCATTATGACTAAAGTAGAGAATAATGTTCTTAAAATTTATGCTGATGAAAACATTAGCTATGCTGCTTCTAGAAAAGTAATGGTAAGTTTTACAGACATTGAAAAAATTACCTCAACTAGCGGAAGCGATGTATTCTCAACAGGAGTAATAACTGTTGATGACATTGAACTTACTACTACAAGTGGAAGTGATATGGAAATAGAGGTTGAAGCAAATGTAGTAGAGTGTAACTCGACAAGCGGAAGTGATTTACGTGTATCTGGAAAAGCAGAAAAACTATATGCCGAAGCTACAAGTGGAAGTGATATTAAAGCTGGAGGTTTAAAAGTAAAAACTAGTGATGTTAGAGCTAATAGTGGCGCAGATGTAACTGTTTACGCATCTCAGGAACTAATAGCTAAAGCCTCTAGTGGTGGCGATATAAAGTATTATGGAAACCCTGAAAAAGTAACAAAAAAGGACGGTGTTTCTGGTAGTATTCGAAAACAATAACTAATCAACTTATTCCTTAGATATTAAGGGATTCAACCAATCATGTTTATCCATCTCATTAGTAATTTTATTACTTTGGGATGGTTTTTTGTATATATTTGTTTAACACTAATATGAATATGATGGTAAGAAAAGTCCTTTTAATCTTTATATTATCACTTTTTGTCTCAGTTTCTTTTGCTCAAAAGAAAGAAAAAATAAAAGGTGATAGAAATGTAACCTCCAAAGAAACTAACATTAATTCGTTTAACAGAATTGTGGTTGGTGAAAAATTTAAGATTGATTTAATTGAAGGTAGTAGCGCATCGGTTTTTGTTGAAGCAGATGATAACTTACATGAAGTTATTGACTTTTCGGTTACTGATAGTGTTCTTAGTTTTAAAACATCAAAAAAAATTACTTCAAGTAAAAAGCTAAATATTAAAGTTGTTTATACTAAAACTCTAAAGCAAATAGAAACTATGGATGCTGGTGAAATTAGTTCGCTAACATCATTAAACCTAGACGAGGTAGTACTTATAAATTCTGGAACTTCTAGAGCGTATTTAAATATTAAAACTCAAAAATTTAAACACATCAATAGTGAAAAAGCTAAAGTAAAACTTAACCTTACAGCAGCAAATACAACTTTAGAATTAGGAGAAAATAGTAAGTTAGAAGCTTTAATTAATTCAGAAAATATTGAAGTAGACATGTTTCAACGTTCAGAAGCTAAAATTGAAGGTGAAGTTTCTATCTTAAATATAAACACCGATAATTCATCAAGTTTTATTGGTTCAAATTTAACCTCGACTAGCTGTCAGTTAATTTGTGAATTAGATAGTGATGCAGCAGTACAGGTTACAGAAAGTTTAACTATTGAAGCCTCTGGAAGCAGTCAAGTATATATTTATGATAATCCAAAAATTACCATTAATAAATTTACAGACACTGCTAAACTGCATAAAAAAGAATTAAAAAAATAAAAAAAGCCGAAGTTAACACTTCGGCTTTTTTATATATAATAAATAAGGTCTATCCTTCTTTAGCAGCTAAATAACGTTCTGCATCTAATGCAGCCATACAGCCAGTTCCAGCAGCTGTAACTGCTTGTCTATACACATGATCTGCAGCATCACCACTTACAAAAACACCATCTACATTTGTTTTTGAAGAACCTGGAACATTAATAATATATCCTGTTTCATCTAGATCAATAAATCCTTTGAAAATATCAGTATTAGGTTTATGACCAATAGCAACGAAAAATCCAGTAGCAGGAATTTCATGAGTATCTCCAGAAACATTATTTTTCACTTTAACTCCTGTTACTACTTGACCATCTCCAAGTACTTCTTCAGTTTCAGTGTTATAAAGTATTTCAATATTTTCAGTGTTCTTAACTCTGTTAGCCATAATTTTAGAAGCTCTGAACTCATCCCTTCTTACTAACATTGTTACTTTAGTACATAACTTAGAAAGGTAATGTGCTTCTTCACAAGCAGAATCTCCTGCTCCAACAATTACAACCTCTTGATTTCTATAAAAGAATCCATCACAAACAGCACAAGCAGATACACCTCCGCCAAGCTTTAAGTATTTTTGCTCAGACTCTAATCCTAAATATTTTGCAGAAGCTCCTGTAGATATAATTACAGTATCACAATGAATTTCTTTAGTATCGTTAACCCAAACTTTATGTACATCTCCAGAAAAATCAACTTTAGTAACCCAACCATCTCTTACATCAGCACCAAAACGTTGTGCTTGTGCTTGTAGCTCTAGCATCATTTCTGGTCCAGTAACTCCATCAGGATAACCTGGGAAATTTTCAACTTCATTAGTTGTAGTTAATTGACCTCCTGGTTGTGTTCCTTGATATAAAACTGGAAACATATTAGCTCTAGATGCATAAATTGCCGCTGTATATCCAGCGGGTCCAGAACCTATTATTAAGCATTTTACTTTTTCGATTGTATCAGACATTTCTTATTGTTTTTAGGTAAGACAAAAGTAGCTTTTTTGAGTAAATCCTAACCTAGAAGTTATCAACAGTTTTTATTATAATATTGAGCAAATTTATTTGAGTCTAAATCTTGTTATTTTATCTACTTATTTTAAAATATTCTGATAAAAAAATTAAAGTTTAATTCAACAAGAATCCTAAGCCTAACATAGTTTGTTTATAATTATAATCTAACAAACTTTCACCATAACCATGAAAAACTTGGGCTTGTAATGCTAAATTCTTTTTAATATGCCATCTCAAGTTAGCTTCAATACCTCCTGCACTTTTATTGTTAAATCTTAAATTATGTCTAATAGTAGTATAAATAGAAAAATTGTTAAAATAGTGCTCTAAAATCAACTCTCCCTTTCCTATAAAATCGACAATTTCTGGATTGTCATCTAGCTCTGCATCTTCAGAGAGTCTAATCCAAGGCCTAATAAGTATCGAAAAGTTATCGCTATCTAAGCCTACTTCAAAAATAATTCTGTTCCAACTTCTAGAAAATGGATTAGAACGACCATTACTTTGATGATTAAAAGACACTAAAACATGAGACCCTTGCATTCCTAAAAAATTATAATTCGTTTTAAAGACTGCCATGAACTCAGGTTCATAATTCGTTTCTCTAAAAGGTCTAGATATTTCACCATTAAAAATTTGCCATCTTGAAGACTGTGTATAAGCAGCCCATAAATCTAAAGGCAACCCAAAAGGCTTATTTACCACACGTGTTTTAAAACTTAACTGAAACTTTAACTCAGAATCAATAAAGTCAAATGAATCTTCATTATAATTCATACCACTTCCACTTGATGGTGCAATATTAACTCCACTAACATAGTTAGTAAACATCATATAAATGGGCTTATAACTTTTTATTTTAAAGATTTCATCATTAGTTCCTTCTAACAACCATGTATCATTTAAACTTTCTTTTATCGCATTGTTAGATTTTTCAAAAACGGTTTCTTGTGAATTAACAATACTTACATAAAAACATAAGAATATAATAGCTCTTCTCATTAAATACATATGTTAATGTTATCTTTACAATATTAGTAATAAAATTCCCTAAATTTAAATCTTAAAGAAAAACTAAAATTTTACAAAATGATGACTTTGGTCATGTTTTGCTCAGTAACATATTACGATTTTTGTACTTTAATTAAATCAACAATTATGAACTACTTTAAAAACCTTACATTAGTTATCATAGCATTGTACACTACATGCTCTTTTGGACAACTTACAGTTGACGCAGAAGTAAGACCACGATTTGAATACAGACATGGATTTAAAACTTTATTTCCAGATAACACAGATCCTGCTGCTTTTGTTTCTCAACGTACAAGATTAAATGCAGGTTACACTCTAGAAAACTTAGAGTTTTATTTAAGTTTTCAAGATGTTAGAGTTTGGGGAGATGTTTCTCAACTTAATACTGCCGACAAAAATGGTTTAGCAGTGCACCAAGCTTGGGCAAAATTTAACTTAGATAACAAACTAGCTCTTAAAGTTGGTCGTCAAGAAATAATATATGATGACAGTAGAATAATGGGTAATGTTGGTTGGGCACAACAAGCAAGAAGCCATGATGCAGCTGTTTTTAAAGTAAAAGGAGAGTCAACTAAACTTGATGTAGGTTTTGCTTTTAACCAAGATGGAGAAGCACTTACAGGAACAACTCTAACTACTCCAAAAACATACAAAGCAATACAATATGCATGGTTCAATAAAAAGTGGACAGACTTCTCTGCTAGTTTCTTATTTTTAAACAATGGTATGCAATATATTGATACAAATGACGCAGATAATAACGAAACTAGATATAGCCAAACTGTTGGTACACATTTAAAATATAAGAAAGGTAAATTTGCTTTAAGTAGTAATTTATATTACCAATTTGGTAAAGATGTAAATGACAATAGTTTAAGTGCTTATTTATTAGCTCTTGACGCAAACTATAAGGCTTCTAATACATTAAACTTAATTGGTGGTGTTGAATTATTAAGTGGTAATGACGATGGTGCTCCAGCAAATGGAGACAACAATGCATTTACACCTTTTTATGGAACTAACCACAAGTTTAATGGTTTAATGGATTACTTTTATGTTGGTAACCATGGCAACAATGTTGGCTTATTAGATATTTACTTAAAATCAAAATTTAAGTTAAATGAAAAGTCAAGTCTATTATTAGCTTTACATAACTTCTCGACTGCTGCAGATTATTCTGAAAAGAATTTAGGTAACGAATTAGATATCGTTTACAATTATAAAATTCAAAAAAATGTTAAGTTGACTGCTGGTTATTCTCATTTATTCCCTGGAGATGGTATGGAAGTACTTAAAGGAAATACAGATGGGAATACTAATAATTGGGGATGGGTAATGCTAACAATTAATCCAACTCTATTTAAAAGCAGCAATGATTAATTTTTTATTGATTAAAAGCTAAATCACATTGTTAAAGATTAAAAAAATAACTAATTTTAAAACTATCTTTTTAATCGTCTTTATAAAAACACATAGCATTGAACCTTAAAAAAAAGAAAATATTACCAGATAAAAAATCTCGATGGCGAAGCGTTGCAGTATTTTTACTTGCTGTAATGACAGGATTGGGATTCTTTATGGCTAAAGAAGCTGAAGTAGTTTCTTATATGTCAGATGACCCTCTAGCTTGTGTAAACTGTCACGTAATGACTTCTGTTTACAATAGCTGGCAACACAGTTCTCATAGAGAGTGGGCGTCTTGTAATGATTGTCACGTACCTCAAGATAACATTTTGAACAAGTACTATTTTAAAGCTAAAGATGGTTTATTTCATGCGTCAGTTTTTACATTAAGAGCAGAACCTGAAGTAATGTTTATGCGTGAAGCTTCTGAAGAAGTAGTTCAAGATAATTGTATGCGTTGTCATATTCAACAAGTTACTCAAACTAAGTATGATGGTTATATAAACGACCATGCTGCTAACAGAACAGATAGAAAATGTTGGGAATGCCACAAAGAAGTTCCTCATGGAAAAATTCATGGTATATCAACTATAAAAAATAATATTGCTCCTATTCCAACCGATAGTGAAGGAGCTGTAATCCCACAATGGTTAAAAGATCAAACAAGTAAACAAAAACAAAATGAAGAATAAAGTCCTTTTTATTGTAACAGCATTAGTTGTATTTCTATTAGGTATGCTTGCCTCTAGTATTGTTAATAGAAAGAATGAAGCTAAGTACCAATACGTACCGCAAGTAGAAATTAGCGAAAATGAGCCTAGAAATGAAGAATGGGGTAAAAATTTCCCAGCGGAATACCAATCATTCAAACAAACTGCAGATACTACATTTGGATCATTGCAAGGTGGTGCTCAAATGCGTGATATGTTAGAAGAAGATACACGTTTAGTAGTTCTTTTTGCTGGTTATGGATTTGCTAAAGATTATAACCAAGGTAGAGGACATCAATACGCAATTGAAGATTTACATAACACTTTAAGAACTGGTGGACCTACAAATGATAGTGATGGACCAATGCCATCAACTTGTTGGACTTGTAAAAGTCCAGATGTACCTCGTTTAATGGCAGAAAACGGAGTAACTGAGTTTTATGAAGGAAAATGGTCTAGTAAAGGAGCTGAAGTAGTAAATCCTATTGGATGTGCAGATTGTCATGACTCTGAAACTATGAAGTTAAAAATTTCACGTCCTGCACTAGTTGAAGCTTTTGATGCCATGGGTAAAGACATAAACCAAGCAACACATCAAGAAATGCGTTCTTTAGTTTGTGCACAATGTCACGTAGAATACTATTTTGACAAAAAGTTACCAGGTAAAGAAGGTGTACCTTATTTAAAATTCCCTTGGAAAAACGGAATGTCTGTTGAAGACATGGAAAAATATTATGATGATTTAGAATTTAAAGATTGGACTCACAAACTAAGTCGTGCTCCAATGCTTAAAGCACAACACCCTGGATACGAAACTTATTTAACAGGCGTACATGCCGACAGAGGTGTTTCTTGTGCAGATTGCCACATGCCGTATAAAAGTGAAGGTGGACAAAAATTCACAGATCACCATATTCAATCTCCTCTTAACAATGTAGCTAACGCTTGTCAAGTTTGTCATAGAGAAGATGCTGATAAATTAAAAAATAACGTTTTTGAACGTCAACGTAAATCAACTGAAGCTAGATTAAAACTTGAAGACGCTTTAGTAAAAATGCATGTTGAAGCAAAAAAATGTTGGGATTTAGGTGCTACCGAAGAGCAAATGAAAGGTATCTTAACAGATATTCGTCACGCACAATGGCGTTGGGATTATTCAGCAGCAGCTCATGGTGCTTCATTCCACTCACCTGTTGAAACAGCAAGAGTTATTGCTAGCGGTCTTGATAAAGCTACTAGTGGACGTATTAAAATAGCACGTTTATTAGCAGAACTTGGTCATAATAAACCTGTTGAGATGCCAGATATTTCTACTAAAGAAAAAGCGCAACTTTATATTGGTTTAGACCCAGAAAAAATGGAGCATGAAAAAGAAGAGTTTAAGAAAAACTTATTACCAAAATGGTTGGAAGAAGCTAAAGAGCGTGAAGCAACTTATGATAGTAAATCAACATCTTCTGGAACTGAATAATAAACTTTAGTTTAATTAATACTTAAAAGAAAGATATCTTTAAAAGATAATAACACATCTTAAAAGTTATCTTTCTTTTTTTAAACACTAATATGAAAAGCATTTACAAACTACTTTCCTCTTCTACTCTAGCGTTATTATTATTACTAGTTTATGCAGTAGCAATGGCTGCAGCTACCTTTGTAGAAAACGATTTTGGAACAAGTACAGCTTGGGTAGTTATTTACAACTCTTGGTGGTTTGAATTAGTTCAAATAGGTTTAGCAATTGTATTTATTGCAAACATCTTTAAGTATAAATTACTTCGAAAAGAAAAATGGGCTATTTTAATGTTCCATATTGCTTTTATAGTAATAATTCTTGGAGCTGGTATAACTAGATACATGTCTTATAGTGGTATTATGCGTATTAGAGAAGGTAGCACTTCAAATATTGTAATATCTGACACTAATTTTTTAACAGCAACTATTACAGATGGTACAAACACTAAAAAGATTCGTGAAAAAATAGCTTTTTCACCATTAGATGATAATGACTTTTCATTTGAAACTACTTTTAATGATCAACCTGTAACTATTTCTTATCGTCAATTTGTAGCAGATGCAGTACCTGAAATAGTTGAAGCAGAAGAAGGTGGAGAACCTATTTTACAACTAGTTGTAACTACTGGTGAAGGAAGAAATACTGTCTTTTTAAAAAAAGGGGAAATAGAAAGAATTGGGCAACACCAACACGAAGTTGGGTTTGAAACAACCAAAGAAGGCATTATTTCAATTCATGAAACTGACGGACTCTTCTCTATCAAAGCTCCTCATACAATCGATTTTTTTAAAATGAACACGCAAGAAGCAGGTAAGCTTGTTGGAGACACTTTACATCCAATGCACTTACGTACTTTGTATCGTTCTGGAGACTTTTCTTTTGTTCCATTAACCTATCATGAAAATGGTAAATTTGAACTGATTAGTTCTGCTGAAAAACCAAAAGACAACGATAGCGTTAAAGATGATGCCTTAGTTGTAAATGTTGCTGTTGGTGATAAAAATGAAGATGTAAATATTTTATACAGAGAAGGTTTTTTACCAACACATCACGACGTAGAACTTAATAATATTAGAGTTGTAGTATCTTATGGTTCGGCAGCAATAAAAACACCTTTTGGTATAAAACTAAATGATTTTCAGTTAGAACGATATCCAGGTTCTTCTAGCCCATCGGCTTATGCTAGTGAAGTTAGTATAGTTGACAATGATACCGAAACGCCGTTTAGAATATATATGAACAATGTATTAGATTATAAAGGATTTAGATTTTTCCAAGCAAGTTATGATACTGATGAAAGAGGTACTGTACTTTCAGTTAATCATGATAGATTAGGAACAATCGTTACTTATATTGGATATTTTTTAATGACAGTAGGTATGTTCTTCACATTTTTCGGAAAGACTTCTAGGTTTCAATTTATCAATAAAAAACTCAAAAAGCTTAAGAAAAAACAGTTAGCAGTTTTATTAGCATTGTTTTCTTTAGTTTCTTTTAATGGTGAAGCTCAAGAAAATACTGAGACACCAAAAATGTCTGTAGAGTCTTTAGTAAAATCGCAACAAATAGATTTACAGCAAGCAGATTTTTTTGGAGAAATGCTAGTGCAAGATGTAGATGGTCGTATTAAACCAATAAACACATTAGCTTCTGAATTCTTAAGAAAAATATCAAGAAAAGTATACTTTAAATATCCTGTTGATGGTAACGAAATAAAGTTCAATGCTAACCAAACATTTTTAGCATTACATATGGCGCCTAATATTTGGCAACAAATTCCAATTATTAAAGTTGATACTGAAAAAACAGGAACACTTTTCGATGATAAAACCTTTGGAGAAAATGGTCTAATAGCTTTTAACGAGCTTCTAGATGAAAATGGTGCTTATATTTTAAGCGAAGCTACAGAAGAAGCAAACCAAAAGAAACCTGCTGAACGTAGTGAGTTTGACAAAGAAATATTAAACATAGACGAACGATTTAATATTTTGTACAATTTGTTTGTTGGAAATTACTTAAAGATTTTCCCTAATAAAAACGATGAAAATAATACTTGGTTTAGCTACACACATCATTTTAATGATTTCCCTGAAGAAGATGCTAGGTTTGCTAAGTCAATTCTACCAAGTTATTTTAACGATTTAATAAATAAAAAATACAACGAAGCTTTTGATAAAGTTGAGTACATGAAAACATATCAAAGTGTACTAGCAAAAGACATAATTCCTTCAAAAGAGCGTATAAATGCTGAGTTATGGTATAATAAATTACAAGTAAATTTCTGGTTATTTCAAGTGTTTTTCACTTTTGGATTAATTCTTTTAGTCTTGGCAATAGCAAAAATGTTTTCTAGAAAAAAATGGGTAGAATTATTATGGAATCTATTTATAATACTAACACTTATTGCATTTATTTGCTTTACAGGAAATATAATTTTACGTTGGTATGTAGCACAACATGCACCATGGAGTAATGGTTATGAAATGTTGATTTTTGTTGCTTGGACTTTAGCTTTATGTGGTTTATTAACTTTTAGAAAGTCTGATTTCTCACTTCCTCTTGCAACATTGTTTTCTGGAACCCTGTTATTCGTGAGTTATTTAGATTGGTTAAACCCAGAAATTACCAACTTAATGCCTGTTTTAAAATCGTATTGGTTAAAAGTACATGTGGCAACCATAGTTAGTAGTTATGCTCCTTTAGCCTTATCATGTATATTAGGTTTAATGGCTTTACTTTTACTACTATTTAAAACCAAAAAGAATAAAGACATTATTGAAACCAAGATAAAAGAAATAAGTTATATCAATGAACTTTCTATGACTATTGGTCTATTTGTCTTGGCTATCGGAACATTTTTAGGAGGTGTTTGGGCTAATGAGTCTTGGGGTCGTTATTGGGCTTGGGATCCAAAAGAAACTTGGGCTTTAATTAGTATAATTGTTTATGCCATTGTATTACACCTAAGGTTTGTACCTAAATTAAACAACCAATTTGTATTAAATACTGCTAGTATGTTTGCTTTTTGGTCTATAATAATGACATCGTTTGGTGTAAACTATTATCTTTCTGGCTTACATAGTTATGCTTCTGGAGATCCAGTACCAATTCCTAAATTTGTTTACTTTGTCGCAGGATTTATGATAATTATTGCAACTACAGCATTTATAAAACAAAAACGCTTAAAAGCATAATCATACATTTGTATTACTATAATTTAAGACTTATATATTGACTGTTACTAGTTAAAATATAAGTCTTATTTTTTGTCATACTTCTATGCATTTTTGTTGTTGGTAGAAAAAACTTCATACTAAGTTCATTTTTTTGTTTCTTATCTTCATTAAAAACTCAACCAAAAAGATGAAAAAATTAATAACTATATTTTGCTTATCATTCTTATTATTAGCATGCAAAACAGAATCAAAAAAACAAGTTAAAAGCACTTATAAAATTCCTGTTTATGCTTGGGAACATTTACCAAAAGATGCTACAGACGAAGAATTAACCACACAATTTAAAGACTTTAAAAATAAAGGTATTGATGGCTTAATGTATTCAGCAGGTCATGATCCGGAAACCTATAAACGTGTTGGGAAAATTGCAAAATCTATTGACTTAGAATTTCATGCTTGGATACCTACAATGGTTCAAGGAAAAAACCCAAAACTAAAACCTGAATGGTATGCAATTAACGGTAATGGAGAATCTGCATTTGATAAACCAGCTTATGTAGACTATTACAAGTTTTTATGTCCAAGTAAAGAAGGCACTATAAATTTTTTAGAAGAATTATACGCTGGAGTTGCTTCTGTTGAAGAAGTAGATGGTATTCATTTAGACTATATTCGATTCCCTGATGTAATATTAGCAAGAGGCTTATGGGACAAATATGGACTAGTAATGGATAAGGAATATCCTCAATTTGACTATTGCTATTGTGATGAGTGTACTAGTAATTTTAAAGAAAAGTCAGGAATTGATATAAAATCGGTAGAAGACCCTTCTCAAATACAAGAATGGAAACAGTTTAGATACGATTTAATCACCAATGTGGTAAATAAATTAGCAAATGTTGCTCATAACAAGAATAAAAAAATAAATGCAGCAGTTTTCCCTGGTCCAAATTCTGTTGCTAAAAAAATAGTACGACAAGAATGGGATAAATGGAATTTAGATGCTGTTTATCCAATGAACTACAATGATTTTTATCTAGAAGACACAAAATGGGTTGGAGAAATGACCAAAGAAGCAGTAACTACTTTAAATAATAACAAACCTGTTTATAGTGGTTTATTTATTAGACCAGAAGTCACAGAAAACACAAATAAAGAAGATCCAGAAAATCATGGTTTATCACCTAATGAACTAGAAGATGCTGTTAAAGAATCTATGTTAAATGGTGCTGAAGGTATATGCTTATTTACTCCTGGAAGAATGACTGATGCGCATTGGACAGTATTAAAAAAAGTAATCTCTACAAATTACACTAAAAACAAATAATCCATTATTAAGAGAATTGTCTCTATTATATTTCCTTATTAACTATTCCTATATGGTAAAAAAGAAGCCTTTTAATTCAAATTAAAAGGCTTCTTTTTATTTACATACTATTGCTTGTTATTTAACAACAACCTTTTTAGTAACATAACCTGTATCAGTCTTTACTTTAATAATATAAATTCCTGTCACAATGTTATTAGTTTTATACTCAATATAATCATCATTTGTATTGCTTTCTATTAATATTAGTGACTGCCCAATTACATTAACTACCTCAACAGATTGAATAAACTTTGAATGAGGATTATTTATAACAATACTTTTATTGTCGTTAGAAAAGTATACATCAAGATTTATAGCTTCTAAATCATTATTACTTAAAGTATCCTCTGTATCAAACGTTATTTCAAAACGTTCTTGATTATTACCACTACTCAAATAGATTTCATAATCGCTATCTCTTAAATCATGATACACACTTAAGTCTTTGTCATGTAAATAAATATCAACGGAAGCATCAATATTTTCAAGCTCATCAATTTTAATTGTTATTAATCCTGGACTTGAAGTCTTTACTCCTAATGGCAGCACTCTATCAGTATTAAAATCACTAACAGCCTGAATAACTAACTTTCCGTTATTTAAAACCCAATACATGTCTTCAATATTAGTTTCATTAAGAGGTCCATCATAACCAACATCAAAACTATCTGATGCGTTTTCGTCAACACCAACTAATAATTGACGATGAAATCCTTCAGGTGAAGAATACATTAATCTAATTTTTTGTCTTGTATCAATATCCTCAGAACTGCTATTAACAACTTCTGAACTCCTAATAAAATTAGAGTCTGTACCATCATCTTCTCTCATAAACACACGCTGACTGTTTTTAAATTCAATATTTCCTCCTACAACAGCTTCAACTAGTTCTGGGTCATTACTTTCTCCAATCAAATCAGCATCTAAAACAGCAGACACAAAGAACCCTTGTCCAACAGGAATATATCGCTTTGGTAATTTTGTACCTGACTCACCTGTTGCATTAATTCTAGTATCATTATTAACTGCTACAGCAGCTCCCATTAACGTATATGTAGCATAACCACCTTCGTAATCTTCTAAATAATGTGTACTACTTGCAAAATGATCCCAAAAATATAACGTACCATTTATAACATTAACAGTGTTATTTGCTCCTGCTGTATCTGTAGAACTTATATTATCTCTAATAAACTCATCAGCATCTAATGCCGAAGGATAAGGATTACCAACTAAATAATCATTTCCAGCTGTAATACTTAAAGTAAAATCTCCATTATTAGGCTTACCATAAAACGTATAGTTTTGTTCTTGTGTAATTAAACCTCCTGTATCAGCAATACCTTTCATTGTATAACCTTCTCCAATTGTAATTGGATTGCTACAACCTAAAAACTCCCATTCATAATAGTCATTACTAGTACTGTTAGCATATTTCCATATCCAATAATCTGCTATAGTTAATATTGGATCTGCAAAACTACCATCATAAGTACTACTAGTATATACTATATCATTAAGGTTTGCTGGATCGGTTCCATTCTTTAATACATTATCATCATCAAGTTCAAAAGCTAAATTATTAACCCCACTAGGACCTCCATTAATTTTACCTACAGGAGATGACCAATAATTATAGGTATAAAGATCTCTTGTTCCTTGTTGATCACGTTCTAAAGCTCCTAAACTTTCAGTATCTAAATCACTTCCAGAAGTTTGAATTAACTGAGACTCACCTTCTAAATCAATAGTACCATCTACTTTTAAATAATGAGATATGGTAATAGCATTCCCTTTATCTGAATCTAAAATAGCATCTGTATCACCATCTATTTGGTAATCTGCACCACTATTTACAATAAGTCCTAAAACAGTTCTATTTTGTTCTTTATAATTAGGAATTAAACTAGAATCCAAATTATCCATAGTTACATTATGATCTATTTGAACAATATTATTATCTATCGTTATTTTATCAGTGTCAACAGGCTCACTTTCAAACAAGTAAGACACCACTCCAGGTAAATATTGAACATCTCCATTCTCCCAAGTATTTTCATCGTCCCATGCTCCTGCTTGTGTTGATTTGTATGGTAATGGTGCTGTCTGTTCGTCTAATAAATTATAATTTATCATTGAGGCATCATTACCACTATTAGACTCATCTTTAACACTACCAAAAACCAATCTACTCATTGGGTAATAAGCAATTAAGTTGTCCCAGTCTACAGTTCCTATTTCATTTTTTGTCGCTGTTGTTGGTATTACTTTTCCATCAGCATAGTACATTACATCATCAGCATCATAAAATTTTTCAATTTCTTGATTCATTACATATTGAATTTGAGCTGCAGAAAGTTCTACATTCCATACGCGAACTTCATCAACACTTCCGTTGTGTTTTTGTTGCCTATTTCTATGATTTGCTGCTCCAATAGTAAAATGAGAGTCATTATCGAAATTTATAGGATCATTTGTATCATCGGTGTCAACAAGAATTCCATCAATATATAATCTTGTAGTACCTAGTGGACCTTCATCCATATCATAAGTTGCACATACATGATGCCATTCATCTTCTGGAATATTTGCAGTCGTTTCCATTTTATTATTTGAACTATCATCTGGATCACGCCACACCATTCTTAAGTTTCCGTTTTGATTAACTCTAAAAGCATATCCTACAGTATAATGACCAGCAACTATATTGTTTAAATCAGAAATATCTTCATTAAAATAATTCCTCTTAGAAACCACATCAAACTTTCCTACTCCTGGTTCTCTTTTAATCCAAGCACTAATGGTATAATCCATATTAGCCAAGTCATTAACATCACCAGCAGAAATATAACTATCAGTTCTTTCAAAACTAGCTGCTCGTGAAGTCTCTGTTGTTATTTCAGTAGAACCGAAAGTTATATACTTAGTACCTTCAAAATAAAAATCTACTTCTAAATCATCTCCAACTATTTTCATTGTTGCCGAAGTTACATTTGTTGAAAAACTAGCATCATCTGCTACAATCATAATGTACTCATCTGCATCTCCAGGATTAGTTGCAGAAACCATAGATTTTGGTATAGATAATTTTACTGTTGGAACAGTATCTGTAACTACCATCTTCCATTTTCTTGTAATGGGAGTTGCAGTAACTGAAGTAGTAACTCCAGTAATACCTCCACTAAAATCTTTTGTAATATCTGATGCAACTGTTAAAGCACCATTATCATTCCCCCAAAGTAAGAATGACCTATCATTAAAGAATTCGCATGAGTTATTCTTATTAGTAGTTGCAATATCCTTAATACCAACTGTTATATCATCAACAGTGTTAATTGTTTTTGATTGTTTTTGGTTTAAACTTGAAGCATCATCTCTACCTATTCCAGCAACATTATAAGCATAACCACTATTTGTTGTTGCATCCCATATGTCATCACCATTAGAATTAACATAATCTTGAGATGTTCCGTTTACTCCTAATGTAAATCCATATTTTATTGCTAAATAAGACTCTACTTGATCTCTTTCTGTTGTTGTTGGTTTTGAATTAAATACTATTAATTCAGCAATACCTCCTTTCCAAGGTCTTATAGTTCTATTTGGATCCTTTCCAATCCCTATGTCTAATGAAAAACCAGACATTTCATCTGTGTAAGATTGCGTGCCAGAAGTAGTAGCAACACCCTTACTATATAATTGATTATAATTACCTGTATCTCCTTCATATTCATGACTAATTAAAAATGGCTCTTCATCTACTATCTCTGTACTGGAAAGGTTTATATCTATATTCCCTGATTGTCTAACTCTAGCTCTTAATTCATCAGTATCTGTTTTCATTTCAACACTTAAATACCTTCCACTAGTTTTAGCAACATTAATTAAATGTCTTTGCGTATTACTTGTTGGGTCAGTATAAGAACCTTCAGCAACCGCAAATATGGTCATTTTATCATTTCCTGTAATACTTGAATTCATGGTTAATCCACTATCATCAGAACCATCTATATATACTACTGGATTAAAATTAATTTCGTTTTCCCTAAAAACAGGTTCTACTGGCGTGCCTGCTCCTGCATATTCAGCATAATTATTTAAAGATGTGTTACCCTTCCATTTAGAAACATCGTCATTATCTTCGGCTAAATCATCAACAGCTTCCTCCACTCCTTCATCTGCTTTTAACCATAAAACTAAATCTCCATCTATACCTCCAGGAGTTACCTTAACATCACTAAAGTCAACAACTTGAAGTCTATGTGATACTGTATTTCCTGTTTTATGACACCAATGAGCAGCTTGAGTAATAGAATTTAAATAATAGTTTCTCCAACCTATACCATAACCAGTTCCTGTCCCAGAACTATTAGTTGTACCAATAACTAAAGACTGATCCATACTACTTAAACTAGCTGTCGTTATATCTACAGTAGATTCTCCACTAGCACTACTTGTATTTGTATACCTTGTAACATTTAACCCTGAATTTTCCAAAACATGTACAAATTGTCTATTAGTTCCATTAGACTCGTGATGAGCGTTAAATGCCCAATCCACAGTAAACAATCCTAAATCAACTGAAGTTGACGGAACTATTGTAGGCCAATTATCTGCAATACCATCATTTGTTCCGTTGTCTGTATTATCACCTCTATGTTGAGCAAATATTATAGCTTTATCCCAAGCACTTAGAACAGATAAAGCTCCTGTACCATCAGAATCTGCTCTTAAAGTCATTGAACCTGTATCATCAGCAGTATCTCCTGAATCAGCATGATAAACATTCCAATTAGCACCTGTAAACTCTACCACAGTAACATATACTGATACATTATTGCCATTACTACCTTTTTGTACACGCAAAGTTGTACTATCTTCTAAATATGCTATAGCTGTTCCTGAATCTGCACCTTCACTAGAAGCGCTAGTCATTATTCCAGATATAAATGGTATACAATTATTAGCATTCGTTATTCCTGTTAATGCTTGTGTAACACTATTAGTAGTTCCATTTAAACTCACCACATAACGCCCTCTAACAATAAATTCATTAGGTCCTCCTGAAGGTCCTGTATACTCCCAAATAGCAGTATCAAATTGCATATCTAAATTACTAGAACCAGAATCACGATAATAAGTTAAAGTTGAAGCATCAGTAAGTTTTCTTGCACCAGATAAATCATCAGCATGTAAGGTAGTTGTACTAGAGACACTTCCTCCATGTGTTTTTCGATTATTAAGTGCTAATGCAAAAGCGTTATTTAAAGAAGATACAGAAGTAAATGCTGTATTTGTACCTCCGTTTTCGTCAACATCATCTTGTATATGTTGAATTTTAATGTCTTGCGAGAATGATGAAAAAGAAAAAAGCATTAACATCCACAGCAAACAAGACTTGGTTAAGGTCAAGTTATTCATAATCAGGGTTTTTAAATTAGCTTAAGGAGAATGCTATTGCCTAAGTTAATAAAAATAATCTATTAAATGCAAAAATAATCTATGAAATGCATAGAAATAGTGTGACTTTTATATTTTTTTCAATAAAAAGCCCCTTTTTATCGATAAAATGCAATTATTAAAGGATAAAATGTATATATTTAGCCATAACTAAATCAAATTTACCCATTCGATACTATGAAATTAAAGATTACTCTAATAAGTTTGTTATGTATATTTTTAAGTATTAAATCGCATTCTCAAACCGAACCAGAACCCAATATTATTCTAATAATAGCTGATGATATGGGTTGGAATCAAGTAAGCAGCAATATCACAAATAATGTAGACGCCAATAATTATGGAAGTGATTTTTTTGAAACTCCAAACATTGATACATATGCAAGTGAAGGTATTGCTTTTCCAAATGCCTATGTTAATGGCGCTAACTGCGCACCAACTAGAGCTGCTCTTTTAAGTGGTCAATATGGAGCTAGACCTCACAATAATGTTTTTACCGTTTACGATTTAAACAGAGGTAATACATCTTCTAATTCCAATTTAATTGGTCCATACATGGGCTTAGCATCTAATAATAATATTGATGAAATACCTTCGTCAGCAATTACAATTGCTGAGACCTTAAAAACTGCTGGTTATGCTACAGCTCATTTTGGGAAATATCACGTTGGTGAATATGAAGCTGAAAATGTTTCGAATAATGCCGCTACAGATCAAGGTTTTGACTATAATTATGGTGGCGGCACTGATGGAGGTCCTGGTAGTGCTGGAAATGGCGGAGGTTACTTTGCACTTACAACTACTCCTCCTTATTCATTTGGTAGTCAAATTGGACCTGAATTAGATGTTTATGCTGACCCTTATACCGAAGCTGAATCTCAATTATTAGCTGGAGATTCTTCATTAACAGGTACAGAAAAACATGTTACAGACGCATTGGTAGAAGCAGCTTTTGATTTTATGGATAGTAACAGTAGTTCGCCATTTTTCATGCACTTTAGTAATTATGCTATTCATGGGCCATTTAATTCAAGTGATGCTAGACCAGATTTAAGAGCTAAATATGATGCAAAAGCAATAAGCGACCCAAGTTCTATGGATCATGATAGTAAACCTGGTCAAGCAGCTTTAGCCGAAGGTATGGATCAAGCTATCGGTAGGTTAATTAATTATTTAAAAACTACCGACGACCCAAGAAACCCAGGTCATAAATTATCTGAAAACACACTAGTATATTTCATTGCAGATAATGGAGATGCTATTAAAAGAACTCCTCAATATCCATTAAGAGGTATGAAAGGAGAATACTATGAAGGTGGTATTCGTTCTGTAACTTTTGCATGGTCTGAAGCACAATGGCTAGCAAATAAAGGGACTATAAATCTTACACCTATTATTGCTTTTGATTTGTATCCTACGTTTGCAGAAATGGCTGGTGCAAATCTACCTGGAGGTGGTTATGATATAGATGGTGAAAGTCAATGGCAAATGCTTAAAAATGGAGCTTCTATGACGCGAGAGTCATTATTTTGGCATCACCCAGGATATCTTATCGATTCAAAACGTGATTCAAGACCAGTTACAGTTATAAGAAAAGGTGATTATAAACTTTTACACTTTTATGAAAACAGTGAGTATGAACTGTATAATTTAGCGACCGATTTGGGCGAAACTACTAACCTTTTACCAAGTTCAGACCAAACTATTATTGATTTAGCAAATGATATGATAGAAGACATGAACAATCACCTTATAGAAACATCTGCTCCAATGCCAACATATAGAAATGGAGCTACAGTGGATGAATCAGGCGACGATTTAGTTATCATTGACGCTGGTACAGAAGTACCACTTCCAAGCCCAGTTGTAATTACTACTGCTTGTGGAGCAATTAATTCTCCTGATGCTTTTTGGGATTTTGATATTGCTAACGGTACTAATGATGATACAGCTAATTCTAATAACTCCTTTGTTATTAATGGAGTTATTGAATATAGTACAACCGATTTTAAAGAAGGAGATCAAGCAATTGTGTTTGATGGAAACTCTAGTATCGAGTATTCGGACACTGCTAACCCAGGAACTTTCTTGAGAGCATCTTTTGACAAAAAAAGCTTCTCTGCATGGATAAAACCAGCTACTCATTCTGGAATACAAAATATATTTGATGAAGGTGGATCTACCAAAGGAATAGCATTACGTCTTAACGGCTCTACATTAGAGCTTACAGTTAATGACCAAGGTAGTTCTCCTGCTACAATCAGTTCAACTTTAACAGATGATGGTGAATGGCATCATGTAGCTTTTATTTACGATGGTACAGCTCCTAGTTTATCACTATACATTGATGGTGAACTAGCTGCAACTACAAATACTACTCCTACCTCAGTAGGAAACCATAATGGTAGTGGAATTGGTGGTAAAATTGGCGGTGCTGATAGCTTTGGAAATACAGACGATAACTTCTTTAGAGGGAAAATGGATGCTGTAGCTGTATATGATGATGCTATAACTGGTACAGAAATAGAAAATGCTGTTCAAACCTTTTACTATAATGTAGATGGTGATAATTATGCTAGTTCCAAAACCTTAAGCTGTTCAAACCCTGGAGCAGGATTTACATCTTCAGTATTGACCATTGGTGATTGCGATGATAGTGTAGCAACAATTAATCCTGATGCTACAGAAATTGCAGATGGTATCGATAATAATTGTGATGGTGTAATTGACGAAGGTTTTACTTATACATTTAATGGTTCATGGTCTCCTACAAACCCAAATGGATTTACAACAGACGCATCAATAATTATTAGCTCAGGAAATGCTATAATCAACACAAATACATCATGTAATTCAGTTACCGTAAACCCTGGAGCTAGTTTAACTATAAATTCAGGTATTAATTTAACAACAAATGATGCAATTAACGGATTAACTCTTGAATCAACTTCAAGCTCTTATTCTAGTTTAATTTTAGACGGAGGATTATCTGGTACCATTAAATATGAAAGACATGTAAACTCATATTCTAATGATGCGACTGCTAATGATAACGACCTAATCTCTCCTCCTTTATATGGACAAAATATAAATGACTTTGCATCTGAAAATTCTGGATCATTGCTAACTCAAGGGTCAAGTCCAACACTATATGCTTTTGCTCCTTTTAATAAAGATACTGGCAACTATGAAAATTATGATTCCAATTCAAGTGAAAAATTAATTTCAGGGCAAGGATACAGAGTAGCAACAACAGCTATAAATACTAATCTTACATTTACTGGAACACCTCTAAATAGAATTCAATCAATTGAAATTCCAATTGGTACAGACGGCACTTATGGCTCTTGGAGTTTAATAGGTAACCCGTATCCTTCATATATTAATTTTGACACATTCCACAGCCAATTAGTAGCAGACGCCATTCTTGAAGATGGTTATGTGGCCGTTTATGGTTATGATGGTGATGCATCAAATGGATGGACCGTTTGGGATGGTAATAATGGTAATCTCATTGCTCCTGGTCAAGGATTTTTTGTTAAAACAAAAGCATCACTTAATGGAGCAGATCCTGCTCCACAAGTAACCTTTACCCCAGCTATGAGAAGTTTTGGTGCTTCAGATGATTTTATTGCTGGTAGAAATGCTAGTACTTCTAAAGCAACTTTAAACCTAAATACTAATTCTGAAAACCACCAAACAAACTTATATTTTAGAAATAACGGAACAAGAGAATTAGACTACGGATTTGACTCAGCTGTTTACGAAGCGAATACTAATAATATTTTCACACATTTAGTTGAAGGAAATACTGGTTTAGAATTATACAACCAAGCCCTTCCTGAAAATGACTATCTAGATGTAATTGTTCCTTTGGGTGTTAATGCAAATAATGGAGAACAGTTTACTATTAGCTTAGATAATACAAGTACAATACCAAACAACATCTATATATATCTTGAAGATACTCAAGAAAACACTTTTACATTATTAAACGACAATGATTATGTAATTACACCTAATAATAATATAAATGGAGTTGGTAGATATTTTATCCACTTTCAAGCAGATACATTATCAAACCCTAATTCCAACCTAAATAACTTACTAATTTATACACCTAATAATAGTAATACATTAATAGTTAAAGGTTATTTACAGGCTGATAGTTTATTAACGATTTATGATTTACAAGGAAGAATAGTATTGGAACAAACACTTAATTCAGCGTTAACTTCAAACGTAATTAATATAGAGAAGTTTAATACTGGGATATATGTAGTTAAAGTTGACAACAAAACCCAGTCAAAAATTCAAAAAGTAATAATAGACTAGTAAATATAAAACACAAACAAACTCTAAAAAAAGCTGTAATCTAATTGATTATGGCTTTTTTAGCATTTCAGGAGTAACAACTGTTCTAAAACCTAAATGCTCAAACGAAGACTCCGGATCTGATGCCATACGAGCAGAAATACGGTAACTAGCACAATAAACAGAACTACATAAAAAAGAACCTCCCTTTATCACACGTTCTTTTAGATTTGGATTTCGCGGATTATAAGCACTCTCTGCTCCTAATGGATTCATCTCTGTTTCTTTATTTGCAGCAATTTCCCTATAATAATTAACATTATACCAATCATTAGTCCACTCCCAAACATTCCCTGAAATATCATATAACCCAAAAGCATTTGGAGGATATGATTTAACAGGAGCAAGACGCTCAAAACCATCCTTTTTAGTATTATTTACTGGAAACTCACCTTCCCAACTATTTACATATTTAGAAAGAACACCTTCGTCATTTCCCCAAAAATGTATAGCTTCTTTTTTATTAGCTCTAGCAGCAAACTCCCACTCAGCTTCTGTTGGAAGTCTATGTCCAATCCATTTACAATATTCATTAGCATCTTCATAAGATATATGCACTACTGGGTAATCCTCTTTACCTTCTATTGAACTATCCTTTCCATTAGGATGTTTCCAATTTACACCATTAGTCCATCTCCACCATTGTGAAAAATCATATAGATTAGGTACTGATGATGCTGTTTTTTTAAAAAGTAAAGACCCAGGTTGTAAAACAGAGTCATGAGGTTTAGGTGTTCCTACAGGAAGTAGCTTTTTCATTTCATTCCAATTAATTGGACGTTCAGCTGTAGTTATATAACCTGTTTCATTAACAAATTTAGCAAACTGACGATTTGTTACTTCTGTTATATCCATATAAAAACCAGAAACAGTAACAAGGTGAGAAGGTTTTTCATGAGGCAATGCCATTCTATCCTCGTCTAAAGCACCTTGAATAAAATCACCTCCCGATATCCAAACCATACCATTTGGAGCAGAAGCTAATAGCGATTCTTTATTATTGTTAGCCTCCTTTTTACAAGAAGCTAAAACCATAAAAAAACAAATACTTAATCTAAAGTAATTCATAAAAACTAATGTTACTTACTTCATGTAAATAAACAAAAAAACTGGAACTTTTATTTAGAAGAAAGAATAAATAAAATAGCATTAATAAAAAAAGCTGAACCAAATGGCTCAGCTTTTTTGTCGGGGTGGCAGGATTCGAACCTGCGACCTCCGCGTCCCAAACGCGGCGCGATAACCGGGCTACGCTACACCCCGAAATAGGTTATCATTTTAAGGTGTGCAAATATATAGTTTTCTTTTAATTTTAAGCAAACTTTATTGTAAATTAATCTCAAAAAGTTTCTAAATGAAAAAATACAGTTTCCTCCTTTTCTTTTTACTTCTATTTCTAAACATATCCTGTGCTCAAGAAAACAAAACAAATATCAACAAAAAAACTATTGACTATGAAGTTATTGTAGATAATCTTTCAAATCCTTGGGGTTTTATTTTCTTACCAGATAATTCAATTTTGATAACTGAAAAAAATGGAGAATTAATTCATTTTAAAGATGAAGAAAAAACATTTATTAAAAATCTACCTGAAATAACTGTTCTAGGTCAAGGAGGCTTAATGGATATCGAATTACATCCAGATTATAATAAAAATGGTTGGATATATATTTCTTTTGTTTCTTCTATTGGTGAAAGTAGAGGTGCTAACACAGCTATAATGAGGTTCAAAATAGAAAATAATTCAGCTATAAATAAGGAACTTCTTTATAAAGCCACACCTAATAGTAGAAGAGGACAACATTTTGGTTCTAGACTAGCTTTCGATAATAACAACTACCTGTATTTCTCAATTGGTGATAGAGGAAATAGAGATGTTAACCCACAAGATATTGAAAGAGATGGTGGTAAAATTTACAGACTTCATGATAATGGAAAAATACCATCAGACAACCCTTTTGTTGATAATAGTGAAGCTAAATCCGCTATTTTCTCATATGGCCATAGAAATCCACAAGGAATGGTATTAAACCCATTTACTAACGAAATTTGGGCACATGAACATGGTCCAAAAGGTGGTGATGAAATTAATATTATTGAATCTGGAAAAAATTATGGATGGCCAAAAATAAGCTACGGAATTAATTACAGTGGTTCTAAATTTACAGAGCATACATCATTACCAGGAATGGAACAACCACTACATCATTGGACACCATCTATAGCTCCAAGTGGAATGGTCTTTATAACAAGTAACATTTATCCAAATTGGAAAGGCAATTTATTAGTTGGCTCTTTAAAATTCAGGTATTTAAATAGATGTATTTTAGAAAACAACAAAGTTATTAAAGAAGAAAAATTACTTGAAAATTTAGGTCGTGTAAGAAGTATTGAACAAGGACCAGATGGTTATATTTATGTTGGTATAGAAAATGTTGGTATTGTTAAAATTTATCCCAAGAAATAGTGTTAACTTTGTATATAATTCAAAAATATATTCATGTTAATAATTGGAATTGGAGGCGGAACTGGGTGCGGAAAAACAACAGTTGTTAATCAAATACTTAACGAACTTCCAAAAGGTGAAGTTGGTATAATTTCTCAAGATTCATATTATAAAGACACGTCTCATCTTGACTTTAGTGAACGTGTAAAGATAAATTTTGACCATCCAAAATCTATTGACTTTGGGCTTCTAGAAAATCACCTAAAAGAGTTAAAAAAAGGAAACGTAGTAGAACAACCTGTATACTCTTTTGTGCAACACAATAGAACTAGCGATACAGTTCTTACACATCCAAGAAAAGTAATGATTGTAGAAGGTATTTTAATTCTAACCAATCCCGAATTAAGAGATATGTTCGATATAAAAATCTTTGTTCATGCTGATAGTGACGAACGCTTAATACGTCGTTTAAAACGCGATATAGCAGAACGTGGAAGAGATCTTGACGAGGTGTTAACTAGGTATCAAACAACGCTTAAACCTATGCACGAGCAGTTTATTGAGCCTATGAAAGAATATGCAGATATTATTATTCCTAATAACAAATACAATACTGTAGCAATAGATATAGTTAAAACTATTATTAACGAACGTTTATAATGCCTAGGTCTTCAAAATCATATATAAAATTCCTCAAACCTTTTAAGAATGTTTTTTTACTAATTCTTATTGTTTTTTCTGTTTGGATGCTTTTTTTTGATAGCAACTCATGGTTTATTCATAACGAATTGAATAATGAAATTGATAAACTTGAAGAAGAAAAAGATTATTACAAACAAGAAATCAAAAAAGACCAAAAAGAAATCAAAAAATTAAGTACAGATGATGGTATTGAAAAATTTGGTCGTGAGCATTATAAAATGAAAAGAGAGAACGAGGAAATTTACATTATTGAATATGAAGACAGCTTAAAACAAAAGAAAAATGAGTAAATCTTTGTTTACCGACTTTGAACAAGTCACTGCAAAATCCTGGAAACAAAAAATTCAGGCAGATCTAAAGGGTCTAGATTATAATGACACTTTAGTTTGGCAATCTCTAGAAGGTATTGATGTAAAGCCTTTTTATCATTCTGAAAGTTTAGATAACAATTTTGCATCATGTGAGTCTAAATCATCCAACTGGAATATTTGCCAAACAATTTTTGTAACAAATGAAACTGAAGCAAATCAAAAAGCTTTAAATGCAATTAATAAAGGGGCAGAAAGCTTAAAATTTGTAATTACCAAAGCTCATATTTCTTTAGTCTCGTTATTAAGTAACATAGATACTGCTATTCCTCTGTATTTTGAGTTACAATTTCTATCAAGTGAATTTGTAACAACACTTAATGATTATGCAGTTAATAATAACACCACTTTTTATCTATTTAATGATATTATTGGTAACCTAGCTAAATCTGGTAATTGGTATTCAAATTTAAAGCAAGATTATGAACAACTAGAACAAATTGTTAATAATACTTCAGCTCTAAAAAATAAGTTGAGTATAGATGTTTCACTTTATCAAAATGCAGGCGCAAATATTACACAGCAATTAGCCTACGCTTTAGCTCAAGCTAATGAATATTTAAACCATTTTAATGGTGCTATTGGAAATGAAATTGTATTTAATGTAACAGTTGGCACAAATTATTTCTTTGAAATAGCAAAACTCAAAGCACTTAGAATTCTTTGGAATTCTTTAGCCCAAGAATATAACTGCAAAGCTACTTGTCATATTATTACAACTCCTTCAAAGCGTAATAAAACTATTTATGACTATAATACAAATATGCTTAGAACAACCACTGAGTGTATGAGTGCAATTTTAGGTGGTGCAGATACAATTGATAATTTACCTTATGATGCAATTTTCCACAAAGACAATGAGTTTGGAGAACGAATCTCAAGAAATCAGTTATTAATTCTTAAAAACGAAAGTTACCTCAATAAAGTTAGCAACCCAACCGATGGAGCTTATTATATAGAAAATTTAACACATCAACTTGCCGAAAAAGCTTTAGAGCTATTTAAAGACATTGAACGTCAAGGTGGATTATTAGCACAATTAAAAGAAGGAACTATTCAACGTAAAATAAAAGAAGCCGCTCAAAAAGAGCAGCAGTTATTTGACGATGGAAAAGAAGTATTATTAGGAACTAACAAACACCCAAATCCTAATGATAAAATGAAGAACGACTTAGAGTTATATCCTTTTGTAAAAACCAACCCAAGAAAAACGTTAATCGAACCAATTATTGAGCGAAGATTAGCCGAAACTATGGAACAAAATCGTTTAGGTCATGAATAGAAAAGACATACAAAACATAACGATAAAGAGTAATAAAGAAGACATTAATAATGATTCAAACTTCTTAACTGCCGAAGATATTAATGTTAAAGAACATTACTCTAAAGAAGACATTAAGGATATAGAACACCTCAATTTTGTTGCTGGAATAGCGCCAAACCTAAGAGGACCTTATAGCACTATGTATGTTCGTAGACCATGGACTATTCGTCAATATGCAGGTTTCTCTACAGCCGAAGAAAGTAATGCTTTTTATAGACGTAACTTAGCTGCTGGACAAAAAGGATTATCTGTGGCGTTTGATTTAGCAACACATAGAGGTTACGATAGTGACCATGAACGTGTGGTTGGTGATGTTGGAAAAGCTGGAGTTGCCATAGACTCGGTTGAGGACATGAAAGTGTTATTCGATCAGATTCCATTAGATAAAATGTCGGTTTCCATGACCATGAATGGTGCTGTATTACCAATTATGGCATTTTATATTGTTGCTGCTGAAGAGCAAGGTGTAAAACCAGAGCAATTAGCAGGAACCATTCAAAATGACATTTTAAAGGAGTTTATGGTACGAAATACTTACATCTACCCTCCTACACCTTCTATGAAAATCATTTCTGATATTTTTGAATTTACTAGCCAAAATATGCCTCGTTTTAATAGTATTAGTATATCAGGTTACCATATGCAAGAAGCTGGTGCCACTTGCGATATTGAATTAGCATATACATTAGCTGATGGTTTAGAATACATTAGAAAAGGATTAGCTGCAGGAATGGATATTGATACATTTGCACCTCGACTATCTTTCTTCTGGGCAATTGGCATGAACCATTTTATGGAAATCGCTAAAATGCGTGCAGCACGTATGCTATGGGCTAAATTAGTAAGTCAATTCAACCCAAAAAACCCAAAATCTTTAGCCTTACGTACACACTCACAAACAAGTGGATGGAGTTTAACTGAGCAAGATCCTTTTAATAATGTAGCAAGAACATGTATTGAGGCTGCTGCGGCTGCTTTTGGCGGCACGCAAAGTTTACATACCAATGCATTAGACGAAGCCATTGCTTTACCAACAGACTTTTCTGCTCGTATAGCCAGAAATACGCAAATATATCTTCAAGAAGAAACCAAAATTACGAAAACAGTAGACCCTTGGGCTGGAAGTTATTATGTTGAAAGTTTAACTAAGGATATTGCTGATAAAGCTTGGAAACTCATTGAAGAAGTTGAAGAACTTGGTGGTATGACTAAAGCTATTGAAGCAGGAATACCAAAAATGCGTATTGAAGAAGCTGCAGCAAGAAAACAAGCAAGAATTGATTCTGGTCAGGATATTATTGTTGGAGTTAACAAGTATGTTTTAGACGAAGAAGACCCACTTCATATTCTTGAAGTAGACAATCAAACTGTTAGAATTCAACAAATAGAACGTATTAACAGTATTAAAGCGTCTCGTAATACCGAAAAAGTAAAAGCTGCTTTAAACAAACTAACTGAAGCAGCACGTTCAGGTGAAGAAAATTTATTAGCTTTAGCTGTAGATGCTGCTAGAGAGCGTGCTACACTAGGTGAAATTAGCGATGCTTTAGAAGCAGAGTTTGGACGTTATAAAGCGCAAATTAAATCATTTTCAGGAGTGTATAGTAAAGAAATAAAAGACGATGCTTCCTTTAAAAAAGCAAAGGATTTAGCCGATAAATTTGCAGACATAGAAGGTAGAAGACCTCGTATTATGATTGCAAAAATGGGACAAGATGGTCATGATCGTGGCGCTAAAGTAGTAGCTACTGGTTATGCTGATGTGGGTTTTGATGTAGATATAGGACCTTTATTTCAAACACCACAAGAAGCTGCTAAACAAGCTGTAGAGAATGATGTTCATATTCTTGGAGTATCTTCTTTAGCTGCTGGTCATAAAACTTTAGTGCCACAAGTTATTGAAGCTTTAGAAAGTTATGGACGTGATGATATTATGGTGATTGTTGGTGGTGTAATTCCAAAACAAGATTACCAATACCTATTTGATGCTGGAGCTGTAGCTGTATTTGGACCTGGAACCAAAATTAGTGATGCAGCTATTAGAATTCTAGAAATTTTAATTGACGAAGAGTAAAAAACATAAATTTTAAAAAGAAAAGGCTGAATATTATATTCAGCCTTTTCTTTTTAAACTAAATTAGAATGGCCAAATCATTGGCACTAATAGTAAAGTTATTATTAAAAACAGTAAAAGTAATGGAGCTCCAACCTTAAGATAATCTATAAACTTATAACCACCAGCAGTCATAACCATTGCGTTTGTAGTTGTTCCTACTGGAGTTAAAAATGCTGTAGATGCACTAATTGCAACTGCAATCATAAAAGGTTCTGGAGAAATATTTAAAGTACTCGCTGCTAAAAGAGCTATTGGCGCCATTAATACTGCTGTTGCCGAATTATTAATTACCTGACTAAAACCTGTTGTTAAAATAAAGATACCAGCTAATAATAGTAATGGATGTATTGACCCTAGGTATTCAACCAAACCATTTGCTATTACTTGTGCTGTTCCAGTTTTTTGCAATGCTATTCCCATTGGTATCATTGCTGCTATCATAATTACACTAGTCCAACTTATACTCTTATATGCCTTAGACATAGGTACACAACCAGAAAGCAATATAATACCTGCTGAAATTAATGCAGCAATAGAGCCTGGAACAACTTTAAAAACTAACAACCCAATCATTAATAGCAATGCGCCAAGAGCGATAAAAGACTTATAGGTTAAATTATCTACATTCTTTGCCATACCTTCTGGACTACCACAAATCACTAAATTTTCATGATGTTGCTTTAAACTTTCAATGTCTTCCCAAATACCTCTAATTAAAAATGAGTCGCCAGCTTTAACTATAATATTCCCTTTATTAATTGGTTTTCCATGACGTGAAACAGCTAATAATTGCACTCCAAATCTTCTAAAATAGTTTCCTATTTTTAATTTCCTTCCTACTATAATTGATTTAGGAGTCACTATAATTTCAGTCATACCAACTTCTTGATTAATTAAATTATATCTTAATTCATCTTTAATAGGTTCTAATGGCAAAAGCCCTAATCTAAATGTAATCATCAATCTATTAATATCTTCTGTTTCACCTTTTACAGTAATTATATCATGATAACGCATTTCTGTTTCAGGCACAGGAAACTCTATAAATGGTTGAATTCCTTTTAAAATATTAGGATGCCTCCTTCTTAACCTAATTAAAGTTACATTATACTTGTTTTCAAAATCCCACATACTCATTTGCGTATTAATTAGAGGAGATAAAGACCTTATACGTAACCTGTAATAATCATTATCCATTTTATAAGCTTCAATCCATTTATGTAGTGTAGATTCAATATCAACAGGTTTATTATTGGTTTGGTTCTTAGGCAGAAGTTTATGACCAATAAATCTAAAGTATAATAAGGCAATAAGTAATAGAGGTAAACCTATTAAAGCAAACTCAAAGAAAGAAAAGCCTTCATAACCAGCATCAGCCAAGGCATTGCTCGCAATTATATTTGGAGGTGTACCTGTTAAAGTTAATAAACCACCTGTATTAGATCCAAACGCAACTGGCATTAAAACTTTAGAAGGTAAAGTACCTATACTCCATGCCGAAGAAATTGTAACTGGTAATAATGTTGCTACTGTACCTGTATTACTTACAAACCCAGATAAAACACCTGAACCCAATGTAACTATTACCAATAATTTTGAAGTACTTTTTCCTGCCCATTTTATAAATTGTTGTCCAGCTACTGCTGTCCATCCTGTTTGTGATAATCCTTCTCCAATTACAAACAAAGCACCAATCATGATAACTGTTGGGTTACTAAAACCACTTAACGCTTCATTAGCATCCAATATTCCAAATAAAAACAAGCTTATCATAGATAATAAAGCAACTATATCTGGAGTGAATTTTCCCCAAACAAAAAGTAAAATCGTTATTATTAAAATAATGAGCATTAAAGTCATACTTACTAAATTTTAAACATTAAACTTAGACAAAATTATTTCAAGAATTACATGATAGATATGACAAATATCATTAGGAATACGATTTATCAAAGCTTCATTTATTTCAGTAAATTCAGTTAATAAATTGAATAATAAGCTTTAAAAAAATAAAAATCATCAATTAAATTAATATAATTTATCATTATAATATTTATCACAAAATATCGCAATCGATATAGTTATAAATCAGCATTAAAGTGACTAAACAAATACACTAATTCTAAAAATTCACCTGACTAACTATTCACTTTTTGTTAACAAGTTAGATTTTTAATACTCGTAAATAATTGTATTTTTACGCTTATAAAAAATCAAAATATTTAATGGGTAAAATAATAGCAATTGCCAATCAAAAAGGAGGCGTTGGAAAAACTACGACTTCAGTAAATTTGGCTGCATCTCTAGGTGTTTTAGAGAAGAAAGTACTTCTTATTGATGCTGACCCTCAAGCAAACGCAACTTCTGGACTTGGTATAGATGTCGAATCAGTAGAAACTGGCACTTATCAGTTACTTGAACACACATGTACTGCAGAAGAAAGTATTTTGAAAACCAACGCTCCAAATGTTGACATTATTCCTGCTCATATAGACTTAGTTGCTATTGAAATTGAGTTGGTAGATAAAGAAAATCGAGAATACATGTTAAAAAAAGCTGTTGATCATTTAAAAACAGCTTACGATTATATTTTAATTGACTGTGCTCCTTCTTTAGGGCTTTTAACACTAAATGCTTTAACTGCTGCAGATGCAGTTATTATACCTATTCAGTGTGAGTATTTTGCTCTTGAAGGTCTTGGTAAATTATTAAATACAATTAAAAGTGTTCAAAAAATTCATAACCAAGCTTTAGATATTGAAGGTCTATTACTTACAATGTATGATTCTAGATTAAGACTATCTAATCAAGTTGTTGAAGAAGTTCAAAAACATTTTAACGATATGGTTTTTCAAACTATTATTCAACGTAATGTTAGATTAGGTGAAGCACCTAGTTATGGCGAAAGCATAATAAACTATGATGTAAGTAGTAAAGGCGCTACTAATTACTTAAGTTTGGCTAAAGAAATTATTAATAAAAATGAAGCGTAATGGCAAAAGCAACAAAAAAACAAGCATTAGGTAGAGGTCTATCTGCGCTTTTGCAAGATCCTTCTAACGATATAAAATCTGTTCAAGATAAAAATGCCGATAAAGTTATTGGTAATATTGTTGAACTAGATTTAAACGCAATTGAAGTCAATCCTTTTCAACCAAGAACTCAATTTAATGAAGAAGCTTTACGAGAACTAGCATCTTCCATTAGAGAGTTAGGAATTATACAACCTATTACAGTTAGGAAAATAGGATTTAATAAGTTTCAATTAGTTTCTGGTGAACGTCGTTTTAGAGCTTCTAAGCTAATAGGATTAGAAACAATTCCTGCATACATACGTATTGCTAATGACCAAGAGTCGTTAGAAATGGCTTTAGTTGAAAATATTCAACGTCAAGATTTAGACCCAATAGAAGTGGCATTATCTTACCAACGTTTAATAGATGAAATTAATCTTACTCAGGAACAAATGAGTGAACGTGTTGGAAAAAAACGTTCAACAATTTCTAATTACTTAAGACTTTTAAAACTAGATCCTATCATTCAAACTGGTATGCGTGATGGTTTTATTTCTATGGGTCATGGTAGAGCTATCATTAATATTCCAGAACATACTGAGCAATTAGAGATTTACGAAAAAATACTAACTAACAAATTATCGGTTAGAGCCACAGAAGATTTAGTTAGAAACTATAAAAATACTTCTGAAGTCATTGCTCCTAAAAAAGAAGAACTTCCTAAATATATCAAAAAAGGTATTAAAGAGTTTTCTGAATACTTTGGACACAAAATCAACGTTAAAGTCTCTAAGAGAGGTAAAGGAACAATCAATATTCCGTTCCATTCTGAAGAAGATTTTAATCGAATTAAAAAATTAATTGAAAGTGCGAAGTAAATTCCTTTTAAGCTTTTTCTTTATTGCATTTACACTTGTGGTTTCTGCTCAAAAAGAAACTGACGAATTGAATGTAGTTATTCAAGACACTATTATTAGAGAGCCTTTAAACCCATTATCGCCTTCTAAAGCAGCTTTTTATTCTGCAGTTTTACCTGGTCTTGGTCAAGCATACAATAAAAAATACTGGAAAATACCTATCGTTTATGCAGCATTAGGTACAGGAATTTATTTTTATTTAGACAACGACAAAGAATACGATAGATATAGAGATGCTTATAAGCGTAGACTAGCTGGTTTTACCGATGATGAATTTTGGGGAGGTGGTAGTACACCACAAATATCTAATGATGCTTTAATTAGAGCGCAACGTACTTTAAAAAGAAATAAAGAAATATCCTTATTAGTTACCATAGGCATTTATGCTTTAAACATTATTGATGCCAATGTTGACGCCCACTTACTACAATACAATGTTGACGATAATTTGGCTTTGAAGCCTCATTTTAAGTTCAATGAACGAGATGCGTCTACAAACCTTGGATTAACCTTAGATTTTAAATTTTAAGCTAATGAAAATAGCATTACTTGGCTATGGCAAAATGGGAAAAGTTATAGAACGTATAGCTATAGAAAGAGGTCATACCGTTGTATTAAAAATTGGAAAAGACTCAAAAGATTACAACATAAGTGAAGCAGATGTTGCTATAGATTTTAGTATTCCTAGTGCTGCAACCAAAAACATCTCTAATTGTTTTAAAAATGGTGTACCTGTAATTTCTGGTACAACTGGATGGTTGAATGACTATGACAATATGGTAGCATTATGTAAAGAACGTGATGGTGCTTTTATTTACGCTTCTAATTTTAGTCTAGGTGTAAATATCTTTTTCGAATTAAATAAGACACTAGCTAAAATGATGAAAAACCTATCGCAATATAATGTGAGCATGGAAGAAATTCATCATACGCAAAAGCTTGATGCACCTAGCGGAACTGCCATTACCTTAGCAGAAGGAATTATAGAAAACTCAAACTATGCTAGCTGGTCTTTAGACAAATCAACCAAAGAAAAAGACATCGCTATTGAAGCCATAAGAACTCCAGAAGTTCCAGGAACACATAGTATTTTTTACAACTCTAATGTAGATAGTTTAGAAATTAAACATACTGCACATAACAGAGATGGTTTTGCCTTAGGCGCTGTAATTGCCGCAGAATGGATTTTAGGTAAAACAGGTATATTCACTATGAACGACGTGTTAAATATTGGTTAATTTGAAAACTTTACGTAACATTACTTTAACAACACAAACTAACAGCTAAAAATTACGATTATGACAATGACGCAATGGTTAATATTTTTCCTTGTTATTCAACTTATACATGGCTTAGGTACATGGAAACTATATATTAAAGCAGGTAGAAAAGCTTGGGAAGCATTTGTTCCAGTATATAATGCAATAATATTAATGAAGATAATTAATAGATCGCCTTGGTGGACTATCTTGTTATTTTTACCTATTATCAATTTAATCATGTTTCCTGTTGTTTGGGTTGAAACAGCTAGAAGCTTTGGCAAAAACACTTATTTAGATACAGCATTAGCTATTTTAACTTTAGGTTTTTATAGCTACTATTTAAACTATGCTGCTGATGTTACTTATATCGAAAATAGAAGTTTACAACCTAAATCTTCATCAGGAGATTGGACAAGCTCTATTTTATTTGCCATTGTAGCCGCAACCTTAGTGCACACCTATTTTATTCAACCTTATGTTATTCCATCATCATCATTAGAAAAATCGCTGTTGGTAGGCGACTTTTTATTAGTGAGTAAAGTAAATTATGGAGCTAGAGTACCAATGACAACAGTTGCAGCTCCAATGGTTCATGATACAATTCCTGTACTTAAAAAGAAATCATACTTATTTAATGACAATATTGAAAAGAAAAACACATCATTAATAAATAAGTTACAATTACCTTACTTAAGACTTCCTGGTTTTGAAAAGATAGATAGAAATGAAATTGTTGTATTTAATCAACCAGCAGATACGTTGTTGGATATGAACGATTTTAGACCAGACCGAAATTATTACAAACCTATAGATAAAAAAACCAACCTCGTTAAACGTTGTGTAGCAATTGCTGGTGACACATTAGAAATTAGAGATGGTTATGTATATATAAATGGGAAACAAAACGAGCTACCAGATAGAGCTCATTTGCAGTTTAGTTACCAAGTAAATTTAAAAGAAGGTAAAGGTTTTAATAATAACATCTACCAAACACTTATTGATAGATACGATATTACTGATGGTATTTATGGAACTAAAGACAACGGTGTATTTTTACCTGCTGCATCAGATAACGCCATAAAACTATTTAAAAACCATCCTAGTGTAGCTAGTTTGGATAAACTTATCGAACCAAAAGGAAAAAGGGACAGCAGTATATTTCCTCATGACCCGAATTACAACTGGAATAGAGATTTTTTTGGACCTCTCTACATTCCAGAAGCTGGAAAATCTATGAACATCACTGTTGAAAATTTACCACTTTACAAACGTTTAATCACAGAGTACGAAGGCAACACTTTAAGAGTTGAGGGCAATCAAATTTTTATAAACGACCAACTAACTACATCATACACTTTTAAACAAGATTATTATTGGATGATGGGAGATAATCGTCATAACTCTATAGATGCAAGAGCTTGGGGATTTGTACCATTTGATCACGTAGTTGGTAAACCTGTATTTATATGGATGAGCTTTAACAGCAATGCAAAAGGCCTAAACAAAATACGATGGGATCGTGTATTTACAACCGTTCATGGTAGTGGCAATTCAACCTCTTATTTCATTCCTTTTATCTTATTACTTATAGGATATGTTCTATTTAACAAATGGTGGAAAAAGAATAAAGCCTTAGATTTAGAAAACAATTCTGACTCTGAAATTAAATTTGCTGCTATTAAAGATAGAATTCAAGCGGCAATAATAGATTCTATCATTATAATTATAGCAATTTTCTTAGTATCAGAATTATTTACTCAGTTTGAGTCTGTTTCAAAATTAGTAAAGATAATAGCTTTTCTAATTATCTTCATTTTGTATGATCCATTATTAACTTCAATAAACGGAGGAACTATTGGTCATAGCTTATCCAAAATAACTGTAAGAAAAGAAGGTGACTTAAATAAAAATATTTCATTCCCATTAGCTGTGATTAGATTTATTCTAAAAGCTTTACTTGGTTGGGTTTCATTAATAACAATTTCCGGAAATGAAAAGAAAAAAGCAATTCACGATTTTGTTGCTAATTCTGTTGTCATAAAGAGAACTTAAGAAATAACAAAGACTTAATGCTACTTCATTCAACATATTTCCCAAATATTGCAAACTTTGTAGCACTTGCTAAAGCAAAAACTACAGTTTTTGAAGTATGCGATAATTATCAAAAGCAAACCTATAGAAACCGAGCTTACATTTATGGAGCTAATGGTAAATTAGCTTTGAATGTCCCTGTAAATTACACACAAAAAAACAGGCAACTTTTTAAAGATGTTAGAATAGCTAATGATAGTAAATGGCAATCTATTCATTGGAAATCTCTTGAAAGTGCATATAAAACATCCCCTTTTTTTGAGTACTATGAAGATGAGTTAATTCATTTATTTGAGACACCTCAAAAGTTTGTCATGGATTTTAATTTTAAATGCCTGGAAACTATTCTTGATTGTTTACAATTAGAACTCGACTACAAGACCTCTACTACTTACGAAAAAGATATTACAAACGATTATCGTTTTTTAGTAAATGCTAGAAAAGAAACGATCAAACATTTTGAGCCTTACACACAAGTATTCTCAAACAAACATGGTTTTATAAACAACTTAAGCATTTTGGATTTACTATTTAACGAAGGTCCAAATGCATTAACTTATATAGAAAGTCAAAACATAACACTACTAGACAATAATGTATAGACCTTTAGCTCATTATGGCATACATTTTTTAGTTCCACTTTTAATAGCAGTTTTCTTTTATAAATCTAAGTGGAAAATTGTTTTTATAATTTTAATAAGTACAATGCTTATTGATTTAGATCATTTACTAGCTAATCCAATTTTTGACCCAAACAGGTGTAGTATAAACTTTCATCCGCTTCACTCCTACTATGCAATTACTGCATATATAATTATGCTTATCCCTAAAAAAACACGCATACTTGCAATAGGATTATGTATTCATATTATAGCTGATTATACAGATTGCTTACTCATGTAAACTTATCTTAGTCATAATTGGAAAATGATCAGACAATCTTTCATCAAAAGTTTTAAAATAGTTAACATTAAAACTTTCATCTGCTAAAATAAAGTCTATTCGTACTGGAAAATATTTAAATTGAAATGTACGTCCAAAACCGTTACCTCCTACTTCAAAAGTATCCATTAAATCACCTTTAATAGACCTGTAAGCATATGAGTATGCTGTATTATTAAAATCGCCACATACTATTACTTTATAAGGCGATTTCTCCTTATGTTTAACAAACAGTTCTGCTTGTTCTTGTTGCATCTTAAAAGTTTCTCCTATGCGCTTAAATAAACGTTCAGATTCTTCTTTATCTAGCTGCTCAACATGTGGATTAATTCCAGAAGACTGTAAATGTACATTATACACTCTAAGGGTATCATTACCTCTTACAACATCGGCAAAAATGGCATTATTAGCTGTATTAGGAAATTCAACCGAACCTGAGTTTATGATTGGAAACTTAGAATATATAGCTTGACCATACTTAACTCTTTTTCCTGATAATGCTTCGTATTTATACTTATAAAAAGATAGGTCTATATTTTCATGGGGATGATATTCTTGAAAGCTAATAATATCTGGACTTTCTTTTTTTACAAAATCAACAATCTTAGCTTCTATACCATCTTCATCAATCCAATTATAAAGATTAAACAAACGAACGTTATAATTCATTACAGATATATTGTTCGCATTTTCTATATCTTTTGATGCCGAAAACTTATGTAATGATGTTACATATTTATAGCCTATGAGTAAAACTATTAACGAAAGTAATAATTGTTTTTTAACCTTTAACAACCAATAAATTACAAATAAGATGTTTAATAAAATAAGTAACGGAACTCCTAAACTTAAAACAGAAAGTAATGAAAAATGTTTTGGTTGTACATATGCAAGAAGATAAGACAGAAGCAACATCATCGCTATGAGCGAATTTATAAAGAATACTATTTTCTCTATGAAGCTTAGTTTTTTCAAATACTATTTATTTCCCTGCTCTAAATAAAAATTCTTTTTCTTCCTTAGTTAAACTCTCGTAACCACTCTTTCCTATTTTCTCAAGAATTATATCTATTTGCTTTTGTTTATTAAACTCGTTAAACTCGTCTTTAGTATGTCCAGCAAAATCTTTATTCTTTCCCTTATGCACCGTTTTTAAATTGCCTTTCTTAAAAGAAAACATACCTGTAACACTATCCATAAAGCGCTCAAAACCTTTACCAATATCTCTTCCTTTCAATAATCTTGTAGCATAAAAATATCCCAATATATAACCTCCAATATGAGCGATTGTTCCGCCCGCATTAGATGTAAACAATCCTGGAAGATCTAATAATATCATTGCTAGACCAATGTACCATAGTTTTATTCTGATAGTTAATAAATTCACTTCATAATTAGGCATATAAGCACATAAAAATATTAGCGCTGCTCTTACACCAGCCGAAGCTCCTAAAACAGGCCCAACATTCTTTAAAAATCCTTGTGGATACACATTATAGGCTAATAAAAATGCTAATGCGCCAGAAATAATTCCTAACAAGTACACATTTAAAGACAGCTTAGTATTAAATAGGTTTGCAAACGAACGTCCTACAAAGTATAACACCAGCATATTAAAAAATAAGTGCCAAAAATCTATGTGTGTAAATCCATAGGTAATAATTGACCAAGGCTTTAAAATAAATGCAGAAATATCTTTTGGCAACACCAACCAATTTAAACTTTGTAATCGTGATGTATTACCAACCTTAGAAATAACCCAACCTATAAAGTAGATAAACGTATTAGCAAGAATTATCTTCTCAAAAATGGTTAGCCTACCTAGTTTGTCTTTTATATCTTGATTTAAAGAGGTCATTTAATTCCAACGATATTTATCAAATTGATCTTTCTTCCAAAAATACATCATCAAAAACCCAGTAAGTGCTCCTCCTATATGAGCTACATAAGCTGTATTACTTGGACTAAAAATAGAAACACCTGTTAAGGCAGAAAATAAGTCTAATGCTATTATTCCAGGAATAAAGTATTTAGCTTTTACTGGAACCGGAAAAAAGATTAACATTAATTTACTATTAGGAAATAACATTCCAAAGGCAACTAAAATTCCCATTATTGCTCCAGATGCTCCAACCATAGTTGTATTAAAGGCTCCGACAAAACTCTCCAATTGAGTCATATCCATAACCTCCAACCATCTTGTGTCATATCTGTTATATGAAGAAGCTAATACTTCAATTACCTGATCCTTACCAAACCCAGAAGCTATCAATGTATTTAACCCAGAATTAAACTTAAAATACAAGTAAGCAATTTGCAATCCTGCAGCGCCTAGACCAGCTGAAAAATAAAAGAAAATAAATTTCTTCTTGCCAAAAACTTGTTCTACTGCAGTACCAAACATCCATAAGGCTAACATATTAAACAAAATATGTTGTATGCCACCATGCATAAACATATGTGTTAGTACTTGCCATGGCTGAAATAAATCGTTACCAGGAAAAAACAAAGCAAATAAGCTATAAAACAGTTCATTTTGGCCTATTGCATAAGTACCAATAAACATTAACACATTAATGATAAGTAAATGCTTTACTGTATCTGTTATTCCTCTCATGCTTAATTAAATTTTTTATCTATATCATTTACTTTCATCGTAATAAAAGTTGTTCTATTAGTAGGTGAAATTGATGGCTCTTTACAAGCAAATAAACTATTAACTAAATGCTCTTGCTCTGGAATAGTTAATCTATTACCATTCTTTATTGCTAAACTTTTTGCTAAAGATTTTGCTAATAAATCACTTTGGCTAAAATGGTTATTATCTGGCACATCATTTTCTACATCGCTGATAATCTGCTCTAAAATTGCATTTATATTACTTTCCTTAACGCTTACAGGAATTCCTGAAACTTCTATAGCTTCATTATCTAACTTAGAAAACACAAAGCCTGTTTGTTCTAATTGCGATTGTAATTCTTTTATTATTACAACTTCTGTATTAGAAAACTTTAATTCCAGCGGAAATAACAACTGCTGACTTACTGCTTCTTTAACTGTAATTTGCTGTAAAAAGTCTTCATATAGCACACGTTGATGCGCTCTATTTTGATCAATCACTAACATTCCAGATTTTATAGTGTTTACAATATACTTATTATGTAACTGAAACGTTTTTTGAATCTTTTTAGTCTCTTCTTCATCAAACATAGATGATGTCATCTCATCAGTTTCAAACTGAACTTCACTAAAATTACCACTTACTTCATTTCCTTTTGATTCTAAACCTACATATAAGCTTTCCCAACTAGCAACAGGTTCTTTTTTAAAGCTCATACTTGATGAAGCTACTGTTGATTTAGGCTTTTCGTCAACAAATGGATTAAACCCTCTATCAACCTCCACATGTGGTGTATGAGCAGATTTACCTTGATAATTATATGGTGTATCTAAGTTACTATCACGTTCAAAATCTAAAATAGGTGCAATATTAAACTGACCCAAACTATGTTTTACAGCTGAACGTAAAATGGCATACAGTGTATGCTCATCATCAAACTTTATTTCTGTTTTAGTAGGATGAATATTGATATCTATGGTTTGTGGATCAACTTCTAAATACAAAAAGTAACTAGCATGTGTATTATCTCTTAACAAACCTTCAAAAGCAGCATTTATTGCATGGTTTAAATAAGAGCTTTTAATAAATCTATTATTTACAAAAAAGAACTGTTCACCTCGCGTTTTTCTAGCAAATTCAGGCTTACCAACAAAACCAGAAATCTTTAAGACTTCGGTAACCTCTTCAACTGGCACTAATTTTTCATTGGTTTTACCTCCAAAAGTATTTACAATACGTTGTCTGTTATTACTTTCTGGTAAATTAAACAACTCACTTCCATTATGGTGCATAGAAAACGAAATTGAAGGATGTGCCAACGTTACACGATGAAATTCATCAATAATGTGTCTTAATTCAACAGTATTAGACTTTAAAAAATTTCGTCTAGCAGGAATATTATAAAACAAATTCTTTACAGCAATTGACGTACCTTTAGGGATAACTACAGGGTCTTGACTAACAACTTCACTACCTTCAATTTTTATTTGTGTGCCAATATCGTCAGCTTCTTGTTTAGTTTTTAACTCTACATGAGCAATTGCTGCTATACTTGCTAATGCTTCTCCTCTAAATCCCTTGGTATTTAAGTTAAATAAATCTTCGGCCGATTTTATTTTTGAAGTTGCATGTCGTTCAAAACTTAAACGTGCATCTGTAACACTCATTCCCTTTCCGTTATCTATAACTTGAATAAGTGTTTTACCAGCTTCTTTTATAATTAGTTTAATTGTATTTGCACCAGCATCAATAGAGTTTTCTAATAATTCTTTAACTACAGAAGCTGGTCGTTGCACAACCTCTCCTGCAGCAATTTGATTAGCTACATGATCTGGTAATAATTGTATTATATCTGCCATTTACATCTATGAAAAGAAAATAGTCAAGTCAAAATCAATGATGAACAAAAAGATTAAAACCAGAACAGCTATAACAATTAACACTCGTCTATTAGCTTCTTCGTTTGGGTTTTCTTTATAATCTTCTATCGCATTGTTAAACTTGCCTTTAAGTCCTGGATTACCTATTGTTTTTCGGTTATCGTCAAATTTATGTTTTATCTCATAAGGGCTCCCTTCACCTTTATAAAAGCGAGGTTTGTAATCGTACTTTTTATTCTTTCTTGTTTTTAGAATTCCCATAATATCTTGATTTATGTTACATGTATTTTTTATCTAATACATACATGCAAATCAATAATAATACCAAAATAAGAATTAGAAAACGTAAAGAAAACCCTTTACTTCCTTTATTTTTATTAGCCTCCCTAGCTCTTTGCCATTTAAACGCAAAACCATTAGATTTTGAAGCGTCATCTTTTACTAGATTACCTTCTGAATCCTTTGCGTAACGAGGTGTGTAATTAAATCGTTTATTCTTACGTTGCTTTAACAAAATTGTACCTTTTGCTTGTATTTCAAATGTACTTAAAATACAACTAACTCTTAGCTAACAAATGCCAAATTTTGTTAACATAGTAGCAAATAAAAGCTAAATAATAAATTACGAAGTTTGGCGTAGATGTGCCATTTTTATAGCTGCAATTGCTGCTTCTGTACCTTTATTTCCGTGTTTACCTCCAGATCTATCAATAGATTGCTGCATGGTATTATCTGTTAACACACAAAAAATCACAGGTGTATCATGCATAATATTCAAGTCTTTTATGCCTTGAGTTACACCATCACACACAAAATCAAAATGTTTGGTTTCTCCTTGAATTACACAACCAATTGCAATAACAGCATTAACACGATGTTCTTGCATTTTTTTGCAACCATATACTAATTCAAAACTGCCAGGAACATCCATTCTGTGAATGTGCTCTTCTTTTGCACCACAATCTACCAATGCTTCATAAGCACCTTTATATAGTCCTTCTGTAATAGTATCGTTCCATTCAGAAACAACAATCCCAAACCGAAAGTCTTTCGCGCTTGGGATTGTAGCTTTATCGTATTGTGATAAATTTTTATTTTCAGTTGCCATAACTTCTTATTAGTTATTAGCTGCTTCTGCTTTTCCTATAAATACATCAATATTAGCAGCTTCTGCACTTGTTGAGAATTCATCTTTAATTCTATTAAAGAACTTTAATGCTTCAGCATTTTTATCTAATTGCATTGCAATATTTCCAGCCTTGTACAAGTACATTGGTGTTGTATAATCGTTACTCTTTAAGTTTGCAGCTTGTACATAGTAATCGTAAGCATTATCTAATTGCTCTAACTGTACAAATGCATCACCAATACCACCTTTTGCGATAGGACCTAAAACATCATCGCTACTAGAAAACTTATCTAAATAAGCAATTGCGTTTTGGTAATCCTTAAGGTTTAAGTAAGACATTCCTGCGTAATAGTTAGCAAGGTTTCCAGCTTTTGTACCACTATATTCTTTAGCTATATCAAGCATTCCATATTTTCCTTCTCCTCCATTTAGAGATAAGTTGAATAAAGAATCTTTCTCTACTCCATTAACAGCTTGTTCAAAATATTGCTGAGCTTTAAACATGTCGTTCATAGCTTCGCTTTCCTTAGGTTCTTGGATAAGTTTATTATATCCTAAATAACCTAAAACTACTGCTGCAACTAAACCAACAATAATAAAAATGTTCTTTTGATTTTTAATAACCCAATCTTCGGTTTTAGAAGCACTTTCATCTAAAGTGTTAAATACTTCTGCAGTTGTTGAGTTTTCTTCAATAGCCTCAACTTTTTCAACCTTTGTTTTAGGTTTATATCCTCTTTTCTTATAAGTTGCCATATATTCTTAATTATTGCGCTCGCAAAAATATAATTTTTATTGGTAAAAAAAAGGCTATTTATTTGTTATTTTTCAATAATTTGCACCTCCTTTTTATGCTTTAAAGGCATTTTTATATGATTCTAAAAACATTATCACTTCTTAATTATAAAAATTTTGACTCACAGTTTTTTGAGTTTGACTCAAAAATAAACTGCTTTGTTGGTGCCAATGGCGTTGGAAAAACCAATGTTTTAGACGCAATTTATCATTTATCATTTGGTAAGAGTTATTTTAACCCTGTCGCCTCACAAAACATAAAGCATAATGAAGATTTTTTTGTTGTTGATGGACTTTATAATAAGGATGAACGTGATGAAAAAATTATTGTTTCACTTAAAAAAGGCCAAAAAAAAGTCATTAAGAGAAATGGAAAAATTTACGAACGCTTTAGTGACCATATAGGCTTTTTACCTTTAGTTATTATTTCGCCAGCTGATAGAGATTTAATTATTGAAGGTAGTGATATAAGACGTAAATTTATTGATGGTGTAATATCGCAAAGTGATAAAGTGTATTTAGACTATTTAATTAAATATAATAAAACGCTGTCTCAACGTAATTCACTATTAAAATACTTTGCTTTAAACAACACTTTCAATCAAGACTCATTAGATATTTATGATTTTCAGTTAGTTGAATTTGGGCAATTAATATTTGAAAAAAGAAAAGCGTTTCTAGAAACGTTTATTCCTATTTTTAAATCCCGCTATGAAGCTATTAGTAATAATAGCGAAACAGTTAATTTAAATTACAAAAGCCATTTATTTAACTCAGACTTAAAATCACTTTTAAAAGAAAACATCAACAAAGATAAAACACTACAATATACAAGTGTAGGTATACATAAAGATGATTTAAGCTTTGAAATTGAAACTTATCCTATTAAAAAGTTTGGAAGTCAAGGTCAGCAAAAATCATTTTTAATTGCTTTAAAATTGGCACAGTTTGACTTTATTAAACAACAAAGTGGTGTAAATCCTATTTTATTACTGGATGATATTTTTGACAAGTTGGACGAACAACGTGTTGCACAAATCATTAAATTAGTAGACGCCGAAAATTTTGGACAATTATTTATTAGCGACACACATACAGATCGTACTGAAGCTGCCATAAAAAGTGTACATCAAACCTATCAAATATTTAAATTATAATATCATGAAGCGATTAATTCTTGTTTTAAGCCTAATTATTTTAACAAACTGCTCAAATGATGTTTCAACTCAAATTCCTTTAATTAAAGGCTATTGGGAAATTGTTAATGTAAAAAAAGATAACAAAATTGTAAAAGAATATACAATTAGTACTACAGTAGATTATTTTGAAGTTAAAGACGACTTAACTGGTTATAGAAAAAAAGTAAGTCCAAATCTAAATGGTAAATTTATGGTTACACAACATGAAATTCCATTTTCATTAATTACTGAAAATAATTTATTACAAATAGAATACAACTCTAATAACGTTACCTTTATAGAAACCATAAAAAAGGTCACTAAAGAAGAGTTAATAATTACAAATGCAGAAGGATTTATTTACACTTATAAACCTTATACACCAATAAATATAGAATAATGAGCAAGCGTCATAACGAAAACTTAAAAATAAGTGATGTTCTTAAAGAATTTGTTCAAGAAAACAATCTTCAAAAAGGGCTAGATAGCGTAAATGTTAAAGATGCTTGGGCTAATTTAATGGGTAATGGTGTTAACAACTATACAACTAGTGTAAAATTACACCAAGACACCTTATATGTAGAATTAAGCTCTTCGGTACTTAGAGAAGAATTAAGTTATGGCAAAGAAAAGATTATTGCAATGCTTAACGAATCTTTAGGTAAAAACCTTATTACAAAGCTTGTTTTAAGATAACTACTACAAAAAATACGTAATTCTACGTATTGTTTTGCTTTAACTAATAGACTAATTTTATCAACAAATATAGAAACCCTAACAGTTTCTTGTTTTTAGTTAGTCTAGTTAGTTAGTTTTACCATGTGTTTAGCCTACTTATGTTATTGAGGCTTACATATAAAACAAAAAAACAGCCATCTAAAATAGATGGCTGTTTTTATATTATATAACTTGTCTAATATTGTATACTAGAACATTTCTCTACCTGAAAAATGGAAAGCACCTTCAATAGCAGCATTCTCATCACTATCACTTCCGTGAACAGCATTTTCTCCAATAGAAGCAGCATACATTTTACGAATAGTACCTTCAGCAGCTTCAGCAGGATTTGTAGAACCGATTAAAGTTCTAAAATCTTCAACAGCATTTTCTTTTTCTAAAATTGCAGCTACAATTGGTCCTCTTGTCATATACTCAACTAACTCTCCAAAAAATGGACGCTCGTTATGAATTGCGTAAAACGCTTCAGCATCTGCCTTAGTCATTTGAGTTAACTTCATTGCTACAATTCTAAAACCTGAAGCAGTGATTTTTTCTAATATTGCGCCAATATTCCCTTTTTCAACAGAATCTGGCTTAAGCATTGTAAATGTTCTATTTGTTGCCATTATATGTGTTTAAATTTGCTGCAAAAATAACTAATTACTTGTTAAAAACAAGTCTTGTCATCTTTAAAAAATTGTATCTTCGCTGTCTATGACAAAAAATGACATTTCAGAAATAAAACAATTACTTTCAAATACTCAAAATATAGTAATTGTTCCTCATAAAAACCCAGATGGAGACGCTATAGGTTCTACACTTGCACTTTATCATTATTTGAAGAATAAAAATCATAATGTGGTAGTTATTGCTCCTAACGATTATCCTCATTTTTTGAAATGGATTCCTGGAGAAGACACAATCATTAAGTTTGATGCTGAACAAGAAAAGGCTGAAAGTCTAATAAATGAAGCTAATATTATTTTTACGTTGGATTTTAATGCATTGCATAGAACTGGAGACATGGAAACACCTATAGAAAATGCTAAAGCCATTAAAATAATTATTGATCATCATCAACAACCAGATGACTATGCAAAATATGTATATTCTGATGTTAACATGTGTTCTACCTGTGAAATGGTATACCACTTTTTAGACATGTTAGGCGATGTTAATTTAATTAATAAAACTATTGGAGAGGCATTATATACTGGTATTATGACAGATACTGGTTCTTTTAGATTTCCGTCAACTACAAGTACAACACATCGTGTAATTGCTGACCTTATTGATAAAGGTGTAAATAATGCTCAAGTACATAACAATGTATATGACACAAATAGTTATAATCGTTTACAACTATTAGGCTGCGCATTAAGTAATTTAAAAGTATTACCTGAATATAATGCTGCTTACATTACACTATCTCAAAACGAATTAAATAAATTCAATTTCAAAAAAGGAGATACTGAAGGTGTCGTAAACTACGGATTATCTGTTGAGGGAGTAAAATTTGCTGCTATTTTTATTGAAAATCATAAAGAGAATATTGTAAAAATCTCATTACGTTCTAAAGGTAATTTTGATGTAAATACATTTTCCAGAAATCATTTTAATGGTGGTGGACATATCAACGCTGCAGGTGGAAGAAGTCATTTAAGCCTTAAAGAAACAGTTGATAATTTTATTAGTATATTACCACAGTATAAACAAGACCTCAACTCGTGAAAAAAATATTTATAGCATTAATAGTATTATTAAGCTTTTCTAGTTGCAAAACTCCTGAAGCTAGAAAACCTGTAACTATAAGTTCTGGTTCTTTTATCGACGAATCGGTAGAGAGAAACAAGAAACTTAATGAAAAAGAATACGACCTCATTCAAAACATTATAAAAGAAAACCCAGAAACAAATTTTATTGCTTCTCAAAATGGTTTTTGGTATTACTATAACACTAAAATTGAAGACAGTTTAGCCACTCCAATTTTTGGTGACTTAGTAAACTTTAATTACGATGTAAAAGACTTAAAAGGAAAAACTATTTATTCTCAAGAAGAATTAAAAACGAAAACCTACGCTATGGATCAAGAAGAATTATTTTCTGGTCTTAGAGAAGGATTAAAACTCATGAAAACTGGCGAAACAGTAACATTTTTATTTCCTTCGCAAAAAGCATATGGCTATTATGGTGACGAAAACAAAATAGGAAACAACATTCCTATAATATGTACTGTTACTATAAACAGTATTACTCAAAAAGAAACTAATTAATTTAAAACGCACGACTAGTGCACAACAAACAATAATAAAATTCCGAATGAAAATTTTAAAACACTCAATTAAATTTTTAACACTTGCTTTTTTGTTAAGTTTAAGTTCTTGTAAAGATAAATATCCAGATTTAGGAGAAGGACTATTTGCTGAAATTGTAACTAATAAAGGTACAATGGTTGCAAAACTTACTTACGATAAAACACCAGTTACAGTTGCAAACTTTGTTGCTTTAGCAGAAGGCACACATCCAATGGTAACAGATAGTATGAAAGGAAAACCGTTTTATAATGGATTAACTTTTCATCGTGTTATGGATCAATTTATGATTCAAGGAGGAGACCCACTAGGTACTGGTGCTGGAAGTCCAGGTTATAAATTTGGTGATGAATTTGATGAAACCTTAAAACACAGTAAACCAGGTATTTTATCTATGGCTAATTCTGGACCTAGCTCTAATGGAAGTCAATTTTTTATTACAGAAAAAGAAACACCTTGGTTAGATAATAAGCACTCTGTTTTTGGTGAATTAGTTTTAGGTCTTGATATTCAAGATAGCATTTCTAATGTAGAAGTAGCTCCTGGTAATAAACCTGTAGAACCAATAATTATGCAACAAGTAAATATTATTCGTCAAGGGTTTGATGCTAGAAAATTTGACGCTGCAAAAACTTGGGAAACAGAATTACCTTTGTTAGAAGAAAAGGCTCAAAAAAAATTAGAAGAAAAAAAGCGTAAAGCTGAAGAAGCACGTTTAGAAGCTGAGAAAAAAACGGAAGAAGCTGCTAAAGAAATATTACCAACTCTTAACGAGTATAAAAGCAAAGCAAAAGCTTTACCTTCTGGATTAAAGATGCATACAATAACTGAAGGTAATGGTGTTAAACCAAAACAAGGGCAAACAGTTAACCTTAAATACGCAGGTTATTTTACTGATGGAAAACTATTTGGATCTAACGACAAAGAATTAGACATAAAGTATGGCATTTACCATGAGCAAAAAGAACAACAAGGTTTTTACAATCCGCTTTCTATGGCAGTAAGTCCAGATGCACCAATGGTTGCTGGGTTTAAAGAAGGTGTTGCTAATATGAAAGTTGGCGACAAAACTTACTTATACTTACCATCACATTTAGGTTGGGGAGAACGCGGTAGAGGACAAATTCCTCCAAATGCAGATGTAATATTTATTATAGAAATGTTAGAAATTGTTAAGTAACAAACTCTAACCATATACTAACAAAAAAGCCACTCAAAATTGAGTGGCTTTTTTGTTTATTGTAATCTAGTATTACTTAGTTGGTATTTGTTTTAAAATCTCTAAAACAAACTTCCAGTATTTTTGAGCTGATGATATTTGTGCTCTTTCATCTGGAGAGTGTGCTCCTTTAATATTTGGTCCAAAACTAATCATATCCATTTCAGGATAATTAGTTCCTAATATTCCACATTCTAATCCAGCATGACAAGCAGCTACGTGTGGTTCTTCGTTATTTAGATCAACATATAAAGCTCGCATTACTTTTAATATAGCAGAGTCCATATTTGGTGTCCATCCAGGGTAGCTTCCAGAAAATTCTACTTCACATCCTGTAAGCTCAAAAGTAGCACGTAACATATTAGCTAAATCCATTTTTGAAGATTCTACAGAAGAACGTGTTAAACAACCTATCTTAATATTTCCATCCTTTACAATTACACGAGCAATATTATTAGATGTTTCTACCAAATCAGGAATATCTGCACTCATTCTATATACACCATTACAAGCTGCATAAATAGCACGTGTTAAACCTTCTTGTACACCTAAATCCATAACTTTAGCTGGCGCATCTACAGAAGTTACTATTACCTCCATATCAGGCTCCATAGTTTTGTATTCTTTCTTAATACTATCAGCTAATAATTTTATTTCCAACTCAAAGGCTTCCTTATGTACTGCATCTACAGCTATAGTTGCAAAACTTTCTCTTGGAATTGCATTACGTAAACTTCCTCCATCAATTTCAGAAATGCGTAATCCAAAATTCTCAAAACCATCAAATAACAAACGGTTCATAATTTTATTAGCATTCCCTAAACCTTCATGAATTTGCATTCCAGAGTGCCCACCTTGTAAACCTTTAACAGCAATAGTATAACCTATCTTTATTTCGGTTGCATCTTCTTCATTATAGGTTCTAGTAGCAGTAACATCGATTCCTCCTGCGCAACCTACACCTATTTCGTCGTCTTCTTCGGTATCAAGATTTAATAGAATTTCACCTTCAAGTAATCCTCCTTTTAATCCTTGTGCTCCTGTCATTCCTGTTTCTTCATCAATTGTAAACAACGCTTCAATTGCTGGATGCTCAATATCGTTACTTTCGAGAATTGCCATAATAGTAGCAACTCCTAATCCATTATCTGCACCTAAAGTTGTTCCTTTTGCCTTTACCCAATCTCCATCAACATACATTTCAATACCTTGAGTATCAAAATCAAAATCAGTATCAGCATTTTTTTGATGTACCATATCAAGATGCGATTGCATAACAACCGTTTTTCTATCTTCCATACCTGGAGTTGCAGGCTTTTTAATAATAACATTCCCTACTTCATCAACCATTGTCTCTAGGTTTAATGACTCTCCAAAATCTTTCATAAACGCAATAACACGCTCTTCTTTTTTTGAAGGTCTAGGTACTGCATTTAGGTCAGCAAATTTATTCCACAACTGCTTTGGTTCTAATTGTCTAATATCTGAATTCATGTGTATTTAATTAAGTTTTGCAAAGGTAATTATTACAACTAAAGTTTTATAAAACAATTGCTTATTTTTGACTAATGCTAAAGAAAAGAAAAGTCATATTAGCCCTAAGTATCATTCCACAATATATAATTGTAAAAACATTAGCTAATTTCCCAGATTTTATTGAGGAATACTATAGTTTAGGTCTATACCAATTTACATCCAAAGCTTTACGATTTACTTTTGGTTGGATTCCTTTTTCGATAGGAGACATTTTATATACAATTGCGAGTATTTATATCATACGATGGTTATTTTTAAACAGAAAACGCATTTATAAAGAAACTATTTCTTGGTGCATAGATGTTGTTTCTACATTATCTTTAGTCTACTTAGCTTTTCATTTGTTTTGGGGAATGAATTACTATCGACTACCACTCCATCAATCATTAAAACTAGATAACAAATACACCACTGAAGAATTAGTATTTGTTACCGAAAAATTGATAGAAAAATCAAATAAAGTGCATTTATCCATAACAAATAATGACACAATAAAGGTTGAAATGCCTTATACAAAAAAAGAGTTATTTGCTATGACAGCTAATGGATATAAATCGTTATCTCAAAAGTTTCCTTCGTTAAACTATTCACCAAAAAGCATAAAGCAATCTATATATAGTTTACCTCTTACTTATATGGGTTTTAGTGGTTATTTAAATCCGTTTACTAACGAAGCGCAAGTAGATGGTTTGATTCCATTACATAAATTCCCAACCACAGCATGTCATGAAGAAGCGCACCAAATTGGATATGCTGCCGAAAATGAAACTAATTTTATTGGCTGTTTGGCTGCTATACATAATGAAGATATCTACTTTAAATATTCAGGATATATTTTTGCATTAAGACATTGCTTAAATGAAATTTATAGAAGAGATCAAAATACTTATGAAAGCTTACTTCCAAAAATAAATGTAGGTATTAAACGTAATTATCAAGAATCGTATGAGTTTTGGCAGTCCTACCAAAATCCTTTAGAACCGCTATTCAAAAAAACTTACGGTAATTTTTTAAAAGCAAATAACCAAGATAAAGGTATTGAGAGTTACAGTTATGCAGTAGCACTATTAGTGAACTATTTTGAAGATAATTTATAGACATCTAAAAGTTAAAAAACATAGAATATTATTGTAGCTTTTACTTATTCTGTATATTTAAAACTTAACTATTTACTAACCAATAGAAATGATTAAAAAGTATCTTATTTTAATGATGCTTTTGTGCTTTGTTTCAATACATGCGCAAGAGTATTTCCCAAAAAATGATGGCGTAAAATCAGAAAACACAAATTACACAGCATTTACTAATGCTAAGATTTACGTAACGCCAACTCAAATTATTGACCAAGGCACATTACTTATTCAAAACGGAAAAGTAATTGCAACCGGAACATCTGTTAACATTCCTTCGAATGCTGTAATTATTGATGTTGCAGGAAAAAGTATCTATCCATCGTTTATTGATTTATATTCTGGATTTGGAGTAGAAAAACCTCAACGCGCAAGTAGAGGACGATCACCTCAGTACAATCCTTCAAGAGAAGGTTTTTACTGGAACGACCACGTAATGCCGGAGCAAAATGCTATAGACCATTTTAAGTTTGATGCTAAAGCGGCTAACAGCTTAAGAAAAGCTGGTTTTGGTGTTGTAAACACACACATGCAAGATGGTATTGTGAGAGGGACTGGAATACTAGTAGCTTTAGCTTCTAAAGGAGGCGATGCAGAACGTGTTTTATCTGATAGATCTGCTCAATATTTATCTTTTAGAAAAAGTGTAAAATCTAGACAATCCTACCCTTCTTCAATTATGGGAGGAATGGCGTTATTACGTCAATTATATTATGATGCTGATTGGTATGCAAAAGGTAACTCAAAAACTAAAGACCGCTCTATTGAAGCCTTAAACGCTAATAAAAACCTTACACAAATTGTACACGCAGGAAGTAGAGCAAATGCCTTACGTGCTGACAAAGTTGGTGACGAATTTGGAATTCAGTATGTTATTGTTGGTGGTGGTGATGAATACGAACGTATAAATGATATCAAAGCGACTAATGCAACATATATTATTCCACTTGATTTCCCAAATGCATATGATGTAGAAAACACATTTTTAGCAAACTCTTTGGAGTTAGAAGCTATGAGGGAATGGAACCAAATGCCATCTAATCCAAAAGTTCTTGCAGAAAATGGAGTAAAATTTGCATTTACAACTCATGAGTTAAAATCACCTGAAAAACTAAAAGCTAATATTATTAAAGCAATAAAATATGGCTTAGATAAAACAAAAGCTTTAGAAGCTTTAACTACAGTTCCTGCTCAAATATTAGGTCAAGAAAACAAAATAGGTTCTTTAAAAAATGGTAGCTATGCTAACTTTTTAATTACATCTGGTGAGATTTTTAAAAAAAACACTACTGTTTATGAGAACTGGATTAATGGTCATAAAAATGTTTTAGAAGACATGAATACTAAAGACATTAGAGGCGATTACACTTTTAATGTAAATGGAGAAGCATACAAACTAAAAATATCTGGTAGTATTACTAAACCAAAATCTAAGTTAACTACAGAAAACACTGAATTAAGCTCAAAACTATCTTATAGTGATGATTGGCTATACTTAACTTACACATCAAAAGATACTACAAAACAAGAGTTTGTTAGAGTTACATCAAAAATAACAAGCAATGATAACTTAAATGGAAAAGTGGTATTACCTAATGGTAATGAAAGTACATTTTTTGCTCAAAAAGAAGTTACTGAAGCTAAAGATGATTCAGCCAAAGCAAAACCAAATAACGCAACTAAAGAAACTGTTCCTGTAACCTATCCAAATGGCGCTTATGGATTTACTGAATTACCTAAACAAGAAACATTATTATTTAAAAATGCAACGGTTTGGACTAATGAAGCAGATGGTATTTTAGAAAATACAGATGTTTTAATAAAGGATGGAAAAATTGCGAAGATTGGAGTAAATCTAAAGTCTAACAATGCAAAAGTCATTGACGCCACTGGCAAACACATCACAGCTGGAATTATTGACGAACATTCACATATTGCAGCTTCGAGCATAAATGAAGGCGGACAAAACTCATCAGCAGAAGTAAGTATTACAGATGTAGTTGATCCAGAAGATATTGATATCTATAGAAATTTAGCTGGAGGTGTAACTTCTATCCAAATTTTACATGGATCTGCAAATCCTATTGGTGGACGCTCAGCAATTATAAAATTAAAATGGGGAGAATCTGCGGATAATCTAATTTACAACAACTCACCTAAGTTTATAAAATTTGCTTTAGGTGAAAATGTAAAACAATCTAATTGGGAAAGCTATAATAGATTTCCTCAAACTAGAATGGGAGTTGAACAATTATATGTTGACTATTTTACAAGAGCAAAAGAATACGATGCTTTAAAGAAAAGTGGCAAGCCTTATAGAAAAGATATTGAAATGGAAGTTTTAGCTGAAATTTTAAATAAAGAACGCTTTATTAGCTGTCACTCTTATGTACAAAGCGAAATTAATATGTTAATGAAAGTTGCCGAAAAATTCAACTTCAATATCAACACCTTTACACATATTTTAGAAGGTTATAAAGTAGCCGATAAAATGAAAGCTCATGGTGTTGGAGGTTCTACTTTTAGTGATTGGTGGGCTTACAAATACGAAGTAAATGATGCTATTCCATACAATGCATCAATATTACAAAGTGTAGGCGTAACAACTGCTATTAATAGTGATGATGCTGAAATGTCAAGAAGACTTAACCAAGAAGCGGCTAAGGCCGTAAAATATGGAGGTACTTCTGAAGAAGAAGCGTGGAAAATGGTAACACTAAATCCTGCAAAATTATTACACTTAGACCAACGTGTTGGAAGCCTAAAAGTAGGTAAAGATGCAGATGTTGTTTTATGGAGTGACCATCCAATGTCTGTATATGCCATTGCAGAAAAAACAATAATAGAAGGAGCTACTTACTTTGATATTGATAGAGATAAAGAAATGCGTGAAGCTATTAAAAAAGAACGTAGTGAATTAATTGCTCAAATGCTAAAAGCTAAAAATAAAGGCATGAAAACGCAACCAGTAAAGAAAAAAGATAAACAACACTTACACTGTGATTCACTTTAAAAAACAGAAACTATGAAATATTTCAAATACATATATACAATTTTATTAGCTGTCTGTTCTTTAACATTTGTAAATGCACAACAGACACCTGCTAGTGAGCAAACTGAAACAATTACCATTGTTGGTGCCACTGCACATATTGGCAATGGCGAAGTCATAAACAATAGTATTATTGTTTTAGAAAATGGAAAAATAACTGGATGCTACAATGGAGATGTCGTTAAAATGGCAATGAAAGGAAAAATAATTCAAGCACAAGGAAAACATGTATATCCTGGTTTTATTGCTGCTAACACCTCTTTAGGATTAGTAGAAGTAAATGCCGTTAGAGCATCTAACGATCAAGATGAAATTGGAGAAATGATTCCACACATAAGAAGTATTATTGCTTATAATGCAGAATCTAAAGTTGTAGAATCAATGCGTCCAAATGGTATACTTATCGCTCAAGTATCTCCAAATGGTGGACGAATTTCAGGAACTTCTTCAATCATGCAATTAGATGCTTGGAATTGGGAAGATGCAAGTATTAAAACTGATGATGGTATACACTTAAATTGGCCAAGTAGCTTTACAAGAGGACGTTGGTGGTTAGGAGAAGACCCAAGCTTAAAACCTAATAAGAACTACCCAAAACAAGTTGGAGAAATTGAAAATTTCATCAACGAAAGTAAAGCACATTTAAAAGGTAATAAATCTAAAGCCAATTTACCTTACGAAGCTATGAAAGGTTTATATGATGGTAGCCAAAAACTATATATTCATGTAAACGATCAAAAGGGAATTACAGATGCCGTTACTTTTGCAAAACATAATAATATTGCTCAAATAGTTATAGTTGGTGGCTACGAAGCACACCTTGTTACTGACTTATTAAAACAACACAATGTACCAGTTTTAATTAATCATACACATAGTTTACCTCGTTCTGACGATCATGATTACGACTTGCCATTTAAAAACCCTAAACTTTTAATGGATGCAGGTATTTTAGTTGGAATTCATAGTGGAAGTACTTCTAATTTTCAAGCTAGGAACTTACCTTTCTATGCTGGACAAGTAGTTTCTCATGGTATTAACAAAGAAGATGCTTTAAAACTAATCACTTCTAACACAGCAAAAATATTAGGAATTGATGCTAATGTAGGAACCTTAGAAGAAGGTAAAGATGCTACTCTATTTATTAGTGAAGGAGATGCATTAGATATGCGAACAAACAATTTATCTTACGCTTTTATTAATGGTAGAGAAATTAGTTTAGAAACTCACCAAACTAAACTTTGGAAACGCTACTCTGAAAAATACAAATCAGAATAAAGACAAAAAAGCGAGCTATAAAGCTCGCTTTTTTTATTCTATAATGTTTGCCTCTTTTGGCCTCATAAATTCACTAGCATCCGTTTCTTCTTCACTTAAAGAATTATTTTGAAATACTACCGAACTACGCTTAGTTGTAATTTTCCCATTTTCATAGTTGTACCATTCAATGTTTGTTGGCAATAACAAACCTTTGGTTTGTTCCCAATCTGTATATCGTATATAATTAAACTTTTTACTCTTCTCCTTAGAAAAATAGGTTACTGTATAACCTAACCAAGCCATTTTATTCGTCTCAGAATCGTAATACAAAACATATTCATCATCTGGAGACTCGCCTACTCCTGCATTATAAGCTATCTTAATTCCTGGGTACATTTTTCCCTCAAACTGTAAAGCTTCTGTTTCAGTATACGTAATTCCATCATCTCCTAACACAAAAGGCATTGCATAAAAATAAAACATCAAATTATAATAAAACTTAGCATTTCCCTTATAACTAATAGTATCTAAGTTTTGCAGCCATACATCTTTTCCGTCAAAACCAATGGTATGTTTTGGCATTGTTATTAAAGACTTTCTTGATTTTAAATCGGTTAACGTAGTTTCGTCTCCATTATCATTTGGCATCGTAAACTCTAAAGATTTCATTTTATTCCATTGGTCAATTCCTCCATGAGCTTCAAAAATTTTAGAAATATTTTCTGGGTATTGTTTTTCTAAAACTTCTACAGAAACATCTTTAATTTCATTTGTTTTGGGTTGCTCTTTACAAGATATAAGTAGTGCAAAAAAGAATAGTAATACAGTTATTTTTTTCATTTTATTGGTTTTTAGTTGAAAGCTTTGTCGATTGCTTAAATAATTAATTACATTAATTATCTATTTTTGCCTTAACTATGGCAAAACAAATTACCAGTTTACAAAACCCCTTTATTAAGCAAGTAATACAGCTTAAAGAAAAATCCAGAACCAGAAAAAAAACTGGTTTGTTTGTTATTGAAGGCAAACGCGAATTATCATTAGCAATTAAAGGAAGTTATGATATTGAAACTTTGTTTTATTATCCAGATTTATTTTCTGAAAGTGAAGCAAGAGCATTAAATCATTATAAAATTGATACTATAAAAGTTTCTAAAGAAGTCTATCAAAAAATAGCCTATAGAGACACTACTGAAGGTATAGTTGCCATTGCAAAAACTAAAGATTTAGCTATTGAAAATATTAACTTCAACACTAAAACTCCATTAATTTTAGTAGCTGAAGCTCCAGAAAAACCTGGTAACATTGGTGCTCTATTGCGTACTGCTGATGCAGCTAATGTGGATGCTGTACTTATAGCAAATCCTAAAACTGATATGTACAATCCCAACATCATTAGATCTAGTGTTGGTTGTGTATTTACTAATCAAATTGCTTCTGGAAGTACTTCAGATATTATTGCTTTTTTAAAAGAAAAAAAGATAAATATTTTCTGTGCTGCACTACAAGCATCAACAGACTACCACACTCAAGATTTCACACAAGCCTCTGCTATTGTAGTTGGCACTGAAGCTACTGGACTTAGTGATGAATGGACCAATAATTCCACTCAAAATATCATTATACCTATGCAAGGAGAAATAGACTCCATGAATGTTTCAGTAGCAGCAGGTATATTAACTTTTGAAGCCAAAAGACAACGTAATTTCAAATAATGACTCCTACCATATTATTTTATATTTTAATAAGCATCATCATTTTAAATTTTATCATTGATAAAGCTTTAGACCTATTAAACGCTAAACACTTTAATGATAAACTTCCTATTGAACTACAAGATTTATATGATGATGAAGCTTATAAAAAATCACAATCGTACAAAGCTTTAAATCAAAAATTCTCTAATATCACTTCTTTATTTTCTTTAATAGTGACCTTGCTATTTTTTGGACTTGATGGCTTTAAATATGTAGATGATTTTGCAAGAACATTTAGCGACAACTCTATAATTGTTGCACTTATCTTTTTTGGTATCATCATGTTTGCGAGTGATATTATAACTTTACCATTTTCATACTACAAAACCTTTGTAATCGAAGAAAAGTTTGGATTTAACAAAACCACTAAATCAACGTTTATTCTGGATAAATTAAAAGGTTGGTTAATGATGATAATTATTGGAGGTGGTTTATTAGCACTTATAGTATGGTTTTACGAAGCTACTCAAAGTAAATTTTGGTTATACACGTGGGCTTTAGTAACCGTATTCTCTATTTTCATGAATATGTTTTACGCACGTTTAATAGTACCTTTATTCAACAAACAAACACCTTTAGAAGAAGGTGAACTTAGAGATAAGATATCTCAATATGCAAGCTCTGTTGGTTTTAACTTAAGCAACATATTTGTTATAGATGGTTCTAAAAGAAGTACTAAAGCAAATGCATATTTTTCAGGCTTTGGCAGAGAAAAACGTATTACTTTATACGACACCTTAATTAATGATTTAGAAGAAGAAGAAATAGTAGCTGTACTTGCTCATGAAGTTGGTCATTATAAAAAAAATCACATCATATTTAATTTAACTAGTTCCATCCTACTTACAGGATTAACGCTTTTTATATTATCATTACTAATTTCTAACCCAATGCTTTCAGAAGCGCTTGCTGTAGAAACTCCGAGTTTCCATATTGGTTTAGTTGCTTTTGGATTACTTTACAGCCCTATTAGTGAAACTACAGGTTTAATAATGAATTACATCTCTCGAAAATTTGAATACCAAGCCGATGATTATGCAAAAACAACTTATGCTGGTGAACCATTAATATCTTCATTAAAAAAACTATCTAAAAATAGTCTAAGTAATTTAACACCTCATCCAGCGTATGTATTTGTACATTATTCACACCCTACACTACTTGAACGTATTAAAAACTTAAGAAAATAAGCCCTACTTATTACTTATAAATTAAATAGCAAAACGCATTGCTCATTAATATACTTTTGTTATTTTTAATTTATGACAGATGTAGAGATAGAAAAAGAAAATGCAGCCATTGCAAAAGAGTACAAAGAACTTTTAAAAATTAGTTATCGCACTTTATCTAAAGAAGATAAAAAACTAATAAGAAAAGCTTTTGATGTTGCTGTTGATGCACATAAAGATCAACGCAGAAAATCTGGTGAAGCATATATATTTCACCCAATTGCTGTTGCCAAAATTGTAGCAGCCGAAATTGGACTAGATGCTACCTCCATTGCTGCTGCATTACTTCATGATGTAGTCGAAGACTGTCCTCGCTATACAATTGATGATATACAACAACTTTTTGGAGAAACCGTAGCTAGAATTGTAGATGGGCTTACTAAAATCTCCTCTCTAAAAAAGGACACTAACGTTTCCTTACAAGCAGAGAATTTTAGAAAAATGCTCCTTACATTAAATGATGATGTTCGTGTAATCATTATTAAGATTGCCGATAGACTACATAATATGCAAACAATGGGTTCTATGCGACCTGATAAACAGGTGAAAATAGCATCAGAAACCTTATATATATATGCACCTTTAGCGCATAGAATTGGGCTTTACAATATTAAAACCGAACTTGAAGATTTAGGATTAAAGTATACCGAACCAGATGTATACAACGACATCTTAAGTAAAATACAAGATAGCAAAGAAGAACAAGACGCATATATAAAAGAAATAAGCGATGTTTTAAAATCTTCATTAAATAAAGAAGGCTTAAACTATGACATTAAAGGTCGTCCAAAATCCATTTTCTCTATTAGAAGAAAAATGGTTAAACAAGGTGTATCTTTTGATGAGGTTTACGATAAGTTTGCAGTTAGAATTATTTATAAATCGGACTTTGAGAATGAGAAATTCATAGCTTGGAAAATTTATTCAATTGTTACCGACCATTTTAGACCTAACCCAATTCGATTACGAGATTGGATATCATCTCCTAAGTCCACAGGTTATGAAGCCCTACATATTACTGTAATGGGTCCTAAGGGACGTTGGGTAGAAGTGCAAATTCGTAGTGAACGTATGAACGAAATTGCTGAAAAAGGATATGCTGCTCACTATAAATACAAGCAAGGAAAAGAAACCAAAGATGACAACCTCGATTCTTGGATAAGCAAACTACAAGAAGCTCTAGAAAACCCTGAAGCAAATGCTGTTGATTTTGTAGAGCAATTTAAACTCAACTTATATTCCAAAGAAATTTTTGTTTTTACACCTAAAGGAGATTTAAAATCTTTACCTAAAGGTGCAACACCTCTTGATTTTGCTTTTAGTATTCATACAGAAGTTGGCATGAAAACTAGAGGTGCTAAAGTAAATGGAAAACTGGTTCCTTTAAGTCATGAATTACAAAGTGGTGACCAAGTAGATATTTTAACTTCTGAAAGTGCTAAGCCTAACTCAAACTGGTTAGACTATGCAACCACTGCTAGAGCAAAAAGCAAAATAAAATCTTCATTAAGAGAAGAAAAGAAACAAATTGCCGAAGAAGGGAAAGAAGTTTTACGTCGAAAACTTAAGCAACTAAAAATAAACTTAAATGAAAACTCTATAAACGAACTTGTTAACCATTTTAAACTAAAAACAAGTTTAGATTTATTTTATAGAATAGGTGTTGGATCTATTGACAACACCATGCTTAAAGAATATGCAGCATCTAGAAGTAATGCTCTTGTAAGTTTCTTCAAAAATAGAATTACTCGAAAACCAAGTATTCCAAAAGAAGAAATAGATAAAGATGAAATTACTTCTAAGTATGATATGTTGGTTTTTGGTAAAGAAGAGGAAAAACTAAACTACAAATTATCTAACTGTTGTAATCCAATTCCTGGAGATAAAGTTTTTGGCTTCTTAACTATTAATGAAGGTATTAAAATTCATAAAAAAAACTGTCCTAATGCATTGAGTCTACAATCTAATTATGCATATAGAATTATTCAAGCAAAATGGATAGATTCATCCCAACAAGAATTTACTGCTGTTATCAAAATGACTGGAATTGACAACATAGGACTTGTTAACGATGTTACAAAAGTTATCTCTGAAAACATGCACGTTAATATTAAAAATTTAAGTTTCGATACTGATAGTGGAGTGTTTTCAGGTAAAATAACAGTAGTTGTAAAAAACAATAATCTTGTTAAAAAACTAATGGACAGAATCAAAAAAATAAATGGTATAGAAAAAGTATCTAGAGTTTAAAAATTAGTTTAAATTTGCATTGATTTTATGAGTACTAACACCGAAAATAAAAACCAAGACATTGTAAAAAATGTCTTTACAAAGTTTCTAGAAGAAAATGGTCATCGTAAAACACCAGAGCGTTACGCTATTCTTCAAGAAATCTACGATAGTGAAGAACATTTTGATATAGAATCTCTTTATATCAATATGAAAAACAAAAACTATCGTGTATCTCGTGCTACACTTTATAATACGATTGAGTTACTTTTAGAATGCTCATTAGTAAGAAAGCATCAGTTTGGGCAAAGTCAAGCGCATTACGAAAAATCTTATTTCGACAAGCAGCACGATCATGTTATTTTAACAGATACAGGTGAAGTAATTGAATTTTGTGACCCTAGAATTCAAAGTATCAAAAAAACAATCGAAGAAGTTTTTGATATAAATATTCATAACCATTCACTCTACTTTTACGGAACAAAAAAACAAGACAAAAACAACTAACTAAATTACATAATGGCAGTAGATTTACTACTTGGATTACAATGGGGAGACGAAGGCAAAGGGAAAATTGTAGACGTTCTTACCTCTAACTACAATATTATTGCACGATTTCAAGGTGGACCAAATGCAGGACACACACTTGTATTCAACGGAATGAAGCATGTATTACACACAATTCCTTCAGGAATTTTTCATGATGACGCTACAAATCTTGTTGGAAATGGTGTAGTAATTGACCCTGTAATTTTCAAGAAAGAGCTTGAAAAACTTGACGAACAAAATGTAGATTACAAAAGCAATCTAACTATTTCAAGAAAAGCACATTTAATATTACCAACTCATAGGTTATTAGATGCTGCTAGTGAAACTGCTAAAGGAAAAGCTAAAATTGGATCAACTCTAAAAGGTATTGGACCAACTTATATGGATAAGACTGGTAGAAACGGAATTAGAGTTGGAGATTTAGAATTAGACAATTGGAAAGAAAAGTATCGTTCTCTTGCAGATAAGCATGAAGCTATGATAGATTTCTACAATGTAGACATACAGTATAATTTAGACGAATTAGAAGTTGAGTTCTTTGAAGCTGTAAAAACTTTAAAAGAATTACAATTCATCGATTCTGAAGAATATATGTTCCAAGCAATGAAAAATGGAAAATCAATCTTAGCTGAAGGTGCTCAAGGTTCACTTTTAGATATAGATTTTGGAACATATCCATTTGTAACATCATCTAACACAACTGCTGCTGGTGCTTGTACTGGTTTAGGAGTCGCTCCTAATAAAATCGGAGAGGTATTTGGTATTTTTAAAGCCTATACTACAAGAGTAGGTTCTGGTCCTTTCCCAACTGAACTATTTGATGAAGATGGTGAAACAATGGGACGTGTTGGACATGAATTTGGAGCAACAACTGGTCGTCGTCGTAGATGTGGTTGGTTAGATTTAGTGGCTTTAAAATACGCTTGTCAAGTAAATGGTGTTACGCAATTAATGATGATGAAAGCCGATGTACTTTCTGGATTTAAATCGTTAAAAGTGTGTACAGCATACAAATACAAAGGAGAGGTTATAGAGCATTTACCTTATAATATAGAAGCAGAAAATGTAACACCTATTTATACCGAAGTTAAAGGTTGGAAAGAAGACTTAACGCAAATGGAAGATGCTTCGCAAATGCCTAAAGAGCTTAATGATTATATTGATTTCTTAGAAAAAGAATTAGAAACACCAATCAAAATAGTATCTGTAGGTCCAGACCGTAAGCAAACTATTTTTAGATAAAAACAATATACTTTATTACAAATCTGCCTTACCAAAAGTTTGGCAGATTTTTTGTTTTAAAACCTATCATGTTTATATTTCACAAATATTTCATAACGTATAATTAATCAAGTTTATAATCGTTATTTTTGCAACAAATACAATCATTTTGAAGATTAAATCCATCTATCTTTTCTTACTGTTTACAGTAGTGCTTTCAACCAACTTTTTAAATGCGCAACAAAGACGTAGAATAGAAATTCCGTACTCTGGTTTTATGGTAATCAATGAGGATAATCCAGATGCTACTGTTTTAACACGTGACGATTCACAACAAGTACATATTAAACATGAAGGTGTAGATATGTGGTGTGACGAAGCTGTTTACTATGCTAAACAAGATTTTATTGAAGCCTATGGAAATGTAATCATAAAGCAAGGAGACACTATCAACATGGTTGCTAAATATGTTGAGTATAGCGGTAAAACACAATTAGCATTTGCTAGTGGTGATGTAGTTTTAAAAGAGCCTTCTTCTACTCTAACAACAGACACTTTATTTTTTGACAGGATAAAACAACAAGCTTATTATAAAACTAAAGGAAAAGTAGTAAGAGATTCTTCAGGTACTATCACTAGCCAAATTGGACGTTATTATATGAATAATAAAAAGTATCAATTTGTAAATAATGTAAAGTTGATAAATCCTGATTATGTGATTGATTCAGATAGGTTAGACTTTTATTCTATTTCTGGTCATGCTTATATGTATGGACCAACAACCATTACTGGAGATGCTAGTAAAATTTATTGTGAACGTGGTTTTTATGACACAAATAATGACACAGGTTATTTTGTAAAAAAATCCAGAATAGATTATGACGATCGTGTTTTTGAAGGAGATAGTATGTACTTTGATAGAAATAGAAGTTTTGCTTCTGCCACAAATAATATAAAAGTAACAGACACCACAAATAATGCAATTATTAAAGGACATTATGCTGAAGTTTTTAGAGATAAAGATTCCGTTTTTATCACTAAACGTGCTTTAGCAATTACTGTTCAAGAAAACGACTCTATTTACATACATAGTGATACATTAATGGTAACTGGCAAACCAGATCACAGAATTACACGTGCGTTTTATAATGCAAAAATTTATAAATCAGATTTAAGCGGAAAAGCAGATTCAATACATGTTGACCATAAAAAAGGTTTAACCGAATTAATAAACTTAAAACGTTTTGATACCCAAGATGCATTTGCTACAAAACGTAATCCAATACTTTGGAATGTTGGCAACCAAATGACTGGAGATTCTATTCATTTAATATCCAATACAGAAACCGAAGAGTTAGATTCTCTAAAAGTATTCAAAAATGCATTTGTAATTAGTAAGGATACAATTGGTGAAGGCTACAATCAAATAAAAGGACAAAAACTCTATGGTTTGTTTACTAATAATGAATTAAGTACAATTGATATTATAAAAAATGCTGAAACTATTTATTATTTAAGAAATGAGAATAATGAATTGGTTGGTATTGACAAGGCTAAATCTGGAAAAATAAAAATCTGGATTTCAAATAATACAATTGATGAAGTACGTAAAATCAAACAAATTGATGGCTCAACTTATCCAGAAGATGAGTTTCCTAAAAATGGACGATTATTGCGTGGTTTTGATTGGAGAGACGACGAACGTCCAAAAAGTGTAGAGGATTTATTTAAAGATGATCCACCTTTAGAGCTTCCAATTATTAAAGGTTTAGGTGAATATATTCCTCAAGAAGAGTTTTTTGATGAAGAATTAATGCAACGTGTAGAAGATGCTAATAAAAATAATTTTAAATCATCAACAAACACAAACTCTAAAACCAACAATAATAAAAAGGAAGAAAATAAAGCTGCAAGAAAAATTCCTAAAAAAGTAACGCTAGACAAAAAGTTTAGTAATAGAAAGAAAGGCAATTAAAAAAGACTTTTTTACATATCAAGCTCAAACTACACCTCATCCATTAGCAATGGAAATTTCACATGCTGATGGAAGTTACATCTATGACACCAATAACAAAGCATATTTAGATTTTGTTGCAGGTGTTTCTGCTTGTAGTTTGGGACATAAACACCCTAAAGTTGTTGAAGCTATAAAATTACAGTTAGACAAGTATTTACACGTCATGGTTTATGGTGAATACATTCAAAAACCAGCTGTAGAACTCACTAAACTACTAGCATCTCAACTACCAAAAAAGTTAGAAAAAACGTATTTAACTAATTCAGGAACCGAAGCTATTGAAGGCGCGTTAAAATTAGCTCGTCGCTATACTGGACGCTCAGAAATTATTGCAGCAAACAAAGCTTATCATGGTAATACCATGGGATCCTTAAGTATTATGGGATTTGAAGAGCGTAAACAACCTTTCAGACCATTAATTCCTGACGTTAGATTTATTGACTTTAATAATGAAACTCAGCTCAAAAAGATAACTACAAAAACTGCAGCAGTTATTTTAGAAACCATTCAAGGAGGAGCAGGTTTTATAGAACCACAAAACAACTACCTTTTAAAAGTACAACAACGCTGTGAAGAAGTAGGTGCTCTTTTCATTTTAGACGAAATTCAACCAGGAATTGGTCGCACAGGAAAACTTTTTGGTTTCGAAAATTATAATTGTATTCCAGATATATTAGTGACCGGAAAAGGCTTAGGAGGTGGTTTGCCTATTGGAGCTTTTACTGCATCTCAAGAACTTATGGATTGTCTGTCAGACAATCCAAAACTAGGACACATTACTACATTTGGAGGTAATCCAGTAATCGCTTCGGCAGCTTTAGCTACCTTAAAAGAAGTAGTTTCGAGTAATTTAATGTCAGAAACTCTTGAAAAAGAAAAGTTAATAAAAGAACATTTACAACATCCTTTGATTCAAGAAATAAGAGGAAAAGGACTTATGTTAGCGGCTATTTTACCCTCACCAGAAATTACAAATGAAGTTGTTTTAAAGTGTCAAGACCAAGGTTTAATACTTTTTTGGCTTTTATTTGAACCTCGTGCTATCCGCATTACACCGCCTTTAACCATTAATAATGAAGAACTTATAAAAGGCTGTGCTATTATAAAAAATGTACTAAATAGCATTTCCATTTAAAATCTCCAAACCTAAAACTGTTAATTAATTTGTTGAAAACATTGTAGGTTTCCTAATCTTTAAAAAAGATAGAATACTAAATTTATTACTGTGAACTTTTAAAAATGCCTATGGAGTTTAGTCAATTTGACGACAACCAAAATTTATCCCTCACGAAGTTTGAGTCAATGTTAAAAACAAATAACATTTTGTTTTTTGACTCTAATGAATTTGAAAATATAATTCATCACTATCTTGAAGTAGGTAAAATTGCTTTAGCAAAAAAAGCTATTAAGTTAGGCTTAGATCAACATCCTGCATCTACTAATTTAAAATTATTTCAAGTTGAAGTTTTCATTTTCGAAAACAAACTAAACGAAGCAGATGTTCTCTTAAACGCCTTGTATGAAATAGAACCTACAAATGAGGAAATATACATACAAAAGGCTAACATATACTCTAAAAAAGACCAACACGAAGATGCTATAAGAGTTTTTAAACAAGCACTTGAAATAGCTAATGAGACTTCAGATATTTACTCTTTAATAGGAATGGAGTATTTATTCCTCGATAAATTTGAAGATGCAAAATCTAATTTTAAAAAGTGTTTAGAAATTGACTTAGAAGACTATTCTGCACTATATAATATCATTTATTGTTTCGACTTTTTAGAGCAAAACCAAGAAGCTATTGATTATCTTACTGTTTACCTTGATAAAAACCCTTATTGTGAAGTAGCATGGCATCAAATAGGAAAACAATATATAACTCAAAAAGCTTATAAAAAAGCACTTGCAGCGTTTGATTTCGCTATAATTTCTGATGATGTTTTTATTGGTGCATATTTAGAAAAAGGGAAAGTTTTAGAAAAACTTGAAGAATATCACGAAGCTATTGAAAACTATAAAATCACATTAGCTCTTGATGACCCAACTTCTTTTGCATTATTAAGAATTGGACATTGTTACGAAAAGCTTGGACAAGATGATTTAGCAGTACAACACTTCTATAAAACAGTTGAAGAAGATCCTTTATTAGATAAAGGATGGATAGCAATCACGAATTTTTATAACAAAAATAAAAACTACTCAAAAGCACTTTACTACATTAATAAAGCGATAAACATTGATGCTGAAAATGTAACTTACTGGAAATTGTATGCACAAATTAATGAGCGTTTAAATTTCTTGGAAGAGGCAGAAAGAGGTTACAAACGTACCTTAGAACTAGGTAATTACGAATTAAACACCTGGATATCTAGAGGTGATATATTGATTAAGTTAGGCGAAATTGAAGCCGCAAAATTAAACTTTGTACAAACTGCCGAATTTTACCCTGATAATGAAGAGGTTGAATATAGGTTAGCTGGTTTAAACTTTTTGTTAAACATCCCTGAAGAAGCTTATATAAATCTTAATAACGCCTTACATATTAATGTAGAGTATAATTTTATTATTGAGGAACTCTTCCCTTCAATATTTAATCGAAAATCAGTTCAAGAATTAATAACAAAATTCAAAAACGCTTCCAAGTAAAAATCCATACCTTTACGTCTACAATTAATTTTAATTTTTAATGCAAAGACGTTTTCTTGATTATTTTATAATCACATGTAAAGGATTAGCAATGGGAGCTGCTGATGTTGTCCCAGGTGTTTCTGGAGGTACCATAGCTTTTATTTCTGGTATTTATGAAGAGCTTATTACTTCACTTAATAATATCAATTTATCGCTTTTAGCCACTTTAAAAAAAGAAGGGTTTTCTAAAGCTTGGACTCAATTAAACGGTAACTTTTTACTTGCTCTATTTATTGGTATTGGTATTAGTGTATTATCATTAGCAAAAGCTTTAGAATGGTTATTAGAAAACCAACCTATACTCCTATGGTCTTTCTTTTTCGGTCTTGTTCTTGCCAGTATTTTGTTTGTAGGTAAACAAATAAAAAAATGGGGCATTGCTACAATTATTAGTTTAATTATTGGAGCTTTTGTAGCTTACTATATTACTACTATTCCAACATTAGACACTAATAACTCTGGCTGGTTTTTATTTCTTGCTGGTGCTTTGGCTATTTGCGCCATGATACTTCCAGGCATTTCTGGAGCATTTATTTTGGTTTTATTAGGCGCTTATGGTCCAGTTCTAGAAGCTTTAAATAACAGAGACTTTAAAACTATTTTAATTGTAGGTGCTGGTGCCATTGTTGGATTGCTTACATTTTCAAAATTATTAAAATGGTTATTTACTAAATACCATAACTTAACATTAGCCATCTTAACTGGTTTCATATTAGGTTCATTAAACAAAATTTGGCCTTGGAAAGAAGTAATCTCTACTCGTTTAAACTCAAAAGGTATAGAAGTTCCTTTTCAGGAAGATAGCATTTCTCCTTTCACATATAATGGAGATAACCTATTAGTATTAGCTATAATACTTATGATAATTGGCTTTTTAACAATTGTACTTCTAGAAAAATTTGGACCAAAAACAAACGACTAAACCAAAATGCAAAGTACCAGAACACTTAAAGATAGAATCTTCTTGGTCATTAAAGGACTAGGTATGGGAGCTGCTAATAAAGTTCCTGGTGTTTCTGGAGGTGTTGTAGCTTTTGTTGCTGGTTTTTACGAAGAGTTTATTTATTCTCTTCAAAAAGTAAATGGTAAAGCGTTTAAGTTATTGTTTAATGGTAGATTTAATAGCTTTTATCGTTACATAAATGGTCGCTTTTTAGCTTTACTTTTTCTAGGTATGATAGTTAGCTATTTTAGTGTTTCAAAAATATTGGACTACCTTATTGAGCATTATCAACTATATGTTTGGAGTGTGTTTTTTGGTATGATAATAGGCTCCATTTACTATATTAATAAAGATTTTAAAGAATGGAATTCAAGAACTATTACCTCACTAGTAATAGGTATTATCGTTGGGCTAGGAATTAGCTTTTTAGATCCTGCTAAAGAAAATGATAATCTTTGGTTTGTGTTTTTATGTGGTATGATTAGTGTTTCAGGAATGACGCTTCCTGGATTTTCTGGATCATTTATTTTAATTCTCTTAGGAAATTATGTATTGCTCTTAGTTGATTCGGTTAATGCTTTATATGATACAATTGTAGATATATTTTCTGGAGATTTTAGTTTCACCTCTAATCCAGAAAGAATTAGAATGTTAAAGGTTTTAAGCGTATTTACTTTAGGTTCTGTAGCAGGTTTAGTTACTCTTTCTCACTTATTAAACTACGTTTTAAAACATTTTAAAAATATTACTTTATCTGTTTTAATGGGTTTCATTATAGGTTCTTTAGGTGTAGTATGGCCTTGGAAAAAAACTATTTATAAACTAGATGAAGAAGGCAATATATTAATCGACTCAAGAGGCGAACAAATTATTGAAAATTACAAACGCTTTTTACCAGAAGTAAATCAAGAAACTATTATAGCAATAGCCTATGTTATTCTAGGTATTTTAATTGTTCTTGCATTAGAATGGTATGGACAAAAAACACGAAAAATTGATGTCTAAATTTGGCCTGATAGGAAAAAACATAGCTTACTCATTCTCTAGAGCCTATTTTAAAGAGAAATTCGCAAAAGAAAATTTACCTCATGAATATGTAAACTTTGATATTGCATCCATTGATGAATTTCAAAATATACTTAAAGAAAATAGCAATATTAATGGATTTAATGTTACTATTCCTTACAAAGAAACCATTATTCCTCATTTAGATAAACTAAATAAAAAGGCAAAACTAATTGGTGCTGTAAACACAATAAGAATAAACAAAAAAGGAAAACTAGTAGGTCATAATACAGATTATTATGGTTTTAAAAAATCCATAAAACCTTATTTAAAATCGCATCATAAAAAAGCCTTAATTCTTGGTACAGGTGGAGCTTCAAAAGCAATAGCTTTTGCACTAGATAGCTTAGAAATTGAATACGACTATGTCTCTAGAAATATTTCAAAAAAGTCTAATTACAACTATAACTCATTATCACAAAACACACTTAAAGAGTATCAAATAATAATAAACTCTACACCATTAGGAACCTTTCCTAATGTTAACGATTATCCAAAAATACCATATAACGCTATTACATCAGATCACCTATTATACGACTTAATTTACAACCCTTCTGAAACAAAATTTTTAAGTTTCGGTAAACAATTTGGTGCTCAAACTTGTAATGGATTAAAAATGTTAGAGTTACAAGCCGAAAAATCATGGCGCATATGGAATAAGTAATTATAACACTTATAAATAAGCCTTATACTTTGTAAATCTCTTGGTTAGTCTTATCTTTAAGCATTAAAGCAAAAAGCGAACCTAAACATTGAAAGATATGTCTGAGAAAGATAACCTGCAAGAAGCAGATGGAACAGTAAAAAATGAGACACCTCAAACTACAGAAGCTAATACTCAAAATGTAGAAGCAACTCAAGAAACAGAAGAGGTTGCTACAACTGAAACTCAACCACAAGAAGAAAGCAACAATAGTATTGAAGAAGCTCCAGCAGTCGAAAGTAAAAACGATGCTGTTGAAGAAATTGAAGCAGAAAATGCTGAAGATGCTGAAGATGAAAACAATGCAAAAAGACATGAGATTGAAGAAAAAGATTACCATGTCATGTCAATGGACAACCTTGTTGATGAACTTGAAGCATTAGTAAACAATGAAAAAGTTCAAACTATAAAATCACATGTAGATACTATTAAATCGGAATTCAGTTCTAAATTTAGCGCTCTTGTTGAAGAGAAAAAAGAAGCATTTTTAGCTGGAGGTGGAAATAGTATTGACTTTAGGTTTTCTAGTCCTTTAAAGACTCGCTTTAACGATATTTACAAGAAATATAGAGATCAAAAACAAGCTTATTATAAAAATCTAGAAAGAAGTTTAAAAGATAACTTAGACAACAGACTAGAAATAATTGAAGAGATTAAAGGTTTAATTAATGTAGAAGAAAATATAAATACTACATATAAACACTTTAAGGCACTTCAAGAACGTTGGAAAAATGCTGGTCCAATACCTCGTGATAGATACAATAATGTTTGGAATAACTACCACCATCATGTTGAAATTTTCTATGACTTTTTACACTTAAACAGAGATTTAAGAGACTTAGATTTCAAGCATAATTTAGAGCAAAAACAAAAAATTGTTGCTCGTGCTGAAGATTTAGCTAAAGACGATAATAGTAACAGAGCCTTTAGAGAATTACAAGCTTTACACAAGATTTGGAAAGAAGAATTAGGTCCAGTTGCTAAAGAGTTTAGAGATGAGATTTGGGAAAAGTTTAGTGCAGCTACCAAAGCCATTCACGATAAACGACAAGCTTATTTTGCCGATTTAGATAAAGTTTATGAAGACAACTTAGTTAAGAAAAATGAAATCATAGCTAAGATTGATGAAATAGCTTCAGAGCAGTTTAACAACCATTCGCTTTGGCAGAAAAAAATTAAAGAAATTGAAGCTTTAAGAGAGGCGTTCTTTAACGCTGGAAAAGTTCCAATTAAAGTAAACGAAGCTACTTGGGCAAGGTTTAAAGAATCAGTTAGAACTTTTAATAGAAATAAAAATGCATTCTATAAAAGTTTAAAAAAGGATCAATACGAAAACCTTCAAAAGAAGTTAGAGCTTATTAAAATTGCTGAAGAAAATAAAGACAATGATGACTTTGAGGTAACAACGCCATTGATGAAAAAAATCCAAAGTGATTGGAAAAAAATTGGCCATGTACCAAGAAAGGATAGTGACAAAATATGGAAGCAATTTAAAACAGCTTGTAATGCCTATTTTGACAAATTACACGAAAGTAAAAATGCAGCAAATAAAGAAGAAACTGAAGCTTTAGAACAAAAAACTGCATTACTAGAAAAAGTTAAAACTCTTGAAATTACTGATGATGTTAAAGCTGGCTTAGAAACAATAAAAGGTGCTATTAGTGAATGGAGAGCTTTAGGAAGAGTTCCTTATAACAAACGCTTTATTGAAGGTAAATTTAATAAACTAATTGACGGTTTATTTAATAAACTTGATATGAACAAATCTGAAGCTGAACTTTTAAAGTATGATAATAAACTTGAATCATTAGCAGATGACAAACGTTTACTTGATAATGAACACAATTTTATTAGAAAGAAAATTGGAGAAGTAAAAAGCGAAATAAACCAACTTGAAAACAACCTTCAGTTTTTCTCAAATGTAGATGAAAATAACCCTCTTGTAAAAGATGTTCATAAAAACATTGCTAAACACAAAAAGGATTTAGAAATCTGGAAAGATAAACTTAAAAAAGTAAAACAATTTTACTAAAAATTAAAAGCCCACTTGTTTTAACAAGTGGGCTTTTTACTAACTAACTAAACTAAATAAAAACTCTTTTATTATAGATTTAGTGTATATACGTTTAATAACTGTAGTTTGGATTTTTACAGTTACAGTTTTTTTGCTTCTTCCCTATTGGGCATTTGAAAAATCACAGATTTTCCAATTCCTTATTTTGGTAAACGCTTCGCTTCTTCCCAAAATACATCCATTTCAGAAAGGGACATATCACTTAGGTTTTTGCCTAAATCTTTTGCTTTAGCTTCAAGGTATTGAAAACGCTTTTTAAACTTTTTATTAGTTCTCTCTAAAGCATCTTCTGGATTTATCTTTAAAAATCTAGCATAATTAACCATAGAAAAAAGCACATCTCCAAACTCACTTTCCATAGCATCTTTATTTCCAGACTTCACTTCTTCTTTAAATTCTTGTAACTCCTCCTCTACCTTTTCCCAAACTTGATTAGGTGCTTCCCAATCAAATCCAACCCCAGCTACCTTATCTTGAATTCTACTAGCTTTTACTAATGCAGGCAAACTGTTTGGAACACCCTCAAGAACACTTTTTTTACCTTCCTTTAGTTTTAGTTTTTCCCAATTCTGTTTAACCTCTTCTTCATTAGCAACCTCAACATCTGCATATATATGAGGATGTCTATCAATTAGTTTATCACATATAGAATTTGCTACATCTGCAATATCAAAATCATTTGTTTCACTTCCAATTTTAGAATAGAATACAATATGGAGTAATAAATCTCCTAACTCTTTTTTAACCTCATTTAAATCATCATCTAAAATAGCATCACCTAATTCGTAAGTTTCCTCAATAGTTAAATGTCTTAACGAAGCCATTGTTTGCTTTTTATCCCAAGGACATTGCTCACGTAATTCGTTCATTATAGTTAGTAACCTATCAAATGCTTTTAATTGATCTGCTCTGGAATTCATACATTAAATTTTGGCTAAAAATACAACTATATACTTTTAAACACCTAATTTTCTAGCAAACCAATACATAGTTTTATAAACAAAAGGAAAAGGATCTAGCAAGTTATTCTTCACATCAGTTTGAAGGCTTAAAAACTTTGGATTAAATAATAACGAAGGTCTTTTTAATAGCCCTTTATATGATAAATACGATTTATGCTCATAATCTATAAATTCTATATTCTTCCCTAAAGCATTTTGAATTACCATATAAGGAAAGTTAATTCCAACTGATCTTGACGCATCAATAGAACCCCAAAACCTTGCATTAATTTCTAAAGGCTTATAATCATTGTCAACCTCATCATATCGTAAATCCACATGTGCGATACCAGACCAATCTAATGCTTTCATTATATCCTTAACTACTTTTAGTACCTTTTCATTCTCTAGGAAAACAACCCCAAATTGTTGTTTATATGGTGTACTTGCCTGCATATTTCCTTTTTGGATAGTATAAGTTAATACATCGCCATTAGAGCAAAGTACACTACAATCTATATCGTAGCCCTTAATATATTTTTGTACAAAAACACCTTTGCCTATATTATTAACATTAAAATAATTTTGAAGTTGGCCATAAGTTTCAAACCTTACAATACCATCTCCACCAGCTTCATCTAAAGGTTTTATTAACACAGGAAAACCAATACTTTCAGTTTTTGACGGCTCAGAAATATCTTTGATAAAAACAGAATTTGGCGCACAAATTTCTTTTTCAAAAAGAAAAGTATTTAGCTTTTTCTTGTTAATAGCAATGTCAAAAGCTTCAAGTTTAGGTAAAGCTATTATTTTAGCCTTGTTTAACTTAGATTTATTGACAATCCAAAACCTGTTTTCGACTTCAGCTATAGGTACTATAATATCTATATTAAGTTTTTCAACTTCATTATTTACTATTGAAAACCAATTATCATTAGATTTTTCAGAATAGAGTTTATAGTACTTAACATACTTTGATGCTTTTACTGGATTTCTCTTTTTTGAAGAAAGAACATGAATTTTTAAATTCTTATAAAACGAAAAACAATGTATCACCAATAAAGTGAAAGTACTTTCACCATCAGGAATTAAAATATTTATATGCTTTTTCATTTATGCATGAAAAATATACATATAAGCTAACAAGTTAAAATTTAATCTATTAAAAGTCGAAATTGGCTATATCTTGCTTAGCACTATTAAATTCGGTAATAATATCTTCAACAATTTCGGAAACTGGTTTGATATCATGAATTAGTCCTGCTATTTGACCAATTTCTAGTTCACCATCTTCTAAATCGCCTTCAAACATACCTCGTTTTGCTCTTGCTCTACCTAATAATTCTTTAAGTTCGTCTATTGTTGGAGCAGTTTTATACAGCTCTTGAAGTTCATTAAAAAACTTGTTTTTCACCAATCTTACAGGAGCCAACTCTTTTAAAGTTAATTGTGTATCGCCTTCTTTAGCATCTACCACAACTTGTTTAAAATTTTGATGTGTAGAAGATTCTGTACTTGCTACAAATCTACTTCCAACCTGTACACCATCAGCACCCAAAATCATTGTTGCTAACATTCCTTTTCCAGTAGCAATGCCACCAGCAGCAATTAATGGTATTTTAATATGTTCTTTAACCATTGGTATTAAGGTTAAGGTAGTAGTTTCGTCACGTCCATTATGTCCTCCAGCCTCAAAACCTTCGGCTACAATAGCATCTACTCCAGCTTCTTGAGCTTTTAAAGCAAACTTTAAACTACTTACTACATGCACAACAGTTATGCCTCTTTCCTTTAACCAATTGGTCCAAGTTTTAGGGTTTCCAGCAGAAGTAAAAACAATCTTAACATCTTCTTCGACAATGATATTCATTATCTCCTCAATGTTAGGATAAAGCATTGGTACGTTTACACCAAAAGGCTTATCAGTTGCCGCTTTACATTTTTGAATGTGTTCTCTTAGTACATCTGGATACATGGAACCTGCACCTAAAAGTCCAAGAACTCCTGAATTACTAGCTGCTGACGCTAATTTCCATCCACTATTCCATATCATTCCTGCTTGAACGATTGGATACTTTATGTCAAATAATTGGGTGATTCTGTTCATTTACTCTATAATGAGTTTAAATGTTTTTGCTTTTTGTGTGTTAGTTTGGAACTTAATCATATAAATTCCACTAGAAATAGATTGTAAATTTACTACACTATTATGCTGACTAACTGTTGATTTTAATACTAGTTTTCCCAAAACATTAAACAACAAAACATCTGCTTGCTCAATTGTTCCAGGCAAAGACACTTCTAAGTAATCTTTTGCTGGATTGGGATAAATTTTGAATTCGGTTCTTTTTAATGTTTCTGCCGAAAGTCCAATATCTAAAGCTAGTTCAAAGTTTGGAATTCCGTAACCTAAAAAATAATCTGGAGTAGTGTATTGAGATGCCGATTCTCTTATGTATTGCATTAACTCACTATTAGTACTACTTGGTAGTGCTTGCATTAAAGATGCTACACCTCCAGCTAATATTGGCGAACTGAATGATGTTCCATTGTTTTGAACAATGTTGTTATTACTATCAATAACAAAACTTTGAGAGCCTCTAGCAACGACATCAGGTTTTTGGGTTGGTTGTATAGCACTTCCTTGTGAACTAAAAGAAGAATAGTTTCCATTTAAATCTACCGAACCAATAGTAAAAACTCCAGCAGCATCAGCAGGTGCATTTAAACCACTTGCACCAGAATTTCCTGCGGAATTCACCAAAAACAATCCTTTATCGAATGCAATGTTAGCACCTCTAGTAATAAATGTTGTACTACCATCAATATCATTATCAGAATGATTATACGCTGGATTATCGTAGTTTTTATACCCTAACGATGTATTTATAATATCTACTCCTAAACTATCTGCTCTTTCAGCTGCTTCAACCCAATAACTTTCTTCTACAGGATTTTCACTTCCTGCATCTTCAGTTCTAAATAAATAATACGATGCATCAGGAGCAGTACCTACAAATTGGTTTTCTATATAACCAGCCATATCGCTAAGTACTTTTGTACCATGATTATTTCCTGTGTAAGCATATACATTATCTGTTCTATCAACAAAATCATAACCATCTAATAAGTTACCAGCAGTTCTAAGTCTATCAAAACCACCCATTGTATTTACATTTGGAAAACCAGCGTCAATTACTGCTACTACAACACCATTTCCTGTAAAATCAGCTAAATGTAAAGCGTCTACATTTATCATATCTACTTGATTCTGTGTATTACCATATGTAAAAGCAACTTGAGATTCTTCAATTTCAAACTTGTTTTGTTGTAATGTTTGACGTGTTGTATTTAAACTTTTATTAGCAAACTCAATATGGTCTACAAACGAAAATGTAGTTTCTAAATTATTGATATCAGTTTCAGTTCCTCTAACATGTACCGCATTAAACCATTTAGATTTAGCAAATACAGTTATTCCTGTAGCATTTTTAATTTGAGAAATATAATTTTCATTTACAGGAACATCTCTTTCATCTATAACGACTCCATCATTATTCTTTCTATCTATGGCTTCTTGTGTAAGTATAGTAATTGGATTTGCAATAGAAGTTGCAACATTTTCTTTATCAACAAAATACACCCAAGCATCTTCTTGCGAAAATGCAAAAAGTTGTGTTATAAATAACAATAAAAATATGTAGTTCTTTTTCATAATTTGAGGTTGAGCACCTGCAAGTTAAGAAATTACTCCTGAACCAACTAATTCATCATTTAAATACCAAGCTACAAATTGACCTTCGGTTATTGCTGATTGTGGTTGATCAAATACTACATAAAGTCCACCATCTACTTTGTATAATGTTGCTTTTTGTAATGGTTGTCTGTACCTAATTCTAGCCATTACTTCCATAGTTTGACCATTAGCAAGAGCTAAATCCTCTCTTACCCAATGCAACTCATCTTGATTTACAAATAGTGCTTTACGATAAAGACCTGGATGCGATTTACCTTGTCCAGTGTAAATTACATTTTCATCTACATCAGTATCAATTACAAATAAAGGTTCTGGTGTACCTCCAACTGCTAATCCCTTTCTTTGACCTTTAGTAAAATAGTGAGCTCCTTGATGTTTGCCAACTACTTTACCATCTGTAATTGCATATTCGTATTTCTTAGACAAGTATTTTAGTTTTTCATCTAAAGTATCAAAGTTAGGTGCTTCAACTAAGTATTTTTCTTGAGACTCAGGGATTTCAACAATTATACCCTCCTTTGGTTTTAACTGTTGCTGTAAAAACTCAGGCAATCTTACTTTACCAATAAAACACAATCCTTGAGAATCTTTCTTATCTGCTGTAATTAAATCAGCTTTTGCTGCAATTTCTCTAACTTCTGGCTTTGTTAGTTCACCAATAGGAAACAATGTTTTAGATAATTGTTCTTGAGATAATTGACATAAAAAATACGATTGATCTTTGTTATTGTCTTTTCCTGAAAGCAACTGATAAATTTCTTTTCCGTCTTTTTCAATAGTAGTCTTTCTACAATAATGTCCTGTAGCAACATAATCAGCTCCCAAGCTTAATGCAATATTTAAAAACACATCAAACTTAATCTCTCTGTTACACAATACATCTGGATTTGGCGTACGTCCTTTTTCATATTCTTTAAACATATAGTCTACGATACGCTCTTTATATTGTTCACTCAAGTCAACCGTTTGAAATGGAATTCCAAGTTTTTCTGCAACTAACATGGCATCATTACTATCATCTAACCAAGGGCATTCGTTAGATATTGTGACTGAGTCATCATGCCAATTTTTCATAAATAGCCCAATAACCTCATATCCTTGCCCCTTTAACAAATATGCAGTAACACTAGAATCAACACCTCCAGAAAGTCCAACAATAACTCTTTTCATAGTCTAAAAAATAGTGTACAAAGATACAGTTTTTAAGTAAAATGAAATGTTAATTATTAGAGTATCAAAGCTATATAAAATAATATTTTGTTTAATATTAACATAATTTTATTAAACAAAAATTTGTTTTTTTGTTTAATATTTATTTATATTTGCTAAACAAAACAAAAAAAACAACTAAAATGAAAAAGAAAAATTTATTCAGGACATTAAGCTTTGTATTAACATTTGCTTTATTAATTACATCATGTAGTAGTGATGATGACAACAACGACCCAATACAACAAGTAGACCCAACAATTACGCAAATAGCGATAGACACGCCGCTATTGAGTAACTTAGTTTCTGCTCTACAAACTGCTGGTTTAGCAGACACACTTAATGGAAATGGTCCTTTTACAGTATTTGCTCCCACTGATTTAGCATTTGAAAATTTTTTAATAGCTAATGGATTTAATGATTTATCTGAAGTTCCAACAGATGTACTTACTCAAATCTTATTAAATCATGTTATATCAGGAGAACTAGCTTCGGGAAGCTTAACTACATCTTATGGTAATACGCTTGCAACTAAACAAGGAACTGGTGAAAATTTAAGCATTTATATAGATACAACAAATGGTGTAAGACTAAATGGTGTATCTAATGTATCACAAGCAGATATTATGGCTTCTAATGGTATAATTCATATTGTTGATGCAGTTATTGGTTTACCTACAATTGTTGATCATGCTGTTGCAAACTCAAACTTTTCAAGTTTGGTTGGCGCATTAACAACTGATGGTAATACTACATTTACAGACTTGCTATCTTCTGCTGGTGACTTTACTGTCTTTGCACCAAATAACAATGCATTCTCAGCATTTACAAATCCAAATGGAAATGAATTAAACAGTATATTAGCCAACCATGTAATAGTAGGAGCTACAGCTGTATCTACATCATTATCCAATACATATGTAAACTCTGCAGCGACATTTAATAACTCTATGGACACTTACTTAAGTATGTATATAAACACAGATGATGGCGTGAAAATTAATGGAACATCTAATGTTATTGCTGCAGATGTAATAGCTACAAATGGAGTAATACATGTAGTAGATAAAGTTATTGACTTACCAACAATTGTTGATTTTGCACTTGCTGACCCAACTTTTGACACATTAGTTACAGCACTTACAAGAGACGACCTAACTTTTGATTACGTAACTACACTATCAACCGCTAATGGTACAGATCCTGCTCCATTTACGGTATTTGCTCCAACTAATACAGCTTTTGGAGATTTATTAACCGAATTAGGTGCTAGTGGATTAGGAGATATTGCTGAACCAACATTAAAAGCAACTTTAGACTATCATGCAGTAGCGGCAGCAAATGTTCAATCTGGTGCTTTAACAGATAATATGATTGTTAGTACTTTAGGAGGAGACATTACAATTAACGTAACAGGTGGTCCTACAGCAACTGATGCAAATAATAGAGTAAGTAATATAATAGTATTTGACGTACAAGCTAGCAATGGTGTAATACATGCCATTGATAAAGTTATATTACCTCCATTACAATAATAAAATGAATGTATTAAACTTTAAGTTAAGTTATTAGTTGATTAGTTAGATTAGTAGTCATAAGCAAGTAATTGAATTGTTTATGAAAAAGAAAGGCTCCTTTACATTTTAGGGAGCCTTTTTATTAATTAGATTTCTTTTGTTTTTTGGGGTTTTTACTATAGACAGTAAAATCCTTTTTATCTATAACGTTCCCGTTTTTGTAATACCTCCAAATACCTGTTTTTTTATCGTTATGATAACGTCCTTCAGCAATTAACTCACCATAATCGTTATAGTATTTAGCAACTCCATGTAGCATATCGTCTTTATATATAAATGCTTTTACTACTTTACCACTCTTTTCTGAATACCAAAAGGATTCTCCTTCTAACTTACCACGATAATAATTTGCTCTTTCCGCTACTCTTCCATTTTCATAATATACCAAACGTTCACCCTTTAAATTACCATCGTCATCATAATGTTCAATGGTCATTATCTTATCAGAATTGTTATGGTAATATACCCATTTCCCAATAAAAAATTTAGCTATCATTTTTCCTTCACTAATCACCTTTCCTCTTGAAGAATAAAACTTTACCTCAGCAATATTATCGTTATCATTATACTGCTTTGTTGCTGTTAATACACTTCTTTTTTTAATGAGCTTATAAAACTTAAATAAACCAACTTCTTCCCCATGATTAAACTGACCTTCATATCTTAATTGGTCTGTACCTTCAAACTTCTTCTTCCAAGTACCATGACGTTGCCCTTGGTTATCATACTGATTAATATCTTGTGCAGATGCATTATTTAAGCCAATAAAAAATATACATAATATAAGATAGATACCTTTTTTCATTTTTAATAGGTGTTATTTATATTTTATGAAACGAAAATAATTTCAAATTGTTTTATAACAAAAAAGTTGCCAAAATATTATTCTGACAACTTTTGATTTATTTTTAAAACAGGTTTATTTCTTTCTCTTTTGTTGAGCTGCTTTTTGAGCCTCAGCTTGCTCCATCATTTCAGACATCTTTTTCTGGAAACGACTTTGTTTTTTAGGCTTCTTTTTATTCTCTTGTATTTTAGCATGAATCTTATCTTCATCTAAGATATAATTCTTGATTACTAACATGATACCAATTGTAATTAAGTTAGAGATAAAGTAATATAAACTTAATCCACTCGCATACTGGTTAAAGAAGAATAACATCATGATTGGAGAGAAATAAATCATATACTTCATCATTTTCCCCATATCTGGCATACCTTCTTGAGTAGGCTGTGATGCTACTTGCTGTCCAGTAGTCATTTTCATGTAAAAGAAAATAGCAATAGACGCTAATATTGGAAATAAGCTTACGTGATCTCCATAAATTGGAATATTGAAAGGAAGTTCAGCAATAACATCATATGATGATAAATCATCTGCCCAAAGGAAACTTTTTTGTCTTAACTCAAAAGCTGTTGGGAAAAACATAAATAATGCATAGAACACTGGTAACTGTAATAATGCAGGTAAACAACCACTCATTGGACTCGCTCCAGCTTTACTATATAATGCCATAGTTTCTTGCTGACGCTTCATTGCATTATCCTTGTACTTCTCATTAATTTCAGTAATCTCAGGCTTTAAAATTCGCATTTTAGCTTGTGACAAATATGACTTATAAAGTACTGGAGATAATACAATTCTAACAATAATTGTCATTATTATAATTGCAATACCATAAGGGAAGACACCACTTAAAAATGCGAATAATGGAATGAATAAGTTTTTGTTTATCCATCCAAAAATTCCCCATCCAAAAGGAATACTCTCTTCTAGATTTTTATCGTATTGTTTTAAAATTTTACTATCTGTAGGTCCATAATACATATTCATACTATGATTTAGCTCTCCACCTTTAACCTCTAAAGGAATAGAAGCTGCATAACTTTTAGTATATAGTGTATCAACATCTTCATCTTGTACTAAATCTTTAGATGTCAATGACACTGATTTAAAAGGTGTGTCTGTTACTAAAATAGAACTAAAGAAGTGTTGTCTATAAGATAACCAAGTTACATCTCCTTCAACCTCCTCATCGTCAGATGCTTGTGATAATTTATCAATCTTACCACCATCGTGTTCGTAAGTTAAACGTGTGTATCTATTCTCATAAGAAATACTTTTAGCATGTCTGTAACCTTTTAACTTCCAATCTAATTTTACTTCTTGAGAGCTATTTATTACATTACTAAGTCCTTGAGATCTTAAAGAGAAATCTAACATATAATCGTTAGGCTTCAACTCATATCTATACTCTAAGTATTGATTTTCTGAAACTTTAAGTTTCATAGACAACACTTGATTTTCACCACTTTTAGTTAATGTAGGTTCAAAATATAAATCTCGTGTATTTAAAGTACGGTTATCTGTTGTACCAAAATTAACATTAAAAATATTGTTATTATCCTTAATTAAATATACAGGAACAGAATCGTAGTTTACAAAGCTTTTAAGTCTCACTTCTGAGATATAACCACCTTTATTACTTACTTTAATAGCTAGGACATCATTTTCTACTACTGTTTCAGCTTCATTGTTTGATGATGCTAATGTTGCTGAATAAGCAAAAGCTCCTATTTTATTTTGAAGGTTAGCCAGTTGAACAGAATCTGTTGCTGAAATAGCTGTTACATTTTCAGGTGTAACTTTAAAATCATCATTAGCTTCTTCTACTTTCTTTTCTGCTTCAATTTGAGCTTGTTTTGCTTCCTCTTGTGCTTTAAGCTCTTCCTCGGTTGGTTGGTTTTGCCAAAGCATGAATAACAAAATTCCTCCAATAAGTAAAAACCCAATGATTGAATTTATGTCTAACTTCTTTTCTTCCATGTAAATTAATTTCAATTTTTAGATTTGAAAATCAAATCTATTTTTTTAACTCTTAAAGGTTAGCAAAAAGCTATCCATTTTAAGATTTAGTGCCAATGTGACACTATTTTTGATTTTTATGTTTTAATGCTGCTTTAATAAATGCCACAAATAAAGGATGTGGATTTGCAACTGTACTCTTATATTCTGGGTGATATTGTACACCTACAAACCAAGGATGCTCTGGTATTTCAACAATTTCTACTAAGCCAGTATCTGGATTTAATCCAGTAGCTTTCATACCTGCAGCTTCGATAGCTTCTTTATAAGTTCCATTAAATTCATATCTATGTCTATGTCTTTCTAAAATAGTCTCTTCTCCATAAACGCTAGATACAATACTATTATCCATTAAATCACAAGACCAAGCACCTAAACGCATTGTTCCTCCTTTATCTGTAATTGTTTTTTGTTCTTCCATTAAATCAATTACTGGATTAGTAGTTTCACTATCCATTTCAGTAGAATTAGCATCTTTAAGTCCTAAAACATTTCTAGAATACTCAATAACTGCCATTTGCATTCCTAAACAAATTCCGAAAAATGGAATATTGTTTTCTCTTACGTATTTAACAGCATCTATTTTCCCTTCAATACCTCTTTCTCCAAAACCTGGTGCAACTAAAACTCCATCTAAATGTGATAGTTTTAGTTTAATATTATCTGCATTTAAATATTCGGAATGAATAGACTCCACTTTTACCTTTACTTCATTTTCGGCTCCAGCATGAATAAACGCTTCTAATATTGATTTATAAGAATCTTGTAACTCAACATACTTCCCAATTAACCCAATAACAACTTCGTTTTTTGGGTTTTTATGACGTGTTAAAAACTCATTCCAAACAGTTAATTTAGGTGTTTCACTAGCCAATTGTAACTGTTCTAACACTACTTTATCCAAGCCTTCTTCTAGCATTAAATTAGGTACATCGTAAATTGTTGATGCATCAATAGACTGAATAACTGCCTCTTTTCTAACATTACAAAAACGTGCTAATTTAACACGAATACTATCACTAATTTCATGTTCTGTTCTACAAACTAACACATCTGCTTGCACACCACTTTCCATTAATGTTTTTACGCTATGTTGTGTTGGTTTTGTTTTTAACTCACCTGCAGCAGATAAATATGGTACTAACGTTAAATGAATTACAATAGCGTTATGCTCACCTAATTCCCATTTTAACTGCCTAACAGCTTCTACATAAGGTAAAGACTCAATATCACCTACAGTACCTCCAATTTCTGTAATAACAATATCATAATCTCCAGATTTCCCAAGAATTTGGATACGATGTTTAATTTCATCAGTAATATGAGGAATTACTTGAACTGTTTTACCTAAAAACTCTCCACGTCTTTCCTTTTCGATTACGCTTTGGTAAATACGACCAGTTGTAACATTATTTGCCTGTGAAGTTGGTACGTTTAAAAAACGTTCGTAGTGACCTAAATCTAAATCCGTTTCTGCTCCATCATCTGTAACATAACATTCTCCATGTTCATATGGATTTAAAGTTCCAGGATCCACATTAATATATGGGTCTAATTTTTGAATTGTTGTACGATAACCTTGAGCTTGGAGTAATTTTGCAAGTGAAGCTGCAATAATTCCTTTTCCTAGTGAAGAAGAAACTCCTCCTGTAACAAAAATGTATTTAGTTGTAGTTGTCATGATGCGTTTTTAAACGCGGACAAATTTACGAATAAGAATTGAGATTATTGGAATTTATATTGGCTGATTCTTTATGTTTTTTTGGAGAGTTATCAACTAAAAACTACTACAGCTTTATATTTATATAATTATAATTGCTTTTGAATATTTCGCACAAGGTACTCTAGCCCATTTACTTTAAGTTCATAAACAGTTGCGAGCATTTCTCCTATTGGCCCTTTTGGAAACCCTTTGGTTTTGTACCACACTACGTAATGCTCTGGTAAATCAATTAAAAATCTGTCTTTATATTTGCCATAAGGCATTTTAGTTTTTGCAAGTTTTATTAAAAACTGTTTACTTTTCTCGTTATCCAAAGGTTCTATTTGTATTTAGCGTATTTTTCTAGTTCTAAAGCTATATATTTTTCCCACGCTATTTGCTTCTCAATTATTTGAGAATGGTCTGTTTCATCATCATACTTCTTCTGCATTATTCCTAACTCTTTATTAATTGCATCGTGTATTTTATTCATTTCATCATTAATATTAAAGGTAAAAGTTGATTCTTGCAGTCGTTTTCTAAATTTCCTTGCATACAGCTCTGTAATATCAAAATGTAAACGTTCATGATTTAACACAGTATCATTAACACGTTCTTTTATATACCAAGACCTTTCTGGATAAAAATCGGCTTTTACATTGGTTGTAAAACTAACCAACTCTGTTTCGGTTTTTCTTGAAGAAAAACCAAAAGATATACCTGAGGCTGTTACTGCCACTGTAGTTGTATTGTGTTGCGGTGTACCTTTAAAATCTTGCCACTGAACTTTATAATTTTCATCCCAAGTAATTCTAGGAGTGTCCTGTTTTACCATTAAAGCAATAGTAAATAAAAACAAATATTTATACATATTAGTTTACATTGGTTTATAAACCGAAAACGCAAGTAGCTGATTTTTTATTGCTTACACAGTTAAAACTTGACCTCAACTATTTGTAGGTCTTCATACTTAATAATATAAGCTGTTTCATTAGTATAACCTCCAAAAGGTGTTTTAGAATACCTAAATTTATTCTCTACATATTGAGTTTCTACATCAGAATCTATTTCAAAAACATCCTCTTGTGTAGCTAATCTTAATAATAAATCCAGTGTTAAATCAAACCCTCTAGTTGCATATTTATTAGGTTCAATACCATATTCCTTTTTATATTTTAACACAAAACTATTCTCAATTTCGGTGTTATAAGGTCTATTAACCGAAGGATAATGAAATCTTAGGTTTGATAAATCGTAATTAGAGATATTACTTCCTTCAAACGCCTTATTTCTATTGGTTGTAACTAGAATTATTTCTCTTTCTATTTCTTTTTCTTCCTTAACTAATTCAGTTTTACCATTTAATGCATTGAGCATACTCGAAACATTAGATACAAACCCTTCGTTTGAAGTTTCTAAAAACACAATCGTTCTTCCTTCTTTTAATTTTGGCAATAAGTCTCCTTGTAAAATATAAAACTGTTCTTTTCCTTCTTTATCCTTTCTAGAAAAAATTTGTGATGCTGATGGAAACTCAGCTTTTAGTTTATTACTAGTTGCTCTAGATTTAGAATCGGCTATAATAATTATTTCCTTAGGTATGGTATCAGCTTTAACAAATTGAATCATTTTTTGCTGTAATAACTTATCCGAAGGAATAGTTTGAAATACGTTTTTATATAAATTTTTAGGCTTTATAAAAGGTGAAACAACTGCTACATCATCCTTTTTCAAGCCAATTGATAATTGTTCAAGAACATCTCCTTTAAGAGGACCTATAACAGCATCATAATTAGAGAAATCTCTTGTAGTAACTATTTTATTTATCTCACTCGTTCTTGCCTTAGTATCAAAAACATCTAATTTAGTAGAAATCCCTAACTGTTTAGCAGAGTCTAAAGCCACTAATACACCTGTATGAAAGTCTACAGAAATATTCATGTAACCATCTCTCTTTACTGTTTCCTTAGCTTCTTCTATGGAATCAAAATCCACTCTATGAGTTCTAAAAGGTAACATTACTGCTAATCGCTTAGTATCGAAGTTAGAAATTTTAGTAGCTAGCGTAGATAATTCAACATTATCTACAGACGCTTCTGAGCTTGCAGTTTTATTAACCTTTAAAATCATTCCTACTTTAAGACCACTTTCTTTAAGTCCAGGATTTAATGACTCTAATTCTTCTTGAGTCATTCCTAATTTTAATTTTAGTCTATAAAACCCTTCTTTTGGTAATACAGTATAATAACCATAAGCATCTTCTTCTACAACCTTCTCTTTATTATTAGCTATATTAGGTACATTAATTTCTTGTCCTTCTTGTAAAGTTTCTCCAATATTTGGATTTAAGGCTTCCAATTCTGGTACACTAATTCCAAACTTATAAGCAACTCTCCACTTACCTTCTTTAGGTAATACTTTATACTTTTTAATTGTATTTTCTAAAGTGTTTACAACTGTTACTTCACCAAATTGTGGAATGTTTATTTTGTCACCTTTTCGTAAATTTTCAGAATATAAACGTGTATTATGCTTCTTTATATCATCAATAGAAACATTATACTTTTTTGAAATACTATACAAGGTCTCTTTTCGTTTCACCTTATGAGATTTATAAGACAATAATTTTGTTTCTTTTGTCTCAACAGGTGTTTTTCTAACCTTAGATTTAGGAATTATTAAAACAGTATTAGGTTTAAAATTTAGCTTAGCATCTGGGTTTAAAGCATAAATATCAAATGGTGTAACCATATATACTTTTGCTATACTTTCTATAGTTTCGCCTTGTTTTACTTTATGAGTTTTATACTCTTGAGCAAAAGTATTAACACAAAACATTAAGGCTAAAAAAATACTAACTAAAAATTTCTTCATTCTATTTTATTTAAATGTATATACGTAATAAGTTGTATTATAGATTTAGACACAACCAAGTCACATTACATTTATCTTATTCCCATTCAATGGTTGCTGGTGGTTTAGAACTAATATCGTACACTACTCTATTAACGCCTTTCACCTTGTTTATTATATCATTTGAAGTTTTTTGAAGAAACTCATAAGGTAAATTTACCCAATCTGCAGTCATACCATCAGTACTTTCTACTGCTCTTAGTGCTACACATTTTTCGTATGTACGCTCATCTCCCATTACACCAACACTATTAACTGGTAATAACATTGCTCCTGCTTGCCATACATCGTTATATAAATTCCATTCTTTTAAACCATTGATAAAAATCGCATCTACTTCTTGTAATATACGTACTTTTTCTTCGGTTATATCTCCTAGAATTCTAATTGCTAATCCAGGTCCTGGAAATGGGTGACGTCCTAAAAGCTCAGGATCAATTCCCATAGAAGCACCTACACGTCTTACCTCGTCTTTAAATAATGCTTTAAGAGGTTCAACTACTTTTAACTTCATAAAATCTGGTAAACCACCAACATTATGATGACTTTTAATAGTAGCACTTGGACCTCCAGTTGCAGATACACTTTCAATTACATCTGGATAAATAGTTCCTTGGGCTAACCACTTAACATCTTCAATTAGGTGTGCTTCATCATCAAAAACTTCAATGAACACGCGACCAATAGCTTTACGCTTCTTTTCTGGGTCACTCTCTCCTGCTAATGCATCCAAAAAGCGTGCCGAAGCATCTACACCTTTTACATTAAGTCCCATACCTTCGTATTGGTTCAATACGCTTTCAAATTCATTTTTACGTAATAAACCGTTATTTACAAAGACACAATATAAGTTTTGCCCAATAGCCTTATTTAATAATACAGCAGCTACTGTAGAGTCTACACCTCCTGAAAGTCCTAAAACTACTTTATCGTTACCTAATGTAGCTTTAAGGTTTTCTACTGTTTCGTCTACAAACGAATCTGGTGTCCAGTCTTGATTTACTTTAGCTATTTCAACTAAGAAATTTTCAAGAATTTGCTTTCCATCTGTTGAATGATATACTTCTGGATGAAATTGAATAGCATATGTTGTTTCACCTTCAATTTTAAATGCTGCATTTTCAACATCGTGTGTACTTGCTAATAATACTCCATTTGTTGGTAATTCCTTAATAGTATCACTATGGCTCATCCATACTTGACTTCCCTCTTTTACATGTCTAAAGAAAATATCTTCTTTAATATATGAAAGATGAGCTCTTCCATACTCTCTTGTATTAGATGGGGCAACATTTCCTCCTGAGAAATGTGCTAAATATTGAGCGCCATAACAAACAGCTAGCATTGGCTTTTTGCCACGTATTTCTGATAAGTCTGGATGTAAAGCATCTTCTCCTCTTACTGAGTTTGGACTACCAGAAAGCACTACTGCTTTGTAATCTTGAATGTTAGACGGAATTTTGTTAAATGGATGAATTTCGCAATAAATGTTGAGTTCCCTAACTCTACGAGCAATAAGTTGCGTGTATTGCGAACCGAAATCTAAAATAAGTACCTTGTCGTGTTGCATGCGCAAAAGTAATATTTATATAATAAAATTAAATACTCTATTCTAAAAATTATTTCATTGAATCTAAAATCATTTCAATGTCGTTTTCTGTTGTATCAGGATTAATAAAACAAAAACGTGAAACGGTTTCAAAAGCATCTCCTTGTTTCCATTTAGTTGGTGTTACAAGTGCAAATCCTTTTTTATGATTCTCATAGGTCCAATGTGTGTAATCTTCAGGCTTCCAATCTTTTCTTCTAAATAACACACAAGATAAACTAGGTTCTCTAACAAGTTCTACAACTGGATGCTCTTCTATCATTTTTCCAGCTATGTTAGCTAACTCTATACCTCTTTCAACTGCATTTTTATATCTATCGGTTCCATGAGTAGCTAAAGAGAACCATAAAGGTAATCCTCTAACTCTTCTTGTTAATTGTATTTGATAATCGGTAGGATTAAATCCATGGGCACCTTCATCTTTAAAAATATCTAAATATGATCCTTGTTGAGAATGAGCTTCTTTTGCAAGTTCTGGGTTTTTATAAATTACTGCTCCACAATCATAAGGTGAAAACATCCATTTATGAGGATCTATAGTAATACTGTCAGCCCTTTCAATACCATTAAACAAATGCCTAACAGAATCGGCAGCTAAAGCACCACCTCCATAAGCAGCATCTACATGAAACCAAAGATGTTCTTTTTCACAAATCTCAGCAATACCATCTAAATCATCAATTATTCCAGCATTGGTAGTTCCTCCTGTTGCAACTACTGCAAATAAACGTTTACGTTGATGAAATGTAAGTTTATCTATAGTTTCACGAAGGTCAGCTCCTGTAAGTTTTTCTTCGGTATCAACTAAAAGGATATCAACATCTGCTACTTTAGCCATTGCTTTTATTGAAGAATGTGCTCCAACAGAAGTTATAATTAATCCTTTTTCACGCTTATAAGTGTCATCTCTACGCCAATATTCACGAGCAGTAACAATTGCTGATAAATTTGCCGCTGTTCCTCCACTTGTAAATACTCCAAAAGCACCTTCTGGTAATCCAGTAAGAGATACAATCCATTTCATGGCTTCATTTTCACAAAAAATACCACCAGCACCTTCCATCCAATAGGCTCCATGAATACTTGAAGCTGATGTTACCAAATCAAACATTACTGCTGCTCTTGTTGGTGAAGCAGGAACAAAGGCTAAGTTACGAGGATGGTCTACTGGTACATTTGCCTTCATTAAATGTTCTTTCCATAAATTGAAAGCGTATTCACCGCCAATTCCTTTTTCTGTTACAGTTTCTCCAACCAAAGCCTTTAATTCTTCTGCTTTTTTTGGCTTTCCTATATTATGCTTGGTCGCAGAAATTCTATCAATAGCGTACTTCATAACATCTAATGTCATTTCCACCAATTCAATATCTATTTTATGCATTTTGAATTATAATTCTAGTATTAAAAACTCGCTCTTTAATGGTTGCAAATTTAATACTAACTCATGGATTAATTGGTCTCCATAGTGTAAATAAAATTCAGAAAAGTTGGTATTTCGTTCTTGTAGACTTTGACCAGGAAATAATTGGTCTTGAATAGCTGTTATCCTTTCAATTTTAGATCTTAAATTACGCTTTTGAGCTTTTAATAATCGCTTCTCTAAATTGTTTAACCCTTTTATCTGCTTTTTTTCTTGAGCAGCAACAGCTCCTAAAAAGGTTTTATCTGTTTTTTCAGCAAGTTCGTATAAATCTTCAAATTGTTTTTGAAGAAACGCTCTTTGTGATGAAAAATCAATATCTATATGAGACAATCTTTTTACTTGAGCATTAACCAACTTATCCTGCTTCAAAAATAAATCACTCATTGACAATTCTAACTTATCAATTTTTTGAGATTGCTTAGGTGTTTTAATAACTACTGAATTACGCAGTAAGAGCATTGGAAACACGACATTCACTTTATTAAAATAAGCTTTTAATTGCATCCAATAAGCTAATTCTCCTCCACCTCCTATATAGCAAAGATTTGGCAAAATCACCTCTTGGTATAGTGGTCGCATGATAACATTTGGCGAAAATCTATCTGGATGATTTTCAATTTCAGTAATTAGCTCATCTTTTGTCCAAAAAATATTAGCTTCATTAACTACATAACCTCCATCTTTCTCTATAATCCTTTCTCTCAAATCATCATTTAAATAAAAAAGATTTATTTCACGTGGATTAACTTGAATTTTATAACCGCCATCGCTAGCTACAGATAACTCATTATTAGTTTTTGAAACTTGTTCAAAAGATGTGTTGCCTATTTCTTCTTTTATATATGGTATGAATTGTTCTTTTAAATCCTTATTATCTGCATCTAGAATTACCAATCCTTGTCCACCAAACAACTCATTCGCTAAATATCGAGTAGCATCTGCAAGATTATCATGATTCGTATAAGCATTTGCAAATAATTCTGTCAAATATGCTGCATTTTGTCCAATACCCAACTCTAACGCTAAAACTTCACTTACGTTTTCTAATCCTTTTGTATTTAATCTCCCTACAGCTCCCGAGACTTCTTTTGACCATTGTATTTTTTTGCCTTGAAAATTAAAAAAATTGATTTCATCAAAATCATGATCTTCCGTAGCCATCCAATAAACTGGCACAAAATTATAATTAGGATATTTATCTTTTAACTCTTTAGTTAAATTAATGGTAGATACTATTTTGTATAAAAAATATAGTGGCCCAGTAAATAAATTTAATTGATGGCCAGTTGTAATAGTAAATGTATTCTCAAGGTGTAAACTTTTTATATTAGCTAAGGTTTCTTCACTAACATCAGCTTTTTTATACTGATTAAGCAACACAGTCGTTAATACCTTTCTAGTCTCTTTGGAAAATTGAGTCTGTTTTTCTTTAATTTGATTTTCAAAATTTTCAAGTTTTGGATACCTATTATAAAAAGGTTTTAATTCCTCTTTTTCATCTAAATAATCACAAATAAGTGAAGAAAAATAGTTGGTGTCTCTGAAAGAAATACAGTCTGTTGGCATAGTTAATCTAGAAATCTTTTGTAAATATAATGCTCTTAAATATTTTAACTCCTAAATTTTAGTTAATTCATTTTCCCTTGTTATCTTTAACTTCATTTTAAAAAAAACTAAAATCACCATAATGCAAAAGCTATTTAAAGTTCTGTTAGTCGTATTAAGCTTCTCTACTATTACACTAGCACAAAATATTGATTCTCCTAAATCATTCTTAGGTTATGAATTAGGCGAACAATTTTCTAGACATCATCAAGTAGTTGACTATTTTAAACATGTAGCGCAACAAGCGCCAAAGAATGTAAAACTTATAAAGTATGGTGAAACATATGAACGTAGACCTCTATATGTTGCTATAGTTTCTTCTGAAGAAAACGTACGAAACCTTGAATCTATTAGAGAAAGTAACTTAAAAAATGCTGGTGTCATTGCTGGTGAATCTAACTCGCCAGAAACAGCTATTGTATGGTTAAGTTATAATGTTCATGGTAATGAAGCTTCAAGTACCGAAGCTTCAATGGGTACACTTTATAAACTATTGACCGAAAAACAAGAGTGGTTAAAAAATACTGTTGTAATAATTGATCCTTGTATAAATCCTGATGGTAGAGATCGTTATGCTAATTGGTATAATGAAACTAAAAGCACACCTTTTGACATTGATCAACAAGCAAGCGAACATAATGAACCATGGCCAGGTGGAAGACCTAACCATTACTTATTTGACTTAAATAGAGATTGGGCTTGGGCTACACAAGTAGAATCTCAAACAAGATTAAAAATTTATAATAAATGGCTACCTCACATTCATGTTGATTTTCATGAACAAGGTATTAACGAACCTTATTATTTTGCACCAGCTGCAGAACCATTTCATGAAATAATTAGTGATTGGCAACGTGAATTTCAAACACAAATTGGTAAGAACCATGCCAAATATTTTGACGCTGAAGGTTGGTTGTATTTTACTAGAGAACGTTTTGATTTATTTTACCCTAGTTATGGAGATACCTACCCTACTTTTATGGGAGCAATTGGTATGACCTACGAACAAGCTGGTCACGGAATGGCTGGTTTAGCCATTTTAAATGATGAAGGTGATGTACTTTCTTTAAAAGACAGAATTGCACATCATACTACTACTGGATTATCTACTGTGGAGGTTTCTTCAAAGAATGCAACAAGATTGAACACCGAATTCAAAAAGTTCTTCAACACCAAAGGATTAAAATATAAAAGCTATGTTTTACAAGGTGATGACGATAAAATTGAAGCATTAAAATCGCTTTTAGACAAACATGAAATTACCTATGGCAATGCCTCTAATGGAAAAGTTAGCGGTTTTAAATATTCAACAAATGCCTCTGGCAGTATTAACATGACCAATAAAGATTTGGTAGTTAGCACTAATCAACCAAAAGGAAAAATGATTAAAGCTTTATTTGAACCTGAAGGAAAACTATCAGACTCATTAACTTATGATATTACTGCTTGGAATTTACCTCATGCTTATGGCCTTGAAGCTATCGCTAGTACAAGCTTAATTTCATCAAACAAATCAACCTCTACAACTGTTACCAACTCTAAAAACACAAAAGCAACTGGTTATATTACCGATTGGGATAATTTAAAAGATGCTGAATTTTTAGCTGACTTATTAAAACAAAATATTAAAGTTCGTTTTACTGAAAAGCCAATTACAGTAGCAAGTAATAACACATATAATAGAGGTGCTTTAATTATTGTTAGAGGAGACAATAAAAAAGTAAAAAATCTTGATGACATTTTAATTAACACAGCAAAAAAATACAATAGAAACCTTGAAGCTGTAGCATCAGGCTTTTCAAAATCTGGTCCTGATTTCGGATCACCAGATATCAAATTAGTAAACAGACCTAAAATAGCAATGCTATCTGGAAATGGAACATCGTCTCTAAGCTATGGTGCGTTATGGCATTTCTTTGAACAACAATTACATTTCCCTGTAACTTCTATTAATACAGATCAGTTTAGTCGTATTAACCTTGACAAGTATAATGTTTTAATTCTTCCTAGTGGCTATTATGGTCGTGTACTAAATGAAGATGCTATGGAAAAACTACAATCTTGGGTAAGAGCAGGTGGAAAAGTTATAGCTATTGATAGAGCTTTAAGTGCATTTGCTGGCAAAAAAGGTTTTAGTCTTAATTACAACAATAGCTCTGATGATGGAGAAAATGACAATCTAATTCCATATGCAGATCGCGAACGCGAATATGCTAAACAAATGATAATAGGAGCTATCTTTAAAACTAAAGTTGATGATACACACCCTTTAGCTTTTGGTTATAAAGACACTTACTTTTCATTAAAACTAGGTAGTACTTCCTATAGTTTGTTAGATGGTGGTTACAATGTTGCTCACATTGGAGATAATCCAGAAAAAGTATCTGGTTTTGCAGGAAGTGATGCTATTAAAAATTTAAGCAATTCGTTGGTTTTTGGAGAGGAACGCTTAGGTAGTGGAAGTGTTATTTATATGGTTGACAACACCCTTTTTAGAAGCTTCTGGGAAAATGGAAAACTATTTTTAGTAAACGCTATTTTCTTTGTTAATAATAACGCTTACGAATTATAATATCCCAAAAACAATAATGCATAGAACTGAACTCATTCAAAACATTATAGATAGAGGTAAAAAGAAAACATATTTAGAAATTGGTGTTAATAATGGCTCTACTTTTTTTAGAATTAAGTGCAATAAAAAGATAGCTGTAGACCCTGAATTTGTTTTTAAAACATACAAAAAACACGCTTGGAAAATACTAAATCCTACAAATTTCAGAAACTCATTTTTTAACACCACAAGCAATTCTTTTTTTAAAAATGAAAAAGAGTTTTTGCTTAAACAAAAAGGTATTGATGTAGTTTTTATTGATGGTTTACATACATTTAAAAACTCTCTTGAAGACATTTTAAATGCAATTACTTATCTAAAAGAAGATGGCTTTATAGTTGTCCATGATTGCTTTCCTCCTCATAAAGCAGCTTCTATACCTACAAAAACGTATCCAACTAAAGAAGAACAAAACATTGAAGGTTGGACAGGAGCATGGTGTGGTGACGTATGGAAGAGTATGGTGTATTTAAAAAGGCATCTATCTAACACTTTAAACATTTCAGTCTACAATTCTGACTATGGTCTTGGTCTAATTACATTAAAAAATAAACCTTCAACTCCAATAATGATTGACAATAAATTATTTAATGATATAGATAAGTTAACTTATGATGAACTTATAAAAAATCCAAAATCATTTATCAATATTAAAAACGTGTCAAATAAATTAGAAATATTTAACAATTTATATTCAAGATAATTGAAAAAAACAATACTACTTTTTATTACAGCACTACTATTTAATAGCTGTAAAAAAGAATCTCAGGAAACAATTCCCAGCAAAAGAGTAAACTATTTTGATTTAGTAAGACCTGAATTTAATGGAGACCTTGCCTATAAAACAACTGCATATGTAGAACAATTTTGGCGTGTCGTAGGTAATACTGGATTTAATAATAGCATCCATAAAATTGTAGAAGAATTAGAAAAATCAGGGTATATTCTAGAGGAAAATGCCACTGAAGATAATCGTCTTACATATCGTATAGAAACTCGTAAACTTGACAGTCCTACTTGGGAGCCAGTTGATGCTAGCCTAAGTATTGATGGTGGCAAAACGCTTTTAGATTTTTCTACTAACAGAAATATGATTTGCCAAAACTCAGCTTCAACTCCAACAGAAGGCATTATTGCTGATGTTATATACATTAAAAACATAGAAGAATTAAAAAACACCAATGTAGAAGGAAAAATAGTTTTCGCTGAAGTTCATCCAAGAGCATTATATCAAAAAGCCATTATTAAAGGTAAAGCCTTAGGCATATTAACTTATAGTAATCCTGATTATTTACAACCAAAAAAAAACAAAACTTCTATACAATTTAGACGCATTCCTATTCAAGATAACACAAAACACTGGGGAATTGCACTTTCATATGAAGCTAAAGAGCAATTAAAAGAAGCATTAAATAATGGTAATGTAAGTACTAATGTTAAAATTAACACTAAAATTTATCAATCTGAAGAACTAACTGTTGTAGCTAATGTAAAGGGAAGTGTTTATCCTAATGAAAGTTTGGTTTTTAGTGCTCATGTACAAGAACCAGGAGCAAACGATAATGCCACTGGAGTTGGCACTCAATTAGAAATGGCTAGCATTACTTCAAAGCTTATAACGAGTGGTAAAATTGATGCTAAACGTACACTTACTTTTCTTTGGGGAGATGAAATTATTTCTACACGTCGTTATGTAAAAGAAATAGATAACAGTAAAACCATAAAATGGGGAATTAGCCTAGACATGGTTGGTGAAAACACTGATAAAACTGGCGGTTCCTTTTTAATTGAAAAAATGCCAGATCCTAGTGCTATTTGGACAAGAGGCAACGATAAGCATACGGAATGGGGAGGTAAACAGTTAAGAAAAAAAGACATGACTCCTCATTATCTAAATGATTTCATAATAAACACATTTAAAGAACAAGGAAAGTTCGCAAACTGGGAAGTTAATACAAACCCATTTGAAGGTGGTAGCGACCACACGCCCTTTTTAAGAGCAGATATTCCTGGTTTATTACTTTGGCATTTTACAGATCAATTCTACCATACAGATAATGATAGACTAGATAAAGTATCGCAAACCACCATGGCCAATGTTGGTACAAGTGCATTAGTAAGTGCTTATACCTTAATAAATAGTGACTTTGGAACAGCTTTAGATTTGTTAGACACTAGCTATAATTCTGCAGTAAGTAGATTAAATATTGAATATGAATTAAGCAAAAAAGCTCTTAGCGATGGAAGTGATTTTAAAAATGAAGCAGACATATTAAACACTTGGACAGAATGGTATATAGATACTTTTGACACTTTAAAAGACCTAGACCCTACAAACAACAAAACTCTTAACACCTCTATAAAAGAGACTAAAAAGAAACTTGAAAATTATTCTTTAACTTTACTAGACAAACTAAAAAGTTAATAAAGTTATGAAACGTCTTATTTTATTTTCATTTGCTTTCTGTTTTATCAATTTTACTTTTTCACAAAATAACGAAAACAATAAAAAGCAATCTTTAGCCTATGGTATAAAAGCTGGGTATAATGGTATTCAAATAAAAATAGTAAATGAGACTAGTGATTATATACAAAAAGATGCAGGCGTTTATGTTGGAGGGTTTGTAAATATTCCAACCTCAGAAGGAGGTAGTATTCAAACTGAGCTAATTTATAGTTCTTCTCGCTATAACTCTAGAGATAATTTAGAATTACTACACTTACCTGCATCATATAGGTTTACACTTTCTAATGATTTCTCAGGATTTATTGGAACTGAAGCACAATATCTTTTAGGAGTTGGTAATATTGAAAACTCCTATTTTAATGACTTGATGTTTGGATTCTTTTTTGGAGCTAGCTATAAAATAACACCGCAAATACATATTGAAGCTAGACCTTATTTTAGCTTCACTAAATTGTTAGAAAATGGACCTACAGAACACAGACGTTTAAACACCTTACAAATAGGTCTAGCATATCAGTTTTAAAGAATCACTTCTGCATACAAATCAAAATCTGCAGCTTCAGTTACTTTTACATTATAAAAATCTCCTGTTTTTAAATAAGTTTCTGTAGCATTAATTAACACTTCATTATCTACATCTGGAGAATCAAACTCTGTACGTCCAACAAAATAATTCCCTTCTTTTCTATCAATAACCACTTTAAATTCTTGTCCAATTTTTTCTTGGTTTAATTCCCAAGAAATCTGAGACTGAATCTCCATTATTTGATTAGCACGATCTTGTTTTACATCATCTGGAACATCATCTTCAAGAGTATATGCATGTGTATTTTCTTCATGCGAATAGGTAAAACAACCTAAACGTTCAAAACGCATATCTTTAACCCATTGTTTTAATTCTTGAAAATGTGCTTCAGTTTCACCTGGATAACCAACAATTAAAGTTGTTCTAATTGTCATATTAGGCACTTTTGCTCTAAACTTTTCAATAAGTTTTGTGGTCTTTTCTTTTGTAGTACCACGTCGCATAGATTTTAATAAATCATCAGAAATATGCTGTAAAGGAATATCTAGGTAGTTACAAACTTTTGGCTCTCGATTCATAATATCCAATACATCCATTGGGAATCCAGTTGGGAATGCATAATGTAGCCTAATCCAATCTATACCATCAACTTTTACAAGTGCTTCAAGTAATTCGGCTAGGTTACGCTTTTTATATAAATCCAAACCGTAATATGTTAAATCCTGAGCAATTAAAATTAGCTCTTTAACTCCGTTAGCTGCTAACTTTTCAGCTTCAACAACTAAGTCCTGTATTGGTGTAGATTTATGCTTTCCTCTCATTATAGGAATTGCACAAAAACTACATGGTCTGTCACAACCTTCTGCAATTTTTAAATATGCATAGTTTTTAGGCGTAGTCGTTAAACGTTCTCCTATTAATTCATGCTTATAATCTGCTCCTAATGCTTTTAACAATCCTGGAAGTTCGGTTGTTCCAAAATATTGATCTACATCTGGAATTTCTTTTTCTAAATCTGGCTTATAACGTTCACTTAAACAACCTGTCACAAAAACCTTATCAACATCTCCATCTTCTTTTTTTTGTAAATACTCTAAAATAGTATTCACACTTTCTTCTTTGGCATTGTTAATGAAACCGCAAGTATTTATCACTACTACATTTCCTTCTTCTTCATGAACTACTTCTTTATCATTAGCCTTTAGCTGCCCCATTAACACTTCACTGTCGTAAACATTTTTACTACAACCAAGTGTTACTACATTAATCTTGTTCTTTTTAAGTGACTTTGTTCTCATACTTCAAATTTCAGTCTGCAAAGATACGCTATATATTATGTTTATTGATACTCCTTTGGTGAAATTCTGTGGTTAGTTATTTTTTCAAAAGCAAGAGCCCATTCATACATCATTCTTTCTTGTAATGGTCTTGCTATAAAAGTTAAACCTTTTGGCGCTCCATTTTCTTCAAATCCCATTGGAACTGTTATTGCTGGATATTCTGCTACAGCAGCATAACCAGCATGGTAATTATTAATAGAAAGAAATCCATCTAATTGATGCTCTCTCATTGGCTTATCAAAATACATTCTTCCGTTTCTATGAAGTGTTTCCTTAATCTTTTTAAACTCTTCAGCAGTGGCATTATCTTCTACAATACCTTTAAACAATTTTTGTCCATAAGGAGCTGTATTTAAAGAGTCTAAATTATTGTATTCTATTATATCAATAACACGTCTAAAAGGAATTTCCTTATTAGCATAACTTCTAAAATAGGATGGTAAATCTTTTTTCATATCTAGATTCAACAACCTTAAAAACCCAGGTAAATCAACATCTTCTTCGGCTATTTTTATAATAATTGCACCTTCGGCTTTTATCCTATTTATTGCCTTTACATACAATGAGTCTTCTAATAAACCATTAAAAATACCAAAACGCTTTCCTTTAATATTAGCATTTAAGCTATTTGAATAATAACTTTTGTGCCATTTTGGATTTATAGATTTATCATCATATTTATCAAACCCAAACATAGCATCTAACACAATAGCATTATCTATCACATTTTTAGTTATTGGTCCAGCTGTATCTAAAGTAGAAGAAATTGGCACAATACCTCCTCTACTTAACAATCCTATTGTTGGTTTAAATCCTACTGCAGCATTTTGGCTTGAAGGGGATAATATAGATCCAGAAGTTTCACTACCTACTGCAGCCACACAAAAGTTAGCAGCTACAGCTACAGCACTACCAGAACTAGAACCTCCAGTATCTATAGTTTTTCTACCATAAGGATTAAAGGTTTGTCCTCCAACAGCACTATAACCACTTGGACAGTCGCCACAGAAAAAATAAGCCCATTCACTTAAGTTTGCTTTACCAAGAATTAAAGCTCCTTGCTGCTCTAATTGACTCACAATAAAAGCATTATTTGTTTTGTTATTCATTAATGCTACTGCACCTGCAGTTGTTACTAAACCTTGTGCATTAATATTATCTTTTAATAAAATTGGCATTCCAAAAACCGAATAACTTGTCTCCCTTTCGGCTTCTTCCATTTGCAATTGTACATCTTTTGCTTTAGCCTCTTTTATTATGTTTGGATTTAGAGAAATTACTGAATTAAGTGACTTATCATTTTCTCTATCATACTTTTTAATTCTGTATAAATAGAATTTTGTCAAATCTTCATAAGTTAATTTTCCCTCTTGCACATGCTTTTGGATAGTAGGTATGTCTTGATCAAAAATTAGCGGCTTTAACGTATTATAATCTTCAATAGTAAAAGCTCTCATATCATCTTCAAAAGGCTTCCACATTTCATCTACATCTATATATTTTGAATCTTCAACCATAAACTCTCTAAATTCTTTTGTAGAAATGTCACTAATATCATTTTCGCTATTAACATCATTATTAGGAGTTGACTTTGTTTTACATGAGAGCATACAAAGAAATAAAATCAGATAAAAGAGTTTTGGCATCATTGGTATATATTTTTTTATAAAAATAATAAATAAAGAATAAGGTCTAAAAAGCCATAAATTTCAATTAAAATTTTCATTTTTTTTGATACATATTTTTTAAAACCATTTTGTAATTTTGGTACCCAAATCAAAAAATCAACCATGATAAAAAAACTAACTTTATTACTTATTGGATTAACACTTTTTGGATGTCCAAGCTCAGACAATGACGAACCTACTATCACCCTATGTGAAAAACCTACTAATCTAGTTGCTGATGGTGTTTATTCAACAATAGCAGACATAAGCTGGTCTCAGGGAAATGCAGTTGCTTGGGAAGTACATTACGGATTATCTGGGTTTTCTATTGGATCAGGAACTTCAGTCATTGTAACTACACCTGAATATTCAATCTTAAATTTAGAAGGCTTTAACGACTACGATGTTTATGTTAGAGAAATATGTGACATTAATGTTTTTAGTGATTGGAGTAATAAGTTAAGTTTTACTACTACAAATCCATGTGTAACACCTTCATTTTTTGAAGTTACCGGAGTAAACACTTGTTTCATTAATCTATCTTGGGATATTAGTGTTGCTAACTCTTGGGAAATCGAATATGGCTCTCCAGGTTTTGAAATAGGCACAGGAAATGTAATTGAAGTTTTTGAATCTCCATACACATTAACAGATGTAACACCTGGAACAAACTATGACATTTATGTTAGAGGTATTTGTGATAATTTTGGGTTGGAAAGTGATTATGCTGGTCCAATACAGGCTACAACAAATCCAGTAGGATATGTTGGTAACTATTTATGTTCAACTGGCACTAGTATGGCTTTAGAGCCAAATATTGGCACAACAGTTTTTGGAGACCCTCATACTGTTACAATAACTGCACCTTCAGATAACATTAGACGAATTACTATACAGTATCTAAAAGACCTTGGATACACCCATGATAGTATGGAGTTTGAGTTTGCTTTGGATTGTAATGGCTACATTTCTGTTAGCGAAAATCAAGATACAAATTTTGCATGTTCTGGATCAAACACTGTACTTTTAGGACCAGCTGGAGGCGACCCTTGGCAATATGACATTTTCTCTGATGATGAGATTATGTTCTCTTTTATTGAATTTTATAATAACAATGATGGTAATTGTGGACAAACTGAAAATGAAGTTACAATTACCTTAACAAAACAATAAAATACAACTAGCACATAAAAAAAGCTCTATTCAATGAATAGAGCTTTTTTTATTTTATTTAAAGAAGGAATCTACAAACTCGTATTTATTAAAAACCTGTAAATCCTCAATACCTTCGCCTACTCCAATATATTTTACTGGCACTTGGAATTGGTCACTAATACCAATTACAACACCTCCTTTTGCAGTTCCATCTAATTTTGTAACTGCCAGTGATGTTACTTCGGTTGCAGCAGTAAATTGTTTTGCTTGCTCAAAAGCATTTTGCCCAGTAGAGCCATCTAACACTAACAACACATCATGAGGTGCATCTCCAACAACTTTTTGCATCACACGTTTAACTTTAGTCAACTCATTCATTAAGTTTACTTTATTATGCAAACGTCCAGCAGTATCAATAATAACTACATCTGCATCCATAGATACGGCACTTTGTAAAGTATCAAAAGCTACAGAAGCAGGATCACTTCCCATAGATTGTTTTACAATAGGCACATCTACTCTATCTGCCCAAACTTGAAGTTGGTCGATAGCAGCAGCTCTAAAGGTATCCGCAGCACCAAGTACAACTTTTAATCCTTGCTTTTTAAATTGATATGCAAGCTTACCTATAGTTGTTGTTTTACCAACGCCATTAACACCAACGACCATCATAACATATGGCTTTTTATTCGTTGGCACTGTAAATTCTGAAGCTTCACCAACATTAGTTTCTGACAGTAAACCAGCAATCTCTTCGCGAAGAATTTTATTTAACTCTGAAGTTCCTAAGTATTTATCTTTAGCAACGCGTTCTTCAATACGCTCAATAACTTTTAATGTAGTATTTACACCTACATCACTCGTTACCAAAATCTCTTCTAGATTATCTAAAACATCATCATCTACTTTAGATTTTCCAGCAACTGCTTTACTTAATTTATCAAAAAAAGAAGTTTTTGATTTTTCTAATCCTTTATCTAAAGTCTCCTTTTTTTCTGAAGAAAATATTTTTTTAAAAAAACTCATGTATTTATAATTATAATAAGCTACTTTAATATAGCTTTTCTTGTATTAATACTAACAATTTCCTTGCCTTAAAACAAAAGCTGAAAAATTGTCATTATTGAAACGTAAATATAAAACAAAAGCTGCTCTCGAAACGAAAGCAGCTTGAAATATCTTAAAAGAAGTAACTCTTACTTTTTGTTTAAAAAGTCGTTTACTTGCTCTGGAGCCATAATAGATTCAACAAACATGTAAGCACCAGTTTTAGGTGACTTTACCATTTTGATAGCCTTTGTTAATCTTTTAGATCCTGTTTGTAATGATGCTACTGATTTCTTTGCCATGACTTATTATTTTATCTCTTTATGAACTGTCATACGCTTAAGAATAGGATTAAATTTTTTAATCTCTAATCTATCTGGCGTGTTCTTTTTATTTTTTGTAGTAATATATCTAGAAGTACCTGGTTGTCCAGAAGCTTTGTGCTCTGTACACTCTAAAATTACTTGAACTCTGTTACCTTTCTTTGCCATTTTACTTATCTTTAAATATTAAGGCTTATTTTAAAAACCCTTTAGATTTAGCTTCTTTAATTGCAGCAGAAATACCAATTTTGTTGATAGTTTTTAATGCAGCAGCAGAAACTTTTAAAGTTACCCACTTATCCTCTTCAGGAATGTAAAAACGCTTCTTAATTAAGTTAGCATTAAATTTACGCTTAGTTCTATTTAATGCGTGCGAAACGTTGTTTCCAACCATCGCCTTCTTTCCTGTAAGTTCACAAACTCTTGACATTATTTCTAACTTTAAATATTCTGTTATTTCAAAACGAGGTGCAAATTTACGAATTCTTTAGTGTTTGCCAAACTTTATTTTATCAATTTTTAAAAATTTCTTTTTGAAGCATTAAAAAAGCCATATTTACTGCCTTATTTATCACTTTTTCTCTATGATTTCCAAAATTAAATTCTTGAACAAACACACCTTTAGGAGTTGCTAAGGCAATACAAACGGTTCCAACCTCAACATTTGAGTCTCCTTTTGTTGGTCCAGCATTACCTGTTGTAGCTATTGCATAATCTGTATTAAATAACGCTTTTACATTTGTAGCCATTTGAGCAGCTACTTGTGTACTAACCACCGAAAACTTATTAATAATGTCTTCATCAATTTTTAAAACATCAATCTTTGACTGTGTAGCATAACTTACTACACTTCCATTAAAATAAGCCGAAGCACCTGCATTTGCTGTAATTCTTTCAGCTATTTTTCCTCCTGTACAACTCTCTGCTGTGGCTAATGTTTTATTAACACTAACTAATTGCTTTCCTATAAGTGCTTCAAGGCTTTCCTCTTCTTCATAACCTACAAATATATCTTCAATTTGAGGCAATAGCATCTTAATTTGCTTTTCAACTTCAGAGATTACCAACTCTTTATTTCTTCCTATTGCTGATAAACGCAATCTAACACGTCCTAAATTTGGTAAATATGCAAGTTTAACAAAATTTGGAAGTGCGTCTTCCCAATCTTCAATTCGAGCAGCTAATCTACTTTCACCTAAGCCATGAGTCAACAGTGTTTTATGCATAATGAAAGGCAAATCAAAAGTCTCTCTTAGCTTTGGCAACACTTCATTAGTCATTAAAGCTTTCATTTCGTATGGTACACCTGGAAGTGATATAAAAACTTTGCTTTCTTTTTCTATCCACATTCCTGGAGCACTTCCTAATCTATTCATTAAAGCAACAGATTTTGACGGAATTAATGCTTGATCAATGTTTACTTGAGATAGTGGTTGCTTGACATAATGCTTCCATAGATGCTTAATGTTTTCTAAAACAGCATCATTTTGCACTAAAGTATCATTAAAGTAAGTTGCAAAAGTGTTTTTTGTAATATCATCTTTAGTAGGACCTAAACCACCTGTAACAATAATAATATCAGCATTCTCCTCAGCTTCTTTTAAAGACTTTAAAATATGCTCTTTATCGTCTTGAACTGAGGTGATTTGGTATACTGAAACACCAATTTTATTAAGTTGAGTTGAAATAAAAGCGGAATTAGTATCCACAATTTGACCAATGAGAATCTCATCGCCAATTGTAATTATTTCTGCTTGCATTATAAATTAAAGTCTTGCTTTATTTCGGCTACAGCTCTATCTATAGCTTCTAAAACAATATCTAGTTTGTCTGTTATTACTTCTCCTTTTTTCTCAAACTTCCCCCAATCTTGAACCTCAATAAGTGTATCAAGCACACCTAAATCAAACAAATCTATCGTAGGTTTCATTTTATGAGCAGACTTGTATGAAGCTAAGTAGTCTTTACTATCTACAGCAATTTTTAAAAGACGTGCATCTTCTGGCACTTCTTCTAAAAAAGTCATAGCTAGTGTTTCTATAAATTCTTGATCGTTATCTGCTAACGCTCTTATTTTATCTAATTTGTAGTGTTGTCCCATTATTTAACATGTATTGAGAATAATTGCTCATCCTCTATGAATCCTTTTAATTTGTCATTGGCAACTACCTTGCCAACTCCAGCTGGAGTTCCGGTAAATATAATATCTCCAATCTTTAAAGTAAAATATTTTGACACATATTCTATCAATTCGTCTATTTTCCAAAGCATTAGACTCGTATTTCCTTGTTGAACCAGCTCATCATTTTTATGTAAACTAAAGTTAATATTGTTTACATTTTCAAATTTAGACTTAGATAACCAATTACCAACAACAGCTGCGCCATCAAAGGCTTTAGCTTTTTCCCAAGGTAATCCTTTAGATTTTAATTCGCTTTGTAAATCTCTTGCTGTAAAATCTATTCCTAGTCCAATTTGGTCGTAATATTTATGTGCAAATTTTTTATCTATATACTTTCCAACTCTATTGATTTTCACCAATACTTCTACTTCATGATGTACGTCATTTGAAAAATCTGGAATAAAAAACGGTTGTTTTTTCAATAAAATTGCTGTGTCTGGTTTTAAAAACACTACTGGATCTGTAGGCTTTTCATTTTCCAGTTCCTCAATATGCTTTGTGTAATTTCTACCTATACAAATAAGTTTCATCTAAAATAATTTATCGTTAAACTTATTTTTTAACTGAATAGCTGTTAGTACTTTTTTGGTATACCTAGGAAAATCGGCATTTAACAACCAACCAAAATATCCTGGTTCTTTTTCTAGTACCTCAACTACTTTTTTGCCTTTATGTTTTCCAAACGAAAAACACTCCTCTCCATCTTTATCAAAAGATATAAAACCTGCAAAATCTGCAAACTTACGTTGAGTGCTAAACTCTGCTAAAAACTTCATATCGTTTTGTAAATCGTCGTAACGTTCTACTTGTGCTTTTAACACCTCAAAGGTTGCATTGGTATCTGCTTCGGCACTATGAGCACCTTCTAAATCTTTATCGCAATAAAACTTATATGCTGCTGTTAGTGTGCGTTTTTCCATTTTATGAAAAATAGTTTGTACATCCACAGCTACTCTGTTTTTCATATCAAAATCCATATCTGCTCTTAGCATCTCTTCGGCTAAAAGTGGAATATCAAACCTGTTAGAGTTAAAACCACCTAAGTCGGCATCTTTAATCATGTTATGAATATCCTTAGCAATGTCTTTAAAAGTTGGCTCGTTTGCCACTTTTTCGTCGGAAATACCATGAATTGCAGTGACTTCTGGCGGAATAGGCATTTCTGGGTTTACTAACCATGTTTTACTTTCTTGTGTACCATTAGGAAACACTTTAAGTACCGAAATTTCAACAACGCGGTCTTTAGATATATTAATTCCTGTTGTCTCTAAATCGAAAAAACAAATAGGTTTGGTTAAGTTTAATTGCATGCAAATTAATTTTAGGCAAAGGTAAATAGAATAACGAAATTACAAACTAGCCTTAGTAAAAACCTTATCTAAATGTTATTAAATACGTATTGATTTTCTAATGCTAAAACGCTAACTTCGTTTAACACTTTTATATAATTAATTTATACTGAGTGTAGTCGGAGTATTAAAATGTGTTTATATAAATACATTGTAAGTCATTTAGAAGAAAACCGCAAGAATCGGGTTTTATGGCAAAAAAACATTTTAGAATTTTGTCAAAAAATAAAACGATGCATAAAATGAATTTTGATTTTGACGAAAAACAACGCAAAGAAATACTAAATACTGTTTCACAAAAAATAGAGCATTTTTACACTAATACTAAAGATTACAGTACTACACCAGAACTTAACTTACAAGAAATTAGAAATATTATAGAATCTGAAAATTTAGTTTCTGGAACCGAACCAAACAAAGCTATAGAGCATATAATAAACGGACTTGAAAATTATTCTGTTCACACACCACATCCAAAATATTTTGGTTTATTTAATCCTCGAGCAAATTTTGCGGGAATTATTGCAGATTTTATAACCGCTTCTTATAATCCTCAATTAGCAGCTTGGAGCCACGCTCCTTTTGCCGTTGAAGTAGAAGCTCACGTAATTAATCAGTTTATTGAAAAATTTGGCTTAAATCCAAAAAAATCAGACGGAGTTTTTACAACTGGCGGAGCTGAAGCAAATTTAACTGCTGTATTATCTGCATTAAATAATAAATATCCTGATTTCGCTAAAAACGGAATGTTGGGTTTAGATAAAAAACCTGTTATTTTTTGTTCTCAAGAAGCACATCATTCTGTGCAAAAAGCAGCGAAAATTGTAGGCTTAGGATATGAATTTGTAAAAACAATTCCAACGACTAAAGATTTAAAAATAGACACTGATTTATTAGAAAAAGAAATCAAAAACCTAAATAATTCAACACATAGCCCATTAATGGTTATTGGTACAGCAGGAACAACAGGAACAGGAACAATAGACGACTTAGAAGAAATTTCAAAAATATGCAAAACACATAATATTTGGTTTCACGTTGATGCCGCTTATGGTGGAGGAGCTGTTTTAAGTTCAAATCTAAAACACCTACTGAAAGGTATTTCTGCTTCCGATTCTATAACTTTTGACGCACATAAATGGATGTCTGTTCCTATGGGAACAAGCGTATTCTTGACTCCTCATCAAGAAATTCTAAACAAAACATTTAGAATTACCACAGAATATATGCCTAAAGAGGCAAATGAATTAGAAATTGTTGAACCATTCTCACATTCCATTCAATGGTCAAGACGATTTATAGGTTTAAAAGTCTATTTATCTTTATTATTTTACGGTTGGAATGGTTATGAAAAAGTAATCAATCATCAAGCTAAAATGGGAGAATATTTAAGAACTAAACTAACCGAAAATAATTGGATTATTAAGAACAGTACCGAATTACCAGTAATCTGTTTTACACACCAAAAATTTGAATCGGATGCAAATTTCACAAAAACCATTTTAGACAACATTTTGGCTAAAGGAAATTCTTGGATATCGGTTTACCCAATAAAAAACGTTCCAACATTTAGAGCTTGTATTACAAATTACAATACAACCGAAACAGAAATAGACGAATTAATTGAAGAATTAAATAAGGAAAGAAAAGCATATCAAGCTTAATTATGTCAAATAATACAAACACATATCATTATGATAAAATAGCAGAAGCTATTGAATATTTAGATGAGCATTTTAAAGAGCAACCTACTCTAGATGACATTGCTGAACATTTAAATATGAGTTCTTTTCATTTTCAAAGATTGTTTAAAGATTGGGTTGGTGTAACACCCAAAAAATACATTCAATTTTTGAGTGTAAATTATGCAAAAAGCAAACTAAAAAAAGATAAAAATACATTGTTTGATACTGCTTTAGACACAGGGCTTTCAGGTACTAGTCGTCTACACGATTTATTTATTAACATAGAAGGAATGACACCAGGAGAATATAAAAACGGAGGTAAGAGCTTAAATATAAACTATAGCTATGCCGAAACCCCGTTTGGTGATATTTTGATTGCCACTACTAAAAAAGGAATATGTCATATTGCTTTTGTAGATAATAAAGAAGAGGCATTACAGGTTTTGATAAATAGTTTTCCAAATGCAAATTACCAACAAAGGGTTGATAAAATTCAACAAGAAATATTGATGGTATTCTTAAATGATTGGAAAAAACTTAGTAAAATAAAATTACATTTAAAAGGCACTGATTTTCAATTAAAAGTTTGGGAAGCTTTATTGACTATTCCTAAAGGGAAATTGGCTACCTATGGAGAAATTGCAAAAAAAATCGAAAAACCAAAAGCTTCAAGAGCTGTAGGAACAGCAATTGGAAGTAATCCTATTGCTTACTTAATTCCTTGTCATAGAGTAATTCAATCTTCTGGAAAAACAGGTGGTTATCGCTGGAATCCAATCAGAAAGAAGGCAATAATAGGATGGGAAGCATCAAAATTAGATTAAAAACGCCTTACAACAATGTGTATAAGTAATAGCGGTTTAAGTGATAAAACGAAAGTATAAACATAAAACAAAGGTCAGTACAAAACCGAAAGGTTTGTGAGTAGAAACCCGCTACTACTCATACGCTAGACCGTTAAACGAAAAAAAAGCACAGATTTTCATCTGTGCTTTTTTTTATTACTAAACTTCTTTTAATAGAAATTATATTTCTCTATTAGGATCCCAAGCTTCAAGATAGTCTTTTACAGCTTTTACAAACTGTCCGCCTAAAGCACCATTTACAACTCTATGATCGTAAGAGTGAGACATATACATTTTGTAACGAATACCAATAAAGTCACCTTCTGGTGTTTCAATAACCGCAGGTACTTTACGAATAGCTCCAAGCGCTAAAATACCAACTTGTGGCTGATTTATAATTGGTGTTCCCATAATACTACCAAATGTACCAACATTAGTAACAGTATATGTTCCTCCTTGTATATCGTCTGGGTTTAACTTATTAGCTCTAGCTCGTCCAGCTAAATCATTTACCTGCTTAGTCATTCCAATTAAGTTTAATTGGTCTGCATTTTTAATTACAGGTACTATTAAGTTACCATCTGGTAAAGCTGCAGCCATACCAAGGTTTATATTTTTCTTTTTAATGATAGTATCTCCTTGTACAGAAATATTCATCATTGGATAGTCTTTTAACGCTTTAGCAACTGCCTCCATGAATATTGGTGTAAACGTTAAGTTTTCGCCTTCACGCTTTAAAAACTCTCCTTTTACTTTCTTTCTCCAATTCCAAATATTTGTTACATCTGCCTCAATAAATGACTGTACATGCGCTGATGTTTGAACAGAGTCTACCATATGCTTCGCAATAAGCTTACCCATTCTAGTCATTTCTATTATCTCATCACCTCCGCTAGAAACAATAGGCGCAGCTTTTGGTGCTGGTGCTGCCTTTGGTGCTGCAGGTTTAGACTCAACTTTAGGAGCTTCTGCTACAGGAGCTGGAGCGCTACCTCTATTTTCTAGGTATGCTAACATATCATTTTTTGTAACTCTTCCTTCTTTACCTGTTCCTGGAATAGCATCAAGTTCAGCTTGACCAATACCTTCTTTTTTAGCTATGTTTTTAACTAAAGGTGAATAAAAACGTGTTTCGTTAGAAATTACTGGAGCAGCTATTTCTTTAGCAACCTCAACAGTTTTAGCTACTTCATGAGCTGCAACTTCAGCAACTGGTGCTTTAACTTCTTCTTGTTTTGGTGCTGCTGGTGTAGCACTACCTTCACCATCAATTTCAATTACAGCAATTGTTTGACCTACTTGAACTACATCATCAACTTCAAATAATCGTTCAACCAAAACACCTTCAACCTCACTTGGAACCTCGCTATCAACTTTATCTGTAGCGATTTCTAGTACTGCCTCGTCTGCTTCAATTGTATCTCCAACTTCCTTTAACCATGATGTAATTGTTGCTTCTGCAACACTCTCTCCCATTTTAGGTAACTTAAGTTCGAATTTTGCCATATCTATAATGAAATATTGTTTTTTTAATTTTCGATTGCAAAATTAATGAAAAATCATGTAATTTTTTGAATTTACACTAATAAATAACTTTAAAATAAAATCACCTCTCCTCTATTAATTGAGTCGTCACTACCAATAATAAACCTTGAGTTTTTTGGTAAAATCTTAAACGATAGTGTTTTATTAGTATTTAGGGTTTGTAAATATGCTATAATCTCTTTACAAGTAAGGTAATTTGCGTCAAAAATAATTTCTGAATTATCTTGAATACTTTCTACATCAGTAAATAATTCGACTTTTTTCTTTAAGTTTTGCAATAATTCTTGATTTAATTTTTCTGAAACTAATACATATTGACCTACAGTCTTATCATACTTTACTGGTGGTTTCCTTAGCAAGAAAGCTACTTTTACACCAAACCAAACCATTGTATCGAAAAATACATTCTTTTTAAAGTGTTTACTGTAAAATATTTGCATTGCACCATAAAAACGTCTAGCATAACTGCTATCTTTTAAAGTACTTTCTCCTTTGTAGTGTATAACAGTAGTGTCTCCGTAATAGTAATTTACATAACCCTTTTTAACAGCTTTATATGATATATCTATATCTTCACCATACATAAAATAATCCTCGTCGAAACCTTCAATATCATTATATACTGAACGTTTTAAGAGCATAAACGCACCAACGAGTATATCTACTTTAGCTATCTCATTTTTTGAAACCTGAACAGCATAATAATCGTTAGACTTTCCTAACATTTTTTTTAAGGCTGCTTTAACTATAGGGATATTTCGTTTACTTTCTGGTAAAAAGTTACCAATACCATCAATTAACTTACATCCAACAATTCCTAGGTTAGTTTTAGTATCTGCAAACTCAATAAGCTTCTCAAAAGTATCTTCAGAGACAACTGTATCTGGATTTAGAATACAAACATATTCTCCTTGAGCAACTTTAACTGCCTGATTGTTAGCCTTAGAAAAACCAACATTTTCAGTGTTTTGCATATATATAACATCAGGAAAATATTGTTTTACCATTTCCCTACTGCTATCTTTGGAATTATTATCAATGACTATTATTTCTGCATCAATATTTGAAATTGCTGCTTCTACGCTTTTTAGACATAACTCTAAAAAATAGCGTACATTATAGTTTAATATTACTACTGATAACTTCAAATACTTTTCTTAAGATTTTAAGGATATTTCAAACGGAATTCGGTTAACTATACTTCTACCAAGTGTCACTTCATCTGCATATTCTAACTCATCTCCAACAGCTATTCCTCTTGCAATGGTAGATGTTTTTACATTGTAATCTTTAATCTGCTTATAGATGTAAAAATTTGTAGTGTCACCTTCCATGGTTGAACTTAAAGCAAAAATCAACTCTTTTACTTTTCCTTCTTTAACTTTATTAACAAGCGATGCTATTTGTAAATCTTGAGGCCCTATACCATCCATAGGTGATATTTTACCTCCTAAAACATGGTACAACCCTTTAAAGCTTGCTGTACTTTCAATTGCCATAACATCTCTAATATCTTCTACTACACAAATGATTTCTTCATTTCTGTTTGTATTAGCGCATATTTCGCATAAATCTACATCGCTAATATTATGGCAACTTTTACAAAACTTAACTTCATTTCTCATTTGTGATAAAGCTAACGCTAAATGACTTGTTTGTTCCTTTGGCTGCTTTAATAAATGTAATACTAAACGCAACGCAGTACGTTTACCAATTCCTGGTAATTGCGCAACTTCGTTAACTGCATTTTGAAGTAATTTTGAGGAGAATTCCATATTTCACAAATTTACTCAAATAAAGCTATAATACTAAAAAACCCAACAATAATCATTGTTGGGTTAAGGTATTTATTAAATAAAAATGATTACTCTATAACTACTTTTTTAGTAATCACTCCATCTCTATTATTAATCCTCACAAAGTAAAGTCCTGACGATAAATGAGATACATCAATACTATAACTAGAATTGATATTTTGTTTCTTATCAGCATAAACTAATTTACCTAAAGCATCAAATAATCTAACATCTACATCTCCTGAGTTTTTCCATGAAATATTTATAACATTTGAAGCTGGATTTGGATATACTTGAATGCCTTCTAACTCAAAATCTTGAGTACTTAAAGTCGATGCATAGTTGCCTGTTCTCCAAACACCTCTACCATAAGTAGCAGCATATAATTTATCATCGGCAGTATTAAACTCAAATTCTCTTATTTCTACATTTGGTAAGTTGTTACTAAATGGTTGCCATTCTGAGAAAGTATTATCAATATAATATGCTCCATAATTCATACCAAGATATAAACCATCTTCACCATTATCTTCCCAAGCTAATGCCAAAGCACTAAAATCTGGTAAATTATGTAAATATGGTGTCCAAGAAACTCCAGAATTATCAGACACATAAACTTTTTGAGCACCTGTAGTTGCAATTGCTACTTTATTAGGATTAGTTGGATGTATAGCTATAGCATTAATATTTCCTGAAAAACCTGATAAAGCTGTCCAGTTTGTTAACCCTCCATTGGTTGTTCTATATAGACTACTACCTCTAGAAGCATACATAACATTATTATTTGAAGGAGCTATTTTTAATTCATTTAGATTACCTCCAAAGGTTTGAGAAATAGCAACCCACGAATTACCACTATTTGTAGATTTATAAACTTGATCAAAACCAGAGTAAATTGTATTAGACACTATTGGATCCTGCTCAAAAGGTGTTACCCAATTTCCAGATTTATTATCTGGTGAAGGCAATCCTGTTACAGTTATACCTCCATTTGTTGTTCTATACATTATACCATTATAAATAGTACCATACATTGTAAGATTTGAATCTTTATCAATAAATGTTTCCATACCATCTGCTCCTAACCAATCAGTCCAATTACCTAAAGCGTCCATTGCAGATGTTCCATTATCTTGAGAACCACCTGTTATTACCACAGGATCTGTTTGACTAATACCAAACTTATAAAACTGTCTAATACCTATTCCTGTAGTTAAATCTGTGTAAAAATCAGTTCCAACAATTGGCCTACTTGGTTGATTTGCTATAAAAATCCCTCCATCTGAACCCACATATAGCTTATCTCCTACATACTCAAGAATATCAACATCAGCATGACAATATCCAATATTTTGACTTGCAGCATTTCCAGGCACCCATTGTGATGTAATATTAAAGTTAACACCTCCATCCATAGACCTCCATGTTAATACACCAGCTATATGTACTTCATCAGCATTAGTTGGACTAACTGTAACATCCATATCTCTTGGTGCTTGACCACTATTATCATCTGCTGTTGAGCTATATCCAAAGTAATTATTACCTGTATGGTCTAACTCAACAAAAGACACTCCACTATCTGTAGATTTATATAAACCACCAAAAACTCCACCATCTGCTTCTAACACATAAACAACATCAGGATTATCTAAAGAAACTCCCATCATTTTTGGCCCATTACTAAATGGACTTATTGCAGATTCAAAACCTTCTTCAAAAATTACACCTAACGATGGGTCTTCAACCGAAACATCATCCAATGTTAACCCTCTACCATAATTAGAAGTACCCTCAAAGGCAATATAATAATCTGAACTTGGGTTTGGTAAGCTTAAAGTAATATCTGACCAAGTAGCTGACTCAGCAGTATAACTTGCAAGCTCTGTCCAAGTTCCTGTACTAGAACTTTTATATAAAACTCTTAAACTATCAATATCTCCAGCCCAATTTACATTAGAATATGAAAAATTTATTTCAGGTGCTGTTACACCACTTAAATCTAAAGTTTGAGTGACTAACCTTGTAATTGGCTGCGAAAAGTTGTTAATATAAAATATAGCCATTGAGTTACCTGTCCTAGGACCTACAGTTCCATTTTGGTTAGAATCTGTAGTAGTCCAACTAGTTTGTCCAGAAACGAACTCTTGATTCCATGACGGCAATGTATCTTCAGCTTCAAATGTTGTTCCACCATTAGTCGATTTAAAATACTGAGTTCCTGTTGCATATATAATATTTGTATCTCCAGGTTTAAATTCAATATCATAACCAGTACTAGCACTTGGATGAATTAAACTCCAGTTTGTACCAGAATCAGTTGACTTAAAAAGCCCTCCATTTGCAGCACTACAATACATTTTTGTAGTATTTGTAGGATCAATTAAAATCTTATTCACAACTCCACCACCAACATCTGCAAGAACATTCCATGTAGAACCAGAATCGGTTGATTTAAAAATTGTTCCTCCACTTGATCCCCAAAAATAAACTGAAGTGTCAGTTGGATCCATAGCCAATGCATACACTCTTAAACTAGGCATATTATCGGTTAAAACTGTCCAAGATGTTCCACCATCAAGTGTTTTCCACACACCGCCTGTTTCACCTCCAATAATAATATGATTACTATTAGCTGGATCTACAGCAATAGAAGTTACTCTACCAACACCAGGATTCCATCCACTTGTAGCATTCCAATCAACAGGTCCCATAGGCTCCCAGTTTCCTTGAGCAGAAGCTCTAGAAGTTTCAGAGTTTTGATTTAAGTAATTATTATAGTTTTCAAGCTCATTAAAATAGTACTGCGGAGATTTTAACATTCCGTTCTCATCCATATTTCTAAACGCTTGATATTCCCATCTTTTGTATGGTTTATATCCTTTTCCTCTGTCAGTACCTACAATTTCAAAATAGGCATCTGCTTCAGCTTTTATTTCAAAAACAGAATAAGTTCCAGCCTCAATCATCCTTTTATATTCTTGTGACCAAGACAAAGAAGACACCATAAGTAGGCTAAATAAAAAATAAACTTTTCTCATCATTTTTGCTTTTTTAGTATTAATTTGGTTTTCAAAAGTAACATTATTAATAAATAATAAAAAATGTCTCCACTAAATATCATAATATTAATATCTGCCTATTTTGTCGTATTAATGCTCATATCTTACTTTACAGGTAAAAATGATAGTAATAATGACTTTTTTAAAGCTGGAAAACAAAGCCCATGGTATCTAGTAGCCTTTGGAATGATTGGCGCTTCATTATCTGGTGTAACCTTTATTTCTGTTCCAGGATGGATAGAAGGTTCACAATTTAGTTACTTTCAAGTTGTTTTGGGTTATATGGTTGGGTATTTTGTTGTTGCATTTGTACTTATGCCTATTTATTACAAATTGAATGTCACCTCTATTTATGAGTATTTATTAGAAAGGTTTGGTTCTACCAGTCATAAAACTGGTGCTTTTTTCTTCTTTATATCAAGAGTGCTTGGTGCTGCTTTTAGGCTATTTTTAGTTGCCATTGTTCTACAACAATTTGTTTTTGATGCTTGGGAAGTACCTTTTGAAATTACTGTTATAATCTCTATTCTATTAATTTGGATTTACACTAATAAAGGAGGTATTAAAACCATTGTATGGACTGATACACTACAAACATTATTTATGATAATTGCAGTAATCTTATCTATATACTTTATTAACGATAGCCTTGGGTGGAGTTTTACTGATTTTTTAGCATCAAACGAACTAAAAGAATACAGTAAAGTATTTGTAACTGATAGTTTTTTAGAACGTAGTCATTATATCAAGTCATTTATTGGAGGTATGTTTATAACTATTTGTATGACTGGTTTAGACCAAGATATGATGCAAAAAAATCTTACTTGTAAAAGTTTAAAAGATGCTCAAAAAAACATGGTCTCTTTTAGTATTGTTTTAGTTGGAGTTACCTTTTTATTTATGTTATTAGGTGCATTACTCTTTATTTATGCTGAAAAACATAATATAGCAATCCCATTAATGGATGGAAAACCAAAAACTGATTTATTATTCCCAGAAATAGCTTTAAATAGTGGACTAGGAATTATATTAGCTATTACATTTATGCTAGGATTAATTGCAGCCGCATATAGTAGTGCAGACAGTGCACTTACATCATTAACTACTTCGTTTTGTATTGACTTTTTAGATGTAGAAAAAAAGCCTGAAGCAGAGCAAAAAAAGATTCGCAAAAAAACTCATATAGCGATGAGTGTTTTATTAGTAATAGTTATTATCCTATTTAAATATGTATTAAATAGCAACGTAATAGACAGTTTACTAACTGTTGCAGGTTACACTTATGGACCTCTATTAGGTCTATTTGCTTTTGGAATTTTTACAAAGCATCAAATTAAAGACAAATATGTTTGGATAGTTGCTTTATGCTCTGTAGTCTTAGTATATATAATTGGAAAAATTCCAGCTGAAAATATTGGAGGCTACGTTATAGGCTATGAACTTTTACCGTTAAACGGCTTATTTACTTTTATAGGCTTAATATTGATTCGTCGCAAGTAACACCAACGTACAAGCAACTTCAAATGTTATATTGTTTTCTTTAAGCATGCTGTAAAATTCTGGATTTTCAGTTCCTGGATTAAAAATAACTCTCCTTGGTTTTAAAGAGATAATATAACTGTAATATTCTTCTTGTCGTTTTGGGTTAAGATAAAGCGTTACTGTATCAATATTTTTATAATCCTTTAAATCTGTATCAATTTCAACTTTTTCTATAGCACCCTTTTTCATCCCATATGCCAAAACCTCTATCTCATTATCTAACAACCTATTAATAGCAATATTAGAATATCTTTCAGGTTTTAATGAAGCTCCAAAAACTAATGTCGTTTTATTCATTTGTTAAAGTGTTGTTAACTATTGTTAAAAAAAGTAACAGTACAGCAAAAACGTCGTCTGTTAGGTATAAAAGTAGAAAACTTAATTGTTTTCAATTTAAACTAATCAATCAAAATTAAATAAATGAGAAAATTAATCACTCTATGTGCTTTAGTATTACTTATCACTCAAAGTGCATTTGCAACAGAAACAAAGGCCTTCACAGAAGGAACTGTTGTAGGTACAGTCATTGACTCTGCCTTAGACGAACCCTTACCTTATGTTAATGTAATCGTTAAAAATGATAAAGGAGAAACAATAACAGGAGGTATCACTACAGAAGACGGTTCATTTAAAATAACCAAAATCCCTGAAGGTGCTTCCACAGTTACTATTCAATATATTGGATTTAAAACTGTAAACAAAGAAATTACTATTAGTCGTAAAACTGCTAGAATTAATCTGGGAGAAATTAGATTAGAAGAGGAAGCGTCGGCTTTAGATGAAGTTACAGTTGTAGCCGAAGTTTCAACTATTCAACAAAAAGTAGACAGAAAAGTAATTACAGTTGGTAGAGACCTTACTACTCAAGGTGCATCTGCTAGTGATATCATGAACAATTTACCATCTGTAAATGTTGATAGTCAAAGTGGTGACATTAGCTTAAGAGGTAATCAAAATGTTCGTGTACTTGTAGATGGAAAGCCTACAAACGTTCCTGCTGCTCAGTTACTAAAACAAATTCCTTCTACTTCAATTAAAAGTATTGAGTTAATTACAAACCCTTCGGCTAAATACAACCCAGAAGGTATGAGTGGAATTATAAATATTGTATTACACAAAAACACTCAAATTGGTTTCAATGGTAACATAAACCTTGGATTAAGTAAAGAAATAAATGCTAAGTTCAATAGTTCAATAGACATGAACTACAGAAACGGTAAATTTAATTTCTACGGAAACTACGGTAACAACATTGGAAAAAGTGACAACTATGGTAACATAGATCGTTTAGACGATAATTCACGACAAGAATTCGATTTTGGCAACAACAATAAATCTCATTTATATAAAATAGGAATTGACTATTATATTAATGACAAAAACACTTTTTCGATTTATACAAACCAAAATATATATGACGGAAAAGGCTATGGTACAACTGATATATATTACCCAGGAAACACACCAAGTTTCCACCAGCTTTTCAACAACACAAACGAAAACAACACATCTACGTATAACGCCACTTACAAGTTAGACTTTGCTAAAGAAGGACATAACATAAGTATTGAAGCAGATTACAGTACGTTTGATAGTGACGAAAGTGCTAATTTCAATTTCTCAGCAGGACCAAGTTACATAGACTTAGTTAACAACAAAAGAGATAATACTGTAATCAACCTTGATTATACAAATCCATTATCAGAAAAGGCTAAACTTGAATTAGGAGCTGAGTACAGATTAAATAATTCAGAAAACATTTACGATACAACTAGCGGTAACTTATTTGATTCTGACTACGAATACGAAAGAAGCATCTACTCTGTATATGCTACTTATGGAAAAACTTTAGAAAAATGGTCTTATCAAATTGGAGCAAGATTTGAGCAATATGAAGTACAAGCTGACTTTGCACAAGACACTCAGGAAGATGCTCAATTTAAAGATGATCAATTTAGTATTTACCCATCTGCTTTCGTAACATATAGTGCTTCAGATAAAAACTCATACCAATTAAGCTTTAGTCGTCGTGTTGACAGACCAGGTTTAGGACAAATCAACCCAATTAGAGAGTGGAGTACACCACGTATAACATCAGTAGGTAATCCTGAATTAAGACAACAGTTTACAAACTCAATTGAGTTTAACTACACTAGACAACTTAACAAAGGTAGTATTACTGCAGGTGTATTTTATAGAGCTATTGAAGATGAAATTAGCCGTTCTGTATCTGTTGACCCAGAAGATCCAACAGGAGACCGTTTAATCTTAAGTTTTGACAATTTTGACAATAACAAAGCTTATGGTGCAGAAATTTCTAGTAACTACAGACCTACAAAATGGTGGAGTTTAAATGCTAGTGCAGAAGCGTATTTTAACACTGTAAAGGGAGTGGTTGAAGATCAAACTGCTCCAGTACCTGGACCTCAAAATGTAGAGATAGACAACTCAACATTTAACTTCAGATTAAACAACAACTTTAATGTGACTAAAAAATTAAGCTTATCATTATTTGGAATGTATAATGGAGCAAGTGAAAGTCTTCAGTTTAACAGAAAACCTATGATTTTAGTTAATACTGGTTTACGTTATAGATTCTTAGATAACAAAGCAACATTTAGTTTTAGCTACAATGACATATTCAATACCATGAAGTTTGAATTTGACGGTGACAGACCTTATCCACAAATGGGAGAATTCAACTGGGAAAGTAACGCTTGGAGAATTGGTCTTTCATACAGATTTGGTGGAGGAAAATACAGAGCCTTAAGTAGAAAACGTCGTGATAACCGTGAAAAATCTGGTGGTGGCGGATTCATGTAAAATTAAGTTAATAACCTACATAAATAGTTGATGGTTAGTGTTAATGTTTGGTTATTAATACAAAAACCCGAAGAGTCACTGCTTCGGGTTTTTACTTTTAACAGTTAATGGTTAAATGTTAAAGTTGGTTAAATTTAAATACCTAACGTAATAAAATTAAAATTTACACGTCTTATTAGTATAGCATTTTTAGTAAATGTTAATGTTGGTTAATAGCTAAAAAACCCAAAACGTCTTTGTTTTGGGTTTTTTTATTATTTATAGTTTACCATTTAATTATTGCGCTTCCCCAAGTAAATCCGCTACCAAATGCAGCAAGCACTACATTATCGCCTTCTTTTATTTTACCTTCTTCCCAAGCCTCGGTAAGTGCTATAATAACTGAAGCTGCAGTAGTATTACCATACTTCATAATATTATTAAATACTTGATCATCTCCTAATCCAAATTTCTTTTGAATAAACTGCGCTATTCTAAGATTAGCTTGATGTGGAATTAACATATCAATATCATCTTTCTGCATACCATTTTTCATCAATCCTTCCATTATCACTTCACTAAAACGCACGACTGCATGTTTAAATACAAATGTTCCGTCCATATATGGAAAATAAGACAAGTCTTCTTCTTCAGATTCAAGAATTTGCGGTACCCAATGACGAATACTAGGTGATTCTACAATTAATTTTTCTGCATATTTTCCTTCACTATGTAAATGAGTAGACAACACACCTTTTGTAGTATCCTCTTCTCTAGACATAATACAAGCTCCTGCTCCATCACCAAATATTACTGTAACACCACGACCTCTAGTGGTTTTATCTAATCCATTTGAGTGATACTCTGCTCCTACTACTAAGATATTTTTATACATTCCAGTTTTAATAAACTGATCTGCAACAGATACAGCATATACAAACCCAGAACATTGATTTCTAATATCAATGGCTCCAACATTATTTAAACCTAATAATTCTTGTATTTGAACACCACATCCAGGGAAATAATAATCTGGTGTCATGGTTGCAAATACAATAAAGTCTATATCTTCTTTATTTATTCCTGAACGTTCTATTGCAATTTCAGAAGCCTTTGCTCCCATTATAGCCGAAGTATCTTCAGAACCATTCTCTATCCATCTACGTTCTTGAATCCCTGTTCTTTCTTGAATCCATGCATCGTTAGTATCCATCATTTTAGATAAATCATCATTTGTAACCACATTTTCTGGCACATATTTACCTAAGCCTATTATTTTCGAGTTGTACATACTATTTTTTTTATAAGAAATATAAAATTACAAAAATTAACCACAATAAATGTCAGTTTGTCACTTTTTAAGAAGTGGTATTTTTTTTGACTAAAGTCAATCAGTTAAAACAAATAAAATAAAACAACATATTATGTCAAAAGGAAATATTAATGTTTCGGTAGAAAATATCTTTCCATTAATCAAGAAGTTTCTTTATAGTGATCACGAAATATTTTTACGTGAGTTAATTAGTAACGCTACAGATGCTACTTTAAAACTAAAGCACCTAACAAATATTGGTGAAGCTAAAGTAGAGTATGGAAATCCGCAAATTGAAGTTAAGATTGATAAAAAAGGTAAAAAACTTCATATTATTGACCAAGGATTAGGAATGACTGCCGATGAAGTAAAAAAGTACATTAACGAGGTTGCTTTTTCTGGTGCTGAAGAATTCTTAGACAAATACAAAGACAAAGTTGAAGACGCTGGAATTATTGGGCATTTTGGCTTAGGTTTCTACTCTTCTTTTATGGTTGCAGACAAGGTTGAAATCATCACTAAATCGTTTAAAGACGAGCCAGCAGCTCATTGGACTTGTGATGGTAGTCCAGAATACACTTTAGAAGAAGCAGACAAAACAGACAGAGGAACAGAAATTATTTTACACATTTCTGAAGGTGAAGAAAGCTTTTTAGAAGATTCAAAAATTAGTGAGCTTTTAACTAAGTACAATAAATTTATGCCTATTCCAATTAAGTTTGGAATGCGTACTGAAACTTTACCAAAACCTGAAGACGCTAAAGAAGATGATCCTGCTCCTACACAAGAAGTAGATAACATTATAAACAACCCAAATCCAGCTTGGACAAAACAACCAGCTGAATTAGAAGAGGATGATTATAAAAACTTCTATCGTGAATTGTATCCAATGCAATTTGAGGAGCCTTTATTTAACATTCACTTAAATGTAGATTATCCTTTTAACTTAACAGGAATTTTATACTTCCCTAAAATGACTCAAGATATGAGCATGCAAAGGGATAAAATCCAGTTATACCAAAACCAAGTATTTGTTACCGATAATGTAGAAGGTATTGTACCAGAATTTTTAACAATGCTAAGAGGTGTTATTGATTCTCCAGACATTCCTTTAAATGTATCTCGTAGTTACTTACAAGCCGATGGTGCTGTAAAAAAGATTTCGTCGTACATTACTCGTAAAGTAGCCGATAAACTAAAGTCGTTATTCAACAATAACCGCGAGGATTTTGAGGCAAAATGGAACGATATCAAGATTGTTATTGAGTACGGAATGCTTTCGGAAGAAAAATTCTTTGAAAAAGCAGATGCTTTTGCATTATACCCAACTGTAGATGGTAAATACTACACTTACGAAGAGCTTTATAATAAAATTAAAGCAAAACAAACCGATAAGGATGACAAATTAGTAATCTTATACGCTTCAAATAAGGATGAGCAACATAGCTACATTGAAGCAGCTAAAGACAAAGGTTACGAAGTGTTATTATTGGATTCGCCAATTGTATCGCATTTAATTCAAAAGTTAGAAACAACAAAAGAAAACATTTCTTTTGCACGTGTGGATGCAGATCATATAGACAATATCATCAAAAAAGATGATACTAAAATCTCTAAATTATCTGACGAAGAAAAAACAACATTAGACGAACTACTTAAAGAAGTAATTCCTGCTGATAAATTCTCGGTACAGCTAGAGACTATGGATAGCAATGCTGCGCCATTTATGATTACACAACCAGAGTTTATGCGTCGTATGAAAGAGATGCAACAAACTGGTGGTGGCGGAATGAACATGTTTGGTAATATGCCAGAAATGTACAATCTAGTGGTTAATACTAACTCGGAATTAGTTGGTGAAATTTTAAACACAAAAACTAAGAAAAAACAAGAACGTTTAATTAACCAAAGTTTAGATTTAGCGCGCTTATCACAAGGCCTTTTAAAAGGGGAAGAGCTTACTAACTTTATTAAACGCAGTTACGATATGATTAAGTAAATACAACTTAATTACTAATAAAAAAAGCCACTTTAGTTAAAGTGGCTTTTTTTATGCCTTTAATATATTGAACAGGTTTAAAATACGTAGAAATACGTATTGATTTTTAAGCTCAAAAATGCTAACTTCGTTTAATGTATTTATATAAACCATTAAAACGTGTTTATATAAATACATTAAACGAACCTCAAAAAAACGAGCACAAACCGTATCATTAGGAATAGAACCTTCAAAAAATTACTTAAAAGCGTTACATTTCAAAATATTTATTTATCTATGCCATAGCTAACAGTAATTATAAATGTTTAGAGGCGTTTTCAATTCTTATAAAAAAAAGAAATCCTTTATTGAGATGATTCTTAAAGATCTCAATCATATTTTTTTGTATATAAGACAGTTTATAAACAACGGTTTTAAAACAAAGACACTCTTAGTGTATCCCGATTATCCTGGAAGTGGTACTACTATATACAAAATTGGAAAACATTTAAATTACAACATCACTAATAAACTTTGTAACAATCCAAAAGCTATCATTTTTTGGGAAGACAAAACATTTAAAGACCAATTTCATTCTCTAGAAAAGTACAATCAAAAACAAACTATTGTTAATTTTCACTCAAGAAATATTAGCAAAACATATGTTGATAACATATTTACTCAAGTATTTGGTTACTCTTCTAGCATTAACCCATTAACCTATACAGGCAAAATTGTTGCTAAAAGCGATATTAATGCAGCTCATGATGGTAAAATACTAGACACTCCTATTGCTACAACTCAAAAAAATACTGTGTACCAATTATTAATAGATAATAGCTTTGACGAAACATCTGTACTAGATATTAGAGTACCTATTGTTTTTACCACCTTAGATTTTGTTTATTTAAAATACAGACTAAAAAACGAACGCTTTAAAAACACAACCATTACAACAAAAATAGATGCAATAGCTCATATTTTTTCGAATGAAGAAATAAAACAAATCAACGATTTTGTTAAAAAAATAAGCTTAGACTATGGAGAGCTAGATGTTTTAAGAGACAACAAAACCAATAAAATTTATATCGTTGATGTAAACGATACACCTCATGGTCCTCCAGCTAACACTTCAAAAAGTGATAAAAAAATAGCGTTAAATAAAATAGCAGAGGCTTTTAAAAAGCTTACTTAAATAAGTTGTCTAATATTAGCGTAAGAATTATTTAAAGCCTTCTCAACCTGTTTTGCATCCAACCACTTTACTTTAGTAATACCTTCATTTTCTTGAGGAATTAATTTACCATTATAATTAGAATGCATTTCAAACCAATAAGTCACTTTTATTCTATGCCTACCATTACGTTTAAAAATATGGTACGTCATTTCTAAGGGTTTCGTAATTTTTAAACCAGAAATCCCTGTTTCTTCTTCTACTTCTCTAATAGCTGTTTTATCTATGGTTTCTTTACCTTCAGCTTTTCCTTTAGGCAAATCCCATTTATTGTTTCTAAAAATAAAAAGTACTTCGCCATTGTCATTAAACACCTTCCCTCCTCCTGCAACAACATTAGGTAAAAGTTTTAAAAACTTTTCAATTAAAACATCTTTATCAGAATCTATTAAATGAATAGCTTCAATATGACTTTCCTTAATCTCTCTAATTACTTTACCAATATTAACTGTATCGAGTAAGTAATTTTTAAAGTTGGTTTCTTTCTCAACCTTGGTAGTTAGTATAATAGGTTTATCACCTACAAATATTTTATACATTGTTAATTAAAAACAAGTTTTTACAGAGTAAAAATAGTATTTTTTAGTAATTTTGCGGCTATGATTTTTAATAAAAGTACAGCTAAAAAAACAGCCGAAGTTTTACTGCAAATCAATGCTATAAAACTAAGCCCTCAAGAACCATTTACTTGGGCTTCTGGTTGGAAATCTCCAATTTATTGTGATAACAGAATAGTGTTGTCTTTCCCTCCAATACGTAACTACGTTAGAGAGAAAATGGCAAAACATATTGAAAAACATTATGGCAAACCAGATGTAATTGCTGGAGTTGCTACAGGTGCTATTGGTATTGGTGCATTAGTTGCCGAATACTTAGGACTTCCGTTTGTATATGTACGTCCTGAACCTAAAAAACATGGTCGTCAAAATCAAATAGAAGGGTTTATTCAAAAAGGTCAAAATGTGGTCGTTGTTGAAGATTTAATAAGCACTGGAAAAAGTAGTTTAAATGCTGTTAAAGCTTTAAAAGCTGCCGAAGTTAACGTAAAAGGAATGGTTGCTATTTTTTCTTATGGTTTTGATGTTGCTAAAGATAATTTTGAAAACGATAATGTAACATTACATACCTTAAGTAATTACGAAAACTTATTAGAACAAGCTCTAGATACTAAGTATATTACTAGTAAAGAACTAGAAACTTTGTCACAATGGAATGCTAATCCTTCACAATGGAACGCAAATTGATATAAGCATTAATAAACAATACACATGAATTTAGAATCTCCAAAAATTAGTATCGACAAATCTGCTCAAGATGTTTTTGATTTCTTAGCTAACGTTGAAAATTTTGAAAAATTAATGCCTGAAAACATTAGCAAGTTTGAAGTTTTAGGTGAAGACAAATTTTTATTTGCACTTAAGGGTATGCCAGAAATAGTCCTTAAGAAAAAGGAAGCTATCGCTCCAAACAAAATTGTTTTAGGTGCTGCAGGAGGAAAATTAGATTTTGCTTTAGAAGGAAATATTACAGAAACTGCTGATAATAAAAGTGATGTACAATTATCTTTTAATGGCGATTTTAATCCAATGATGGCAATGATGATTAAAGGACCTATTACTAAGTTTATTGAAACTCTAGCTACTAGTATTCCTAACGCTATTTAATATAACAGTTGAATTTCTTTTAATTCAAACTCCTTAATAACCTCATCTTCTAGAAGTACAACTAGGTTACCGTTGGTATTTATTCCTTGAATAAAGCCTCCAAAAACTTGTCCTGATGTATCTCTAAAAGTTGAGGGTTTATTTTTTCTAAACAAAAGTGCTTCATAAGCTCTTTTAATAGATTGTCGTTTCCCTTTATTTAGTTGCTCAAAATACAACTTAAGGTTATTTACAATATGTACTAATAACTCGTCCAAATCAAAAACAGTTCCTGTTAGATTTTTTAATGAAGAGGCTTGTGGTAAATTTTCAAAATAGGTTTGATTTACATTTAACCCAACACCAATAATAGTACCTTCAATACTTGAGTTTTTTATGACATTCTCTATTAATATTCCACATATCTTCTTTTGCTCTGACAAAATGTCGTTAGGCCATTTTACTTGAAGCTTAGGAATATTAAACATTTGCAATGTCTTTACCAATGCTAAAGAAGCTATCATACTAATATAAAACTGCTCTTCAATTGCAATGCTTAAATGCTTTGTATACACACTAAACGTAAGGTTTTTGCCTTTTTCAGAATCCCAAAAAGTTCCCATTTGCCCACGACCACTTGTTTGGTGTTTTGTAACCACTACAGTATAATCATCCAATACCTTTTTAACGCTTATAGATTTTAAATAAGCGTTGGTAGAATCAATGGCATTAAGTTTGATTATATGCATAAAACTGAATATTTTTTAAATTATAATTTTATTAAGACTTTAAAAATACGTTTAGAGACAAAAAAATAATAAATTTGTACAAATTAAAACAATTTAATGACGAAAGAAAACACTAATGCTGACCAATTAATAACTGTAATATTAAATGGTATTGAAGATGTAAAGGGGCAAAACATTAATATTTTAGACTTAAGAGAAATAGAAAATACTGTTTGCGATTATTTTATTGTTTGCGAAGGTACTTCAAACACACAAGTAAACGCCATTGTAAACTCCGTACAAAAAAAAGTAAGTAAAGAAACTAAAGACAAACCTTGGCATATCGAAGGTAGTGATAATGCAGAATGGGTTTTAATGGATTATGTAAATGTAGTTGTTCATGTGTTTCAAAAGCATATTAGAGAATACTACGACATTGAAAGTCTTTGGGGAGATGCTAAAACAACCGAAATAAAAACAAGCTATTAAATCTCAATTCATGCCAGAAAACAAAAAACCAAATAATACAAAAAAACCTAAATTTAGTCCTTATTGGATATATGGATTGATTTTAGCTTTGTTCTTAACCTTCAACCTTTTCTCTGGTGGAATGGGTTCTTCTACTGGAAGCTCATCTACTCCTGCTCAATTTTTTAATTACTTAAAAGATGGAGATGTTGAAAAAGTTGAAATTGTAAACCAAAGAGAAGCAAAAGTTTACTTAACTGAAGAAGCAGCTAAAAAAGATGTTCATAAAAAGTCTGTTAAACCTCAACTATTACCAATAGCAGGAAAATCACCAAACTATCAATTTGAATTTGGAGACATACAGTTATTCCAAAAAGATTTAAAAGATACTATTGACAACAACGGCTTGTCAACAGAAATAAACTATAAAACCGAAACAAATGCTTGGGGAGAATTATTACTTTCTTTATTACCATTTGTTTTAATTATTGGTGTTTGGATTTTCATTATGAGACGTATGTCTGGTGGTGCTGGTGGTGGTGCTGGTGGACAGATTTTTAATATCGGAAAATCTAAAGCAAAACTTTTTGATCAAAATACTTTGGTAAAAACATCATTTAAAGATGTGGCTGGTTTAGAAGGCGCTAAAGAAGAGGTTCAGGAAATTGTAGATTTCCTTAAAAACCCAGAAAAATATACGTCTTTAGGAGGTAAAATACCTAAAGGTGCATTACTTGTAGGACCTCCAGGAACAGGAAAAACTTTATTAGCAAAAGCTGTTGCTGGTGAAGCTAAAGTGCCTTTCTTCTCTTTATCTGGATCAGATTTCGTAGAGATGTTTGTTGGAGTTGGTGCATCTAGAGTACGTGACTTATTTAAACAAGCTAAAGAAAAATCACCTTCAATCATTTTTATTGATGAAATTGATGCCATTGGTAGAGCTAGAGGTAAAAACGCAATGTCTGGAAGTAATGACGAGCGTGAAAATACGCTTAACCAGTTACTAACCGAAATGGATGGTTTTGGTACAAATACAAACGTTATTGTATTAGCCGCAACCAACAGAGCAGATATATTAGATAAAGCCTTAATGCGTGCTGGACGTTTTGACAGACAAATATTTGTTGACCTTCCAGATGTACGTGAACGTAAAGAAATATTTGAAGTTCATTTAAAGCCATTAAAGAAAGCTCAGGATTTAGACACAGACTTTTTATCTAAACAAACTCCAGGATTCTCTGGTGCAGATATTGCTAATGTTTGTAACGAAGCAGCACTAATTGCAGCTAGAAACGGGAAAAAATCTGTTGAAAAACAGGATTTCTTAGATGCTGTAGATAGAATTGTTGGTGGTTTAGAAAAGAAAAACAAAATTATAACTCCAGAAGAAAAGAAAGCAGTTGCTTACCATGAAGCTGGACACGCTACAGTAAGTTGGATGTTAGAACATGCTGCACCACTTATTAAAGTAACGATTGTGCCTAGAGGAAGATCTTTAGGAGCTGCTTGGTATTTACCTGAAGAGCGCTTAATTGTTCGACCAGAACAAATGCTTGACGAAATGTGTGCTGCCTTAGGTGGTCGTGCTGCAGAAAAGGTAATTTTCGATAAAATATCTACAGGTGCTTTAAGCGACTTAGAAAAAGTAACGAAGCAAGCTAGAGCCATGGTAACAGTTTACGGTTTAAGCGATAAAGTTGGAAACCTAACTTATTATGACTCTTCTGGTCAAAACGAATATGGTTTCTCTAAACCATATAGTGAACAAACTGCCGAATTAATTGACAACGAGATATCTGATATAATTGAGAAACAATATCAAAGAGCAATTGATTTACTAGAAAAGCACAAAGACAAACTAATTGAGTTAGCCGAAGTGCTACTGGAAGATGAAGTTATCTTTAAGGATAATCTTGAAAAGATTTTTGGAAAACGTCCTTTTGAAAAAGATAATACAATCGAGATTGAAGCTTCTCAAGAGGAAGAATAAATTTCTTACAAAAAACTAAATTTAACTTATAGTTAAATTTAGTTTTTTTATATTTGATAAAATCTAGGACATCCTGGTTAATAGCGCGTAATCTAAATGAGTCTATTTCGAAAAATCTTTGGCCCAAAGTCTAAAGACTCTCAAGAGCATGTCAAATCTGACGAGCGTAGTAAATACATGCCTGAAGTTGAGTTGCCTGTAGACGAAAGATTCACCATAAACTTTAAAGCAAATGGTGGTAAGTTTTTGTATTGTGAAAACCAAGATGAAGTAAACCAGTATTTTAGTCATATCATTAAAGAAAATAACTGGGAAAACAAACAAGTATTATTATTTGACGATAGGCTAGCTGAAAAATTTAATTCATTTGAATTAAAAACTACCAAAAAAAGCTCTGAAGGCGATTTCTTCTTCTCTACCTGCGAGTATTTAATTGCTAATGATGGTTCTTTGCTTATATCTTCAAATCAAATAGCTGAAAAAAAATTAAAAGATTTACCAGCCAACTTTGTGATTTTTGCAACTACAAGTCAATTTGTTGAAACAATTAGTGAAGGTCTACATGGTATTAAAGACAAGAATAAAAGTAGAATACCTTCTAACATCACTACCATTAAGCACTTTAAAGCGAGTGATGAAAATGACTTCTTAAGTTATGGAAGTAGTTCAAAAAACTTATATTTGCTGTTGTTAGAAGACTTATAAACCAACACAGTGAAAGAACTAGCCATTAGAGCATTATCAGGAGCCTTATTTGTAGCGCTACTTTTAACTTCATTATTATCACAGCATGCAACCATAGCATTATTTTTTGTGTTTGGATTAATCTGTTTAGCAGAGTTTAACAAGCTTCTTAAACTAAAGGGTATAATATCATATATCATTTTTATCGTTTTATACTTAGCTTTTGCTTATTGGCAACTAATACTTGATGCTAATCAAGGTTTTTATGAAGCTAGCCAAATATTCCATGTACTAACAATATTTGTGCTATTGTTTTTAATAAAAGATTTATTTTCAGAAAAGACAATCCCTTTATTAATTACTAAACGCTATATAAACACAACATTTTATTTATCTAGTGGATTTATATTTATAATACTAATAGCTAACTATTTCGAAGAATTTAATCCAAGTATATTATTAGGTGCATTTATTCTTGTTTGGGTGAACGATTCATTTGCTTATTTGGTTGGTAAAAACTTCGGCAAACAAAAATTGTTCCCAAGTATTTCTCCTAAAAAAACAGTTGAAGGTTTTTTAGGAGGCTTATTATTCGCCACTATTAGCAGTTATTTTATAGCTAAATACACTGAAGTATTAAACTTTACTAGCTGGTTAATTTTAGCAATTATAGTAAGTGTATTTGGTACAATTGGAGATTTAATAGAATCAAAATATAAACGTCAAGCTGGAGCAAAAGACAGTGGCTCTATTATGCCAGGTCATGGAGGTTTACTTGATAGATTAGACAGCATTATATTTGCTGCACCTTTTATTTATTTATTTTTAAGACTTTTAAAGTATGTTTCATAAAGAAGGACAAAAAATCATTTTAACTACTCTTGTAATTGTAGTAGCGTTATTTTTATTATTAGACAACCTAGTAAGCATACCTTGGTTACTTAAACTAATACAAATCACACTTTTAGTACTCCTAATTTTAGTACTTCAGTTTTTTAGAAACCCTAAACGTCATACAAAACAAAATGACGAACATGTTATTTCTCCTGTAGATGGTAAAGTAGTAGTTATTGAAGAAGTTTTTGAAAAAGAATACTTTAATGAAAAACGATTACAAGTAAGTGTATTTATGTCTCCTATAAATGTACACGTAACACGCTATCCTATTAGTGGAAAAGTACTTTTTAGCAAATACCATCCAGGGAAATATTTAGTTGCATGGCATCCTAAGGCTAGCGAAGAAAATGAACGTACAACTATAGTTGTTGAAAACAAAACTTATGGTAAAGTACTATATAGACAAATTGCTGGTGCATTAGCAAAACGTATTGTTAATTATGCTAAAGAAGAAGATAATGCTACACAAGGTGCTGATGCTGGTTTTATTAAATTTGGGTCTAGAGTAGATTTATTTTTACCTTTAGATACTAAAATTAAAGTTGAGTTAAATCAAAAAGTTCGTGGAGGCGAAAGTATAATTGCTGAATTATAGATGACTTCTGAAGAGTTAGACATAGAATTTAGAGATGCTGTAAGTAGAATAAATGCTCATACAGAACCTTTTCCTGCAGATGTACTTCTAAAATTATATGCTTATTACAAAAAAGCTACTAACGATTATGGACGCCCAAAAAGTAGAGAAGCTTTGATAAATGCGTTTAAAACAAATGCATTATTTCAAGCGCAAGACATTACTCAAGATGAAGCCAAAAGAAAATACATAGAACTGGTAAATAACTATTTTTTATATAGAAAATAAACATCAAAAAAAAGCCTAGTTATTGAACTAGGCTTTTCTTTATTTAAAAACTTTATCTTTTACAATTATTGTAATGTAGCTAAACTTGCTTTAATAGTTTCAATTTTAGCTACTGTATCAGATTCCTTTTTACGCTCTAAAGTAATCACTTGCTCAGGTGCATTATTTACAAAACGCTCATTTGATAATTTCTTTTGAATTCCTGTTAAGAACCCTTCAGCACGTTTTAATTCTTTTGTTAACTTTTCAATCTCCTCCTCTACATTGATACTATCTAAAGAGATTGGCACAAAATATTCATTAGACTTTACTCTAAATGAAGCACCATCAACTTTTTCTTCTACATAATTAATTTCTGTAGCGTTAACTAATTTCTTAATTACAACATCAAAATCTTTAGTGTAAGATTCATTGTTCATTACAAAAAGTTCAATTCCTTCTTTAAAAGCAATATTCTTTTCTTTTCTAATGGTTCTTACACCCGAAACAATTTTAGTGGCAAATTCAAAATCGTTAATCAACTTTTCATCAGAAGTTCCAATTTCTGGATACTTAGAAATAATTAAAGCTTCTTCTTTTGTTCGCTCTCCTAAAGATTGCCAAATTTCCTCAGTAATGAAAGGCATAAATGGATGTAAAATCTTTAAGTTGTCTTCAAATATTGAAATAACTTCGTTAAATGTTTTAGCATCTATAGGTTGCTGATATCCTGGTTTTACAATTTCTAATAACCATCCACAGAAATCATCATAGATAAGTTTATACATAGACATAATAACATCAGATAAACGATATTTACTATAATGATCTTCAATTTCAGTTAATACTTTATTGAATTTAGATTTATACCAATCAATAGCAATTTTACTAGAAACAGGTTGTTCTATAGCTTCAGAAACTGTCCAAAGTTGCGTTAAGTTAAAAGCACTCCATATTTTATTACCAAGTCCTTTTCCTTGTTGACACAAGGCTTCATCAAATAACAAATCATTTCCAGCTGCCGAACTTAATAATAGCCCAACACGAACACCATCTGCACTGTAATCTTCTATTAATTTTAAAGCGTCTGGAGAATTCCCTAAAGATTTACTCATCTTACGACGCTGCTTATCTCGCACTAATCCTGTTAAATATACATTTTCAAAAGGACGTTGATCTTTATACTCATAACCAGCAATAATCATACGTGCTACCCAGAAAAATAAAATATCTGGACCAGTTACTAAATCGTTAGTTGGGTAATAATATTTAATCTCCTCATTCTCTGGATTACGAATACCATCAAATACACTCATTGGCCATAACCAAGATGAGAACCATGTATCTAAAGCATCAGGATCTTGACGTAAATCTTCTGCTTTTAAGTCTGTATTTTGAGTTTTCTCTTGAGCTAATTGTAATGCAGCTTCTCTAGTTTCAGCCACTACAAAATCCTCTTTTCCCTCTCCATAATAATACGCTGGAATTTGTTGTCCCCACCATAACTGACGCGAAATATTCCAATCTCTAATGTTAGACATCCAATGACGATATGTATTCTCAAATTTTCTTGGGAATAACTTCACATCTCTATCTTCACCAAACACAGCTTCCATTGCTGGCTTAACCAACACTTCCATTTTTAAGAACCACTGATCTGATAATCTTGGTTCAATAACTGCTTTGGTACGTTCAGATGTTCCTACTTTATTAGTATGCTGCTCAACTTTTACTAAATAGCCTTTGTCTTCAAGTTCTTTAGAAATTTCTTTTCTAGCAACAAAACGATCTTTACCTTCATAATGCAATCCAAAAGAATTTAAAGTAGCATCTTCATTAAAGATATCTATAACTTCAAGCTTATGCTTATCTCCTAATACCTTATCATTTTCATCATGTGCAGGTGTAACTTTAAGACATCCTGTTCCAAATTCCACATCTACATATTCATCTTCTATAATTGGAATCTCACGATTACATAATGGCACGATAACCCGCTTTCCTTTTAAATGGCTATAACGCTCATCATTTGGATTAATACATACGGCTGTATCTCCAAGAATAGTTTCGGGACGTGTCGTTGCAATGGTTACTTTCTCGTCAGAATCTACAATATCATACTGTAAATAATATAAGTTTCCTTGACGCTCTTCATAGATTACTTCCTCATCAGACAAAGTTGTTTTTGCTTCAGGATCCCAATTTACCATACGATAACCACGATAAATCATACCCTTATTATAAAGGTCAACAAAAACCTTAATTACCGCTTCACTCATATCATCATCCATCGTGAACTTTGTACGTTCCCAATCACATGAAGCTCCAAGTTTTTTTAATTGCTCTAGAATTATACCTCCATATTGATCTTTCCAATCAAAAGCGTGTTTCAAAAACTCTTCACGAGTTAAGTCGCTTTTCTTTATACCTTGCTCTTTTAACTTCGCTACAACCTTAGCTTCTGTTGCAATAGAAGCATGATCTGTTCCAGGAATCCAACATGCATTCTTTCCTTGTAAACGCGCACGACGAATCAATACATCTTGAATAGTATTATTCAACATGTGACCCATATGTAACACACCTGTGACGTTTGGTGGTGGAATTACAATTGTATATGGCTCTCTTTCGTCTGGTATAGAATGAAAATAATTGTTTTTCATCCAGTAATCATACCATTTGCTTTCTACTGTACTAGCATCATATTGTGATGGATTCGACATACTTTGGAATAGTTTTTGAATGTTAATGTGCAAAAGTACTTATATTTTGTATTCTGTAAAATTATAATGTACAATTAAAACCGCATACTGTACAATTGTAAGTGCATTATGTCCATTATTTTTGCAGAATGCATAAAAAGTGAGTAAGTTTACGTTGAATTTAAAAACATAGTGATGAAAAAGTTATTTACAATTTTATTTATAGGATTAATCAGTTTTGCAGTTAATGCTCAAGAAAAAGTTGCAAAAATTGAGTTTGAATCTGAAACTATTGATTATGGCACTATAGAAAAAGGTGCTAATGGAGTTAGAGTATTTAAATTTAAAAATACAGGTAATGCTCCGTTAATAATATCTAAAGTAAAATCTAGTTGTGGATGTACTGTTCCTAAAAAGCCAAAAGGTCCAATTATGCCTGGAGAAACTGGAGAAATTGAAGTTAAGTATGACACAAAACGTGTAATGCCTATTAGAAAAACAATTACTGTTACATCTAATGCTGACAGACCAACTGTAGCACTTAAGATTAAAGGAACAGTTGTAGACTCTAGTAAAACTAGTGTGCTAAACAAAAAAGAAAAAAGTGTTATTGAGCAATAAATAACACATCAATCTTATAAATAAAAAAGACACCTTAAGGTGTCTTTTTTATTTTAATAGGCTTTCTAACCTAAAAAATATGACTTTTTTAACTCCTTTACGTTCTACTAACAATTTTAGTCGCTTTCCATCTTCTTCATAAAAAAATTGGATTACCTCTTGTAAACTAAACAAATGTGTACTCTTATTATTAATAGCCAAAACCACATCTCCTATTTCTAACCCAGCTCTTTTTGCTGGTGAGTTCTCTCTCAGCTCTACAACAGTAAAAGCTGGAGCTAATGAAAATTTATAAGAAGTCGAAATTACAACTCTAGCTTCATTTCTATTAGAATTATCCATTCCTGATTCAAGTTTTTGAACATTATTTTGTTCTTTTACAACTCTGACTCCTGAATGTTCAAGTGTAATACCACTTTTATTATACATAAAAGGCTTACCGTAATTATTATTCTTTTTTAAACTTATCTTTTTCTTAGGGTAATTCAAAACTACATTAAATCTCTTCAAAATTTCTCCAGATAAACTACCATTCCTATCCTTAATCTTTTTAGCATAAGAAATTGAAGTAGAATCAGGAAATGCAACATTTACTCTTTTTAAATCAAAATCGCTAAAACTAACTTTATCAATTACCGAACGTTTACCATAAACACTACCACTCAACCCTTGCCCTAAAAAATCTACAAAAAACTTTTCAGGAACTGTTATATTATTCTCTTTATCTTCAAAAAGCCACAAAGCATCACTTCCTCCAGAATCAATTAATAACTTTACTGGAGTCTTATTCCCATTAATAGTAACCTCTCCCATCATATAGGGCTTATTATGATGAAACTCTAAATCAAACGACGAACACTTTTTACAATCTTTTTCTGAATATTTATTTGGAGGAATAATTTTAAGAAAATTTCTTGAATAGTTAACCTCAACAACAAAGTCCTTTAAAAAATCATAACCTATTATTCCGTGAATTGGCACACCTAATCTTGGTGCAAAATTTAAAGAAGGGTCAAAAACAGCAAATAAATCTTGATCTACATTAATAGCATCTCCAATTTTAACTACATTGTTTCTAGAACGCAAAGCCTCCATTGGCTCTCCCTCTCCTAATCCTCTTATATAAATTAATTCGGTTTGATTAATCTTTAATTCTTCAGTGAGATTTAAAAAATTAAAAATAATAGGTTTTGTAACTCCTGTATCTAAAAGAAAGGATAATTCTACTCCATTAATTTCTACTGGAATTACTATTAAATTATTGATTAACTTAAAGCTTATCTTATCCTCTTTTCCTTTCTGAAGTACAAAATTACCCTGAGCACTAAGCTTGAATAACAAGGAAAAACAAAAGAAGATGAACAATAGGTTTCTTTTCATAGACAAGTATTAAATGACGTCTATCTACAATTTACAAATGTTTTCCCTAAATAATCTTTAAAGCCCTTTATTTTAAAAAAACTTTAAGATAAATTTGCACTCTTTAGTAATTAATCATATCAATTATGCCATTAGTATCAAGTAAAGGAAAATCAATGCCACAATCTCCAATTAGAAAATTGGTACCATTTGCTGAAGACGCAAAAAAAAGAGGTACAAAAGTTTTTCATTTAAATATTGGACAACCAGATATTAAAACTCCAAAAATTGCTTTAGACGCTGTAAAAAACAACACATTAGAAGTAGTTGCTTATAGTAGATCTGAAGGATCTGAAGAATATAGAGTTAAGCTAGCAAAATATTATTCTGACCATAAAATTAATGTTGATGCTAAGGACATTATTGTAACTACTGGAGGTAGTGAAGCATTATTATTCACCTTTGGTAGTATTATGGATGCTGAAGATGAAATTATCATCCCAGAACCTTTCTATGCTAATTACAATGGTTTTTCAATTGCACAAAGCGTAAAAGTTGTTCCTGTAGTTTCAAAAATTGAAAACAATTTTGCATTACCTCCAATTGAGGAATTTGAAAAATTGATTACTCCTAAAACAAAAGCAATTCTTATTTGTAACCCAGGAAACCCAACTGGTTATTTATACAGTAAAGAGGAAATCAAACAGTTAGCAGAAATTGTTAAGAAACATGATTTATTTTTAATTGCTGATGAAGTATATAGAGAATTTGCTTACGATGGCACAGAGCATTATTCAATCATGCAAGAAGCTGGTTTAGAAGATCATGCTATTATGATAGATTCTGTTTCTAAAAGATACAGCATGTGTGGTGCAAGAATTGGTTGTATTGTAACTAAAAATGAGGATGTAATCCAAACAGCATTAAAGTTTGCTCAAGCACGTTTATCGCCTCCTACTTATGCTCAAATTGCATGTGAAGCTGCATTAGACACACCAGAAAGCTACTTTACAGAAGTTATAAACGAATATGTAGAAAGAAGAAATGTACTTATTGATGAACTTCAAAAAATTGAAGGTGTAACAGTCGCAAAACCAAAAGGTGCATTTTACTGCATAGCTGAATTACCTGTTGAAAATGCTGATGATTTTGCACAATGGTTATTAGAAAAGTTTCACTTAAATAATGAAACTATTATGATTGCACCTGCAGCAGGATTTTATTCTACTGAAGGATTAGGAAAAAACCAAGTTAGGATTGCTTACGTACTTAAAAAAGAAGACTTAATTACATCAGTAAATATTTTAAAAGAAGCTTTAAAACAATATAACGCTTAATGACCATTCTAAAAGACGTTTCTTTAAAACCTTATAACACATTTGGAATAGATGTAAAAGCATCTCATTTCATATCGACTGAAAACATAGATGATTTAAGAAACGTTTTGTCAAGTAAAGAATATCCTAATAAGTTTATTCTTGGAGGTGGAAGTAATATGCTTCTAACTAAAGATATTAACGCCTTAGTTATTCATGTTAACTTAAAAGGCATCGAAATTCTTTCTAAAGAGGATAATCAGGTTACTATAAAAGCCTCAGCCGGCGAAAACTGGCACGATTTTGTGCTTTGGTGTTTACAAAACAACTTTGGTGGCTTAGAAAACATGTCACTTATTCCTGGTAACGTAGGTACTGCTCCTATTCAAAACATTGGAGCATATGGTGTTGAGCTTAAAGATAGTTTTGTTTCCTGTGAAACCATTCATATAGATAACTTAACAACACGCACCTTTACTAAAGAAGATTGCAATTTCGGTTATAGGAATTCAGTTTTTAAACAAGATTTAAAAGGACAATACATTATTACAAGCGTTACTTTTAAGTTGTCAACGACTAATCATAACTTAAAAACAAATTATGGAGCAATCACTAACGAATTAGAATCCTTAAAAGTTAGTAAGCCTACTATTCAAGATATTTCAAAAGCTGTTATTAATATTAGATCTAGTAAGCTTCCTGACCCAAAACTAATTGGTAACAGTGGTAGTTTTTTTAAAAATCCAGTTATAAAAACTGAACATTTTAATAAACTAAAAGAGAACTTTCCAGAAATTCCAAGTTATCCGGCGTCAGAAAAACTTGTAAAAGTTCCAGCAGGTTGGCTAATTGAAAAGGCAGGATTTAAAGGAAAAACCTTTAACAATTATGGTGTACACAAAAATCAAGCTTTAGTTTTGGTTAACTATGGAGGTGCTAATGGAAATGATATTTTAAACCTCTCTAAGCTCATTCAAAATACCATTCAAAAACTTTTTGGCATAAATTTAGAAGCAGAAGTAAATATTATTTAAAAAAATAATTCGTTAATTAGTCAAATAACTAAAATTGAAAAATTGATTTCTAAACTAGAACTTCATATTACCAATTTATTAAAAAAAGGCGATCAAAGGGCAATTCCTCTTATTTATGAGAATTACTCTAGCTCTTTATTTGGCGTCATTAATAAAGTTTTAAATAATGAAGCTTTATCTGAAGATGTTTTGCAAGAAACATTAATCAAAGTTTGGAAAAATGCTCAAAAATACGATTCTAGTAAAGCAAAACTCTTTACTTGGCTCTATAGAATTGCTCGCAACACAGCTATTGATAAACTAAGGAGTCATAAGAAAAAATTCGAAAAAGAAATCCAAATCGATAATTCTAACGTATATAAATTACCAACATTCGGATTAAATCAAGATACAATTGATTTGAAAAAGCATGTTGAAACCCTAGAGACAAAGTACCAAATTGTGTTAAATGCACTTTATTTTGAAGGTATGACACAACAAGAAGCTAGTGAAGAACTAGATATTCCGTTAGGCACTGTAAAATCTAGATTAAAAATTGGGTTACGTGAACTTAAAAAAATATATAACCCATAAAATGTACAGTCATGAATAAAGAAATACAAGATTTTTTAGAATCTGGATTATTAGACAAGTACTTAATTGGAGACACAACAATTACAGAAACTCAAACTGTAGAAAGGTATATTTCTAAGTATCCAGAGATTGAAATGGAATACGAAATTCTTCAATCACAATTAGAAATTAATGCTAGAGCTAACGCTAAAAAAGCTCCTAGCTATATTTTAAGTTCTGTAATGGATGCCATTGAAGAAAAGCCAGTAATTCAGTTACAACAAAAACCTAGAGTACCTCGCTGGTTAACTATTGCTGCCTGTATAGCTGCATTAGTTTTTGCTGGAACTTCTTTCACTTTTTACAATCAAAATAAATCGCTAGTAGATGAAAACAACACCATAGCTGATGAAATTTTTGATTTAAGAGATGATATTGAAGACAATAATAACAAGTTAGATGAAGTAATGAAACAACTTCAAAAACTTAACAATCCTGAAACTCAAAAATATGTTTTAAGAGGTAACGAAAGAGCAAAAGATTTAAAAACTGTAGCTTATATTAATCCAGTTGATAAGTCTTCGTTAATCGATGTAATTTCTCTACCAAAACTATCTGATGAGCAATACTACAAAATGTGGGCTCATGTAAATAATCAAATGGTTGACTTAGGAGTTATAGACGAAACTAACAATGAGTTAAAATCTGTTCCTTATATTGAAGATGCGCTTAGTTTAAGTATCACTATCGAATCTAAAGATGGTTCTTCTGATAGTGAAGTTGCTCAGATTAAACTAGAAAATCAAGATTAAAACAATTATATATAAACCAAAAGGCTCGCACATTGCGAGCCTTTTTTATTTTAAAAAGATGTATTTATTCTTTATCAAATAATGCTTTATGTATAAATCCAGCAACAATTGCACCTGCAATTGGCGCTACCCAAAACAACCATAATTGTCCTGTATAATCTCCTCCAGCAAATAATGCCTGACTTGTTGATCTAGCTGGATTTACAGAAGTATTTGTAATAGGAATACTAATTAAATGAATAAGTGTTAACCCTAAACCAATAGCTATTGGAGCAAATCCTTTTGGAGCTCTATCATTTGTACTGCCTAAAATAATTAACAAGAAAAATGCTGTTAATAAAAATTCAGCTACTAAAGCAGAAGTCATAGAGTAACCATCTGGAGATAATGAATCATAACCATTAGCAGCAAATCCACCAATACTTACAAAATCAGTTTTTCCAGTCACTATTAGATATAAGGCACCAGCTGCTACCATAGCACCAACTAATTGTGCTATTATATATCCAGGTAATGATTTACCTTCAAACTTTCCTCCAGCCCAAAGACCTAAGGATACTGCAGGATTAAAATGTCCTCCAGAAATATGTCCAACAGCATAAGCCATGGTTAAAACTGTCAAACCAAATGCCAAAGACACTCCTACAAAACCAATTCCTAAATCTGGATAACCAGCAGCAAAAATTGCACTTCCACAACCTCCAAATACTAGCCAAAATGTTCCAAAAAACTCTGCGAATAATTTTTTCATGTTTTAAATTTTTATCAGTTAGTTACTACAAAATATGAATAATTATTTATATGACACTCAAATACTTATAAAGTCACTAGCTATTTAACAATAAAGATTCAAGTCTAATTTTAGAAAAAACAGTCTTATTAAATATTACAAAACACGTATCTTTGCAAAAAGATTTTTTAAATGAAATTACTACTCATAACTTTAGCACTATTAGGTTTAGCTATAGCAGGAATTGCCATTAAAATTTGGGCAAAAAAAGATGGTAAATTTGCTGGTACATGTGCAAGTCAAAATCCTGTACTTAATAAAGAAGGTGAAGCTTGTGGTTTTTGTGGAAAAACTCCAGACCAATTTAGTGACTGTAATGAACCTCAACATTCTTAAGTAACATAGTCTAGTGCTGGATATATTATTCTATTCTTTTGTTATTATTATTATAATTCAGTCTATTTATTATGGATTGATATTTATGCAATTTGCTTTTGCTAAAAGCAAGTCTACTTCTTCTAAAAACATCTCAATTTCAGTTATAGTATGCGCTAAAAATGAAGCTGAAAATCTTAAAAAATTTCTGCCATCAATAATCAATCAAGATTACGAGAAATTTGAAGTTGTATTGATTAATGATGCTTCAAGTGACGACACTTTGGATGTTATGAAAACATTCGAAGAACAGCATAATAACATAAAAATTGTTGATGTAGAAAACAATGAAGCTTTTTGGGGAAATAAAAAATACGCGCTTACTTTAGGAATTAAAGCAGCATCCCATAATTTTTTATTATTTACTGATGCCGACTGCAAACCAGTTTCTAATCAATGGATTAAAGAAATGAGCAGTCAATTCAACAATGAAAAAACAGTAGTTATAGGATATGGAGCATATAAAAAGAAAAAGTTTAACCTGTTAAATGCATTGATTAGATTTGAAACTATTTTCACTGCAATTCAATATTTTTCATATACTAAAATTGGCATGCCTTATATGGCTGTTGGCAGAAACCTAGCGTATAGAAGAGAAGAATTTTTTAACGCTAATGGTTTTATGAGTCATATGCAAATTCGCTCTGGAGATGATGACCTATTTGTAAACCAAGTCGCCAATAAAAGCAATACAGCTTTATGCTTTTCAAAAGACAGCTTTACTGAGTCAATTCCCGAAACAAACTTTAAGAATTGGTTCAACCAAAAAAGAAGACACATATCTACAGCAAATCATTATAAACCTATTCATAAAACAGTATTAGGCTTATTTTACATATCACAATTACTGTTTTGGATTACTTCTATTATTCTTTTAGTCTTACTTTTTAGATGGGAAATAGTTGTTAGTCTTATCGCCTTTAGGTTTGTATTACAATATATTAGCTTTGGTTTGTCTGCAAAAAAACTTGATGATACAAAACTTATATATACACTACCATTTCTAGAATTATTTTTAATTGTCTCACAATTCTTTATATTTATCTCAAATCTCACTTCTAAAACACATCATTGGAGATAAAAGAAGCCATTAAAAAAGCAAAAGAAAACAACCAAATTGCTTTCAATTTTTTGTTAGACAATTTCTGGAATGATGTTTATGGCTTTTTATTAAAGCGTACAGAAAATGAAAATGATGCCGAAGATATCACTATTCAAACATTCTCAAGAGCTTTTGATAAAATAGATTCTTATAAAGAAAAGTACAAGTTTAAAACTTGGCTAATAACCATTGCTAAAAATATTCATGTTGACTTTTTAAGAAAAAAGAAAACGTCCATTTCTCATGAAACAACTGAAGAACATGAAGAACGTGTTTATGGTATTATTGACGAATCTCCTTCCCCTGAAGATAAAATTATTACTGAGCAAAATTTAGCTAAACTCTTAAAGGACATAAAAAAATTAAAACCGCATTATCAAGAAGTTATTAATTTAAGGTATTTCCGTGAACTTACTTATGATGAAATTTCTAAAGAAGTTGGAGAACCAATGAATAATATAAAAGTTAAATTACTTAGGGCTAAGAAACTACTAGCTGAGATTATATTAAATAGAAAATGAAAATAAGCCTAAAAAAGCTTGGTCCTGGTTTATTATTTGCTGGAGCAGCAATAGGTGTTTCTCATCTTGTACAATCAACTAGAGCTGGAGCCGATTTTGGATTAGGATTAATTTGGGCATTACTTATTATCCATTTATTTAAATATCCTTTTTTTCAATTTGGACCTCGATATGCGACAGCTACAGGTGAAAGTTTATTAGATGGTTATAAAAAACTTGGAAAAGGTGTATTAGTTTTATACTACATCATCACATTTGCCACAATGTTTACCATTCAAACTGCAGTAACTATAGTAACTGCTGGCTTAGCAACATCACTTTTTGGAGACTTTGTTAGCATTGAAGTATGGACCATTATTATACTCTCTATTTGTACTGTTTTATTACTAATTGGTAAGTACAAGTTATTAGATAACCTTATGAAAATAATAATCGTCATTTTAACTATTAGCACTTTAGCAGCTGTTATAATGGCATTTACAAATAATACTCATGGTATTTCTTTTACTCAAGTATTACCACAAAACAGCATTGAAATAGCTTTTTTAATTGCTTTCATGGGTTGGATGCCAGCACCATTAGATATTTCTATTTGGCATTCACTTTGGGCTATTGAAAAGAAAAAAGATCTAAATGAGTTTAACCCAAAATCAGCTTTATTCGACTTTAATATAGGCTATTTCAGTACTATTATCTTAGGTATTGGCTTTGTGTTATTGGGTACTCTAATTATGTTTAATAGCAATGAAACCTTTAGTTCATCAGCTGGTAAATTCTCTATTCAACTTATAGATATGTACACAACCAGTCTTGGTAATTGGGCATATTTAATAATAGGAGTTGCTGCATTTACAGCTATGTTTAGCACAACACTAACCACATTAGATGCTTCACCTAGAGCTATGCACAAAACCACCAACTTATTATTTGGCAAAAATTTAAACAAGGGCTATTTAACCTGGTTAATTATACTTGTAGTTGGAACTATTAGTATTTACTTTTTATTTTTATCTGAAATGGGAACACTTATTAAGATAGCAACAATATTATCTTTTCTTACAGCTCCTTTCTATGCCATTGCTAATTACGCATTAATTAGCAGCAAACATACACCAAAAAACTGGAGGCCTTCAAAAAGCATGCATGTATTGAGTTGGCTAGGGATTATTTTTTTAATTGGTTTTAGTATTTGGTATCTAACCACTTTATAACTTTTTTAAGAGAATACTTCTTATCTTTGCTAACTGAAATTTATTAGATGGAAATAAAGCCCACACAAAATGCAGTTGTTGAACGTAAACCAAAACCAAAATGGTTACGCGTAAAACTACCTACAGGAAAAAAATATACTGAACTACGTGGTTTAGTAGATAAATATAAATTAAACACTATTTGTACTTCTGGAAGTTGTCCAAATATGGGTGAATGTTGGGGAGAAGGAACTGCAACATTTATGATTTTAGGTAATATCTGTACACGCTCTTGTGGTTTTTGCGGTGTTAAAACAGGTAGACCAGAATCGGTTGATTGGGATGAACCAGAAAAAGTAGCACGCTCAATTAAATTAATGAAAATTAAGCATGCTGTACTTACTAGTGTTGATAGAGACGACCTTAAAGATATGGGAAGTATAATGTGGGCAGAAACAGTAAAAGCTGTTCGTAGAATGAACCCTGAAACAACGCTGGAAACACTAATACCTGATTTTCAAGGTATAGAACAACACATTGATAGAATTATTGAGGTCGCTCCAGAAGTTGTATCTCACAATATGGAAACTGTAAGACGTTTAACAAGAGAAGTTAGAATTCAAGCTAAATATGACAGAAGTTTAGGTGTTTTAAAATACTTAAAAGATCAAGGGCAGCGAAGAACAAAAACTGGAATCATGTTAGGTCTTGGTGAAACTCGAGAAGAAGTAATTGAAACATTACATGATTTAAAAGAAGTAAATGTAGATGTTGTAACCATTGGTCAATACTTACAACCAAGTAAAAAGCATTTACCTGTTCAACAATTCATTACTCCTGACCAATTTAAAGAGTACGAAGAAATAGGAAAAAGTTTAGGTTTCCGTCATGTAGAAAGTAGTGCTTTAGTAAGATCTTCTTATCGCGCTCAAAAACATATTCTTTAATATGGTAAATGTTGCCATAAACGGTTTTGGTAGAATAGGAAGACGTGTTTTTAGATTACTACAAGAACACAACAAGATTCAAGTAGTTGCTATAAATGATTTAGCAGATAGCAAAACGCTTAGCCATTTATTAAAATACGACAGTATTCACGGTGTTTTAAATAATAATGTATCTTATAATGAATCAAATATTATTATAGATGATATAAAGGTTCCTCTAATAAATATAGACCATCCAAAGAATATAAACTGGAAACCTTACAATGTAGATATTGTTATTGAGTGTTCTGGAAAGTTTAAAACAACTACCGATTTAGACTACCATATTCAAAATGGAGCTTCAAAAGTAATTTTAAGTGTTCCGCCATTAGAAGACTCAATAAAAACAATTGTTTTAGGTGTTAACGAACACATATTAGATGGTTCAGAAACTATAATTTCTAACGCATCTTGTACAACAAATAACGCAGCTCCAATGATGGAGATTATTAATTCACTTTGCGGCATTGATCAGGCTTATATTACTACAGTACATTCGTATACCACAGATCAAAGTTTGCACGATCAACCTCATAGAGATTTAAGACGTGCTCGTGCTGCTGGACAATCCATAGTACCAACTACTACAGGAGCAGCTAAAGCATTAACAAAAATTTTTCCAGAACTTTCTTCAACCATTGGTGGTTGTGGTATAAGAGTTCCTGTTGCTAATGGCTCTCTTACAGACATTACATTTAACGTAAAAAGAAATGTGACTGTTAAAGAAATCAATAATGCTTTTAAAATAGCCTCGGAAACAAAATATAAACATATTTTAGAATATACTGAAGATCCTATTGTATCTATAGATATTGTAGGAAACTCTCATTCTTGTATTTTCGATGCTCAAATGACATCAGTAATTGGGAACATGGTAAAAATTATTGGATGGTATGATAATGAAACAGGTTATTCAAGTAGAATTATTGATTTAATTCACAAATTATCATAGCTAAAAAACATCTACGAAATACATAAAAATCAAAAAAAAGTGCATTTTATCGATTAAATTGTTATATTTACCGATGAAAATTGACTTTAAAATGTCCCGAATCAAATATTACATATTTGTTTTTTTGGTCTTAATTGCTTCACGAACATTCCCTCAAAACTCCATTGAAGGTGATGTAACTTTGGAGGAAAATAAGATAACTGTACATATAGAAAATGCCGAATCAGAAGCTAAAAAAGGCAACTATTATGATGCTATTGATGCTTTAAAGAAAGCGCTACTTACAGCAGAATCAATACAGAACAAAAAACAACAAGGAATAATACTATCTAAAATAGCGAGTCATCAATATAATATTGGAGATGTTAACAATGCTAACTCTAACATTACAAAGGCTATAAATGTTCAAAGTGAGATAGATGATAAAGTCAACCTTTCAATCTCAAGATATACCAAAGGACTTGTTTATCTATATCAAAAAGACTACTCTAATGCTTTAGATTATTTTAAATCTGCTAGGAATATATTTGAAGAAGAAGAGCTTAACGATTTAATTGCCGAAGTAACATTAAGTCAAGCCGAAGTAAATATTGGTTTAAAAAACTTCTCTGAAGCAAAATCATTATTAGAAAAGACTATTATTCTTTCAAAAAAAAATGAGTTAACAAAACTTGAAAGTAAAGCCTTATTAAAAAGCGCATATATAGCCTTAGAAGAAAACAACTTAGACAAAGCGCTTTCACTTGCAATAGAAGGCACAAAATTAGCTCAAGAAGCTAATACATTAGAAATATTGAGTGCAAGTTATGAGTTACAGAGCACTATTTACTCTAAAAAAGGAAATTACAAACTAGCTAATGATAACTTAAAACTATTTATTAAAGCTAAGGATTCTATTATAGAGTTCAATAATGTTCACCTTTCACTTGACAAAAAAGCAAAATCTATTATTGAAGATAAAGATGCAGTGATTAAACATCAAGAGGAAGAATTAAATCAAAAAAATGAAGATTCTAACTTAAGTAGATTAACCACTATTTTAAGTGTGGCTTTAATTACCATATTATCACTTCTTACCTTATCTCTTTATAAAAACAATAACATTAGGTTAAAAACCAACAATATGTTATATCGTAAAAATGAGGAGCTGTTAACAGAAAAAGAAAGAGCAGAAATTGCAGCTAAAACAAAAGCAAATTTCTTATCAACAGTAACGCACGAGTTAAGAACACCTCTTTATGCTGTTACAGGATTAACAAATATGCTTTTAGAAGAAAATCCAAAACCAGAACAAATGCAGCACTTAAAGTCGTTAAAATTTTCTGGAGATTACCTTCTAACCTTTATTAATGACATCTTACAAATAAATAAGATTGAAGCAAACAAAGTTGAATTAGATCCTGAAATTTTCAACTTTAAAAACAAAGTAGAAAACGTTATTGCTGCTCTTAACAATTCAGCATTAGATAATAATATTACTATTCATTTTGAATACGACAAAAACCTTCCAGAAACTTTTAATGGAGACCAGTTAAAAATATCGCAAATACTAATCAACTTAATTGGTAACTCTATTAAGTTTACTAAAGATGGTGACATTTGGGTAAGAGTAACCAAACTCGATAAGAAGAATAAAAACTATTCTGTTAGACTTGAAGTTGAAGATAATGGTATCGGAATCACTAAGGAAAAACAAGATAACATGTTTGAAAGTTTTTCTCAAGGCTCAGTTCAAATTAACCGAAAATACGGAGGTACTGGTTTAGGTCTTTCTATTGTAAAAGGACTAGTAGATATTTTAAAAGGTAAGATTTACTTAAAAAGCGAACTAGGACAAGGTACCTCTTTCTTTATTGAAATTCCTTTACAAGAAGCTGAAGAAGTAAAAGAAGTAAAGAAAAAGAATTACGCTAAAGATATTAGTGAGTTAGACTTAAGCAATGTTAAAGTATTAGTTGTAGAAGACAATAAAATTAACCAAATGATTACCAAGAAAATCCTAACTAAAATGAATTTAGCTTGTGATTTAATTGATAATGGTGAAGATGCTGTTGAAATGGTTAAAGAAAACAACTACGAAATAGTATTAATGGATATTCACATGCCAGGAATTAGTGGTCTAGAAGCAACTAAACGAATTAGAAGCTTTGATAAAGAACAAACCATTTTTGCTTTAACTGCCGTAACTTTAGAAGATAAAATGCACGAATTTGACGAAGCTGGTTTTGACGATATCATCTCTAAACCATTTAAACAGGAAGATTTCGAGAAGAAGTTATACTCTGCCTTAACTAAAAGCACCTCTTCTACTTCTGTTTAATAGCAGTTTTCACATATTCCAAAAGCAAACTATCAAACTCCTCTGAATTTTCTATTTTAGATTCAATAGGCAAGTAATACAGGTTATCATTTAAATGATGTTCCAACCTTGTATAATCCTTTTCAGTAGTTAATATCAACGATTTAGATTTAAGCATTTCTATTTCGCTATCACTAAAAGCATGATGATCCTTAAAATTAAGGTGCTCAAATTTTAAATTTAACTGCCTCAAATAATCAAGTAAAGGCTTTGGGTTTGCTATTCCTGTAACAAGTGTAAATGGTTTTTCTTTCAAGCTTAACAACTCTAATGATTTACCTTCTGATAAAATAGTATTTGAATAATCTATTTTACTAAAAAACACCTTCTGATTATTAAGCGGTTTTATCTTAGATATAATACGTTCATGTTCTACTTCCTCTAAAGTCTCAGGACATTTAGTAACAATAATAACATTTGCTCTTTTTGCTCCAGCTCTTGGTTCACGTAAATTTCCAGTAGGCAAAACAATATCATTTGTAAACAAATTATCATAGGTAGTAAGCATAATATAAAACCCTGCTTTCACTTTCCTATGTTGGTAAGCATCATCCAACAATACAACTTCTGGAGCAGTTCTTAACTGCATTAAATTTGAAATTCCCTCTTGCCTATTTGCATCTACACTTACAATAATGTCTTTAAACTTTTGATGAAATTGAAATGGCTCGTCTCCTAGCAATTCTACTGTAGTATTTTCATCAGCTATTTGAAACCCTTTAGATGTTCGTTTATAGCCTCTACTTAACGTCGCCAACCTATAATCATCTTTTAATAACCGAATCAAATATTCAATCATTGGTGATTTTCCAGTACCTCCAACACTTAAATTACCTACACAAATCACAGGAAAATCATACGACTTTGATTCATAAACATCCCAATCAAATAATTTATTTCTTAGCCATGTCACTAAAAAATAAAAAGGTACTACAGGAAATAATAAGATTCTTAATAATTTCAAGATTGCTATATAAAACAGGTTACTAATTTTAAAAATCGAAGATAATGATAATTTAAATGACTAAACTTTTTAATCAATAATTAAAACAATAAATGCAATCACTAAAGCTAATTATTTATATTTGATGTTAAACAAAATTAATATGATTGTACAGGATGTCATAAATCATTTAGAAGCTCTATCACCTCTAGCTTATGCTGAAGGTTTTGATAATGTTGGTTTACTTGTAGGAAATAAAAAAGCAAACGTTACTGGTGTATTAGTAACTCTAGATACTTTAGAAACTGTTCTAGACGAAGCTATAGAAGAAAATTGCAATATGATTGTAAGTTTTCATCCAATAGTTTTTAAAGGCTTAAAAAAACTTACAGGAAAAACCTATGTTGAGCGTGTGGTAATGAAAGCAATTAAACATGATATAGCCATATTTGCAATACATACAGCTTTAGATAATTCACTTCATGGTGTTAATGATATGATTTGCGAAAAATTAAACCTTGTAAATCGTAAAATATTAATACCACAAGCCGAAACTATAAAAAAATTAACTACATATGCTCCTAAAAACGAAGCTCAAGAGCTAAGAGATGTATTATTTAGTGCAGGTGCTGGTAATATTGGAAACTATGACAACTGTAGTTTTAACACAGAAGGTATTGGCACCTACAAAGGCAACGAAAACTCTAATCCAACTATTGGAGAAAGAGGCGTTACACATACTGAAGAAGAAACAAAAATTACAGTAACCTTTGCTAAACATTTAGAATCTAAAATTCTAAAAACATTATTTGAAACACACTCTTACGAAGAAGTTGCTTATGAGGTTATTACTATAGAAAACAAAAACCAGCATATTGGTATGGGAATGATTGGAAAATTAGAAACTCCAATGGATGAAATAGACTTTTTAAAGCAATTAAAAATTAATATGAATACAGAATGTATTAGACATTCTCAATTATTAAATAAAAAAGTAAAAAAAGTTGCTGTGTTAGGAGGCTCAGGAAGTTTTGCAATTGGCGCAGCCAAAGCTGCTGGTGCAGACGTATTTATAACTGCAGACATGAAATATCACGATTTTTTTACTGCAGAAAACTCCATTTTACTGGCAGATATTGGGCATTATGAAAGCGAACAATACACAAAAAATCTTTTAGTAGCTTATCTTACAAAAAAAATTCCTAATTTTGCAATCATTTTATCAAAGACAAACACCAATCCTGTAAAGTATTTATAAGCATGGCTAAAAAGAAAGAAGTTACTGTAGAAGAACGATTAAGAGCGCTATACGATTTACAATTAATTGATTCTCGTGTAGACGAAATTAGAAATGTAAGAGGAGAGCTTCCTTTAGAAGTACGTGATTTAGAAGACGAAGTTGAAGGTTTAAAAACTAGATTACAAAAACTTGATGATAGTTTAGTTGACCTTGACGAGCAAATTAAATCAAAAAAGAATTTAATTGAAGAAGCAAAAGCTTTAATTAAAAAATATACAGAGCAACAAAAAAATGTTAGAAATAACAGAGAATATAATTCTTTAACTAAAGAAGTTGAATTCCAAGATTTAGAAATTCAATTAGCTGAAAAGCACATTAAAGAATTCAAAGCTCAAATAGAGCAAAAAAATGAAGTTATTTCTGAAACTAAAGGACGTTTAAAAGAGCGTGAAGATCACTTAAAGCACAAAAAAGGTGAATTAAATGATATCTTAGCTGAAACTGAAAAAGAAGAAGAAGCGCTTTTAGCTAAATCTGAAGACTACAAGAAAACTATTGAAGAGCGTTTAGTTATTGCTTACAATAGAATTCGTCAAAATGTAAAAAACGGATTAGCTGTTGTACCAATTGAAAGAGGTGCATCAGGAGGTTCTTTCTTTACAATTCCACCACAAGTTCAAGCTGAAATTGCTTCACGTAAAAAAATCATTACTGATGAACATAGTGGTCGTATCCTTGTTGATTCTGCTTTAGCTGCAGAGCAAAAAGAAAAAATGGAAAAAATGTTTGCTAAACTTTAATTAGCAACTCAATAATATTCAAAGCCTTTACAATTTGTAAAGGCTTTTTTATTTAAAATAATTATACTCAGTTAAGTTTTTAAATTTTATACGACATAATAGAAAACAAAAAATAATTATGAAGCGCATACAAACATTCACATTCTTAACTTTAATAGCCTTTTTATTTAGCTGCCAAAATCAAGCACAAGTAAATACTAAACAACAAGCAGTTATTAATGCAAGTCCTATTGAAGTACCTTTAGATAATGGCTTAGCCAAAGCTTATTTTGCTAGTGGTTGTTTTTGGTGTGTAGAAGCTATTTACGAAAGTGTAAAAGGTGTTACAGAAGTTTACAATGGCTATTCTGGCGGTTACACTAATAACCCAACTTATGAACTTAGTAATACAGGAAGAACTGGTCATGCCGAAGCTGTAGAGGTAATTTACGATCCAAAAATTGTGAGCTTTAAATCTTTAGTCGATGTCTATTTTGGCTCACAAAATATTGAACAAGTAAATGGTCAAGGACCAGATAATGGTTCACAATATCGCTCCATAATCTTTTTTCAAAATGACGCTCAAAAACAAATTATTTTAGAAAAAATAAAAGCGTTAGAAACTCAAGAAAATATTAGTGTTGCTGCCGAAGTATATCCCTTTCAAAAATTTTGGTTAGGTGAAGACTATCATCAAAACTACGAACGTTTACATCCAAATCATCCATATATTAGACGTATATCAATCCCAAGACTACGTAAATTTCAGAATAAATTTCCGCATCTACTTAAAAGCACACACTAAACTTTTTTAGTCGCTTTTAAAGTAAAAATCAAAGGATACAATTTATCCCTTGTAGCATACATACCAGATTTGGTCAACTCCAAATCTGGTAACACGTTATAAGGACTTTCATCATGTTCTGTTAAGTACTCAATATGTAAACCAGCTTCAGTAAGTGCTGACACCACTTCTCCAATTCCGTGATTCCAACCATATTCCTTACTTTTCATACTTGAAGACTCATCTGCATAAGTACCATCATACTCTTCATAAATCACATCTTCTTGCATGTAACCATATTTTAAAACCGGTGGATTTTGTAAATAATCAAACATCCAAACTATTGGATGAAATTCCGCCATATAAAACGTCCCTCCTGCTTGCAAACGTTCAGCTATCATCTTTCCCCAAGGTTTTAAATCTGGCAACCAACCAATCACACCATAGCTTGTAAAAACTATGTCAAATTGTTTCTTTACATAATTAGATGTATCTAAGACATTACAACAAATAAACTCTGCATCTAACTTTAATTCATCATTAAGCTGTCTAGCCATTTTAACTCCTTCATCACTTAAATCTACTCCTGTACATTTAGCCCCTAACCTACTCCAGCTTAATGTATCTTGTCCGAAATGGCATTGTAAGTGCAACAAAGATTTATCCTTAACATCACCTAAAGCGTCTAACTCATAAGTCATTAAAGATGTTTTACCTCCTTTAAAAGCTTCCAAGTCATACATCTCACTTCTTGCATGCACTTTCACTTTTTCATTCCAGGTAGCTTTGTTTGTTTCAAAATACTTTTGATTACTCATTAGTCCTAATTTTTCTTCAATATAAAAACATCTTTCTCAATTTACCTAAAGGTTTACTATTTTTGAAAAAAAAATAGGCTATGAAAAATCTGTTATTCTTCTTTTTAACATTCTTAATTCTTAATTCTTGTCAGAAAGAAAACACAACTAAAAATAGTATTGCTCTTAAAATTGCACACGCTCATGGTTTTGAAAACTGGGATAATGTAACCTCATTTGCTTTTACTTTTGGCGGAGATATTAAAACACCTAATAGCGGTCGCGCTTGGATCTGGAAACCTAAAACTGATGATATACAATTAATTTATAAAGAAGACACCATTAATTTTAATAGAAACAAATTAGACTCAACATCCATAAAGTATGACAAAGCATTTATAAATGATAAATTTTGGGCATTAATTCCATTTCAATTAGTATGGGATTCAAAAGCTATTATTTCAACTCCAGTTTTAGAAAAATCACCAATTAAAGGAGATAAACTCAATAGAATAACTATCGTTTATCCTAACCTTGGCGGCTACACACCTGGTGATGCTTATGATATATTTTACAGTGATGATTTTATTATCCGAGAATGGAATTATAGAAAAGTAAATGATCCCGAACCTTCACTTACAAATACTTTTGAAGACTATAAAGATTTTGGAAGTATAAAAATTGCACAATCACATAAACAAAAAGGTGGCCAATGGAATTTACTACTTAGAGATATTAATATTGAATTTGAAGATTAATTAAAATCTATCAATTGAGACTCTAATTGTTTTGAACCTCTAAAAAGTATATCTAAATAATCGTTAACCTTCTCTTGTTTAAACCTACTTGAAGGTCCAGAAGCACTTATGGCAGCAATTACTTCACCTTGCGGATTAAACACTGGAATCGCTATACATATAAGACCTAATTCCAATTCTTCCATATCTAAAGCGTAACGTTGTGCTTTAATTTTTTTCAACTCATTTCTCAAGGCTTCCTCATCTACCTTAGTAAAGGTAGTTCGCGGAACTAATTCTATAGTTTTAAAATACACTTGCAACTCTGCTTCACTCATATAAGCCAATAACACTTTCCCTAAAGCCGAACAATATGCATCTTGATACGAGCCTATTTGCGTACTAACCTTTAAGCCTAAAGGACTTTCAGCCTTGTTTAAATAAAGTACTTTTTGATTTTCCAAAACACCAAAATGTATAGTCTCTGTAATTTCTTTTGCAATATTCTCTAATGGTAAACTAGACATATACCTCAAAGATTTATAAATAGAAACCTCATTTCCTAATTCAAATAATTTAAGCCCTAAAATATACTTATCGTCTTTATCCTTTTGTACAGCACCCAAGTATTCCAGAGTACGTAATAATCTAAAAGTGGTTGTTTTATTATAACCTATTCGTTTGGCTAGTTCACTAACGCCCCATTTTTTTTGCTCGCTTGTAAAAACTTCCAAAATTGAAAATGCTTTCACAACAGACATATTTAAATCTTTAGTAACTTCGGTCATATTTCATTTTTAAGAATCATATAGTATAATTTCTATATGATGTTTCAAAAATAATACTTAAATTTGAAACAGCGTTTCACATAATGAAACAATTTAATATTTTTTCAGTTTTTTAAGGTTAAAAATGCACAAAGCAACACTAGATTACGCACAACAAAAAGATCAACAAGATCCATTATCAAATTACAGAAAACAGTTCCACATACCTAAAGACGCAAATGGTAACGACTGGTTATATTTTACTGGTAACTCTTTAGGATTACAACCAAAAGCAACACAACAATACATTCAACAAGAGTTGGATGATTGGGCAAATTTTGGTGTAGAAGGACATTTTGAAGCTAAAAACCCTTGGATGCCATACCATGAATTCCTAACCGAATCTATGGCTAAAATTGTTGGAGCAAAACCCTTGGAAGTAGTTGTAATGAATACACTTACAACGAACCTGCATTTACTAATGGTATCGTTTTACCAACCAACAAAAACAAAATATAAAATTGTTATAGAAAGTGATGCCTTTCCATCTGATAGATATGCTGTTCAAACACAATTAGAGTTTCATGGTTTTGATGCCAACGAAGGACTTATAGAATGGAAACCTAGAGTTGGTGAAGAACTTCTAAACATAGAAGACCTTGAAACTATTTTAGAAGAGCAAGGTGATGAAATCGCTTTACTTTTAATTGGAGGTGTTAATTATTACACAGGACAATACTTAGATTTAAAACGAATTGCAGAACTAGGTCATGCTAAAAATTGTATGGTTGGTATCGATTTAGCACATGGTGCAGGAAATATAAAACCAGAACTTCATGCTTCTGGAGTTGACTTTGCAGCTTGGTGTACATACAAATACTTAAACTCAGGACCAGGAAGTTTGGGAGGTTTATTTGTACATGAAAAACACGCACATAATAAAGATTTAAAACGTTTTGCTGGATGGTGGTCACACAATAAATCTACACGATTTAATATGCGTCAACCACTTGATGTAATGCCTGGAGCAGAAGGATGGCAATTAAGTAATCCTCCTATTTTATCTATGGCAGCAATTAAAGCATCTTTAGATATGTTTAATGAAGTAGGAATGGATGCTTTATGTGAAAAATCAGAAGAATTAACTGGTTATTTTGAATTTCTATTAAATCAGTTAAATAACGATAAAATAAGAATCATTACACCAACCAATCCAAAAGAACGTGGTTGTCAGTTATCTATTCAAGTAAAAGATGCAGATAAAAGTTTACATCAAAAATTAACTGATGCACACATTATTACAGACTGGAGAGAGCCAGATGTAATTCGTTGTGCACCTGTTCCTATGTACAATACATTTGAAGATGTATACAGAATGGTTGAAAAATTAAAAGACATTTTAGATGAGTACTAAAAAAGACAATATACTAATAATTGGCGCAGGATTATGCGGTTCACTTTTAGCCTTACGTTTAGCACAACGTGGTTACACAGTAAATGTTTACGAAAGTAGACCAGATTTACGTGTTACCGATATTTCGGCAGGAAAATCAATCAATCTTGCTTTATCAGATAGAGGTTTTAAAGCATTGCGTTTAGCAGGCGTTGAAGATAAAGCTAGAGATATTTGTATTCCTATGATTGGTCGTTTAATACATGACATTGAAGGTAATACATTTGCTTCAAATTATTCTGGACGTGATGGCGAATACATCAATTCTATCTCTAGAGGTGATTTAAATGGCATGCTTTTAACAGAAGCCGATAAGTTTGATAACCTCACTATTCATTTTAATAATGATTGTACAAATGTAGATTTAGACACCAATACAGCACACTTTAGAAACACCCTTACTAATGAAGACTTTACAGTCACGGCAGATGTTATTTTTGGAACTGATGGTGCTGGTTCAGAATTGAGAAAAAGCTATTTCCTACAACGCAAATTCTTATTTAGTTTCTCTCAAAACTTCTTAACACATGGTTATAAAGAATTAGAAATTCCTGCTTCACCTGAAGGCAATCACCTAATAAGTAAAGATTATTTACATATTTGGCCTCGTGGTCAATATATGCTAATCGCATTAGCCAATTTAGATGGTAGTTTTACAGTAACACTATTCTTAGGACACGAAGAAGGTGCGTATAACTTTAAAGGTTTAGATTCTGAAGAAAAAATAAAAGACTTTTTCCAAAAGCAATTTCCAGATGCGTTGGCATTAATTCCAAATATTGCGGAAGAATTTGCTAATAACCCAACAGGTGCTTTAGGAACTATAAAATGTTCACCTTGGCATTACAAAGGCAATACACTTATAATGGGAGATGCAGCACATGCTGTGGTTCCTTTTTATGGTCAAGGTATGAATGCTTCTTTTGAAGATGTAGCTGTACTTGATGGCATTATAGATCAACATGAAGGCGATTGGAAAATCATTTTTAAAACTTACGAAAAAGTAAGAAAAGCTAATGCAGATGCTATTGGTGATTTGGCTGAAGAGAACTATTACGAAATGCGTGATCATGTAGCAAACCCAATTTTTAAGCAAAAACGAAAATTAGAAATGGATTTGGAAAAACATTTCCCAAATGACTATTTCTCAAAATACTCAATGGTTACTTTCAATGAAAATATTGGTTACCATGAAGCTATGACCAAAGGTCGAGCACAAGACAAAGCTATTTTAAACATGATTGCTGATAATGAAATAGATTTAGAAGGCGATTTAAACGATTTACTAAAAAAAGTACAAGAAAAAACTAACGACATCTTAGATGATGATATGGTTGCTAAAACAATGCATCATTAATATATTATGGAAGAAAAAAAAGTAACACCAAGAGGCGCCTATCCACATGTAAAAGTAGTAGGTGATTTCATTTTCGTTTCAGGAACAAGTTCTAGAAGACCAGACAACTCGATTGCTGGTGTAGAGATTATTGATGAAATGGGTACAAAAAAATTATGTGCTGAAACGCAAACTCGCGAAGTCTTAAAAAATATTGATGCTAATCTTCAAAAAGTAGGCGCATCGTTAAAAGATGTGGTGGATGTGTCATCATTTCTAGTAAACATGAATGACTTTGCAGGCTACAATAAAGCATATGCTGAGTTTTTTGATAAAGCAACTGGACCAACTCGTACAACAGTAGCTGTACACCAATTACCACATCCAGATTTGGTAGTGGAAATAAAAGTAACTGCTTATAAAAAATAATGAATTCTTTAAAATCACATAAAGAAAATTTATTTGAAAATGGCTTTTCAATTACCAAACCAATTTTTAGTTCTAATGAAATCGAACAATTACTGGAATTAATTGGTGATTCTGATAAAAGCTACGCAAAAAGGCAACTCATAAACAAAACGCCTAAGATTAAAGATGTGATTTTTAATAATTATAATTTTAATAAACTTTACCAATCAATTTGTGACAGTAGTTATTTCTTAAGTAAAGCTATTTATTTTAACAAACCAAAAATGTCAAATTGGTTTGTAAATTATCATCAAGACATTAGCATAAGTGCTTTAAAAAAAGTTTCGGTTGATGGATTTACTAAATGGACAAACAAAGACGGTCAATTAGGTGTAATCCCTCCTCAAGATGTATTAGAAAACACTATAACTTTCAGATTACATCTAGATAATACAGATGAAACAAATGGTGCTTTAAAAATAATTAAAGGATCACATAAAAATGGGTTCATTAGAATTGACGAAAATTTTAAAAGAAGTGATTTGAAAGAAGAACTATGTAAAGTTGAAAAAGGTGCCATCATGCTTATGCAACCGCTTTTATTACATGCTTCAGACAAATCAACATCTGAACATGATAGACGTGTAATCCACCTTGAATTTTGCAACAAAGAAATACCAATGGGCTGGTTAGAAAAAAAGCAAGTTGTTTAAAGACATAAAAATGAACATACAAAACTACATAAACGGTCAATACACTAATCCAATTAGTAATGAATGGATTGATAACTACAACCCTTCAAATGGAGAAATCTATGGACAAATTCCAAACTCATCTAAAGACGATGTAGAAGCTGCATATAAAGCTGCTAAATCTGCTTTTAAGCAATGGTCGCAAACACCAATTGAAGAACGTAGCAGAATTATGCTTCGTATTTCAGAATTGATTGAAGCCAATTTAGAGCGTCTTGCCGAAGCAGAATCTAAAGACAATGGAAAGCCATTATGGCTAGCTAAGGCTGTTGATATTCCAAGAGCGTCTAGCAACTTTAGATTTTTCGCAAATGCTATCACACAATTTGCAAGCGAGAGTCACGAATCTGTTGGGCTAAATGCTGTTAATTACACCTTACGTCAACCCATTGGAGTTGTAGGTTGTATTTCACCATGGAACCTTCCACTCTACTTATTTTCTTGGAAAATCGCACCTGCAATAGCAGCAGGAAATTGTGTAGTGGCTAAACCTAGTGAAGTTACTCCAATGACCGCTTATCTTTTAGGCGAAATTTGTACCAAAGCAGGTTTACCAAATGGTGTATTAAACATTGTACATGGATTAGGCGGTTCCACAGGACAAGCCATTGTAGAGCATTCAGATATTAAAGCCATTTCATTTACTGGAGGTACTACAACAGGAGCACATATTGCTAGAGTTGCTGCACCAATGTTTAAAAAGTTATCGTTAGAGCTTGGAGGTAAAAATCCAAATATCATTTTCGCAGATTGCGATTATGAAGATATGCTTACTACCACTATTCGTTCTTCTTTCGGAAATCAAGGACAAATATGTTTATGTGGCAGTCGCATTTTCGTAGAAAAATCAATATACGAGCAATTTAAAACCGATTTTGTAAACGTTATTAAAAACCAAAAAGTAGGACATCCAATGGCTGAAGAAACCAAAATTGGAGCCTTAGTTTCTAAACCTCATCTTGAGAAAGTACTGAATTATGTAGAAATTGCTAAAGAAGAAGGTGGAAAAGTTCTTTATGGAGGCCATAAATTAACTATTGAAGGACACGAAAACGGTTATTACATGGAGCCAACCATAATTGAAGTTTCTACAGATGAATGCCGAGTGAATCAAGAAGAAATTTTTGGTCCAGTAGTTACGATTATGCCTTTTGAAACTGAAGAAGAAGTATTAGCTATGGCAAACAAAGTAAACTATGGTTTATCAGCAACAATTTGGACAAACGACTTAAAACGTACAATGCGTATGACTAAAGAATTACAAGCAGGAATTGTTTGGGTAAATACATGGTTAATGCGTGATTTAAGAACTCCTTTTGGAGGTGTAAAAGATTCTGGTGTTGGTCGTGAAGGTGGTTTTGAAGCCTTACGCTTTTTTACTGAACCTAAGAATGTGTGTATAAAATATTAATAAAAATGAACTTAGAATTAAACAATAAATACGCTTTAGTCTGTGGTAGTACTGCAGGCATAGGAAAAGCAACAGCAATGGCTTTAGCAGCCGAAGGTACTACAGTAACTTTAATTGCTAGAAATGAAGATAAACTAAAAGCAGTTTTAGCTGAATTGCCACAACAAAGAAATCACGATTACATAGTTGCAGATTTTTCTAACCCTGAAGAATTAAGCAAAAAAGTAAGTGATTACATTACAAACAACCATGGATTTCATGTGCTAGTGAATAATACAGGAGGTCCAAAAGGAGGTCCTGTTTTTGCAGCTGGATTAGATGAATTTCAAAGTGCATTTACCCAACATTTAAAATGTAACCATGTATTAGCTCAAGCAGTGGTTCCTTTTATGAAAACTGAAAATTATGGTCGTATTATTAACGTAATTTCAACCTCTGTAAAACAACCTTTAGATGGTCTAGGTGTTAGTAACACTATTAGAGGGGCAGTTGCAAATTGGAGTAAAACCTTAGCTAATGAACTTGGTGCTTTTGGAATTACAGTTAATAATGTACTTCCAGGTGCAACTGGGACAGAACGTTTGAGCGAGATTATTAAAAACAAATCATCTAAAACTGGCGTTACAGTAGATGAGGCTAGTCAAGCTATGATGAATGCTGTACCAGCAAAACGCTTTGCTAAACCAGAAGAAACTGCCGATGCAATTACATTTTTAGCAAGTGAACGCGCAGCTTATATTAACGGAATTAACCTTCCTGTTGATGGTGGTCGCACAAAATCTTTGTAACTTTAAACACAACCAATTTAAAAACATATAAAACGATGAGTAAATTAGTTTCTCCTTTAAATTTTAAAGCTTGGATAGATGAAAACAGACATTTATTAAAACCACCTGTTGGTAATAAATGTGTATGGCAAGATGGCGATTTTATTGTCATGGTTGTTGGTGGACCAAATAACCGTAAAGATTACCATTACAATGAAACACCTGAATTTTTCTACCAAATTGAAGGCGATATGGTTTTAAAAATTATGGATGGAGATACTCCAAAAGATATCGAAATTAAAGAAGGAGACATTTATTTATTACCTCCAAAAGTACCGCACTCGCCTCAAAGAGGTGCAAATACAGTTGGGTTAGTAATTGAATATCCACGTTCTAAAAAAATGAAAGATGCTTTAGAATGGTACTGTGAAAACTGCAATACGCAACTGTATCGTAAGAAATTTAAATTAGACAACATAGAAACTGATATGCCAGCAATTTTTGACAAGTTCTATAGCAGTAAGAAAAAAACAACTTGTGATAATTGTGGTACAAAAATGGAAGCACCTCAAAAAGCCTAACAAAAACCTATGAAACGTAAACTTAGAATAAACGGTCACTCTCACCTACTACCTTATCCAAACGAGATTCCTCAATTCATGAAAGATAAGGGTATTTTTTGGGTAGATGAAGACAAAAAATTCATGCTTCAAAAAGATTGGAGACGTCCTGTAACCGACTCTAGTTTTTTCTTAAACGAAAAACTGGAATGGATGGAACGTTTCAATATTGACCATGCAGTCGTTTTAAACCTATCTCAACTCTATGGAAATGGTTTACGCCTAGAAGAAATGAAGCAAGCCTTACGTTTTCAAAATGATTTTAATGCAAAGGTACAGCAAGACAATCCTTCAAAGTTTACATGTGGATTTGTAGTGCATCCTGGATTTGTACGTGGTGCTTGTTGGGAAATTGAGCGTTGTGTTGAAGAATTAGGCATGCGCTTATTGTGTTTACCAACGCACTATATGGATACTATTGGTACTTGGCGTTGTATTTTTGATGAAGAGAACGAACCTATCTTTGAGTTAGCAAACAAATACAATTTAGCAATAGAAATTCATCCATATGATGGTGAAAAATTCATCAAATTACAAAATACATCATGGCGCTTTCATTTAATTTGGATGCTAGCACAATGTGCTGATGCTTACCATTTCTTAACGCTTAATGGTTACTACGAAAAATATCCAAATATGCGTATTTGTTTTGCTCATGGTGGACAACTAGCACAAATGAACCTTGGAAGACGTATTCAAGGGTTTGATGGTCGTCCAGATTTATTTGAAGGTCAAAGTCACCCACGAAAAGCAGTTGGGCATAAAAACATATTTTTCGATACCTTAGTACATGATACAGGTTCTTTAGAATTATTGGTTAAAAATCAATCTTCAAAACAAGTACTTATTGGTCTAGATGATCCTTATCCTCTTGGTGAAATGGAAAGTGACAGACAATCTTCTTATCCTGGGAAAATTTTAGACCTTGCTATAGAGCGTGACATTATAACTGAAAACGAAAAAGACAAAATGTGGGAAGATAATGTACTACAATGGTTATTTGGTGACGATAATGCTGCAAAGCAAGATTTAATAAATAAAATACTTCAATAGTTTTATGACAGAAGTAGCTAGGTTTTATATACTTTCACACATATTCGTGTCGTTTATTGGAGCTACGCTACTTATAGCTATTTGGTACAATATTAGAAAGCGTTTTAAGCAAATCTTAGAAGAAAACGACAATCAAAAACGTGTAGACAAAGGCTTACTATATCTAAGCTTTGCCATGTTTATTTGGGTACTATCTGGATGTTGGGCTTATGCTGGAAATGCTTTTTCTTTTGCCGAAACCCAAGCTTATCAATTAGGTGTTTACCTCTTTTCTATAGTCAATAATATGTTTTTACTATTGGCTTTGTTTTACTTTTATTATGCCCCAAAATTTATTTACAATAACAAGAAAAACATTAATGTTATTCTTGTTTTAATTGTAATCACTTCTATAGTCACCTATATACTTTCTAAAACATTAGGAAATAATAATGTGATTAATGCTATAAAAATTAGTGGAATTCCAGACTTAGTACTTTCAGGGTTTTTATGCTACTTGATGGCAATTTCCTTTTATAGGACGTTTGCTTATCGAGGTTTAAAAATTGTTGGTTTTATTTCGGGAATGGTGATTGCTTTAATGTTTACATCACAACTCCCTGAAGTATTCATGAGTTTTACCGATGATTTTACTCATAACTTTATCAAAATTATCGCTAAAACATCGTTAATAGCAATCTTCTTAGTATTAGCAACTACTTGGGTAATAAGATTAGCTAATATGCCAAAACCTAACGAAATGAGCATCTCATTTTTGGATTGGAGTTTGGTGAAAATTAGTATTCCTACCAAAGAAGTTTTTGACCAAACTATTGATTTTGGGTCTAAAACCACACAATACAAAAACCTATTGAAGTTTGCTATTAGACGTAAATATGCTGATAGCGATCAACAAAGTATTTCGGTAAATTTAGGTGGCGAAATTAAAAACCAAACTTATCTATCTAGAATTATAGATAACATTAACGATATTCTTCAGTTAGAAACATCGCAACAATTAGAAAGGCGCGATTTATTTACCTTTATTGGTGAAGGTCGTTACCGATTACGAATGATTCCTGAAAATATTAACATAGACACAACGTTGCTTAAAGAGTTTTCAGAATCCCCTGAAAACAAAGACTATAAATCTATTTGTAACTAATTGTAACTCGCTCACAATTAATTTCAATCTATTATAATTTACTATAATTAACTACAACACTTCTGTTGTCAAACATCTGTATCTATCATTGTACCACAATCAAAAAATAGAACAGATGAATACCACAAACACTACTACTCAAGAAGCATTTGGACATCCTAAAGGGCTCCTTTATTTATTCTTTGCAGAATTATGGGAACGCTTTTCATTTTATGGTATGCGTGCACTTTTAGTATTATACATGACCAAACAATTATTGTTTAGTGACGACATGGCATTTGGCGTTTATGCTGCATATATGTCTTTAGTATATGTAACGCCAATGCTTGGTGGTATTCTTGCCGACAAAATTTTAGGCTACAGAAAATCGATTATGCTTGGTGGTATCTTAATGGTTTTTGGGCATTTCTTTTTAACCTTTGAGCATCCAATTTTCTTTTATGGGTCTTTAGGACTCATTATTGTTGGAAATGGTTTTTTTAAACCAAACATCTCCTCTTTTGTAGGTGCTCTTTACAAAAAAGAAGATAGCAGACGTGACTCTGGATTTACTATTTTCTATTTAGGAATTAATTTGGGAGCAGCTATTGCACCTTTAGCTTGTGCATGGTTTGCTGAAAACTACGGTTGGCATTATGGATTTGTATTGGCTGGAATTGGAATGATTGCTGGTTTACTAGTATTTCAAAGAGGGTTGAAAAGCAATGTATTTGGAGATAAAGGCTTTGTACCAGATACAAATAATTATAACAAAAAAGCATTTGGATTAAATAAAGGACAGCGTATTGTTTTACTAGCAATACTATCTGTGCCAGTTTTTGCAACTATTGTAAAGTTTCATGAGTTTGAACATTATTTAGTTTGGATAGTTTCAGCTTTTTTAATTGGTTTTATTATTTACATCTTATCAGTTGTTAGCAACAAAGAGAAAAAGCGTCTAACAGTTGCAATTTACTTTACAGTTCTGTATACCCTATTTTCAGCAATTTTCGAACAAGCTGGCAGCTCATTGACCTTATTTGCTGATAGAAATGTTAACCTTGTTGGTATGGATGCTGCAGGAACCAATAGTATAAATGCAGGTTTTATTATTTTGTTCGCTATTCCGTTTTCAATGCTATGGACGTTTTTAACCAAGCGTAATAAAAACCCTAATTCTCCAATAAAATTTGGTTTAGGATTAGTGTTTTTAGGTCTAGGATTTGTCATTTTTGCATTGTCGCCAAATAGTATGGATGCGTTTGCAAAAACATCAATGAGCTATTTAGTATTAGGTTATTTAGTATTAACTATTGGCGAACTATTTTTATCCCCAATTGGTTTATCAAAAATGACTGAACTCTCTCCTACAAAGTATATAGCTTTTATTATGGGTGTTTGGTTCTCAGCTAACTTTTACGGTCACTTTTTCGCAGGTAAAATTGCTAAACTCACTTCAGCTTCTAATGGTGAATCGAATGTATTTACTGAAGGTATTTTTGGAGATGTTGTTAGTATAGTAACTGGATTACAGCCTCAAGATGTTGCCTTGGGCAGCGAAAACTTGCAACAGTTATTCTCTTACGTATCTGTTTATGCAAGCTTTGGTATTATTAGTGTGATTGTTGGTATATTTGCAATACTAATTTCGCCATTCATTAAAAAAATGATGTCTGGTGTACATTAAACCAGTATATGCATTTTATATCAGAAGAATTAGACAACTATGTTGTATCGCATAGCGAAGACGAACCAAAATTACTACAAGCACTAACGAGAGAAACCTATCAAAAGATATTACAACCTCGTATGCTAAGTGGTCATTACCAAGGTCGTGTATTGAGTATAATTTCTAAACTGGTGAACCCAAAAAACATATTAGAAATTGGTACTTATACTGGTTATTCTGCTTTATGCTTAGCTGAAGGCATGCAAAACAATGGTGAACTTCATACCATAGACATCAATGAAGAACTGTTTGATTTTCAGCGTAAATATTTCGATTTATCTGATTATGGCTCACATATACACCAACATTTAGGAAATGCTTTAGATATTATACCTAAGTTGGACATGACTTTTGATTTGGTATTTATTGATGCAGACAAGGAGAATTACTCAGCTTATTTTGATTGTATTATAGACAAGCTAAATCCTGGAGGCATTATTTTATCGGACAATGTGCTTTGGAGTGGAAAAATCCTTGATATTAGATTTAAAAAAGAAGATAAAGCTACGCCTGCATTAATAGAATACAACAAGTTACTTAAAGACGATCCACGCATAGAAACGGTTTTATTACCAATTCGTGATGGATTAACTATAAGTAGGAAAAAACGATAGTTCTTCGAATAATATTACTTACTTTTAGGTATATATAATAAAAATATACTCCCTTGGGAGTATATCTATATGTTATAAAACATTAGACTAATTCAAACCTAGTAATGAAAAAAACAGTATTCATTTCACTTATAATATTCATTTATAGTTGCAAGATATCTAAAGAAATAAGTTTACAAGATTATATAAAAACAAATTCTATTACTGTAGAAAATGAAAATTTCATTCAAGTTAAATACACAAGTGAATCTGAATTTTATAGTAAAAGTTTATACTATTATTCAATTGAAAATAATACAGACAAAGATATGTTCATATTCTCTACGGTGCTGTCGGAATCATTAATGATTTATTCAAAAACAAACATTAAGAAATCTGAAAAAACAGAATATTTAGATTCTTTTTATAAAGACTTTATGAATGACTCTCCTCATAGTGGAATTAGAAAATTAACATTTAACAAAATTCCACCTAATCAGAGCTTAATAATAAATACAAAAGATTCTAAATATAAAAAACTTAAATACTACTATTATTTGTCCGAAAACGAAAATGAATTAGTAGAAATTGGACAAATAAATTTACAATCCAAAATAATTGAATTGAACAGACACTAAAAACGTTTTACAACACTGGCTATAATCCATTGCTCTCTTTTGGTTCTCTATTGAAAAATCTTACTTTTATCGTCGATACGATTCCTACTCTGAAAATTCTCCGAATTTTCGCTGCAACGGAATCATAGCCTAACCGTTAAGCAATATTACACCAAAATGAGAAAATACAATATAAGAAAGGAATTTGCAGATGAATATGTTAAAAGAGAAACAAATAAAAAAATAAAAATTGCTTCAATAGCTTTATCAATCTTTCTGATTTTAATGTTCTTTTTTACACACTCTTATGGAGTACATAGGATTTTAATGCCTCCATTAAGTATATTCTTCTTGATAATTTTAATTGTAATTTATATTTCAAGTTTATCGCAAATTAAAAATATAATATGTTCGACCTACTTTGAATTTTCAGATGAATCAATATCAAGATTATTAGATAAAGAAAAGTTAAATTTGATGAGCAAAGTTGGTGTTTCAAGAAATGAACATAGATATGGAGTAAAGTTCAATCAAACTATTAAATTTAATGAAATTGAATCTACTTCGATTAATGCAAATGAAATTACAATCAAATCGAAACACTATGATTTTTTCACTTCTAATGGTAAAATTTCAATACCTAAAGAGATTGAAAATTATGAAGCTATTAAATCTGAGATAATAAAAAATTTTGATAAATATAATTTAACATTGCCTAACAATGGTTATAATATAAATGAAAGAGCAAAAAAAGAAAAAGATTGAATACAATAGAATCTAAATTCTAACACACTTATTATGGAGTGCATTCGGATTTATTGGCGGAATTGATTACTATTCTAAATCGGAATATTTAATTTGTGGAATTATGTCTTTACTTGGAATTTTATCCGCATACAAACTATTTAAATCAATAACGGGAAAGTGAAAAAAATTCACTTTGGAAACCTGAATAAAAAACAACTATGAAAAAGCTTTAGAATATTATTTTTATGACATAGCTTCTCACTACTCAATTTATACAACCAAAAGCACAAAATAAATCTTATACAACTTAAACCCCACAATCTCAATATGTTCAAAAACGCCACAATACTATTAATAATCTTTACTACATTTTTTTCATGTAATAATGACTACAATCCAAATTATGTAGATAAAACTTCCAGTGTTCTTGATAGTACTTACTCAAATCACCTGAATGAAATTAAAAATTTGTTGCATAAAATTGACCTCTTAGAATCCAAAAAATTATTATCATCTAAAACTACATTTTTGGATACAACAAATGCTTCAGATATCATACCCAAAGTAAAAAGTCTATCCATTAAAAAGCCTATTATAAGCGATAGTATAAATCTAACATCGGAGAATACAATATTAATTAATAATTCATCAAATTGGTTGTTATTTTATGGTATTACTGATAGTATAACAAATAACCTAAAATATATAATCTCAGAGTTTCCCAAAAAATCTTATGAAAACAATTCTTTGTATTTTGCTGATGATGTTCCAAATTACTTCCATTATTATAACAATCAAAATTTCTTTAAAAACTATAAAGACTCTATTAACTTAAGGCAAAAAAATCGCATAAAATCAAATCATCATCCAAGAGTAAATGGTATAAAACAAATTAAATATGGTCTGATCGTTAATGATATTTATGTAATGAAGCCATACTTAGTTGATGAAAATAATTTTTCTGGAGGGTTTATTATATCGTCTATAGAATTATACAACCTAACCTCTAAAAAGCTATTAGCTCATGCTATTATACATGTTAAAAACAGTAAAGAAGTTAATCATTTTCGTACCATTGATTTTAGGAATAAAATAGTTAACAAAACGCTACAAAAGGATTTATTAAAGAAAAAAACTAAGAAAATACTAAATTATTTTAATATCAAATAATACACTCTTAAACAATGTCTGCTTAATATTAATCTCAGGTTCAACAAATTTTTTTACTTTACATGTATTGATTTAGATTATTACAACATTAAATCTTCATCACTATAGACTTAGACATAAATTATACTTAAGAACTAATGAAACGGTTTACAACACCATATATAAATAATTGATTGTTCTATCCTACTTTGGAATTTCCTGCGGAATTTCTAACTTCATGTGTACTTGCTAAGTTAGCCGCTGAACCAAGTAACTACTCATATACAAGACCTTTAGGTGCTATTAGAATAAAAAATCACAAAAAGAGAAGCGTAAAAAGTAAAGAAGTACAATCGTCTTTCAATAAACTATATCCATACGTATTTCTACGTATTGATTTTCTTACTTAAATAAAGTAACTTCGTTAGATACTTAATTTCTTAAAATTAAACTATGAAGCAATTTTACTTAAGTGTTCTATGTCTTTTTACTGTAGCCATTACGCAAGCACAAATTATAAACATTCCAGACACGCGTTTAAAGGAAATGCTTGTAAACGATATTATTGTTAACTATGATGGCTCAGAGGGATTTTCTGAAAAAGTAGATACAAATAACGATGGTGAAATTCAAGTTTCTGAAGCCGAAGCAGTTATTGGCTTAAACATTAGCAACATAAATAGTGATGTAAAAATAAGTAACCTTGAAGGCTTGCAGTACTTTGTCAACCTTACTTTTTTAAGCTTAACATATAACGAAATTGCAAATATAGACTTAAGCACTTTTTCAAACTTAGAAATACTCCATGCATCTGATAATTTATTAACGTCATTAGACCTATCAAACAACCCAAATTTAATTACTGTAGCATGCGATTTTAATCAAATAACAAGTTTAAGTTGTACCAATAACACCCTATTAGAAAATTTGTATTGTAGTAATAATCAAATAAGCTCGCTAGATGTAAGCAATAATTTAAATTTAATAGAACTTGGCTGTCCCGAAAATTTGCTAACCACACTAAATGTTTCAAACAATACAGCTTTAACCAAATTTAATTGTGCTGCTAACTCACTAAGTAGTTTAGATATAAGTTCTAATGTAAATCTTCTTGAATTTTCTTGTGGCGATAATCAATTAACCTCTTTAGATGTAAGCACAAATACAAACATGACATTATTACGATGTGGTCAAAATCAAATTACCAGTTTAGATGTTAGTAATAATGTAACCCTAACTAACTTATCGTGTTTTTCTAATCAGATTACGACATTGGATATTACCAATAATATTAACCTTACCCATTTTTTCTATAACGATAATCCACAGCTTATTTACTTAAACGAGAAAAATGGCGTTCCAACTATGGCCACTTTTGGCAACAACAGTTTTTATAATGGTAGTGCTTGCCCTAACCTAGAATATGTATGTGCAGATAGTGAAGAAGTGAGTACACTTGCAAGTTATCATTCAGCATATAACTTTGGTTTTTTTAATGTAAGTTCATATTGCACCTTTGTTCCTGGTGGTGATTTTTATACAATTTATGGCGAACAACAAATAGACACAAACCTAAATGGTTGCGAACCTACAGATCCAATTTACCCTAATCTAAAATACAATATTACCAATGGTATCACTGATGGTACAATTATATCTGACGAATCTGGAAACTATACTATTAATGTGCAAGCTGGCACTCATACCATTACACCAATTTTAGAAAACCCAACATATTTTACAGTATCACCTACTAGCATTACAGCAGATTTCCCTACTGACCCAAGTCCATTAAATCAAGATTTTTGTATTACACCAAATGGCACACATAACGATTTAGAAGTAGTTATTGTTCCGCTTGAATTAGCACGTCCTGGTTTTGACACAGACTATTTAGTGTTTTATAAAAACAAAGGAAACACCATTTTATCTGGTGAAGTAACGCTAAACTTTGAAGATGACTATATGGATGTTTTAACAACCACTCCAACTGCAGATACGCAATCAACAGGAATGTTATCATGGAACTATAGCAACTTACAACCGTTTGAAACTAGAGAAGTATTTATAACCATGACCTTAAATACGCCTACTGATGTTAATTATCCTTTAAATGGTGATGACGAACTTAATTTTGAAGCTAGCATTACACCAAATGATATGGATGAAACTCCAAACGATAATGCACACACTTTAAAACAAATAGTAGTCAACTCCTACGATCCTAACGACAAAACCTGTTTAGAAGGCGCAACCATTACGCCAGATCGTGTTGGTGAGTTTGTACATTACCTAATTAGGTTTGAAAACACAGGAACAGCCACAGCTGTAAATGTTGCAGTAAGAGACTTTATTGACTTGGACAAATACGATATCTCATCGTTAATACCATTAAGTGCGAGTCACGATTATTATACACGTATTGTAAATGGTGAAGAAGTAGAGTTTATTTTTGAAAACATACAACTCCCTTTTGATGATGCCAATAACGATGGTTATGTACTATTTAAAATAAGAACATTACCAACCTTAGTTTTAGGTGATACTTTTAGCAATATTGCAGGTATTTATTTTGATTTTAACTATCCAATAATTACTAATAACGAAACTACTACTGTAGCCGATAATTTAAGTATTAGTGAGTTTGAAGGCTTACAAAGCTTAACGCTTTATCCTAATCCAGTAACAGATAGTTTTACAATAAACTCAACTAATAACACCGAAATAGAAAGTGTGATTTTAATTGATATTTCTGGAAAGACACTTAAGCAATTTACAGTCTCTGAAAGTTATAACATTAGTGACCTTGCTGCAGGTATTTATTTTGTACAAATAAAATCTAAGAATGCGACTAGCACTAAAAAAATAATTAAGTCTAATTAGTTTTTGTAAATGAAGCAAACCGAAAAAATTCTAGGAGTACTTATAGTGCTTCTAGTAAGTCTACGATTAGTTTATAGTTATCCATACGCTGCAGTATTAATTACCTTATTAAGCTTAGTATTATCTATGCTATATTTTGGTTTTAGTTTTGCTTTACTTAATAATATTAGATTTAGAAACATATTAAAAAAAGGTGCTTTTAAAGGCATAAGTACACTAAGAGTTTTAGGCGCCATTTTTACTGGATTTTTACTTTCTAATACAGTTATTTATTGCTTGTTTAAATTCCAACGTTGGCCTTATGGCAACGAAGGTTTATTAATCTCTATATATGGTTTAGCAATCGTTATAATTATTGCCTTGATTAAGTATATAACCACCAAACACAGCTTTTATAAAAGCTTACTTATAAGGCTATTTATTATTGGTGTTACAGCAGTTTCTTTATACCAATTATCTTATAACGAACTACTAAAAATGAAACATCGTGACAACCCAGAATATATTAAAGAACAACAACAATTAATACTGGAAGACACGCTACAAAACCACTAAAATACGTAGAAATACGTATTGATTTTCTTACTTAAAAAAACTAACTTCGTTTAACACTTTTATATAATTAATTTATACTGAGCGCAGTCGAAGTATTAAAACGTGTTTATATAAATACGTTACCCAACATTTTGAAGAACGTCACGAAAAACAATCTTGAACTGAATTTAAAAGAGGCTACTTCTACTCTATTAGAAATAGCAAGAAACTCTTGTTGGAATAACATTTCGGATAATACGAGCTACATAATTTCGGAAATCAAAAACGACTCTCGAAATTTTAAAATCCAGAGACTTGAGAGGAACAAAACGAATCGGAAAAAGAAACCTGTAACGTTGAAAAACGCAACAAATGAATTAAAATCGATTTACGAAAACCTGTACGACATCAATCTGGAAATTTATAAAAGTCGGAAAAACAAAACTATTGTTGATATTCGATATTATCCGAAGTCTGCACTTGAATCTGACTATTACGAAAAAGTAAAAAATAACGAGCCAATGCTACATTGCAAAGTTGGAATTCCACCTTATGCAAATGACAAGTCAAAAAAATATGACGTGAATTGGGAACTTGGCGGAATAAGACACGAATGGAGCTCATTTTGGAACAAAATCCAATTTAAATGGAAATACAGAAACCGATTGAAAAAAGTGAATTTAAAATAATGGACATAAAATGAATGGAATCAAAAAGTTTATCAAAGGATTAACTGGAATATCTCTATTATTTATAGCTTTATTGTTTCTTGCAGGTATTGTTGGAATCATTTCTGTAATTTGGAATATGATAAAATTTATAAATCAATAAAAACGTTGGGTAACAATATGTATAATTCATTGCAAGTAATAGTCTACTTACGAAAATTCCGCTGGAATTTTCTATCTGTGATTATTTACTAACCTTAGTGCTTAAACACACAACGAAATCATACACAAACCGTTAAACAAACTCACAAAAAAACCTTAGCATTATGCTAAGGTTTTTTTATATCATATTTTGAGAGCTATTATTCTATATAACCCATGTTTCGCATCCAATCGTCATTAAACATTTTACCTACATAACGACTTCCATGGTCATGAAACAACACTACCACTACATCGCCTTCTTTAAAATGCTCTTTTAATTGTAGCACACCTTTCATTGCTGCTCCTGCGCTATTACCTAAAAACATACCTTCTTCTTTAGCTAACAATTGTGTGTAAACAGCAGCATCTTTATCAGTTACTTTTGTAAAACCATCAATCACGCTAAAATCTACGTTTTCTGGTAAAATATCTTCTCCAATACCTTCGGTTACATAAGGGTAAATTTCGTTTTCGTCAAACTCTCCTGTTTCGTGGTATTTTTTAAATACAGAACCATAAGTATCAATTCCCCAAACTTTTACATTAGGGTTTTGTTCTTTTAAGTATTTACCAACTCCAGAAACTGTTCCTCCTGTACCTACACCAACTACAAAGTGGGTTACTTTACCTTCGGTCTGTTTCCAAATTTCTGGTCCAGTACTTTCATAATGTGCTTTGGCATTACTTGGGTTATCGTATTGGTTTACATACCAAGAGTTAGGTGTTTCTTCGCCTAAACGCTTAGAAACCGAGTAATAAGAACGAGGATCTTCTGGCTCTACCTCAGTAGGACACACAACGACCTCTGCTCCTACAGCACGAAGAATGTCCATTTTTTCTTTAGACTGCTTATCGCTTATTACAAAAATACATTTGTAACCTTTTACAATTGCAGCCAATGCTAATCCCATTCCTGTATTTCCAGAAGTACCTTCAATAATAGTACCTCCAGGTTTTAAGCGTCCATCTGCTTCGGCATCTTCAATCATTTTAAGTGCCATTCTATCCTTTACAGAGTTTCCTGGATTAAAGGTTTCGTACTTAGCCAATACTAAGCAAGGTAAGTCTTCAACAAGTTTATTTAGTTTCACCAAAGGTGTATTACCAATGGTTCCCAATATATTTTCAGCGTATTCCATGTGTTTTTAATTTGCTGTGCAAATTTACGTGAAAAGTTAAGAGCAAAAAGTGAATTATGTTTTTTTTAAGTTAAGAGCTTAAATGACCTTCTTTTATTATTAGTAATAATGAAAAGCGTAACCAAAAAGAGAGCACTTAATTATTCAAAACGCATTGCTTTTACAGGCGAAATTTTTGTAATAACATACGATGGCACCAACAACATTACCAAGCACAAAATAAATGTACCAATATTAAGTCCTAAAATATAGCTTAGGTTAATATACACAGGTGCTTCGGTAACGTAATACACATTAGGATCTAAAGGAAATAACTTAAGGTATTTTTGTGCAAAGAGTAAACCTAAACCTAAAAGATTTCCCCAAAATAGTCCAAGAGTAATAAGGTAAGATGCATTGTATAAAAACAACTTACGAATGCTCCAATTGTTGCTTCCTAAAGCTTTTAAAACACCTATCATTTGTGTGCGCTCTAGTATTAACACCAACAAAGCAGTAATCATATTTATACCAGCCACAAGTATCATAATACCTATAATACCATAAATGTTTTTATCGAATATGCTAATCCATTCAAAAATGGAAGCATATTTTTGAGCAACTGTTTGTGTATCTAAGTTAGAAGGTGTGCTTTTATACACTTCAAAACCAATATCACCAAGTTTATTATAATCATCAATAAACAACTCAAAACCTCCTACTTGGTCTTTTTCCCATTTATTAAGACGTTGAATATGGTTTATATCTCCTATTAAATAGGTTTGGTCTAGCTCTTGAAACCCTGAATTATATATACCAACAATATTATATTTCATGATGCTTGGTGGTTTACTCACATCTTGTTTCATGAAATACATCTGGAAATCGTCGCCTACTTTATAGTTTAATCGGTTGGCTAAATACTGAGATATTAACACTTCGTTACTATAATCTTCGGAATATTCTGGTAATCGACCTTCAATTAAAAACTCCTTAAAGTATTTCCAATCGTAATCCTGACCTACACCTTTTACAAAAAGGCCTTCAAAGTCGGTTAGCGTGCGAATAACTCCAAATTTATTAGCAACTGCTTGAATATGCGTAACACCATCAACAGCAGTGAATTCTGGGTAAAACTCTTGATTTTTAGAGATTGGTATTTGTCCTTCTTCAGACTCATCGCTATTAAATTTAGCAATAGTTATATGACCATTAAAAGCGACTGCCTTATCTCTAATTTTTTGCTGCAAACCTATTCCTGTAGCTATAGCAATAAGCATGACAATTATACCAATGGCAATTGCTGCAATTCCGATTTTTATTATTGGTGCCGAAATACTACTTTTATACGACTTACTACCAATAACACGTTTAGCTATAAAATACTCGTAATTCAAAGTTTACTAAATGCATTTAAATTTCATCAAAAATACAGTTTTATTATTTGTTTTAGCATTGATTTCTTGTGGAAACGATTCTAAAAATTCAAACGAAAGAGACCTACTTGATACTACACAAGACAGACCAATTATTGTAGGTGCTAATCAAACACAAAACTATTTATCACTACTAAACGGTAAACGTGTTGGTATTGTTGCCAACCAAACAAGTGTTGTTTTTAAAAAAGAAGGTTATACACATTTGGTGGATTCGTTACTAGCTTTAAACGTAGGTGTAAAAAAAGTATTTGCTCCAGAACATGGATTTCGTGGTAATCATGATGCTGGTGAATCTGTAAAAGATGATGTTGATACTAAAACCAATTTACCTTTGGTATCGCTTCACGGAAAAAATAGAAAACCTACGAAAGAACAACTCTCAGACATTGATATTATGATTTTTGATATTCAAGATGTTGGCGTTCGTTTTTACACTTACATTTCTACGCTACATTACATCATGGAGGCTTGTGCTGAAGCTGATATACCTTTGCTTATTTTTGATAGACCAAATCCAAACGGACACTATGTTGATGGTCCTACTTTAGAAATTGAAAATAAAAGCTTTTTAGGTATGCATCCTGTACCATTAGTACATGGTATGACTATAGGCGAATATGCACAAATGATTAATGGCGAAAAATGGTTAGCAGATGAATTAAAATGCGACATTACTATTATTCCTGTTAAGAACTATAATCACAATATGTTTTATAGTTTACCTATTAGACCTTCACCAAATTTACCTAATGACCAATCTATTAAACTATATCCAAGTTTAGGACTATTTGAAGGCACAAATGTTAATGCTGGTCGTGGTACCGAATTTCAATTTCAACGTTATGGCGCTCCTTTTTTAAATAAGGAAACGCTTCAATTTACCTATACTCCTGCACCTAACTTTGGCGCTAAACATCCAAAACACAAAAATACCCTTTGCTATGGCGAAGATTTAAAAAATGAAGACATTCATGGTATTATGACCCTTAAGTGGATTATTAAAGCTTATAATAATTGTACAGATAAATCTTTATTCTTTTTAACTGACGGATTTACTAAACATGCTGGAACTGATAAACTACAAAAACAAATTGAAAATGGCGTATCTGAAGAAGTAATAAAAGCTAGTTGGCAAAAAGATTTGGAAGCTTATAAAGTTATGAGGTATAAATATTTAAAATATCATTAATGACTCTTAACTACAATATCTTCTTCTCTAATTGCTGAAGCTGTAGTTGGTTCTTGATTAACTCTAACTATAAATACTATTTTTAAAGGCGATTGTCCTACTACAAACGTGTGCTTGCCTTTGCTTAATCTATTTAGTGGGATTTCATATGAAGTATCATCTATAAAACTAAATACCTCTCTCTCAAGCGAACTATTTAAAGAATAGACATAGTTTATTTTCTTGTCACTTTTAAGTAACAAGGTATCTTTAGTTTTATTTAAATCATGAAATAATTCGTTGGCTCTCACATTTACATTTCTCTCGATAGTTGCATAGCTATCTTGCGCATTGATTGGTAAATGTATAAGACAAAAAAACGCTATTGCTAGCGTGAATATATAATTTTTCATTACGAAAATCTATTAAGCTTAGTTAGTTAAACTCAACAGCAAAAAAATAACCCTCTGGTTAAATCTAAGTACATTTATTCGATGAAATGCAATAATCTCTATGAAATGCAAATAAAATAGAGGAAAAGATAATTCTCACAAAATCAGCAAGTTTAATCTTTATCTGGAAGTATGGTGGGTTTTTGGTATTTCTGAAACGGTTGTTTTAAAAGTTCGACTAGTTTTCCATTCTTTTCTTCGTCTGGAAACACATCAACACCATATACTAAGTCTTCTCTATCCATATACATATATGTACCTAATAAACGATCCCAAATAGAGAAGATATTTCCATAATTAGAGTCTGTATAAGGCAATACATAATGGTGATGAATTTTATGCATATCTGGAGAAATCAATATATAGCTTATGGCTTTATCTACCGATTTAGGTAACTTAATATTAGCATGACTAAACTGTGTTGCTACTAACGACATTGATTGGTATAACATAACAATTCCCATTGGTGCACCAATAATAAACACACCAGCAAGTGTAAACGTATAACGTATTAAACTTTCTAATGGATGATGTCTATTGGCAGTTGTAGTGTCCACTTTATGGTCTGTATGATGTACTAAATGTACCATCCACAATGGTTTTACTTTGTGTTCTACATAATGTGCTAAATAAGCACCAATAAAATCCATTAATAAAATACCAATGGTAACATATGACCAAAATGGCATTTCTGGTAGCCAATTAATAATTCCAAAATCGTTGGCAACTGTCCATTCTGCTGTTTTTAATAAAAAAGTTGCCAAAGCAAAATTGATAACAATAGTTGTTAACGTAAAAAACAGGTTAGGAATCGCGTGCTTCCATTTATTATATTTAAACTTAAATAAAGGCACTGCACCTTCAATTAACCAAAATATAGTAAGTCCTCCCGCGAGAATTAAAGCACGATGATGTGAAGGTATGTCTTCGAAGTATTGAATTATCGTTTCCAATTTATTTAAAAATTATCTATTATTATTTTTGATTTTTTTAAATCTACTAAAGATATTCCATCTCTCCAAAGTAAAGCTTCCTCTTCTTTATTTATCATCATATAAGATGTGTAAAGTAAAAAGTGATACATCGATTTATTTAAATCGAAAATATTTGACACCTCATACTTTTTTAAAAATCTAATAGCTTTCCTAGGTGAATTTTGCATCACATATTGTTTTACTTTAAGCAGTTCGCATTTTTGCTGATAACTAGATTGTTTATTAGCATCTATTTGAGGTAAGTAACTTAAGGCTTCATTTAAATACACATCAGACAGCTTAACATATTCTTTCCAATTCTTTCTTTCTAAAAACAAAGTAAAATCCAAGTATTTAGAAGCTAAAGTGTAAGCAGTTAAAAAGCTTTCTTGCTTTAAGTAATTCCTCAAATCTTGTTCTAACAATGATGTCTTAACAGCATAACGTTCAATAAATTTATAAAATAGCACATAATCTTCATATTGCCCATTACTGTTTAATATAAAGCCATTAGCATCCATTATCTTTATTGAGTCATCATTAAATTTATTTATATAATTATATCCTTGCTTTCCTTCAATTTCGCTAAATAATACTTCGTAATCATCTTCAGGAAGTTTTACAGGCACAAAATAATTCCATAAAAACTCACTCACTTTTTCATCATATAAAAAGTCTTTTCCTCTTACAACAATCAATCGTTCTTTATCCAACATAATAGTACTTATATGGTCAAAGCTTGTATGTTCCCATACAACTAGAAGTAGCTTATTTTGAGCAATACCAATTCTCTTTGCTGCATCAAAAGATGTCATCCATTCTTGAGATTGAGATATATTAAATAAACATAGAAAAAGAATTAGCAGACTTATTTTTTTACTCATAATTTACTGTTATCAAACATGGATTATTTCAAAAATAGTGCCCTATTACTTAATTCGTTTTTTCATTTCTTCTACAATATTAAAAGCTGCAGGACAAATGGCTACATTTTTAAGGGTAAGGTTAGAGATTTGTTGAAACTTTTTTCGGTCTGTATGTGGAAATTCGCGACATGCCTTAGGTCTAACATCATAAATAGAGCAATAGTTATCTGCTCCTAAAAACGTACAAGGTACACTTTGTAACACATAATCGTTATCCTCATCAACTCTTAAATACTGCTCAATAAACTGTTGTGGTTTTAACCTGAAAGATTTTGCAATACGCTCCACATCTTTATCAGTAAACAAAGGACCTGTTGTTTTACAGCAATTAGCACACTCCAAACAATCTGTACGCTCAAACTCTTCTTCATGCAATTCCTGCATGATATAGTCTAATTGTTTAGGTGGTTTCTTTTTAAGCTTTGTAAAGAAGGTTTTATTTTCCTTATGCTTATCTTTGGCCAGCTTTGGCAGATTATTTATGATCTCTTGCATAGCGCTAAAATAACTAAATTATGAAAGACGTTTTTGGAAAAGCCATATTAGATTATCAACAAGGAAACTACACCGAAGATATTACAACAGCTACAAGCATTTCTGAAGATGATGTGTTACCTCTTCCTTATTTATTTAGAGGTTATGCTGAAATGCCAAAAATTGAACAAAAGGCTTTACAATTAGCCAAAGGAAAAGTTCTTGATGTTGGTTGTGGTGCAGGTAGCCATAGTTTATACTTACAGAATAAAGGATTAAATATAAAATCGATTGATGTATCTCCAAACGCAATTAAAGCCTGTCAACTACGAGGTATAAAAAATGCTCATGTATTAGATATTCAAAATGAAACCGACACTTTTGATACTATTTTAATGCTTATGAATGGTTCTGGTTTTTTTCAAAGCTTAGAACAAACACCTCATGTGCTACATCATTTAAAAGGTCTATTAAATGAAGGTGGTCAAATACTTATTGACTCTTCAGATATAAAATATATGTACGAAGACGAAGATGGAGGTTATTGGATAGATGCCAACAGTGAGTATTATGGCGAATTAGAATACCATGTTACTTACAAAGGTGAATCTGACAGCTTTACCTGGATGTATCTAGACTTTGAAAACCTAAAAACAGCATGTGCTATTGTTGGTTTAAATTGTGAACTCGTTCTTGATGGTGAGCATTATGATTTTTTAGCTCGCATTACTGCTTAATACCATCTACATAAGTACTATTAACCTTTATGTTAGGAATTACTTGCGCATTAACAGTCATAATATCTTTATTAAGAATGATAAAATCGGCAAACTTTCCAGCTTCTATACTTCCTTTTTCATTTTCTTCAAAATTTGAATAAGCAGCCCAAATAGTCATGCCTTTAAGCGTTTCTTCTCTAGAAAGTGCATTTTCCATTTGGTAACCATCTTTTGGATATTGGTTTAAATCTTGACGTGCAACAGCTGCGTAGAATGTATAAAAAGGATTTACTTGCTCAACTGGAAAGTCGGTACCTAATGCAATTTTACCATAATTATCTAATAAATTTTTATAAGCATAAGCACCTTTAATACGATGCGCTCCTACTCTGTCTTCAGCCCAATACATATCGCTTGTTGCATGTGTTGGTTGTACAGATGGAATGATATCATCAAACAATCCAAAATCTTCTGATGAAATAACTTGTGCATGCTCTACTCTCCAACGTCTATCCTTTTTACCTGATAATACTTTTTTATAGGTATTTAAAACTGCATGATTAGCAGAGTCACCAATAGCATGTGTATTCATTTGGTATTCGGAATTTGCAATGCGTTGCGCTGTTTCTTCTAATGTTTCAATACTATTTACCAATAAACCTAAATGCTCTGGTTTATCACTATATGGCTCACGTAACATTGCTCCTCGAGAACCCAAAGCGCCATCAGCATAAAATTTAAATGAGCGTACATTTAATCTATTTGTCTTTATAATGCCTTTATCTAAAAAGTAATCTAAGTTTTCTTTTGAAGCGCTAGCCATTGCATAAACACGCATTTTTAAATCACCTGTTTTTTGTAAGCTATCTATAATATGAATATCTTCTATTCCTAATCCTGCATCATCAACAGTAGTTAATCCATACTTAAAGCAAATATCTTGCGCTGCTAATAAAGCCTGTACTTTATCTTGCTTTGTTACTTTTGGCCAATGGTCCAGCACTAACATTTCGGCATTATCTACTAAAACACCTGATGGTTTTCCATCTTTTAAAACCACTTCTCCTCCATCAACCTTAGTGTCTTTAGTAACATTTCCTAACTTAAGTGCAGCTTCATTACATAGAATTGCATGACCATCAATTCGTGTTAAAGCAATTGGTGTATCTGGAAATAATTTACTTAATAATACATTATCTGGAAACTCTTTTTCTTCCCAATCGTTTTGATCCCAACCTCTTCCTTTTATGTATTTAGCATTGGTTTTATTTTTGAATTCAATAACACGCTTTACAACATCTTCAAAGCTTTTTGTGCCAACCAAATTAACTGCTTGCTGATTATATCCTAGTCCTAAAAAATGACAATGCGCATCTATAAATCCTGGAACTATAGTTTCATTATTAGCATCTACAGTATTTACAGATTCATACTTAGAATTGATAACATCTGAAGTACCAACCTCAACAAATTTCCCATCTTTAACAGCAAACGCTTGTGCTTTATTAAAAGCATCGTCAACTGTATAAATGTTAGCATTGGTAATAATTAAATCTACTTGTTCCTTTTGAGAGCAACTTGCAAAAAGAATAATACTTAGTAAAAGTGTAAGTTTTTTCATGGTCAGTTAATTTTGATAAAAATAAAAAAAGCGTTCGATATTGAACGCTTTGTTTATTATATTCTTTATTTAAAAATTACAAGTTATATCTTGAGCTTATATAACGATATGGCGCATTTTTAAATTCTTTAAAATCTTTTTTTAATTCCTTTATATCCTTCCACTCTTTTTCTTGATTATAATTGAACATTCTAAAAATGTTAAATCGATAATCATCTTTTGATTCTGGACTTTCAACTTTTTTAAACTTAAATTTTAAATGTAGTTTATCGTCTTTAAAATAATAAAGGCTGTATTTCCCTTTTGTATACTTTAAATATGACTTATTAGTACTGCAAGTAAATGTCGTTACATTATTAGAAACCTCACTTCTCTTAAACACTAAATATTCACCTCCAATTTTTATTGAAGTTCCTCCTAATTCTACAAACACTACATCATTCGAAGCTTGAGTAAAATATGCTCTATAAACCAACTGTTTCTTAGCTTCAAATAACTCTTGCCCAACTGCAACATTTGTTAGCAAAAAAAATACAATATAAAACTGAAGTGTTTTCAAATTTTAAAAATCAAACTTATAAGTTGTACCTGCTAAAAACTGAATACCTTGAACTGGATAGTTTAAAAAACGCTCATAATCTTGATTTGCAATATTATTTGCCTTTATATAAGCAGACCAACGCTCATTAATTCTGTAACCAACATGTGCATTGGCATCAAAATAACTTTCTAAAGACATCACAGTTGATGTATCTTCTGGAATTAATGAACCTTCGATACTTGCTACATCTTTACGTTCGCCTACATAAAAAAGATTTGCTCCAGCAAACCAATGTTCATCAATTTGATAATCCATAAATAACGACGCATTAAAATCTGGTAAGTTCCAAGCTTCACTTTCATTATCTGTTGAGTAATTAAAATATTCAGCCTTTATCCCTAAATTAAAATTTCTATTAATATCTACATTTAACTCACCAAAAATGCTAAATGTGGTTACATCGTCATAAACGACTCCAAAAGAATTTCCATTAGTATAACCATCATGAGGCGTTACATTTAATAGTGGATTATTTTTGTATAGTGCCTTATTATTTTCGGCATAATAATTACCTCTTAAATTATAACTCATATTGTTAGACAACTTTCCTTTTAAACCAACATATGCATTGTATTGTTGGTCTGTAGGTGTTACAAACAATGTTGGAGATACAAATGGATTATTATTAGCAAAATCGTAATAAGAATTTTGAATTAAATCACCTTCAATTCCTCCATAAGCAATTAACACTTCGTTTACTACTCTATAAGATGCTGTTATTTTTGGGTAAACAAAAAACTTATTTTTGCTCGCTTCTGTATCATTTAAATAGTAAGCAGAAAACCCAAGGTTTACGGTTAAATCATCTTGCTTTAATTGATAACTTGGAGACAGTCCTACTTGAAAATTACCATACTTAAACTCGTCATTTGTAAAATAGTTTCTATCAAAAGTACCACCTAAATAATCTATTTTAAAAGTAGTATTTACTAGCTCTCCCGAAATTGGAATATCTATGTTAGCTTTTGCAATAAAACGGTTTTCTCCAGACTCTAAATCATCTGCAAAACGACGAAAACGCATACTTCCTTTTTTAATCATTCTGTCATCAAACTCTATTTCACCACCAAAATCGAAAGTAAAATACTTGTGCTGTGGATCAATTTCTGGAACTGAGTTTTCATCATAAGTTGAAAGTGGTAATCCATACCAATTAAACACCTGATGTCTATAACCAGCATCTACATTCCATGAGTAATCTCTTAAATTTCTCGAATAATTAATATTAATCTTTGAATCGGAAAACTTATCATCTAACAAAACATTATCAATACCACCTTGTGATGAATGATGGCTAATGTAACCACCTACATTTTCACTTCTACTCAATGCATGATTCAGGTAAACCTCTCCTAAAATACTTGTATAAGTCCCAACTCCAAAAGAAGCATAATTATCATATAACTTCTCTTGTTTTGCTTTATCAACTACAGCAGCTTTTCCTTTTGCTGGCGTAAATGTTGATGCTACAGGAATAGAGAATATATTGTACTTAATTTCTTTTTTAGTAGTTGTTTCATCATCGTCTAAAGATGGTATTTCTTTTACTTTAAATGCATCAGATACTTTTGGCGTATATGGTTTTACCACATTAACTACCTGTGTATCTATAGTATCGTTGGTTTGTTTGCGTTCTTCTTGGGCAATAGTATTAGCAGATACAAGAAGTATAGCAACACCTATTATATTTTTGATTTTCTTCATATGTATTAAGTGCTTTTTAATAAACTACAGCTTTATAAAAACATCTCGACTGCGCTCGATGTGACCATATTTTGAAAGCTGTATTTAAGCATAATTTGATTTGTTTTTGATTTTGATGAAATTAATTTCCGTCTTCAGTTTCAACAGAAGCGTTTGTTTTTGCTTGTTCGGTTTTAATTTTATTTAATTCTAATTGTGCTTCTTCCACTACATCTTCAAACTCAGCAAAGTTTTGAATAACACTTTCTAGAATATAAGTTGCTTGATAAGCATCGTTTAAAGCATAATAGTTTTTTGCCATTACTATTAAGCCTTTTGCTGCATAATATTTATAACTAGAATAGTCTTTTGCTAATTTTTGAACTGTTGTATTGGATGCTTCATGCTTACCTTCTTTATTTTTAAAATAAGCATTATAATAAAGTGCTTCAGCAGCCAATTCTCCTGAGGCTAACTTCTCTACTTCAGCATAAGCAGCCTTAGCTTTAACCTCATCTCCAGTTTTCATTGCAGAACGCGCAATAATAACATGTGCGTCACTTTTTACATTAGCATCAGATCGCGAATTGCCTAAAACTTTTTCGGCATAACTAACTGCGTTGTCATAATTATTTAATTGATAATTAGCTTTCATTAAGTTAGATTGTGCAAAAATGATATTTTGAGGGTAATCAGCCTCTAATTCTAATCGTTCTAAAACAGGAATTGCTTCTAGCCAATTTTTATCTAGCAACAAGATTTCAGACAATCGTGTTAAAGCAACTTCTGTAAATTCACCTGCTGGTTTTTCAATAACGTATTGATAATGTGACTTAGCATTACCTTTTAAATCGTCTTTATAATACAATTGCGCTACATAAAAGTGTGCTTTTAATGCATGAATTCCATTAGGGAACTCATTTAAATAGCCATTAAATTGTTTAATAGCTTTATTAGTATTGTTTGCTAAATATTGTTTTTCGGCTGCTTCAAAAGTAGTATTATCTAAATCTACATCTGTTACATCTACATAATCTAATGTTTTTACCCAAGCAGCATATTCATCAACGCTCCCTAAGTCTATATAAATTAATCGTGCAGATGACACAGCTTGCAACGCTTCAGGTGTTCCAGGATAATTACTTGCAACTGTTTTGAATTTGGTTAAAGCAGATTGATTTTCGCCACTATTATAATACACTAAACCTTGCCTAAGTAACGCTTTAGATACAAATGGGCTTGTACGATACTCAGTATTTAACTGATTGTACTTTTCCATTGCTTTCTCTATTTGATTCTTTTTCACATAAGAATTTCCAAGTTCGTACAGCGCATCGTCTCTTAAACTTGAGGTATTATATGAATTTACAAAATCTTCAAGACCATTAATTTTATCTGTACTTTTCCCTAAATAGCCATAACTAATAGCTTTTTGAAAGAATGCATAATCTGGTTCAATCTCACCTATACTTATAGCTTTATCATAAGCTTTAATGGCTTCATTATAATTACTAGACACAAAATGACCATCTCCAAGACGCAAGTAAGCATCGTTACGTCTTACCTTATCATCACTATTTTTTGAGATATAATCTTGAAAATAGGTTGTTGCTCTCGTATAGTTTTTTTGCTTAAAATAGGTATAAGCAAGATTATAATCTATATTTTTTATTTCTGGAGTTGAGCTTGCAATTGTGTTTCCTTGAAACTGTTTAAAGCCTACTAAAGCATCATCATAATTTGTTAAATTATAATCTGTTTCTGCCTTCCAAAATGTTGCTCTTGCTGTATACTTTTCATCTCTTGGTTCGCTTAACGATTTCTCAAAAAACGACTTAGACTCTAAGTAATTACTTTCATTATACAATTCAATTCCTCTATAAAAAGCTACCTTTTGATAAGCTACTTTATTTTCAAAGCTCTTTTTTCCTTCTAGTAAGTTTAAAGCTTCTTTATAGTTTTTTGATGTGATATAAGAATCAATTAATAACGTTTCAATCTCTTCTTTATAAGCTGTATCAGGATATTTAATTAAATAACCTGCTAAAACCTGAGGTACCGATTGGTAAGGGTTACCTATTTCGTAACTAATTTTAGCGTAGTTTAACCAAGCATCCTCTTGAATTTTTAAATCAAAATCCATTTGCGAAGCATTTCTAAATGCATTTAAAGCTTCTGATTTTTTCCCTAAATTAATATAGCTTTCACCTAAATGGTAATATGCGTTTTGGGCAACACTATTATTACCATCAATAATTTTATTGAATTCAGAAATTGCTTTTTCAAAATCGTTTTGCTTGTAATAAGCGTATCCTAATTGGTAAAAATCTGTATTTGTCCAACGTCCATTTTTCCCTTGGTAATCATTTAAGTAAGGAATTGCTTCATTATATTGTTTCAGGTTGAAATAACTCTCTCCAATAATCTTAGATAATTCTGAAATCTCTTCATCACTACTATTTGGTAATTGCGCCTTAGCTAACTCAATTGCCTTTTCAAAATTTCCAAGTTTAAAATTTAAATCGGCTTGGTAATACGATAATTTTTCTTGGTATTTCTCATTGTCGCTTACTTGGTCAAAATACTCTGAGGCTTTATCGTAATCGTCACCTTCATAAGCCATAAAACCAATATAGTATTTAGCTTGTGAGCCATACTCTTCAGAATTTTCAACCTTAGTTAAATACTTTTTAGCATCTCTATGATTTTTAGTTATATAATTACTATAGCCAAAATTGAAATTAAATTTTTCTCTTTCTGTTCTTGATAAAGCTTCTTCATCTACCTTTTCATACCACTTACGAGCATAGGCAAACTTTGAATTTTCGAAATAATAGTCTGCTACATCTGTATAAGCTGTATTTCTTTTTGTGCTTGTAGGATAATTTTCTACAAATCTTTCAATTAAATCGTCTGCATTTTGCTGGTTTAGTCTAACTGCACAATTAGCGATATAGTAGGCGCAATCTGATTTTAACACTTCTTCTTTAGCATTGTCTTCAATCTTATTAAACAAAGTTTGAGCTGCTAAATATTGTTTACTATTATAAAGTGAAAGTGCTTTTTGAAAATCTACTAAACTGCTTGTGTAAGCTACAGACTGCTGTGCTTGAATACAGAAATTTGACACTATTGCTAGTATCAATACAAGTAATTTCTTTTTAGTCATTAACATCGTTTTTTGTTGAGAATCAAAGATAATTTATATCGTATTTATAACGTTATAAATTTTGGTTAATTATAAACCAACTTATTAAATGTTAATTTTTTTGCAACTAATATGCCAAAGTAAATTGATTTTCAACTTTTAAGTATTTCTCTTTTTACTTTCAATTTTAAAATAATACTTTTACAACACTTACAAAAACTACAATTTACATGTCTGAAACTGTTTTACAACTTAAAGATGCTTCTATTTTTCAAGGTGACAACTTAGTGTTAGAAGCTGTTAATTTTGAAATGAACAAAGGTGATTTTGTTTATTTAATTGGTAAAACAGGAACTGGAAAAAGTAGTTTTTTAAAAACTCTTTATGGTGATTTAGAACTTACTAAAGGTGAAGGTTCTATTGTTGGTTTTAACCTAAAAACCATGAAGGAAAAAGACATTCCTTTTTTAAGACGAAAACTAGGTGTTGTTTTTCAAGACTTTAAACTTTTAAACGACCGAACAATTAATGATAATTTAGAGTTTGTTTTAAAAGCTACAGGTTGGAAAGACAAATCGGAAATAAAATCTAAAATTGAAGCTGTACTTACTAAAGTAGATATGCAAAGTAAAGGTTTTAAATTTCCTTACGAGCTTTCTGGAGGTGAGCAGCAGCGTGTAGCTATTGCCAGAGCTTTATTAAATGACCCAGAGCTTATTTTAGCAGATGAACCTACGGGAAATCTAGACCCTCAAACTAGTATTGAGGTTATGGAAGTTTTACAAGACTTAAACAAAAAAGGACACACAATTTTTATGGCGACGCATGATTATGCCTTATTACTTAAATACCCAAGCAAAACACTTAAATGTGATGAGAACAAAGTTTTTGAAGTTGTGCAACGCAAAGGTTAGTTTTCACTAAATTGTGTAGTATATTTAAACAATATGCTTTCTATACTTATTCCAACATATAATTATAACGCTTTACCTTTAGTTGAAGCTGTATTAAAGCAAATTAAATCGGAAGATATTATTTTTGAAATTATATGTCGTGATGATGGTTCTTCTACAACAATGAATTTTGAAAATGAAAAAATAAATCAATTACAAAATTGTTCATTTAAAATAAATCAAAACAATCTTGGTAGAACACTTAACAGACAATTGTTAGCAACAGAAGCAAAGTATGATTGGTTATTATTTCTAGACTCGGATGTTATTCCTAAATCCGATACATTTTTAAGTACTTATTTAAAAGAAACCAACAATAATTACGATGCAATTTTTGGTGGTTTTGCTTATATAAAAAACAACACAGACAATAGTAAAAGTCTTAGGTATACTTTTGGAAAACATCGTGAAGAGGTTGCAGCTGAAATTAGAAATAAAACACCATATAAAGTTATAATTTCGGCTAATTTCTTAATTAAAAAAGACACATTCATTAACCTTAATGCCGTAGATACTGGAAACTCTTATGGATTAGATTATTTATTTGGTTCTTTACTAAAAAATAAAAACATAAAGATTAAACATATAGACAATGAAGTTTATCATTTAGGGATTGATACTAATACAGATTATTTAAACAAAACAAAAAAGGCTGTTGCTACATTAGTAAATCTAAGTACTGATAAAAAAATTAACAAACACGACATTAGCCTTCTAAAGGCATTTAACAAGTTAAAAGCAACAAAAACAGTTTATATGTTTCGTAATATATTCTCTTTTTTAAAACCTATTATTGAAAAACAAATTCTAGGTAAGCAACCTAATCTTTTTTTATTTGATATTTATAGATTGGGATATTTTTGTGAGCTGATGAAAACTAAGATTTAAATTTAATAAACTCTTCATAATCTCTTATATAGTCTTCTTCAGAAAACTCTTCTGAAGCTAATACTAAACATACAGCGCCAGAAGAAAAGTTATCTATTTCCCTCCAAACTCCTGTTGGTATTAATAACCCTTTATGTGGTTTATTTAACATAACTCTTGTTTTTTCTTTTCCATCATCTAAAACCACATCAAAGCTTCCGCTTAAAGGAATAATAAATTGCATTAATTGTTTATGAGCATGTCCTCCTCGATATGCATTACTTGGGACATCAAATAAATAATATACCCTTTTAATCTCAAAAGGAATGATATCTTTTTCAATAACAGCTAAATTTCCTCTAGTGTCTTCTATTTTTGGTATTTCTATTATGCTAACTTTCATTACTTATTAAATCATTTTCCCTTCCTTTTCTAATTTCCTATAGATCTTTATAGCCTTAATTCCTACAAAAAACTTATAACGCAATTCACCACGAGTAATATATCCTCTAGACAAAATAAATCTTAAATAATTTAAAAGCCAAGGTAAACTAAACCATTTAAAATACCTATATCTTAAAGCAGTTCTTGCGAAAATAGCATTATCACTACCTTGCTTTTTACCTGAAGATATATTACGATGGATAGACAATGGTTTGTCAACATGCATCATGTTTAAACCTTTATCTTTAGCATTCCTTAAAAACACATATTCAGTACAACCTGGAAATAAAGCTCCTACTCCAAAAAAAGGACTATACAACACACTATTTCCCTGTACAGAAGCTCTTTTAAAAGAGATACCAATATTATTTACTTGAAATAAACTTTCTTTAGTATGGTAACCATATTTAGGATAACTCATATACTTATCTCCATTCTTATTAAGAGCTTCAAAGGTTATAACATCTGCATCTTTATTCTTTTTATATGCATTTAAAACAATTTGAGCAAAATCTTCCAAATACTCAACATCATCATCTGCCATTAAACAAATATCTCCAACTGCATTTTTGATAGCTAAATTTCTGCTATTTGGCGATCCTTTTTCAAAAGAATTAATAACTCTAATGTTAGATGAATTTGAAGTCAATATTTTATCCTCTGTAGTTTGATTTACAATAAGTATTGCAATATTTTTTAGAGAATTATTTTTAAACATTGGATTTAAAAAATCTAAATTTTCTCTAAACATTGTTGATAATAATATTTCAAAATCAACTTCCTTCATGCATGAATTAGTTTTTATTACTTTTGTTGTAAATATAGTGTTTTTTTATGCGAATTTTATTGATTGGAGAGTATAGTAGACTGCATAATTCCCTAAAGGAAGGACTACAAAATTTAGGGCACGAAGTTACAATAATTGGCAGTGGAGATGGCTTCAAAAAATATCCAATAGACATTGAAATTAAAGGGGTTTTCAACAATTCTTATTTAAAAAAAATAAGAACTCTCATTTATAGATTAACTAATATAGACCTAGATTCAATAATTAAACACAATCAATTAAAAAAGGAGTTAAAAAAACTAGGTCAATTTGATATTACTCAACTTATAAGCGAAAATTCATTAGGAACAATTCCTAAATATGAAATAAAGTCATTAGCATACATTTTAAAACACACAAAAAAGTTGTTTATTTTATCTTGTGGCATAGATTATTACTCTATAAAATATATGGTTGAAAGGAAGTTTAAGTATAGTTTTTTAGATCCATTTTTAGAAGGAAAATCTAATAAGAAGAAATATCAATTTATTCTTTCACAGTTAGAAGAAGAACATGTTAAACTTCACAACTTTGCTTATTCAAATTGTAATGGCATTTTAGCTTCTGATATGGACTATCACCTTCCTTTAAAAGGCAACAAAAAGTATCTAGGCTTAATGCCTAATCCAATAAACACTAAAAATATTGAGTTTATTCCAAATTTTGTAAACGATAAAATTAAAATATTTCATGGGGTAAACATTAAAGCTCAACACAAAAAAGGCAACAAATACTTTTTTGAAGCTTTAGAGATTATAAACAAAAAATACAGTGACAAAATAGAAATCCACACAACCTATAGCGTTCCTTATGAAGAATATATTAAACTTTATAACGATTGTCATATATTATTAGATCAGGTTTATGGTTACGATCAAGGTTTTAATGCTTTGGAAGCTATGGCAAAAGGTAAAGTAGTTTTTACTGGCGCAGAAAAAGAGTGGTTAGAATATTATAATTTAAAAGAAGATACTGTAGCGATAAATGCAACTCCTAACACTAAACAAATAGTAGATAAACTAGAATGGTTAATTTTAAATCCACAAAAAATTTCAGAAATCTCTAAAAACGCAAGAGCTTTTATTGAAAAAGAGCATAATTATATTGAAATTGCTAAAAAATACATTAACACATGGACAACTGCTAATTAATGAAGCACTTTTTAATTACACGTTTTAACCTTAAAAACAAGCAAACTTTAAAAGACAATTTAATCTTAAATCCACTTTCTAATGATTGGTTAGAAAATCGATTTGAGTTATTTGAAAAATATTGTTTACCATCTGTTATAAACCAATCTAAGCAAAACTTTATTTGGTGTCTTTGCTTTGATATAGATACACCTATTGAATACAAAAATAAGATTGACTCAATTCTTAAAAACTATAAAAACTATAACGCTATTTATATTGATGGTTTTCAAAATTTAAAAATTGGTGTTAAAAATTTTATTAGCACTCAAATTACTAACAATGATAAGTTTATTATTACTAGCCGTTTGGACAACGACGATATACTGAATAAAGATTTTATTAGCACTATTCAAAAAAAATTCATAACACAACACAATACTATTATTGATTTAAATAATGGTTATAAATTTTATTTAAAGGATAATCCACAAAAGAGTGAACTACTCATTTTTAATAGTAAATTAAATCCTTTTGTAAGCATTATAGAGCACAGCAGTAATTTTAAAACTATTTTAGATAAACCTCATAATAAATGGGATAATACTTATAAGAAAGTAAACTATTCAGAAAAAGCTCTTTGGATACAAGTAATTCATGAGCAAAATGCTTTTAACAGAAAACTGAATTATCTAAATAAAGCCTTTAGCTTAAATAATTACGAAGATTTTAGTCTAAATATCCCTCTTAATTTAGAATCAAAAAATAAAATAATACTGGATAATTTATACTCTATTCTACCAAAACTCTATTATAGATTAAAATTATTTATTAAAAACATCAAGAAAATAATTTCTTCCTAAAAATCAATAATATTAATAAATAATACAATAAGTAACTTAAAGCATGTGCCATTGTAACACCTTTAAGCCCATAAATATCTATTAATACAATACTTAGAATATATAATACTACGACTGAAAACAACTCGGTTAATAAATAGTACCAGAACATTTTTTTAGCAAAAAACTGATATGCTATCACTAGAGATAAAACTTTAAAAAAATCTCCAACCAATTGCCATAAAAATAGATCTTGAACAGGTAAAAATTCTTTTGTGAAGACAAACCTAATTATATACTCTCTTAAAAAATAAATAATCACTAACCCTAATCCAAAAAAAGGTATAATAGTTTTATAAAACTTAAAGACTTCATTTTTAAACTCCCTGTCTGTCTTTAATATTGAAAATTTAGGAAGTATATATAATGCCAATAAAGAAGTTACAAACATTAAATAATATTTAGATATCCTTGTAATTGCTTCCCAAAATCCAGCGTAACTTTCACCAATATTCTCAATAATATATAATCTTATATATAATAGTACTAAAGGAATAACTATGGCCGAAAAAAGAGCCATCATAGAAAATGCACTAAGGCTTTTTAAATGTCTAGCGCTAACATTATTTACACTTATTAATTTAACAACACCCTTAAAATCTGACACCCAAAACAGTGTTATAAGAAATAAAACTACAGGAATTAGCACTAAAGATATTAATGCGCCATTTATGCTATAATTTAATATTAAAAACAAAGTAATAGAAACTCCTATAATCTGAGAAAGTATATTGATAAGCAGTACCTTTTTAAATTTTGTTAAACCATTCAATACAGAAATTAAAAAAGCATTTGAAGCATAAAATGGTAATGCGACAGCAAAAACTTTAATTATATAATCATATTGGTTATTACCTGCAAATATTGCCTCACTTATTGATATCGAATTAAAATAACAATAAAATGACATAATAATAGTTACTAAAAAGCTTAAAATATAAATAGTAGAAACCAACTTGGAAAGCTCCTCATTATTAGACTTAAACTCGGCAATATATTTTACAGTTCCTTTAGATAATCCTAAAATAGACAATGATTGAATGGAAGACATGAAGTTTCTTAAATTTCCTAATAAAGCTAACCCTTCTGCTCCTACAAAAAAAGCAATTGCTTTAGATGTTAACAACCCAGAAATAATCTTTGTAAAAACTGAAACAGAATTTAAAGAAGCTATTCTTATGAGAATATTATTAGCTATATAGTTTTTTAATTTTACCAATAAGATGGATACTTTAATTAATCATCATCAATACGCTCTTCTTCTGGTAAGATACCAAAAAGAGAACTACCAAATATTAAAAGAATAATAATATAGTACATAACATAACTTACAAAATGAGCTATATTGGCTCCTTTAACACCATATATATCTACAAAATAAACACTAGTTACATAAGTCATTACTACTAAAAATATTTCTGTAATAATAAAATGATAAAACATTTTTTTAGCAACAAACTGATAGGCTATAACTACAGATAGCACCTTAACTAAATCACCTAACAATTGCCATCCAAAAAGGGTTTCAACTATGGTAAATTCATCAGTTAAAAATATCGCTACAATAAATGGTTTTAATAAGTATATTGTAAATAAACCTAATCCAAAAACAGGAATAATTGTTTTATAAAAATTAAAGACTTCATCTCTAAACTCTTGTTTATTATCAATTTCTGTAAAACGAGGTAAAAAATAAAGTGTCATTATAGAGTTTACAAATAATAGGTAATAAGAAGATATTCTATTCATTGCTTCCCAATAACCTGCATCAGCCATTCCTTGAGTTTCTATAATATAATTTCGTACTGCAATAGACATTAATGGTAAAGCCACACCAGACACAATAGCCATAATCGCAAAAGGACTTAACTTTTTAATCCAGTCAAAATCAATATTACTTACTTTTATACTACCTATTAGGTTCCTTCTTTGTAAAATACCTACCAATGTTATTAAAAAGATTAGTGAAGGAGAAATTACTACAGCAACTAAAGCACCATCTATCTTATCTTGATAAATTAACAGTAAGGTTACCGCTAATCCCATTATTTGCCCAATAATATTAATTATCATTAGGAATTTATACTTCGCAAATCCATTCATTATGGAGAAGCAAAACAAGTTAAGCGCATAAAAAGGCAATGCTAATGCCATAACTTTTATTACATAAGCAAAGTTATAATTGGTAGAAAATATTAAATTATTAATAGTCTCTGAATTAAAATAGCATAAGAAACTCAATAAAATAGTAGCTAAAAAACCAATATAATAAGCTGTAGAAATAGTTTTACTTAACTTAACAGCATCATTTTTATACTCGCCAATATATTTTACAATTCCCTTATATAATCCAGCAGTAGCAAACGACTGAGAAGCTGTTAAAAAGTTGCGTAAATTCCCTATTAGTGCTAAACCTTCAGCACCTATAAATATTGCAATAAATTTTGTAGTTAAAAAACCTGCTATTATTTTAACTGTAACAGTAGCAGAGTGTAACCAAACTACTTTTACTAATACTTTTCTATTTATATAATCAATTAACTTCTTCAATTAGTAGGCATTTAAAATTTTAATGACTGCATCAATATGTTCTTTAGGCATTAATGGACTAATAGGAATACTTACAACTTCCTCATGAATCTTTTCTGTAATTGTTAATTGTAATTGTTTATAATCTGAAAGTGCTTTTTGCTTATGAGGCGGAATTGGATAGTGAATTAATGTTCCTACTTTATGCAATTTCATATAAGCTAAAAATTTAGCTCTATTTTTTACTCTAATTACAAATTGATGGAAAACATGATCCTTTTGCTTAGACCAATAAGGAAGCTCTATTTTATCTGATTTTATTTCTTCTATGTACTGCTTAGCAATTTGCATTCTTTTTAAATTATCGTCATCTAAGCTTTTTAACTTGATATTTAAAAAAACTGCTTGTAACTCATCTAACCTTGAATTATATCCAATAATATCATTTACGTATTTGGAAGAAGTTCCATAGTTTCTCATCTTTCTTAAAACAGTCATTAACTCTTCATCATTTGTAGTGATAGCACCACCATCTCCTAATGCTCCAAGATTTTTTGAAGGATAAAAACTAAATGCTGCTGCATCACTCAAACTTCCAGCTTTATTTCCTTTAACATCAACTGCCCCATGAGCCTGTGCTGCATCTTCAACAACTAGTAAACCATATTCTTTTGCTAGTTCATTAATTGCATCCATATTTGCTAATTGGCCATACAAATGAACAGTCAAAATTGCCTTTGTTCTATTTGTTATAGCTTTAGTAGCTTCTTCTATTGAAATATTTAAACTCTTTTCATCAGGCTCTACAAATACTGGTTTTAAACCAGATTGAATTATAGATAGGATTGTAGCTATATAAGTATTAGCTGGTACTATTACTTCATCATTAAGCTTTAGTTTCCCTAACTCTATATAACTTTTAAAAATTAAGTTTAATGCATCTAACCCATTAGCTACACCAATACAATACTTTACATTACAATACTTAGCATAGTTTTTTTCAAACATCTTAAGGTTCTCTCCTAAAATGTACCATCCAGAATCTAGAAACTTAGAGTATGAATCTTTAAACTCATCCTCAAATCTACTGTTATATTCCTTTAGATTAAAAAACTCAATCATATCATAACATCTTTTAGTAAGCCATAATTTTTAGTTTTTACTAAATAAAAACTTTGCATTATTGTTCGTGCTCCAAAACCTTCCTTCCAATAATTTAATCCTTTATTGATCTTTTTACCTTGCTCTTCATTAGAAATTCCAAAATCAAAATATAGCTTTTCATTAAAAACATTATTTATTAACTCATAGTGTAAAAAATCTAAACTTCCTAAGGTATTTTTATCCTGATTCCCTGAAATGTATTGTGAATGAGCAACCTGTTCAGTTTCAAAAATTGTAGTACCAGCTACAATTTCATCATCTTTATAAACATTGAATTGTCTAATATTATCAGGAAATTTCTCACATAATAACTTGATTTCATTTAGTTCATGTACTGGTTTAGCTTGATGCTTTAATTCTAAATTAGGTATTAAAATTTTATTCCAAAACAATTCAAAATTATTGTCTTCTCTTATTTCTAAGCCTTGTTTCTTAGCCCTTTTACAACCTGCTTTCCTGTCTCTAGATATTTCAGTTTTATGAGTCATATCTACAACTGAAAGCGCATCTCTCCTTTCTAATTGAGCATTTAACACAAACATTAGATACTCTAATTCATCATTAGGTAATACATTGTAAATTGATGGTAGAATTTTAATATATAAACCTTGAAATCCTGACTTATGTGAATATTCTAAAATTGTTGAAAAGCAATGTATGAAATCATTTAATTTCATTTTTGCTTCAACAAGTAAACCTCCATAAGTTAAACCTTGGTGCGAGTAAACAGTATGTCCTTGAATGTTTGCTGGAAGAATACCTACTAACTTATCATCTTTAAAAACCATTAAAGAAAAATCATCAAACCTATCTTGATGATACTCCATAAAATCTCTATGGAATAAGAAAGTAGCATTTTTAGCTTTAGACACAAAAGTATCCCAAAGTTGTTTATGCTTACTTGTATATCTTTCTACTGAAAAAATTGGTTAATGAATTAGTTGATTTACAGCGTGAAAATACTAATTTTTCTTAACAAACAAATAATATAAATTAATACCAATAATTGAAGCGTTAGATATTATTATTGGCCATGAAGTAGCTAACATAAATCCATATATAACAAAGAATGCACAAGCAAAAGAATTAATAATTCTAAGCTTTTTTATATTCTTCATCATAAAAGACACTAATAATGTTACCATAGCTAAGTAACCAACCCATTCTGTTATTGATACTCCTAAAAATTCCATAGTTTATTTTAAATTTTAATTTTCATAAAAAAAGAGAAAATCAAAATTGATTTTCTCTTTAAATGTATTGGTTTTACACCAATTATTATATAGCCTTACTTCTTTTTCTGTCAACTTCTTTTAATAACACCTTACGTAAACGTAAAAAGTTTGGTGTTACTTCAACATATTCATCTTTTTGAATATATTCTAAAGCTTCTTCTAACGAAAACTTAATAGCTGGTACAATTTTAGCTTTATCATCAGCTCCAGCACTACGTACGTTACTTAACTTTTTAGTTTTCGTAACATTAACAACCATATCATCACCACGAGAGTTTTCTCCAATTACTTGACCTTCATAAATTTCTTCTCCTGGATCAATAAAAAACTTACCTCTTTCTTGTAATTTATCAATAGAATAAGGAATAGCTGTTCCTTTTTCCATAGACACTAAAGATCCATTTTGACGTTCTGGAATACCTCCTTTTAATGGCTGATACTCTTTAAAACGGTGTGCCATAATTGCTTCACCAGCAGTTGCTGTTAGTAGTTGATTACGTAAACCAATAATTCCTCTTGAAGGCACTAAAAACTCACAAACCATTCTATCTCCTTTAGCTTCCATACTTAAAAGCTCTCCTTTACGCATCGTTACCATTTCTACTGCTTTACCTGAAACTGTTTCTGGTAAATCAATAGTCATTTCTTCAACTGGCTCACATTTAACACCATCAATTTCTTTAATGATAACTTGTGGCTGACCAATTTGTAATTCGTATCCTTCACGACGCATTGTTTCAATAAGAACAGATAAATGCAATACACCTCTACCAAACACCATAAACTTATCTGCACTATCAGTTTCTTGAACTCTTAATGCTAAGTTTTTCTCAAGCTCTTTAGTTAAACGCTCTTTTATATGTCTTGATGTTACAAACTTTCCATCTTTTCCAAAGAAAGGTGAATCGTTAATTGTAAATAACATACTCATTGTTGGCTCATCAATAGCAATAGTTTGTAATCCTTCAGGGTTCTCTAAATCTGCAATAGTATCTCCAATTTCAAAACCTTCAAGTCCAACAATAGCACATATATCTCCTGCGAATACTTCATCTACTTTTTTACGACCTAATCCTTCAAACGTATGTAATTCCTTAATCTTAGATTTCACTATGCTACCATCTCTCTTTACAAGAGATACTTGCATTCCAGCTTTTAACTCACCACGTTGTAAACGTCCAATTGCAATTCTTCCTGTAAAAGATGAATAATCTAAAGATGTGATTAACATTTGTGTTGTTCCCTCTTCAACTTTAGGAGAAGGAATATGATCTAACACCATTTCTAATAATGGTTCAATGCTATCAGTTTCATTTTTCCAATCTTCACTCATCCAATTGTTCTTAGCCGAACCATAAACCGTTGGAAAATCTAACTGCCATTCTTCTGCTCCTAATTCAAACATTAAATCAAAAACAGCTTCATGCACCTCATCAGGAGTACAGTTTTCTTTATCAACTTTATTTACAACCACACAAGGTTTTAAGCCTAAACTAATCGCTTTTTGTAATACAAAACGTGTTTGTGGCATTGGGCCTTCAAAAGCATCTACTAATAGTAAAACACCATCTGCCATATTAAGAACACGCTCTACTTCTCCTCCAAAATCGGCGTGACCAGGAGTGTCAATAATATTGATTTTTGTATCCTTATAAGTAACTGATACGTTTTTGGAAGTAATTGTAATTCCACGTTCTCTTTCTAAATCGTTATTATCTAGAATTAGGTCTCCTGTATTTTCGTTTTCACGAAACAGTTGACAATGGTACATGATTTTATCTACCAAAGTAGTTTTACCATGATCTACGTGTGCAATAATTGCGATATTTTTAATATTAGTCATACCTGAATATTTTAAGCGTGCAAAGGTACGTTTAATTTTAAGAATTTAGGCTTTAAAAACACTTTAAATGATTTTGTTAAAGTTTTGTTATTCTGAAGAGTATCAAAAATAAGCTCAAAATTATTACGTTATTTATTAAACGATTAACAGTAATAGTCCATTATAAACTACCAACCGCATAAAAAAGTAATGGAAAATTACATCTGACAATAACCCAAAAAATCATGCAGATGAAATTTTTAAACAAGTATGCGAACCACATTCCTTATCTCTATTTTATTGCAATTGTTGCCTATTGGTTTACTAATGTAAATAGAAGTGAAGGATTAACAGCTTATCCTATTTTATTATTTGGGATCCCTTTTTTATGGCAACTTATAAAACCTAACAAACAATTAAACTTTACTTTGGGAATTACTTTTGTTTGTTTATCGTCCTATTTAATTCTTGGTTACTTTTCTAATTTACTTAATGTACCTTCAATTCAAATTGCAAAAGGTGTGATTATCTATAGTGGCTTTGTTGTTTTGCTAAATTTTTTAATGTCACTTTGGATTATTCGAAATAGTTTAAAACAGACCTTTTAATTTGATTATATTTGTGGCTTAAATTTTAAGTTCATGAATCTTAATCAAATTCCTAAAATAAAACACGCCAATTCAGACAACTTCTTTCTTCTTGCAGGACCTTGTGCTATAGAAAGTGAAGATATGGCTTTACGTATAGCTGAAAAAGTTATTTCTATTACTGATAAATTAGAAATCCCTTACGTTTTTAAAGGTAGCTTCAGAAAAGCAAATAGAAGTAGAATTGATAGTTTTACAGGAATTGGTGATGAAAAAGCACTTAAAATTCTTAAAAAAGTATCAGATACATTTGATGTTCCTACAGTTACAGATATACATGAAGCATCAGACGCAGCATTAGCAGCACAATATGTAGATGTATTACAAATACCTGCGTTTTTGGTTAGACAAACTGAGCTTGTAGTAGCTGCTGCTAAAACAGGAAAAGTTGTAAACCTTAAAAAAGGCCAGTTTATGAGCCCTGAAGCGATGCAACATGCAGTACAAAAAGTAAAAGACTCGGGAAGTGATAAAGCGTGGATTACCGATAGAGGTACTATGTTTGGATATCAAGATATGATTGTAGATTTTAGAGGCATTCCTACCATGCGTCAATTTGCTCCAACTGTATTAGATGTAACACACTCTTTACAACAACCAAATCAGTCAAGTGGTGTTACTGGAGGTCGTCCTGACATGATTGAAACTATTGCTAGAGCTGGAGTTGTTAATAATGTCGATGGTCTATTTATTGAAACTCATTTTGATCCTGCAAATGCAAAAAGTGATGGGGCTAATATGCTTCATTTAGATTATCTAGAAGGCTTACTTACAAACCTAGTAGCTATTAGAAAAACTATTAATGCACTTTAGTAATAAAGTCTTAATACTACTAGCTATATAAACCAAGCTTTTTTACTCTTACTTAACGATTTTGAAGCTGCGTGCAGTAATTCAACAAAGTTTTCTTGGTCTAAATCTTCTATAGATTTTAATTGAATAGATCTTACTTGTTTGCGCTTATTATCGTTTTTAAGAATAGGAAAATCCTTTTCAAGCAAAATGCCTTGTACAAAAGCAATATCAACATAATCTCTTCCCTTTAAAATATTGAGATAAACCATAGGTTTGTTATGACAATTATAAAACGGAATTTTATAACTATACTTCTCCTCTACTTCTGGAAGCGCATTTAATATAAAGCTACGTACATACAGCATTATAGATTGGTATGGCTCTTTTTGGTTAATAAAATATTCATCTATAGGTCTCATATTTCAAAATTAAGAAAACTTTAATTGCAAATTCATTAAAATTACATAACTTTGTTTTTCAAAGTACTTTACTATGGAGAATAAAAAATATATAGACGACTTAGCAGAAATAAAAAATTTGATGAACAAATCATCTCGATTTCTATCACTTAGTGGTTTATCTGGAGTATTAGCAGGTATATATGCTCTTATTGGTGCTTATCTAGCTTATAATATTATATATGTAACACAAAACATTGGTGATGATTATACAACCATAGTATTATATGAGCTAGAAATGATTCAGTTATTTGCAATAGCCTTTGGAGTGGTAATTTTATCAATACTTACAGGCATTATTCTTAGTTGGAAAAAAGCGAAAAAAAATAATGAAAAAATGTGGGATGCATCAAGTAAACGATTACTAATAAACTTTGCGATCCCATTGGCTACTGGTGGCTTTTTTATTCTTGCATTAATAGAAAAAGAGAGTTTTGTTTTTATTGCTCCATTAACTTTGGTGTTTTATGGATTAGCATGTGTTAATGCAAGCAAATATACACTTGGAGGCATTCGTTATTTAGGTATTACTCTCATATTAATTGGACTATTATCTGTTTGGAACTTAGGATTCGGGCTTTTCTTTTGGGCTTTAGGCTTTGGAGTATGTCATATTATTTACGGTGCTTGGATGCATTTTAAATATGACAGATAATTGATTAACAATATAAACATTATGAAGTTTAAGGTTTTAAAAATCATATTTATAATTGTATTCTCAATTTTAATGATTCCATTTATTGCATCACAAATAAGTGAAAGTGTAAATTGGACACTAATGGATTATGTGATTGCTGGAGGCATACTTTTAGTAACTGCATTAATAATTAACTTTGTATTTAATAAAATAAAAAACTTAAAATATAGAACTGTTATAATTATTTTACTCTTTCTTCTACTACTTTTATTGTGGGCAGAAATGGGAGTTGGTATATTTGGCTCACCAATAGCAGGAAACTAGTTATATTAAATTATTAATGAGTTTAATCGCAAACATAAATAAAGCTTTTGATCATCGCATACGTTTAGGTATTATGTCAATACTTATGGTAAACGAGTATGCCGATTTTAATATGCTAAAGGAACTCTTAGATGTTACTGACGGTAATTTAGCTAGTCACTTAAAAGCTCTTGAAAAAGTAGAATATATTAAAATTGAAAAACAGTTTATTGGTCGTAAACCTAATACAAAATATAGTACTACTCCTTTAGGAAAAAAAGAATTCGAAAACCATATCAAGGCTTTAGAACGTATAATAAATAAGACGTAATATTTTTTTACATTTTAACTTTGAAAAACAAAGTACTTTATGGAATATAGAAAACAACTTATAAAATGGCTTTTTAATAAATCACAAAAGATTTATACGTCTTTATTTAAAAAAAATAAAGCCTGGGGATTAACTACAAATGATTTATTACAATTGCCTACACACAGCATCGGATTTCGTTTAGGAACATTTTTAAAGGATAATGATTTTGAATTACTACCAAAAGTGGAGCGTCATGATGCGTATCATGTAATTACAGGTTATGGAACAAATGTTGAAGATGAAATTGCATTACAATGCTTATGTTTTGGCAATGGAAAACGCAGTCCATACCTATATGGAGCAATGATTTTAGGCTTGCTTATTCTTCCAGATTACTATAAATATTACTACAAATCATATTGCTTAGGAAAAAATGCAAATCCTTTTCATCATTATGATTACAAAAAGCTTTTAAAAATATCTATTACAGACTTTAGAACTGCAATTTTCAATAAAAAACAATTAATAAATATAGAATGTAAAACCGCTTAAACTGTATCTTATGGAAATCATCGAAAATCAAAATCAGCAACCTCAACAAAACAAAAACAAATTTGGGCATTGGGTAAAAACTTCAATCACAGCTCGTATGCTTATGGTAGGACTTTTAACCATTATTCTATTAATTCCATTATCATACATTAATAGTCTTATTACCGAACGTGCAATGAGGCAACAAGATGTAGTTAAAGAGATTAACGAAAAATGGGGAAATGATGTATTAGTTTATGGTCCTATATTAAAATTGCCTTATAAAACTTATTCTGAAAAGAAAACCTACGACGAAAAAACAAAAACCTATTTCATAGAGACGCAAACACATACTAATTATGCTTATATATTTCCTGAGATGCTAAATACAAATAGTACAGTAGATTCTAAAACGCTTAAACGTGGCAACTTTGAATCCGCAGTGTTTACAACTAAAATGGCTTTTTCTGGTAAGTATAGCATACCTCAACTTAGTGCTAAAGACATAAAAGAAGAAGATATTATTTGGGACAAAGCTACCATACTCGTGCAAACCTCAAACTTAAAAGGTATAAAGAGCGAAGTCAATATAAATATGAATAAAAACAATTATTCATTCGATACAAATTTTAATAATAAAAGTAGCTACTTGGATGAGTTGGAGTCTAACTTTATAAAAACAAGTGATGTTCCAAAAAATGAAGCCATTAACTTCGATTTTAATATTGCATTTAATGGTAGTGAAATGATTCGTGTAGTTCCAATTGGAAAAACTACTACCATGCAAATGACATCCAATTGGGCAGATCCAAGTTTTACAGGTAATTTTTTACCTGATGATGAAACCAAAGAAATTACTAAAGAAGGGTTTAAAGCAAACTGGAAAGTATTACATATAAACAGACCATTTTCACAGCAATATTTAAACACCATTCCTAATTTAAATCAGTTTGCGTTTGGAACAAAATTTATGGTCATGGTTGATGAATACCAAAAAAGTGAACGTTCAGCTAAATACGGATTTTTAGTTATTGGCCTTACTTTTTTAGTCTTCTTTCTTATACAAACCATGAGCAAAATAAACATTCATCCATTCCAATATTTAATGATAGGCTTAGCACTAACTATGTTTTATACTTTATTAGTATCTATATCTGAGCACAGTAACTTTTTAAAAGCCTACCTTATTGCTGGAGTATCAGTAATATTATTAATAACATTATACTCTAAGTCTATACTAAAAACATTCAAGTTTCCGTTATTTATTGCGATATCTCTTACAGCATTATATGCGTTTATATATGTGATTATTCAGTTAGAAAATTATGCGCTAATAGTAGGCAGTATTGGTCTATTCTTAATATTAGCAACAGTCATGTTTGTATCAAGAAAAATAGACTGGAACAACGGTTAGTTTAGTTAGTTATTCATTTAGCGTTAGTACTTCCTCGTTCTTATAACGAGAACGAGGATTTACTTTTTAATTTAATAAACATATGAACACATTTATAAATTCTGGAAAAGTAACAGCCATTGTTAGCTTTATAATAGGCACAATTATTCTCATACTACACATTTATTTAAAAGATGAAATAGGTATTATGATTATTGGCTTATATTATACCATTGCCGCATTCTTTATCAACGCAATTCTTTTTTTAAGCCTCATAATCGCAGCATTTATTAAAGAAAAATATCGCAAACAATTAGCTGCATCAGCAGGAATATTATTAGTAAATATTCCTATTGCATTTATTTATATCCTCATCGTATTTCAATTTAACAAATGGTAAAATCACTCACATACAACAAAACATATTTTGTGCTATTTATACTGTTATTAATAATTGAAGCACTAATTGCCTACTTTTTAAAATCAGGTTTTATACGACATACATTTGGAGACTACTTAGTAGTGATTTTATTATACTGTTTTATTAAAAGTTTTGTTAAAGCAAAAACCTTTACAGTAGCAACTTTCGTACTTATTATAGCATATGTTATTGAGGTACTACAATACTTCAACCTGTTAGCGTATTTAAACTTAGAAAACAGTACAATAGCTAAACTAATTTTAGGCAGCACATATCATTTTGAAGACATAATTGCATACACATTAGGTGTATTAACCATTTTATTAATAGAAAAAGAACGAATAATATGAACGCATTAACAACCCTTATTATAAATAGATTTCAAATATTAGGTTTACTTTTTTTATCATTAACATTAAGTGTAGTTTTATTGTCCTTACGTATAAAACTTAACCAATCATTCTTTTATCTATTCTTGGTTTGGAACCTATTTCTTGCTGTTATACCATATGCTATTACAACTTATATTGCCTCCAAGGGCAAAGTCAATAAATTCATTCTCCTTTTTTGGTTTGTAGTTTGGCTACTATTTTTACCAAATGCTCCTTACATTGTTACCGATTTATTGCATCTTAGATTGGGTAAAACTCAAATGTTATGGTTAGATGTGCTTGTAGTTACTTCTTTTGCTTTAAACGGTTTAATACTATTCTTTTTAAGTATTATGGATTTTGAAAATATTTTAAAGAAAAATCTAAAAAGCAATCTTATAAAACCTGTACTAATTAGTGTTTTCTTTTTAACAGGTTTTGGCATGTATTTAGGACGTTTTTTACGTTTTAATTCTTGGGATATTATACAACATCCACAGCTGTTAATTAATGAAATAATTGACATTATAATAAAACCAAATACGCATTTTGAAGCTTGGGCATTTACCTTAAGTTTTGGTGTCTTTTTATCGCTTACCTATTATTTAATTAAAAACCTAAAGGATACAAATTCACATCAAATAGGATAATAATATTTGGCTTGATTAAGTTATATTTACTGTAGTTCTAAATCAAACAAAAAATCCTAAATGAAAAAATTCCTCAAACGTCTAATCCTACTTATCATATTACTTTCTTGTAGCATATTAATTCCTAATAAGCTAGTAAAACGCAAGGCCAAGGATAAGTTGTTTACAGAGGTTAATACTATTCCTAAAAATAAAGTGGGTGTCCTTTTAGGAGCGAGTAAATATGTTAATAATGGACGCATAAATTTATTTTATAAATACAGAGTTGAAGCTGCAGTAAAACTGTATAAAGCTGGTAAAATAGATTTTATATTAGTGAGTGGTGATAATGGATCAAAAGATTATGATGAGCCTTCAACTTTTAAGGCAGACCTTATTGCTCAAGGTGTTCCCGAGAGTAAAATCTATTTAGACTATGCAGGTTTTAGAACTCTAGATTCTATGGTAAGAGCTAAAGAAATTTTTGGTCAAGATGCCATTACAGTCATTTCTCAAAAGTTTCATAACGAACGTGCTATTTACTTAGCGTCTCATTTTGATATAAAAGCTATTGGATTTAATGCAAAAGATGTAAGTATTCAATATAGCAAAGGCACACATTACAGAGAATATCTGGCAAGAGCCAAAGCTGTTTTGGATATTATTTTTGGAGTGGATCCTAAGTTTTTAGGTGAACAAATTGAAATAAAATAAACCTACTCTTTTACTTTTCCTGAAAACACACTTACATTAGAACTAAAAGGATTTCCTGAAGCACGTCGTAACATTACTACTTGCCCACAGTGCCATACTGCATCTTCTATTGGACCATTTATTTGATTCCAAAATGGAAATTCTGAAGTGTTTCCACCTCTTTTAAAAACAATTGTAAATTCCTCTAAACTTTTACTTACTCTAAAAATATCTGCAGCTGTTTTAAAATTCTCTAATGTCTTTTTTCTCTTTTCTTCAAACGACAAAGTTTCTTCTTCTCCTCTTTCATTAGGCACTTTTAAAGCAGAATTTACAATAACCTTAGACAAACCATAAATATGGTCAATTGTTTCATCAGAAGTTCTTCCAGATTCACTCGCTTTATAAGCTAAGTCTTCAGCTCTCAATCCTTCAGTTGCCCAATAATAACGAAAACCTAAGCCTTCAATCATTCTAGCTACTACTGTACATTCATTATATACTGAAGGCGCCTCAGGAATTTCATAAAATGGTAAAGTTTTATCTTGTGCTAACAAGTTTCCTGTTAATAAAACACATAAAGCAAAAACAAATCTAGCTTTCATAACATTAGTCTTTTAATTGTTGATTTATTCTTATTGGATTGATACCATACTTATCAATTAAATACACCAATGAAGTCATAGTTGCAGCACCAAGTTCCAACTCACGTTTATTTACAGCATCAAAGGTATCGCTTGCAGCATGATGGTGATCAAAATAACGTTGTGAATCTGGACGCAAACCAGCAAGCACATTACTATCTGCTTTTAAAGGTCCAACATCTGCTCCACTTCCTCCTTTTTCAAAATAGTGAATTAAATAAGGCTTAAATAAAGGTTTCCAACTAAGTATTTGTTCAAAATTTGCATCACTACAATCAAAACTAAATCCTCTTGGAGTAAATCCACCTGAATCACTTTCTAAAGCAAAAATGTGATTCTCTCCTTTTCGCTTTGCTTCGGCTGCATATTTTTTCCCACCTCTTAAACCATTTTCTTCATTCATAAATAAAACAACTCTTAAGGTACGTTTAGGCTTAATTCCTGTTTCTTTAAACATTCTTAAAACATCCATAGATTGTACCACACCTGCACCATCATCATGCGAACCATCTCCAATATCCCAAGAATCCAAATGACCACCAACTACAATATACTCGTTTGGATATTCACTTCCTGTAATTTCTCCAATTACATTATATGACAGTACATCTTTTAACTGCTTACAATTTTGTTTAAAATAGAATTTAATATCACTATCTATTTTAAGCATACCACTTAATTTATCGGCATCATTAGTACTTATAGCAGCAGAAGCAATACGTTGATTATTTGGTAAATCGCCATAAGTCATACTTCCTGTATGTGGATAATCATCTTGTGCCAAAGTCATTGAACGCACAATTACACCTACAGCTCCCATTTTTCCAGCTTCCATTGCACCAGCATAACGTTGATCTACACAACCTCCATAAGCATTAAATGTATTTATTAAAGTTTCATTCATTTCGCGATTAAAAAACACAATTTTGCCTTCTACATCTTTTCTATCCAAAGCTTTTAACTCATCAATACCTTGTACTTCTACAACATTTGCTTTTACTCCTAATGCAGGCGTAGATACAGAACCACCTAATGCGCAAATATTCACATTTATCGTTTCTCCTGGAGCAGTTTCTATATATGCAAATTCAGGATTACCTCTCACCCATTTTGGCACCATTACTGGTTGTAACCACACTTTATCTAAACCTAGTTCCTCTAACTGTTCTTTAGTATACTCAACAGCTCTTTCTGCGTTTAACGATCCTGATAAACGCCCTCCTATTTGATTTGATAAATAGTCTAACCATTGGTAGCTCATACCGTTACTTAATGAAGTGTCATAAATTTTCTTAATATTTTCGGCATCTGTTTGCGCATTTATAGTCACTGATATTAAAATGGCTAGTAGAAGTATTATTTTTTTCATCTAGATAGTGTTTTATTTAAGTTGATGATTAAAAAGCTAAATATAGTATTTATGTAATTGATTTTTTTATAAATTATTCATAAAAAAATCCAGCCTAAGCTGGATTTAATCATCGTTGCATGAATAAACTAAATTATTATTTAGTTAATGATGATATTATTAAGACTATAAAGTTCCCCTAAGGTTTAGTTTACTCATTTTCTAATGCATTTTTATACTCTGATAAATGGGCTTTTGTTTTATCATCTAATTCAGGTTCTTGAATATCAGTATAAGCTTTAAGTGCATCATATAATATTTTTGCAACCATATATCTTGCAACAGGTTTATTATCGGCAGGAATAGTATACCAAGGTGCATGTGGTTTTGATGTACGATTTAAAGCATCTTCATAACAAACTTGATAATTATCCCAAAGTTTTCGCTCTTTTAAATCGCCTGCTGAGAACTTCCAATTCTTCTCTTTCTTATCTAAACGACGTAAAAGTCTATTTTTTTGTTCTTCTTTAGATAAGTGTAAAAAGAACTTAAAAATAATAGTTCCGTTATCTGAGATATGCTTTTCAAAATTATTTATTTGCTCAAATCGCGCATCCCAAAAAGCATCATCAATATCTTCAACCGAATTAACTGAAGGAATGTTTTCACTCAAAATATACTCAGGGTGCACGCGTGTTACTAATACATTTTCATAATGTGTACGATTAAAAACACCAAACTTACCTCTTGCAGGTAATGCTATATAATGCCTCCAAATATAATCATGTTTTAATTCGAGCTCAGTAGGCACCTTAAAGCTATGCACTTCAACACCTCTTACATTAAAATCTTTAAAAACTTCACGTATTAAGCTGTCTTTACCAGCAGTATCCATCCCTTGTAAGCAAATTAATGCAGCATATTTACCATGAGCATACATTGTATCTTGGAGCTTTCCTAGCTTTTTACGAGTACGTCTTAATTCTTTTTCGACAACCTCATCATCAACTTCTAAATGCAAATTGGTTTTGCGATTACTTAACTGAATTGGCTCAGTAACTCTAAATGATTCTAAATTAATATGCTCCATAATTACATTATTTACTTGCGAATAGTTTCACGTCTGTTTCACTTACTTCTGCTTCACCTAAAATAATTAATCTCTCAACAACATTGCGTAATTCACGAATATTTCCTGTCCAATCATATTCTTTCAATAACCTAATTGCAGCTTTAGAAAATGATTTTTTAGCAACACCTTGTTCATTGGCTATTTTTGCAGAAAAATGTTCAATTAGTAGTGGAATATCATCTCTTCTATCATTAAGAGCTGGCACCTTAATTAGTATTACAGCCAATCTATGATAAAGATCTTCTCTAAACTTACCATCTGCAATTTCCTTTTTTAAGTCTTTATTTGTTGCTGCAACTACACGTACATCAACTTTAATATCTTTATCACTACCAACCCGTTGAATACGACTTTCTTGTAATGCCCTAAGTACTTTTGCTTGTGCAGACAAACTCATATCACCTATTTCGTCAAGAAAAATAGTTCCTCCATTTGCAGCTTCGAATTTTCCAGCTCTATCTTTATTGGCGCTTGTAAAAGCACCTTTTACATGCCCAAATAATTCGCTTTCAATAAGCTCACTTGGAATTGCTGCACAGTTTACCTCAATCATAGGTCCTTTAGCACGCTCACTTTTTTCATGAAGCCAATGTGCCACTAACTCTTTTCCTGTTCCATTTGGTCCAGTCACTAGTACTCTAGCATCAGTAGCAGCAACTTTATCTATCATGACTTTAATTTGAGAAATAGCATCACTATCTCCAATCATTTCGTACTTCTTGCTAACCTTCTTTTTTAAACGTTTATTTTCTACAACTAGTTCTTTTCTATCTAAAGCATTTCTAACTGTATTTAATAATCTATTTAAATCTGGTGGTTTTGATATATAATCAAAAGCTCCTAAACGCATTGTGTTTACAGCTGTATCCAAATCACCATGACCAGAAATCATTACCATTGGTATTTCTGGTTTTATCTTTTTTACTGCTTCTAGTACTTCAACACCATCCATTTTTGGCATTTTAATATCACAAAGTACAAGGTCGTAATCTTCTTTTTTTATTTTATCAATTCCAACTAATCCATCTTCGGCTTCTTCTACTTGATAGGTATCATTTTCTTCGGAAAGTATTTTCCCTAACACTCTTCTAATAGCAGCTTCATCTTCTATTATTAATATTTTTGGCATAATTTGTCTTTTTATTTGTTAAACACATGCACATCGCGCTGTGGAAACGGAATAGTAATATCGTGTTTTTGAAACATCTCGTTAATTTTAAAACGAATATCGCTTTGCGGCATTATGGCTTCAAAACTATTATTTAATGTAAATACTAATTTGAAATCTAGAGAACTATCTCCAAAATTCATGAATAGTACTATCGGTTCTGGTTTCTTTAAAACTGCTGGATGATTATTTGCAACCTCTAACAATATTTTTTTTACCAACTCTACATCGCTACCATAAGCTACACCAACACTTACACTTTCTCTTGTCTTGGTTCCGTTTTCTGTCCAATTATATAAAATTGAGGTTAAATACTTATGATTAGGTATAACCAAAACCTTATTATCTATGGTCACAGCTCTAGTGGTTCTTAACTTTATCTCAACAACTCTGCCAACTTTTCCATCAATTTCAATAATATCTCCTACATGAACAGATTGATCAACTAAAATAAAGATTCCAGATATGATATCTTGAAAAAACGTTTGTAAGGCTAAACCAACACCAACTAATAAAGCTGCAGATGCAGCAAATATTGCTGTAACATTAATCCCCATGTTATCCATAGCTATTAATATTACAACGAGGTAAATAAAATAACGTGTAAACGAGAACACCGAAGTAAACTTAGGCTTATCTTCTTCTGGTAGTTTTCTAGTAATAAGCTTTTTTAAAACCTTTAAAATAACAGCTGTTATAATAAAAACAACTATTATTATTAGTATCATTTTTGGAGACAAATGTCCATTTTGCCCAAAAGTGATAATGTCTTCATTTAAAAACTCATTAATTTCTTTCATTGTCTAGTATTTTAACCACTTAAACAGTTCTTTATATGTTGGTTTTTTACCATACATTAATATTCCAACTCTATAAATTTTTGCTGCAAACCAAACAGTAAACATAAATGTACCTATTAATATTAATACTGAAAGTACTTGCTGCCACAACGGAACACCAAATGGAATACGCATTAACATAACTACTGGCGACGTAAATGGTATAAATGAAAAAACTGTTGAAACAGTACCATGAGGATCTTCAATAACTGTAAAAATTCCAACATAAACCGCTAAAATTAATGGCATCAATATTGGCATCATAAATTGCTGTGTATCTGTTTCGTTATCAACAGCTGCTCCAACTGCAGCATACAATGAACTATATAATAAATAACCTCCTATAAAGAAGAATATAAAGGCAATAATTAAATTTAGTATTGGTAAACTTCTAAATTCATTAAATATTAATTGTGCTTGATCGTTAATATCTGGATTTTCCATCGCTTGCTGCATTAACTCTTGCTGTGGTGTTTGCATTTGTGATAAATCGATATTAAAGATAGTTGTGACTACTGTTAATAATACACCACCTAAAATCATCCAGATTAAAAACTGTGTAATTCCTGCTAGTGAAGTACCTATAATTTTACCTAGCATTAATTGAACTGGTTTAACCGAAGAAATAATAACTTCAATAATTCTACTTGTTTTTTCTTCAATTACACTACGCATAATCATATTACCATAAATAATGATAAACATGAATAATAAATAACCTGCAGCTCCACCAAAGGCAAGTTTCATAATATTTCCAACTTTAGAGGTTTGCTCTCCAGAAAAGTTTTCTTGATTGATATTAACATGTATTTTAGCAGCTTCTATTTGCTCTAAGCTAATACCTTCAACTTCTAATAACTTAAGTTCAGACAGGTTTTTCTCTATTTTTGATTCTAATCCAGAAATTACGGTTAATGATGGAGAATCTTCAGAGTAAAATTTAATCGATTTAGAAACTTCCTCAATATTATTAGTTTTAGACACATGTAAAAGTCCATATTCCTCTGAAGCCTTAACAATTTCCTTGGCTGCTTCTAAGGTTACATTTTCTAATTTATGATACTTGGTATTTTCTGTATCCTCAAATAGAGTTTCAACTAATCCTGACTCATCTAGAATAGCTATTGTTCTTACTTTATCATTATTTAATTGCGACAAATAAGCTACTAGAGCTATTAATGCTATCATTATTATTGGACTTAAAATAGTCATAATAATGAACGACTTATTTTTAACCTTAGTAAGGTATTCTCTTTTGATAACTAATGGTAAATGATTCATGCTAGTTATTTTTAACGGTTTGAATAAAAATATCATTGGCACTTGGCACCAACTCATTAAAATGATTTACTTGAGCTTGACTTGTTAGGTATGTAAGTAAATCGTTTGAAGACTCATTAGAGTTTAACTTAATATTTAACTTTAAATCGTCATTCAATGATTTAAAATCGGCTGGCGAAATTTCAAACTTCCCTTTTAAGTTATTCATTAACTGTGTTTGATTATCAGTTAACAATCCAACCTCATATGTGTTTGTTTTATATTGACGCTTAATATCTATTAACTTACCATCCAATATTTTGTTGGATTGATGTATTAAAGCTATATGATCGCATAATTCCTCAACAGACTCCATACGATGGGTAGAAAAAATAACTGTAGCGCCTTCTTCTCTTAGTTGTAAAATTTCGTCTTTAATTAGGTTAGCATTAATTGGATCAAATCCTGAAAATGGTTCGTCAAAAATTAACAGTTTGGGTTTATGTAAAACCGTTACCACAAACTGTATTTTTTGAGCCATTCCTTTTGATAACTCTTGTATCTTTTTATTCCACCAATCACCAATTTCTAGCCTTTCAAACCAATATTTTAATCGCTTTTTTGCCTCTGCTTTAGGCAATCCCTTTAATTGCGCTAGATACAAAGCTTGCTCACCTACTTTCATAGATTTATACAAGCCTCTCTCTTCTGGTAAATAACCTATATGTTGTATATGGTGAGCTTCTAAAGGTTCACCATCAAGCATCACTGTACCAGTATCTGGCATTGTTATTTGATTAATAATTCTAATAAGCGTTGTTTTTCCTGCACCATTTGGACCTAGCAATCCAAAAATGCTGCCTTTAGGAACTGTAATAGAAACATTATTTAAAGCCTTAAAGTCTCCAAAGTTTTTGGATACTGAATTGACTTCTAGCAAATTGTTCATGAAGTAGTGTTTTGTTTAAATAAGTATTGTAAAGATATTAATTGTTACAGTTTAATCCTGTTGATTCACGCAAAATTTTCTTTACAAATATGCTATAAATAAAGAAATAAGAATTCCTCTAAAAATACAAAACCCACCCTTATTGCTAAGGATGGGAAAAATTGCTATGAAAAAGAAAAATTATCACTAATGATTTAGTGATAACTCAAATATAGTATTTTTTTAGTTAAATAGCACTTTAATACTATGAAAACATATCTTTTACTTTTTCGAAGAAAGATTTGTCAGAACTTTCTGGTTTAGGAGAAAAATGCTCATCATCTCTCATTTTTTCGAAAAACTCTTTTTGTTGCTTATTAAGTGTTTTAGGTGTCCAAACATTAACATGTACAAGTAAATCTCCTTTACCATAACCATTAATACTTGGAATCCCTTTACCACGTAATCTTAATATTTTTCCAGACTGTACTCCAGCTTCAATTTTAATTCTCACTTTACCAGTAACAGTATCTATTTCTTTAGAAGTTCCTAAAACAGCATCTGGTAAGCTTACATACATATCGTAATGTAAATTATCGCCTTCGCGTTGTAAAGTTGGATGATCTTCTTCAGTAATAGCTACTAATAAATCTCCTGAGATTCCGTTTCCAGGTGCAGAATTTCCTTTTCCAGAAACTTTTAATTGCATACCATCAACAACACCAGCAGGAATTTTGATTGATACTGTTTCTTCCTCTATTATCAACCCTTGAGCATCAGCTCCAGCAGGTTTTTTATCAATAGTTTGTCCAGCACCTCCACATGCATTACATGGTGCAGAGGTTTGCATTCTTCCTAAAATAGTATTGGTAATACGCGTAACTTGACCAGAACCGTTACATGTAGAACATGTTTTATAACTTACTCCTGGCGCTTGAACTTTACGCTTAACTTTTATTTTTTTCTCTACACCATTAGCAATTTCTTCAAGAGTTAACTTAACTCTAATACGTAAATTACTTCCTTTTACAACACGTTGTCTTTGACCTCCGCCAAAGCCGCTAAATCCGCCACCTCCAAAGGCTCCTCCAAAAATATCACCAAATTGGCTGAATATGTCATCCATATTCATACCTCCACCACCAAAGCCTCCAGCACCATCAAATGCTTGGTGACCAAATTGGTCGTAGCGCGCTTTTTTGTCTGCATCACTTAATACTTCGTAGGCTTCGGCAGCTTCTTTAAACTTTTCTTCAGCGTCTTTATCATCTGGATTTTTATCTGGATGATATTTAATAGCCATTTTTCTATAGGCTTTCTTTATTTCAGCTTCAGAAGCACCTTTGCTTATGCCTAATACTTCGTAATAATCTCTTTTTGCCATGCTATATTATTATTGGCCAATTACAACTTTAGGGAAACGAATTACTTTTTCTCCTAGTTTATAACCTTTTTCAATTACATCAATAATCTTTCCTTTTAAATCATCAGAAGGTGCAGGAATTTGCGTTACTGCTTCATGATTATCTGCATTAAACTGGTCGCCTTGAGCCACCTCTATTTGCGCTAATCCTTTTTGCTCTAATGTATTTAAAAGCTTTTGATAAATAAGCATTACGCCTTTACGTAATTCTTCTGCTTCTTTATCTTCGTCAATATGACTTAATGCACGTTCAAAATCGTCTAAAACTGGTAATAATGACAGCATAACCTCTTCACTAGCAGTTTTAAATAATTCTACACGCTCTTTAGACGTACGTCTTTTATAGTTTTCGAACTCAGCAAATAAACGTAAAAACTTATCTTTTTCACTTTGTAATTCGCCTTGTAATTGTTCTTCAACAGAAAGCTCTACGGTTTCCTCTTGAGTAGTTTCTTCTTGTTGCATCTCTACTTGTTCGTCTAAAACTTCCTCAGATTTACTTTTCTTGCTCATATTTTAATAAACTCTAGGTTTTAAAATTTTCTTCTTTATAATAGTTGGCAAAAGTACTGCCATTATTATTAAAATGTCAAAATGTCACAAAATATTTTTAGATATTTTTTTGATTGATTTTAGCAACTATATGTATTTTTGTTTGAAACACATAAATAAACATTAACACAAATGAAATTAAACCTATTAAAATCTATAACTATGCTTGCTTTAGTCATGGTTATGGTTGGATGTAAAGACAAAGCTAACGAAGCAGAAACTACAGCTGCTGAAAACGCAACTGAAGCTAAAGCTACTTCGGTAAAATATATGGTAGATGCTTCTAGCTCTACTATTGAATGGACTGGTTTTAAACCTACAGGAAAACACAACGGAACTTTAAATTTAGAAAGTGGTGTATTTACAGTAAACAACAATGCTTTAGAGAGCGGTTCGTTTTTATTAGATATGAACTCGATTGTTGTATTAGATATTCCTGCTGAAGAAGATAGCAATGCCGACTTAGTTGGACACTTAAAAAATGCTGACTTTTTTGATGTAGAAAATCATGCTAATGCTGCTTTTGATGTTACTGGTTTTGAAACTAAAGATGGTAAAAATTTATTATCTGGAAACTTAACTATGAAAGGTATTAAGCACAATGTAACTTTTCCTGTAAACGTAACAACTGAAGGTGATGTGCTAACTATAAACAGTGAAGCATTTACTATTGATCGTACAAAATGGGACATTAAATACAAGTCAAAATCGGTTTTTGGAGATTTAGGAGACAAGTTTATTAATGACGATATTGAATTAAAAGTAACTGTTAAAGCTAAAAAGTCTTAACTAGTTTATTTTTAAAATATTTGAAAGCCTTACTAAACAGTAAGGCTTTTCTTTTGAAAGAAATTTCTTTAAATTTACAGATATAAACACATATAGAGTTAAAAACAATTGTTTTTATTCTGTTGTTGTACATAATATAATCTGAATGAGAAACTTCCTTTTTTTATTAATGGTTCTGACCTTTTCATCTTGTGAATTAAATAATCAAATTGAACTTGATGGAAATTGGATAATAACGGAAATGACCTATGATGGGGAAAGTGTATACCCAAAAACTCTAAATCAAAGAATTCGGATAACATATGCTGGATATGAAAATTCTGAAAACATCATTTTTAAAGTATCTGACTCAACTATAACTCTTCCTGGATTCGAATCAGTACAATTAAAAACAGAATTTACTTTTGATAAAGGGAAGCTTAAAGTTAAATCTGCTGACTCCAATACTAAATCTAAATTGGCTAATAAAATATTTAGTGGAACTTATGACTTAACCTTTTCTAACAGAAAAAAAATATTAAAATTAAAGTCGGATAAAACTTCTATCAATATGATTAGTCAAAAAAAAATAATAAGTAATGCTGTTGACAAAGTGTTTGATGGGTTATAAAATCTCCATCAAACAATGCGTAAAAAAAATCTCTAAAAGAGCTACATGACAAAACTTATCGTCTTAATAACAATAGCAATTATCCTACTCTTTGTATTTATTATAATTTTAATTTATGCAATTATTAAAAAGAGTAAACGGTTATTATGGCTTTCGGCTTTATCACTCGCTTTACTTTTTTGTACTGGAACTTACACCTTGTATTATGGTTTAAAAAAAGGGAAAGAAAAAACACTATCCATAACAAAGAATGCTTTTGAAAAGGCGTTTCCAAAATTTGACAGCGAAACACCAGATACAGAATCAAACAAAAAACATTTTAGCGATTTTTTAAAAGTTAACATAACTCCAGATGTAAAGAACATTTATTGTTTTGATGACACCTTTGGTCAAGATGCAGATTTCATGTTTGCTTTTAATTGCGACTCTTTAACCACTATAAAAATTATTGAACATCACTTATTAAAAAAAGATAGCTTAGCTGGAAACGACTCTGAAAGTTTACAACACGACTTCTTTTGGTGGGACAAAAAGAAAATACGTGAGTTAGAATGTTTTTCTTGGGACTCAAATAATGAAGGTAAAAATATCCACAAACGCTTTTGGTACGACCAAAAACTTAAGAAAGCATATTATTTTGAATTTGATTTGTAATAAAAATGCTTGCTATAAATACTCTCTGTACTGCATTATCCTAAAATCAAACGTATTAAAACTAGGATTAGAGGCTTTAAGTTGCTTATATAATGGCAACCTACTAATTGAAATATTTGCTGCTCCAGAGCCTGAAGTTAACGACACCGTTTTTATAAGTCTATCTCCCAACAGAAATTGGTGAACTCTAGGCACTTCATTATCAACAAGACTTAATTTTAACTGATACTCTTTTAAGTGTCTTCTAAAAAAATACTCTGGTCCATTTTTGCTATTACCACCTGTAAACAAGAGAGTTTCAATGTTTGGATACTTTTTTAAATATCCAATTACATTACGCAGCTTAATGTTTTGCATACCTAAATCGGAAGCGTCAATTTTTTCGCGTTCGGCACTTTCAACAATATCGCAGACACCAATTTTATGTTTAATTAAAAATGCTTTACGCTCATCTATAGCTTCTTGCGAATTGTTATAACGCAATCCTAGATTATGAATTTCATCTATAAATAACCACAGACTATTATAGTAACTACCATAACAAAAATCAACATCCTTTTCAAGTAGTTCACCAGTTGAAAAACGAGGTGGTGGTAAAGTACCAACTATAAGTTTTGTAGTATCTTTTTGTATAAAAGGCTTGTAAGGATGCTGATGAAAAAACATAGTTACAACTTAAACTTATCTCCTATTTTTTTTCCAATTATATATGCTCCAAGAATCGCAAATACTATAACAACTATATTTATAAATATGTATAAAGCGAATAACCCAATACTATCTTTTGAGTTAAAACAAAAGGTTGAAGTTATACAAACATCAATTGCATCTTCTTGCAAAAAGGTCAGACTAAAACTTGCTGCAAACAACATTACAATTGCCCAAATAACATAGGATAATGTTTTGTTTTTTGGTGCTTTTCCTGTTGGCTTAAAAACATCACGTTCTTCTTGAGTACGTTTATTCTTTTGTAAAGACCAAACTGTTTTTTTGTCTTCCATTTAAGTGTTATCTAGTAAATACTAACTCATTCTCAGATGATAAATTGGCATCAAATCCATAACGCTCATAATTAAACCCTTTTACATCATCAAGCGTTTTTGCATTGGTATCAATAATATAACGTGCCATTAACCCTCTAGCTAACTTAGAAAATATAGCTATGTTTTTATAAGCATCGTTTTTAAACTCTAAAAACGTAATATTTATTACAGGTACTTTTAATGCTTTGGTGTCTATTGCTTTAAAATATTCATTACTAGCAAGGTTTAAGAATAGCTCATCATCTTCCAACTCATCATTTAAAGCAGAGGTAATTTTCTTCTTCCAAAACTCATATAGATTTTTGTTTTTACCAACTGGAAATTTTGTTCCCATTTCTAATCTATAAGGTTGTACTAAATCTAATGGTTTTAAAACCCCATACAATCCCGAAATAATGCGCACTGTATCTTGTACTTCCTCTAACTTTTCTACAGGAATATTATAAGCATCTAAACCTCTATATACATCGCCACTAAAAGCATAAATTGCTTGTCTAGAATTATCTAAGGTAAAAGGTAATTGCCATTCTTGGTTACGTTCATAATTAAGCTGCCCTAAAGCATCAGAAATCTTCATGAGTTTAGATAAACTCTTAGCCGATTTCTTTTTAAGCAACTTATTTAAGCGTTCTGACTCCTTTAAAAAACAACTTTCTGTTGTAGATTTTGTTGGTAAAGGACTTTCAAAATTCAACGACTTTGCAGGTGATAATACTAGTTTCATAAGCAATTACTAATCTATTATTTATTTCTATTCAAATTTAACCCTAAGTCTTTTGAAATAAAAGCGTTTTAAATAGTAATTCTAAATTAACTAATAGATTATTCCACTAGTTGATACGTAAAAGTAGCAGGGATTAATATTTCTATAGCTGTTAAACTAGCATCTGTATATAAAGGAAAGTCAATATCTACAAAGGTTAGTGTATTTCCAACTACAGTTCCTGTTGCTGAGAAATTTTGATAAGTAAAGGTTCTTTGGTTGTTATTTTGAGACCAGTTAATATCTATTACCTGAGGTGCACTCAAATCACTACAAACACCAGCTACACTACTTGTTTGGCTATCAAAATATATAGCTACGCTCTTTGTGATGTGCTCTTCACCTGTTCCGTTTGAATACAAAAAATAATTATCGAATCCTGTACAACCTAATTCAGCTGTCAAGTTTCCTGTATAATCATTATCTCCATTAAAATCATAAAAATCGTTTACTTCTATAGACTGTAACTCCCAAGTTTCAGATAAAACTCTTGCTCCATCATCGTTACTATCTCCACAAGAAGTAATAATAACAGCTAATAAGATTAATAAGGCGAACTTAATTTTCATAATTCATGAATTATATTAAACATTTACTCAGCATGCTTTGAGTAATTTCTCCACTTCTCTATACACTGCACTATATCTTCTGGAGTTTCAGAAGTAAAACTCATCCATTCTCCAGTAGTTGGATGCTCAAATCCTAAAGTTTTTGCATGTAGTGCTTGCCTAGGTAATACTTTAAAACAGTTTTCAACAAACTGTTTGTACTTAGTAAACGTAGTTCCTTTTAAAATCTTCTCGCCTCCATAACGCTCGTCATTAAATAAAGTATGACCTATGTGTTTCATATGCACACGTATTTGATGCGTACGTCCAGTCTCTAATTTACAAGATAGTAAGGTTACATAACCTAAACGCTCTAACACCTTAAAATGAGTTACTGCAGGTTTTCCTTTGTATGCTTCCTCATCTAAAAACACAGTGTTTTGAAGTCTGTTTTTGGGATGTCTACCTATATTTCCTTCAATAGTCCCTTCGTCGTCTTCAATATTCCCCCAAACTAAAGCTATATATTCTCGCTCACTAGTTTTTTCGGCAAATTGATTGGACAAATGCGTCATCGCATTTTCAGTTTTTGCAACTACCAGCAATCCACTAGTATCTTTGTCTATACGATGTACTAAACCAGGTCGCTCACTAGAGTTGTTTGGTAAATTATCAAAATGAAAGGTAAGGGCATTTATTAAGGTTCCTGAATAGTTTCCATGTCCAGGGTGCACCACCATGCCTGCAGGTTTATTAACAACTAACACCTCATCATCTTCATAAACAATATCAATTGGTATGTCCTCTGGAACTAATAAGTTTTCATAAGGAGGATGTTCAAACAGCACTCTAATATCGTCTAACGGTCTTACTTTATAATTTGATTTTACAGCAGTTCCATTAACACGAATATTACCATCTTTTGCAGCAGCTTGAATTTTACTTCTTGTCGCGTTTTCTATAAAATTCATTAGGTACTTATCAATACGTAATGGTTGTTGACCTTTGTCAACTACAAACGAATGATGCTCGTACAAATCATTCTTTTCAGGTAAATTATAGTCTGTTTCTTCCATGTTAATTTCTTTTGGAAGATTTGTTACCATTTCCTAATACCAAATCTATCTTAGTAGTTTTTTGAAGCATCGTTCCTGGTGTAACTTTTTCTCCTTTATATTTCATTTCTAACACTTCATCTTTTCCTATATCATCTACATAAGAAATATTCCCTACTGTAAAACCAAGAGCTTCTAAGGTAGGTTTTGCTTGCCTAAACGTTCTACGAATAATATTAGGCACACCAACTTTTCTATAACCAGAAGGGTTTAATATTAAGTAAATCTTACGATCTTCTTTTACTTGACTTCCTGCTAAAGGATCTTGTTCAATAACTGCACCTTGAGGATATTTTGGATTGTAATTTGAAGAATCTTGGATTTCAAACCTTAAGTCGTTATCAGTAAGTTCAATTTCAACTACATCTAAAGTTTTTCCTTTTAATTCAGGTACTTCAACAAATTCACCATGATTTGTTGAAAAATTCAGCCATTTTAATACTAAAAAAATTAGTACAACTGTGGCTACAATAGCCAAAATCAATTGTTTAACAAATACTTTACTCGTAAGAAATTTAACTAGACTCATTGTGTGACTTATATTTAGCAAAACTAAACAAATAATTTCTTGTATGAAATCTCTGCTGCTTTAGATTTATTATATACGTTATATTAAACTAAAAAGGTTTTTCGTTACATTTATAAATAATACTTTTACAAAACGAATTATCAAGATATTTATTTAATATGAAAAAAAATGTAGCCATAATAATGGGAGGATTTTCTAGCGAATATGAAATCTCTCTTAAAAGTGGAAATGTAGTTTACGAAGTTTTATGCGACTCTAACTACACACCTTATCGTGTTCATATTTTTAAAAATAAATGGGTTTATGTGGATACAGATAATAACGAGCATCCAATAAACAAACATGATTTTTCAGTAACTATAAATTCAGAAAAAATTACGTTTGACTGTGTTTTTAATGCCATACATGGTGCACCTGGAGAAGATGGTTATATGCAAGCCTATTTTGAGTTATTAAACATTCCTCATACAAGTTGTGGTATGTATCAAGCAGCATTAACTTTTAATAAGCGAGACTGTTTAAGTACATTAAAACCTTATGGTATTAAAACTGCCGAAAGCTATTACTTAAACCTTGGTGACCATATAGACCAAGATGCTATCATTGACAAAGTTGGCTTACCTTGTTTTGTAAAAGCAAATAAAGCTGGAAGTAGTTTTGGAGTGTCTAAAGTGCATAAAAAAGAAGAGTTATTAAAAGCTATTGATGTTGCTTTTAAAGAAGATAACGAAATTATTATTGAAGCTTTTTTGGATGGCACTGAAGTATCAGTAGGTGTTATTAAATTTAAAGGCAAAGTTATTGTGTTACCAATTACAGAAATTGTAAGCGATAACGACTTTTTTGACTACGAAGCTAAGTATCTTGGACAATCGCAAGAAATTACACCAGCTCGTTTAACACCTGAGCAAGAACACCAAGTAAATACCATCGCTAAAAAAGTATATGAAATTTTAAAAATGGATGGTTTCTCTAGAAGTGAATATATTTTTAAAAATGGTGAACCTCATCTTTTAGAAATGAACACAGTTCCTGGAATAACTAAAGAAAGTATTTTGCCTCAACAAGCAGTTGCTGCTGGTATTTCTTTAGAAGAATTGTTTACTAACGCTATTGAAGAAGCTCTAAAATAAAAACGCTATTTTTATATTATGAAAAAAGCCATTTTCCCAGGATCTTTTGATCCTTTAACTTCTGGACACTACGATATAATTACACGTGGCGTAAAACTATTTGACGAAGTAATAGTTGCTATTGGTATTAATTCGGCAAAAAAATACATGTTCTCTCTAGAAGAACGTAAAAAATTTATTGAAGAAGCTTTTGCCGATGAACCAAAAATTAAAGTTGTTTCATACGAAGGATTAACCGTTGATTTTTGTAAAGAAATAGGTGTAGATTTCATTTTACGTGGTTTACGGAATCCTGCGGATTTTGAATTTGAAAAGGCTATTGCACATACCAATCGTGACTTAGCTCCTATTGAAACTGTATTTTTATTAACATCTGCTCAAACATCGTATATATCTTCCTCAATAGTTCGAGAAGTAATTAGAAATAATGGAGATTACACTAAACTTGTTCCTAAAAGTGTAAGAATGAAATAACAACACATGAAACCTTTTAATATTAATTTTTTAGACCATGTAGCCATTTACGTTAAAGACATGGAAGTTTCTATTAATTGGTATGCAAAAGTTTTAGGATTAAAAAAATACCAACTCGAAAAGTGGGGAGCATTTCCTGTTTTTATGATGACAAATAAAACTGGAGTTGCTATTTTTCCTGCTAATTTAAATCACGATAAAATAAATCCTGAGTCGAGAAATGTAAGGATTGAGCACTTTGCATTTAACGTTACAAATGACGATTTTATAAAAGCTCAAAATCATTTTAAAAGCTTAAACATTCCCTTTGAGTTTCAAGACCATCATTACTTCCATTCTATCTATGTAAGAGATCCCGACAACCATAAGGTTGAGCTAACTACCATTATGGTTGATGAGAATAGTTTTTATTAAACTAACACATAAAATCTCGCAGACACAAGATTTTTTTTTTAAAATTTATACTCTCCCAAACCTTTATCAAAAGCTTCAGGGTTTTCGGCTAAATGATAACGTGGATCATCAATATCTTCTATAATCACACTATTAAACTTAGGACTTGATTTTTGTAATAAGATCTTACAATCTTCGCTTAAGTGTTTTAGTTTAACCGATTTTCCTGCAGCTTCATATTTACCTACTAGATTATAGATAGCCTCAATAGCTGAATGGTCACTCACGCGCGATTCTACAAAGTCTATTTCTACTTTATCTGGATCATTCTTTACATCAAATTTTTCATTAAATGCGGTAATACTTCCAAAGAATAAAGGTCCCCAAATTTCGTATACTTTAGTGCCATCATCTTTCATACGCTTACGTGCACGAATACGTTTAGCATTTTCCCAAGCAAATACCAATGCACTTACAATAACTCCAGCAATTACTGCAATTGCTAAATCAAAAAATACCGTTAAACCAGATACGAGTATTAAAACAATTACATCAGATAACGGAATCTTATTCATAATTCTAAAACTAGACCATGCAAACGTGCCTATTACCACCATAAACATTACACCAACTAAAGCTGCAATTGGTACTTTTTCAATTAATGGAGAAGCAAACAATATAAACACTAATAACATTACTGCTGCGACAATACCAGAAAGTCTTCCACGACCTCCACCTTTAATATTAATAATAGACTGTCCAATCATAGCACAACCTCCCATTCCGCCAAACAGTCCTGTAATAATATTTGCACCTCCTTGAGCCATACATTCGCGATTAGTATTACCTCTCGTCTCTGTTAAATCATCAATCAAGTTCAAGGTCATTAACGACTCAATTAAACCAATAGCTGCAAGAATTAAAGCATAAGGCCCAATAAACTTAAGTGTATCCATATTAAATGGTACTTTGCTAAAAATATCAGTTTGGAATGTTGGTAAACCACCTTTTAAACCTTCTCCTCCACCTTCACGGATAAAACTACCTACAGTAGCAACATCTAATCCACCAAAAATCACAATAGCTGAAACAGCTAAAATAGCTATCAAAGCTTCAGGTAATTTTTTAGTTAGTTTAGGCAACCCAAACATAATTCCCATAGTTAAAGCCACAAGACCAAGCATAGTCCATAACTCAGCTCCTTGCATCCAAACCATATCACCTTCAACAGGCTTCATAAACATTCCTAATTGCGATAAGAAAATTACAATTGCCAATCCATTTACAAACCCCATCATTACTGGATGAGGAATCAATCGTACAAACTTTCCAAGTTTAAAAACACCAGCAAGCATTTGGATTATTCCCATTAAAATAACCGTAGCAAACAAGTAGTATAAACCAAGTTCTTCTCCAGGAGCTCCCATTGCATTCCCTTTAGCTACTAAAGCAACCATTACTACTGCTAAAGCTCCAGTAGCACCACTAATCATTCCTGGACGTCCACCAAAAATAGAAGTGATTAAACCAATCATAAACGCAGCATACAAACCAACTAATGGGTCAACTCCAGCCACAAAAGCAAATGCAACAGCTTCAGGTACCAAGGCCAAAGCAACTGTTAACCCACTTAAAATATCATTCTTTGCGTTTGCTGCTCGTTTTCTAATAAACTCAGTCATAATGGTTTGTTTTTTTGAAGCCGCAAAAATACAGCTAATATTAGTACTTGCAAGTGCAAGTTATTATAATTTCATTAAGTTTGAAATACATAAACATTTGCAATGAGAAAATTTATTTTTATTTCAATGCTTTTAGTGTTTTTTGCTTGCGGAAATACTGAAACTAAAACCACTTATGATTTTACAACTACTTTTGAAACTTCTAAAGGTACACAAACAGCAACTTATCATGAAGTAATTGCTTTTTGGGAAGCATTAACAAAAGCTTATCCTGAAATAAATATACAAACCGTTGGTGAAACCGATTCTGGTTATCCTTTGCATTTAGTAACACTAAATCCTAATGGTAATTTTAATTTTGAAAACATTAGAGAGAACAAACGCATTCTACTTATAAACAATGGTATTCATCCTGGGGAATCTGATGGTATTGACGCTACAATGCTTTTATTTAGAGATATTGTTCAAGGTAAAATAGATATGCCACAACAAACCGTTTTAACAACCATTCCAATTTATAATATTGGAGGTAGTTTAAACAGAAACTCTGGAACCAGAGCCAATCAAAATGGTCCAGAATCTTATGGTTTTAGAGGTAATGCTCAGAATTATGATTTAAACAGAGATTTCATAAAAAGTGACACTAAAAATGCACGCGCTTTTGCTGAATTATTCCATTTAGTAAAACCAGATGTGTTTATTGATAACCACGTAAGTAATGGTGCAGATTATCAGTACACATTAACCCATTTATTTACTCAACACAATAAACTTGGCGATAAATTAGGTAATTATATTCATACAGAAATGCAACCAAAACTAGAAGAAAAACTGGCTGCTAAAAACTGGGATATTACGCCTTATGTAAATGTATTTGGAAGAACTCCTGATGAAGGCTTTAGTCAATTTATGGATTACCCAAGATACTCTACAGGATACACTACATTATTTAACACGCTTGGAATGATGGTAGAAACACATATGCTAAAACCTTACAAACCTAGAGTTGAAGGCACATATGAATTAATGAAGAGCATGATTGAAATTACAGAAGAAGATGCCGAACGCATTAAAGATTTAAGACAAGACATGGCCTTTCTGATACGTAAGCAAAAGAACTATCCTTTAGATTGGAAAATAGATACTACACAAACAAGTACATTAAACTTTAAAGGTTATGAAAGTGCATATATTGAAAGTGAAGTTACAGGTGCCAAACGTTTAAAATATGACCGAAGTAAACCTTTTACTAAGGACGTTAGTTATCAAAATTATTTTACACCTACAATTGAAGTCGATATTCCTTCAGTATATATCATTCCTCAAGGTTGGCATAAAGTTATTGACTTACTTAAGCTCAATCAAATTGAAATGAAAGCTCTAGAAAACGACTCTACTATAACTGTTGAATCTTATAAAATTGCAGGCTATAAAACGCGTACAAGTGCTTACGAAGGTCATTATCCACATTACAATACTACTGTAACTTCAAGTACACAAACACTAACTTTTAGAAAAGGTGACATCATTATAAATACAGCTCAAGAAGGCTTTAGATACCTTATTGAAACTTTGGAGCCTCAAGCACCAGATTCGTTTTTTAACTGGAACTTTTTTGATACCATTCTACAGCAAAAAGAATATTTTTCGCCTTATGTATTTGAAGACACTGCAAAACAACTACTTGACTCTGACCCAAAACTAAAAGCAGCATTTGAAACAAAAAAAGAAACAGATGACAGCTTTAAAAATAATTGGTATGCGCAATTAAGTTGGTTATACCAACACTCAAATCATTACGAGAAAGCACACATGCAATATCCTGTGTATCGTATTAAATAAATTACCAAATGACAAAAACTCAACAATTAGCTACACGATTTAGGGATTTATTTTTAGAAGGCAAATGGATTGCTAACACTAATTACAAAGAGACTTTATTGAATATAAATTGGAATCAAGCAACCACAAAAGTGAAATCCTTAAATACCATTGCACTACTTACGCAACACATTAACTATTATATAGAAGGTGTTCTACAGGTTTTTGAAGGTGGCAACTTAACCATTAAAGATAAATACAGTTTTGATTTCAAATCTATTTCCTCACAACAAGAATGGGAAGCTTTATTAAATACATTTTTTACAAATACAGAAAACTTTGCTAACCACTTAGAAGTAATGTCTAACCAAAAACTAAATGAAAATTTTGTAAAAAAAGAGTATGGTAATTACCTGCGTAATATAGAAGCTATGATAGAACATGGCTATTATCATTTAGGGCAAATTAACTTGATAAAGAAGCTAATAAAATCTAAAACTTACGCTTAACTGAACCTGTAAAGTTATCTAAATCATCCTTTACTTTTTTAAGTTCATCACTTATACCTGTAGTTACTTCGGTGTCTATCCCATGGCTTTCAGCACTTTTATTAATTTCGTGCTTGATGTCGTTAGTAGCATCTTTTAATGAACGCATACCTTTTCCTAATCCTCTAGCAATATCAGGAATTTTATCGGCTCCAAAAACCATGACTACTATAAATAGTATCAAAGCGATTTCTGCGCCACTAATAAATAAAAATGTTGCTTGTTGTATCACAGTGCAAATATAATGAGTAAGTTTTATTTAGCTAATAAAAAAATTAATCTTTAGCATTTAAATTTGCTTTATACTCTTTTAATTTTTCTTCAAGAAACTGGAAAACTTCAACTGGACTTTTATCCTTACAGCGTTTTTGAAAATTTTCATCATCTGCACAGAAATAGAAAAAATCCATATGCAAAATTTCATCTAACTGATTGACAGAAAAAAAATCTTTTGCTATGTCTTCTCGAATACTTCTTATTATTTCATCATCCTGATCAAGCTTAACTCTATTTTTTAAACGCTTTGTACGACCAGAAATTCCATTTAATATCTTATTTAAATTAAGCCCTACTCCTAAGCCTATAGAAACATATTTACCATTATCGGCTTCATATAACTTTCGTTCGTTTTGAGTTTTTTTCTTTCCAGTATATCCTGGAATTCCAACATCGTAAAAATCTATAGGTTTTTCTGCTTCAGAATTTGATACATCTGAAGATAAATCTCCTGTTAAAACCTTACCTACTGTAACCTCATCAAGTTCATTAACATTATCTATTAAATTCACTGTAATTGACTTAGAGTCAACATTTGCTTTACTAACAATAACACTTAAAAATTTATATTGAATTGAAGAAAACACAATTGTATCTTGAACTTTTGCCTCAATTGTAAAACCACCTAATTGATTGGTTGTAGTATACTTATTTAATGTTTTATTCATTACATGTATGCCTTCAACATCTTTACCTGCAATTACAGAACCATTAATTTCAACAGTTTGTGCTTGAGCTATACTTGTGATAAAAATTACACATAAAATAAGTTTAATCTTTTTCAATATTCAATTTTTGGAATGATTTACTCTTGGTAATTAAATAATCTAAAAATTCTAACTCCTTACCTTTATCTAATAACGTTTTATCAAATTCTTCAGTATCTACATAATCGATAAAAGCATCTATTTGGTCTTCAGGAATATTTAAACGCTTTAATAAATAAGCAACCGAATATGCTTGTGTAATTTCACTTTGGTGTTTTACGACTTGCTTTTTCTGTTTAGACTTATCTTTAAAAATAGGTTTTAAAAGTGTACCTACAATATTTACAAAATCGGCAGTATAATACATTTTATGATCTCTCATTGCTATATTTCTAACACCAGATTTATAATCGTCAGGAAATTCGAACTTTTCCATATTATCTAAACCAAAATATAACACATCTAAATTTGGGTTTTTAGTTTTGGTGTTTTCTAAATCCACCTCTAAATTACCAGTCAATCCATATGGTAATAAAATAATTTCATCAAGCGTATTAATTTTTTCAATTAGAAAAATAGTCATACTCTTAGCTTCTATTATTTGTGAAGTAATAGTTACATTAAATTTTTCAAACTGAAGTGCAGAAACTTCTACTCTATCATTTTCTGTTACAGCAAGCGAAAATGTTCCATTTTCATCGGTTACTGTTCCTGTATTTGCAGATAAATTATACACAGTCACTCCCTCTTTATCTACACTATCAACTATAATTTGTCCTTTAACTTGAATTCGTTCTATACTTTGTGAAAATGAAAGTGAAAAAATAAAACAGAATACTAATAATAATTGTTGGCTAAGTTTCATGATATAAAATAAGTTATTTGTTTTCCTAAAAAAATGTAAATAGCAATTAAACTTTTGTTAAAAAATCTATTTAACTAAATTTACAAAAAAACTAAGACTTTTAATAGGTTAATTTGATATAAATCAAAATGAAAAAATTAATAATAGCAAGCACTTCAACCGTTCATGGCAGTGGTTTTTTGGAGTATATTTCAAATGATTTAAAAACTCATTTTAAAGACGTTTCTAAAATATTATTTATTCCTTATGCAAGACCTGGAGGTATATCGCACAATGAATATACATTAAAAGCTAAAACTGCTTTCAATAAAATTGATATTGATGTAAATGGTATTCATGAATATGACAATCCTACTGAGGCTGTAAAAAACGCTGAAGGCATTTTTGTAGGTGGTGGTAATACTTTTGTACTTGTTGACCAACTTTACAAAAACAATGTCATTTCTGCTTTACAAGAAAGTATTAACAATGGCACTCCTTATTTAGGCACTAGTGCTGGAAGTAATATTTGTGGTTTAACTTTATGTACTACTAATGATATGCCTATTGTTTACCCTCCAAGTTTTAAAACGTTAGCGTTTGTACCTTTTAACATTAATCCACACTATCTAGACCCAAACCCAAATAGTACTCACATGGGTGAAACTAGAGAAACACGAATTCAAGAATTTCATAAATTTAATACACAACCTGTTGTTGGATTAAGAGAAGGTAGTTATTTGCATGTGATTGGAAACGAAATTATACTGAAAGGAAATTTACATGCTCGCATTTTTGAACAAAATAAAGTTCCTTACGAAATAAGTTCTAATACAAGTCTTACTAATTTAAACTAAAAAAGGTTTCACATTAGTGAAACCTTTTTGTTTTGAGCGGGAGACCGGGTTCGAACCGGCGACATTCAGCTTGGAAGGCTGACGCTCTACCAACTGAGCTACTCCCGCAATTCTTGGGCAAATATATATAAACTATTTTTTTTAATAAAGAAAAATCTACAACTTCTTTAAAAAATGATATCCTAAAATATTAAACCCCTGATTATAATAGAACTTATGAGATTTATTATTTTGTACATACGTGTTTAATTCTACTGTATCACACCCTTTTTGGGTAACATAATCGTAAATCCATTGTAAAAAACGACTACCTAAACCTTCATTTTGATAAGAGTCATCAATATACACATGATCTAATTCAACGCTTCTTCCAGAATAATGTCTTGTACAAAACCACATTCCACAAATACCAATTATGTTATCTTTATTTACTATGACCGCACATTCATAGTTTTGTTTTGCCATTTCTAAAAACCTAGACTCTAAAACCTCATCTGCGAACTTATAATCTGTAAACTTTTGCATCAAAGGTATGATACTTGTTATTTGCTGCTTATCTAAAATTTTAAATTCAAAGGACATCTTTTTTTAATGCAATATAATTAATAATTACTTCTGTGACTTTAATCATTTAGTGTGTCTAAATAGTAATACAAAAAACATTTAAACTTATCTTTTGTATTTTTACTAACCTAAAAAACATTAACCATGAGAGGAGGTAATAGAAAAATTCGTTTATTAATTGGAGCAGGTATAATTCTTTTCGCTGTAATTAAATACTGTTCTAGTGCTGAAGTAAACCCATATACAAACGAAAAACAGCATATAGCCTTAACTGAAGAACAAGAGATTGCAATGGGATTGCAAGCGGCTCCACAAATGGCTCAGCAACATGGTGGCTTATATGCTAATGAACAATATCAGAATTTTGTTGATGAAGTTGGTCAAAGACTTGTAAACAATAGCATTGCTAGAGAAACTGGATATAAATACGATTTTCATTTACTAGCCGATAAGAACACTATTAATGCCTTTGCTTTACCTGGTGGTCAAATATTTATTACTTATGCTTTATTTTCTAAACTTGAAAATGAAGATCAATTGGCTGGTGTTTTAGGTCATGAAATAGGCCATGTAGTTGGTAGACACTCAGCCGAAAGAATGGCTAAACAAGGTCTTACTCAAGGTATTTTAAATGGTGTTGCAATTGGTGTTGACCCTAATACAGCTCAAGGTGCTGCAGCTATTGCACAAATGGTAAATATGAAATACGGTAGAGAAGATGAATTACAAAGCGATGATCTAGGTGTAAGATTTATGATTGAGTCTGGTTATAATGCTGAAGAAATGATTGGCGTTATGCAAATTCTTAAATCTGCTGCAGGACCTAATAGAACTCCTGAATTTCAAAGCACACATCCTGACCCTGAAAATAGAGTAGAAAAAATAAAAGAAGCTATAAAAAAATATAAAAACTAAAAAAGCCTTGTTTTACAACAAGGCCTCTTTTAACTAACCATCTAAATAATAAAAAAGTCTATTTAACTTTTTTCTTTAAAGTATATTCTAATAACTCAATTGCTTCGGTAGCATTACTTTTTTTTGCATAATTCAATGCCGTAATACCATCTCTAGATTTTAAATCTAAATCTGCTCCATAAGAAATTAATATTTTTAAAATATCTACTCTATTAAATTTTGCTGCATACATAGCAGGTGTCATTCCGTTTGACTTTTTGTCAATATTCACTCCATTAGAAATTAAATTTCTAAAGGTTTCAATATCTCCCTTAGCAATTGCCGAACAGAAAGTACTTACTCTACTTACACTAGTCTGAGAAGTCGCTGACATAACAGTATTATTAGTTGCATTCACATTTCCTATTGCTAAACCAAGAGCAATTACTGTAATAAAAATTGATTTTTTCATGATGTACGTTTTTTGATTAATTGAATTGATATACTAAAAAGACGCCATCAAATAATTCTTGTTACAACTAAATAGTCATTATAACATTTAATTAACTTATTGTTTACAAAAATGTTAAAATACAAAATTATAAAATCCGTAATAAACCAAGGTTATTATTATGATTTTTGAAGCTTTAAAAAAGCTTCAATCTTAACAAACTTCTTTATCTTTGGACGAAGATTTAGAAAACTAACATCATGAACAAAAAAGCTATTTTAATGATACTTGATGGTTGGGGAAAATCACCAGACCCAAAAGTATCAGCTATCGACAACGCGAAAACACCATTTATTGACTCACTATATACCAAGTATCCTAATGCTAGTTTAAAAACTGATGGTTTACATGTTGGTTTACCTGAAGGTCAGATGGGAAATAGTGAAGTTGGCCACATGAATTTAGGAGCAGGTAGAATAGTATATCAAGATTTGGTTAAAATAAATCTAGCTGTAAAAAACAAAACTCTAGAAAATGAACAAGTGCTAGTTAATGCTTTTAATTATGCAAAAACTAATAACAAGAATGTTCATTTATTAGGGTTAGTTAGTGATGGTGGTGTTCACTCGCATATTAACCATTTATTTGGTATATTAGATGCAACTCACAAATTTGGTATTGAAAACACTTATGTTCATGCATTTACAGATGGTCGCGATGTTGATCCTAAATCTGGTTTTGGTTTTATAACAGAACTCGAACAACATTTAGAAAAAACAAATGCAACCTTAGCAACAGTAACAGGGCGTTATTATGCAATGGACAGAGATAAACGTTGGGAACGAGTAAAGCTTGCTTATGATGCGTTAGTTAATGGGAAAGGCGAATATTCTAAAAATGCTACAGCTACAATTCAAAATAGTTATGATGAAGATATTACAGACGAGTTTTTAAAACCAATTGTAATGACAGATTCTAATAACAACCCAAAAACAACCATAAAAGAAGATGATGTAGTTATCTTTTTTAATTTTAGAACAGACAGAGGACGTCAATTAACAGAAGTTTTATCACAAAAAGATTTTCATGAATATAACATGCATAAGTTAAACCTTCATTATGTAACCTTAACCAATTACGACGAATCTTTTGAAGGAATAAATGTTGTATTTAATAAAGACAACCTTAGCGAAACATTAGGAGAAGTACTTGAAGCAAATAACAAAACACAGATTAGAATTGCTGAAACAGAAAAATATCCTCATGTTACTTTTTTCTTTTCAGGTGGTAGAGAAACACCTTTTAAAGGTGAAACAAGAATATTGAGAAACTCTCCTAAAGTTGCTACCTACGATTTAAAGCCTGAAATGAGTGCTTATGAATTAAAAGACGCATTGGTTCCAGAGTTACAAAAAGGAGACGTAGATTTTGTATGTTTAAACTTTGCTAATGGTGATATGGTTGGTCACACTGGAGTAATGGAAGCCGCTATAAAAGCTTGTGAAGCTGTAGATAAATGTGTAGAAGAAGTTGTTACCACAGCTTTAGGAAATGGCTATACTACCTTATTAATTGCAGACCATGGCAACTGTGAAACAATGTTAAATCCTGATGGCACACCTCATACAGCACATACTACTAATCCTGTACCAATTATTTTAATTGATAATGAATTAGATAATATTAACGATGGTATATTAGGCGACCTAGCACCTACTATTTTGAAGTTGTTAGGAGTAGATAAACCTGAAGCCATGACACAAAATTCATTAATTTAGCTTAATTTAGTTTTCAAATTATGAACTTTCACAACAAATTAACGCTTGCCATAGATTTTGATGGCACCATTGTAGAAGATGCTTATCCTGGTATTGGTAAGACTAGAATATTTGCCTTTGAAACCTTAAAAAGACTTCAAGAAGATGGTCATAGATTAATATTATGGACTTATAGAAGTGGCAGTAAACTAGAGGATGCTGTAGAATTTTGCAAAAAGAATGGCATTGAATTTTATGCAGTTAATAAAAGTTTTCCTGAGGAACAATTTGATTACACTAAAAGTCGTAAAATAAACGCTGATCTCTTTATAGACGACAGAAACATTGGAGGCATCTTAGGATGGGGAGAAGTTTATCAAATGCTTACAAACTCGGAACCACCTTTGAAGGCTAAAAAGAAATCAGGTTTTTTAGGGTTATTTAAAAAGTAGACTTACATCAAATCAAAATATTGCTTATCTATAGATTCTCTATGATCTGGATGTGCAATATTTACTAATGCTTTTACACGTTCTTTAATTGTTTTCCCATATAAATTTGCAACTCCATACTCTGTAACCACATAATGTACATGGGCTCTAGTTGTAACTACTCCTGCTCCAGGTTTTAAAGAAGGTACAATTCTACTAATCCCTTTATTGGTTATAGAAGGTAATGCAATAATTGCTTTTCCTCCTTCACTTAGTGACGCTGCTCTTATAAAATCCATTTGTCCTCCTACTCCAGAATACATTTTAGACCCAATAGAATCGGCACAAACTTGACCTGTTACATCAACCTCTATGGCCGAATTAATGGCAACCATCCTTTTATTCTGCTTAATTACAGACACATCATTGGTATAATCACATTCACGCATTTCTACAAATGGGTTATCATCTACATAATCATACAAACGCTTAGATCCCATTAAAAATGTAGTTAATGCTCGCCCTGGATTAACACCTTTATGGTTACCATTAATAACATCTTTTAATATTAAATCAATCACTCCATCAGAAAACATTTCTGTATGCAATCCTAAATCCTTATGATTTGTTAATCTAGATAGTACAGCATTTGGAATACTACCAATTCCCATTTGAAGTGTACTTCTATCTTCAATTAATCCAGCCACGAAATCACCAATCTTCTGCTCAGTTTCAGTAGGCTGAGTTAAGCCATGTTCTGGAAGTGGTTCGTCACATTCAACAAACATATCTATTTCACTTACATGAATAATACCATCTCCATGTGTCCTTGGCATTTGCTTATTAACTTGAGCTATCACAGTTGTGGCATTATCAATTGCTGCTAAAGTAGCTTCAACCGAAACTCCTAAAGAACAGTATCCATGCTTATCAGGCACAGACACATGTATTAATGCAACATCAATATCTATAATATTTCTTTTAAACAAAATTGGAAGTTCACTTAAAAACACAGGTGTATAAGAACCATTACCTGCTTTTAATGTGTGACGAACATTTTTTCCTATAAAAAAAGAATTTACATGAAAACTTTCATGCAACTCTGGATTAGCATAAGGTGCATCACCTTCTACATGCAAGTGACAGACTTCTACATTTCTTAATTCTTCATGACGCTCAGTCATAGCATCCACTAGCACTTGAGGCACTGCAGCTGCTGCTTGCAAATACATTCTATCATTTGACTTTATAACTTTTACAGCTTCTGCTGCACTTACAGACTTATACATATCACTTAATTTATGGTACAAAATTATCAATAAACTATTTCAGAAAAACTGTCAAAAGTCATATAACATTTAAAACTTATCCAAATCTATATTTTAAGTATCTTTGCCAATATTTTTTAAGCATGATAATAGTAAAAACACGAGAAGAAATAGAATTAATGCGCGAAAGTGCATTGGTAGTATCAAAAACTTTAGGAATGTTAGCTAAAGAAGTTAAACCAGGAGTAACAACTTTACAGCTCGATACAATGGCTGAAGAGTTTGTACGTTCTCAAGGTGCTATTCCTGGATTTTTAGGTTTATATGATTTTCCAAATACACTTTGTATGAGTCCAAATGAACAAGTTGTTCATGGTATTCCAAACAATGAACCTTTAAAAGAAGGTGATATTATCTCTATTGATTGTGGTGCTATAAAAAATGGATTTTATGGTGATCATGCTTACACATTTGCTGTTGGTGAAATTGCTCCTGAAGTAGAACAACTTTTAAAGGTTACCAAAGAATCTTTATATGTAGGAATTCATGAATTTAAAGTTAATAATCGTGTTGGTGATGTTGGTTATGCAATTCAAAATTACTGTGAATCTCATGGCTATGGTGTTGTAAGAGAATTAGTAGGTCATGGATTAGGACGTAAAATGCATGAAGATCCAGAAATGCCAAACTATGGTCGTAGAGGTAGAGGTAAAAAATTTATTGAAGGTATGGTTGTAGCTATTGAGCCTATGATTAATCTTGGCACACAACGTATCAAACAACACAGAGATGGTTGGACAATTACTACTCTAGACAATAAACCAAGTGCTCATTTTGAGCATGATGTGGCTATTGTAGATGGTAAACCAGAGTTGCTTTCAACTTTTGCTTACATCTATGATGCTTTAGGTATTGAAAGTGATGAAGAAAATGAGTTTAGACAAAAAGCTTTAGTTCTATAGCTATATGACTCAAATAGAAATTATTGAAAAAGAATTGGCTGTATTACGCCAAGAGTTAAATCAACATCCATTATACAGCAATTTAAAAACTATTGAAGACATCAAAACCTTTATGGAATCACATGTCTTTGCGGTTTGGGATTTTATGTCGCTTTTAAAAGCGTTGCAAAATCAATTAACCACAACAAGTTTACCTTGGATGCCTGCACAAAATGCTGCAACAGCTCGTTTTATTAATGAAATTGTTTTAGGTGAAGAAAGCGATTTAAATGCTGAAGGATTACCTCAAAGTCATTATGAAATGTATTTGGATGCCATGATGGAAGTTAACGCAAGTACTTTAAGTATCCATACATTTTTAGACTTCTTAAAGCAAGGCTATTCTATTGAAGACAGTTTATCCAACAGTCAAATAGATGATACTATTGCTCAATTTGTAAAATTTACATTTGATATTATAGCTACTAAAGAAGCACATAAAATTGCATCTGCGTTTACTTTTGGGAGAGAAGATATTATTCCCGATATGTTTTATGAGATTATAAACAAATCTCAAACCGATAGCAATGCTTATACTAAACTCAAATACTATTTGGATCGTCATATAGAATTAGATGGTGATGAACATGGTCCTTTATCATTACAAATGATTGAAGAATTATGTGGTGACGACTCACAAAAATGGAGAGAGACTTTAGAGGTAGCTAAACAAGCATTGCAACATCGTATTAATTTATGGAGCGCAATTACTAAAGAAATTGAAGAAGAAATTCCATTAACGGTTTAGTTTTTTGAAGCAACTTTTTAAACTCATATTAAACACTATTCCAAGACCATTGCTCATTAGGTTGAGTTATGTAGCACGCCCTGTAATTGCATTTTTTTTAAAAGGAAACACCTTTACAGATCCTATTGATGGTAAACACTTTAGAACGTTTTTACCTTATGGATATGGTACACAACGCAATAATGTACTATCGCCTTCAACATTATCTTTAGAAAGGCATCGTTTATTATGGTTATATCTTAAAAACGAAACCGATTTTTTCTCTGCTTCTAAAAAGGTGTTACACTTTGCTCCTGAACAGGCATTTTATAAACGTTTTAGAAACATGTCTAATTTAGACTATGTCACTACAGATCTAGAATCGCCATTAGCTGATGTGAAAGCAGATATATGTGACTTACCTTTTAAAGACAATGAATTTGATATTATCTTATGCAATCATGTCTTAGAACATATTCCTGATGACACCAAAGCAATGCAAGAGCTGTATCGCATTTTAAAACCTGGAGGTTTTGGTATTTTTCAAATCCCACAAGATTTAAGTCGCGAAACGACTTTTGAGGATGATAGTATCACAGATCCTAAGGAACGTGCTAAAATCTTTGGACAGTATGATCACGTTCGAGTGTATGGTCGTGATTATTTTGATAAGCTTCGAAGCATAGGATTTCAAGTAGAAGAAGTGGACTATACAAACACGCTTTCGGAATCAGATATTACAACATACTGCTTAGCTAAAGGTGAAATTATTCCTCTAGTCAAAAAATAAAAAACACATTATGAATACTGAAATTGTTATTACTACAGCTGCTACCTTTGGTATGTTAGCTGTTATTTTTGGCGCTTTTGGTGCGCATGCACTCAAAAAAATATTATCTGAGGATCAGTTAAAAAGTTTTGAAACTGGCGTAAAATACCAAATGTATCATGCCATAGTTTTATTGGTTTTAGGATTAAACCCAACTTATATCACTTCTGAAATTTATTGGTGTTTCACTATTGGGATTCTACTCTTTTCTTTTAGCATTTATGGTTTAGTCATTAGCTCAGCAAAAGGCAAAAAACTAAAATTCTTAGGTCCTATTACACCTCTTGGAGGCTTACTCTTTATTGTGGGTTGGTTACTTCTTATTATAAATACGATTTCATAAAAAAAGGAAAGCATAGACATGCTTCCCTTTAAAAAACTTAACCTAAACTAAAACTACTTTTTTACAAACCTTTTAATAATCGTTTGATTATTGTCTCCCTCAATTTCTATAAGATAAATACCTTGGTTAAGCTGTGATACATCTATAACTTTACTAGTCGTTTTTAATATTTCTTTTCCTAAGACATTAAAAATTCGTATTTGTATTATCGCTTCATTAGACGCAACATTTAAAACTGTATCTGTTGGATTTGGATAAACTCTGATATTATTTTCTTCTAGGCTAAAACTAGATGCACTTAAGGTAATAGTATCATTCTCAAAAACCGTAATATTTCCACTTCCTGCTCCACCTCCATTATTTGAAGACACGATTAAATCTAAGTCACCATCGTTATCAAGGTCTACAGATTCTATCCAATTAGGATCAATAACTGTTGATGACAGTATTGTTGGCGCATTAAAAGCAATAGTACCTAACGCTATACCATCCACTGCAGTATTTTTATATAGTAATATTTCATCAGTAGCATTATCTACAACTGCTATATCTAAAACACCATCATTATCATAATCACCACTAGTAAGTGAGACCATATTTTTAGAACCATCTGATGACAACAAAATTGTGCCCTCTCCCATTCCTCCTTGACCATAATATTTTAAACTAGATGTAGTTCCAGCAGCATTTACAGCAATAAAATCGGTATTACCATCTTCATTAAAATCGCCAGCAACAGTTTTTCTTGTACCTGCAGACGTTGTTGGCATATTGGTAATTAGATTAATACCAAAACTATAAGTAGGTCCATTTAAAGTTTGAACTCCATTTGTACTATCAGTACTCCCATCTGCTTCATTACCTCTTCCAAACTTTGAAAGCACCAAATCTAAATTCCCAACGTTAGCAATATCTGTAAACAATCCATGTAATGGTCTTCTATTTGCAGTTCTTTGTAACAATGTGCTTACTGTACCTCCAACAACATTAAGAACTCTAACATTAATGGGATCATTAGAATCTCCAAGGGCAAGTAATTCATATTCTGCATCGGCATCATAATTCACCTTGCCAATATATCGGCATCTATTTAACTCATAAAGAAATTGTAAACTCCCAAACGAACGATTTCCTAAATTTTCTATCCAATATATACCATCATTGGCAGAAGTTGAATTTGCATAATTTGAAAATACAATATCTAAATCACCATCAGCATCAATATCTAAGCTAAGTGCAGTCCAAGGCTTTATGATAGAACCACCAACTAATAAAGGACCATATGTTATTGTTGTATAATTTGAAATATTTCCTGTTCCATATAAAACAGATATGCTATTTCCTGAAAATTCTGGAACGATAATATCTGTAAAACCATCTCCATCAATGTCTTCGTAATCAAATTGTTGTGGTTGACTGAGTCCATTACCCACTCCATGTTGTGTAAATTGTTGTGCGTTTATTTGAAAAGTAAAGACACTTAAGAAACAAACCCATAAAAGTTTAGAGCAAATTGTATTAATTGTAATAGTAATTTTTCTATTCATTATTTATGATTTAAAATTTGGTACAAAACTAAATTTCAACCACTTATCTTATGCTCCAATTTTAGAACCATTTAGTTCATCTAACAACCTTTTGATTCAAAAACAACGATTTGAATCACAGGCCACAGAATATGATTATTTATTCTATATTCAAATCATCAAACATTATTGCAATTGGAATTTAAAAAGCTATACAGCGTTTGGATCTCATATGGTCTTTCGTCAAAATTTGAAAATGAAAAAAATAAACGCATTAAAATACTAAATGGTTATGCTATTATTTGGCTACATCTCATTCTATTTTTCTTTGTCGCAACCTTAATCACTCAAGGTCTCTCATTATTAAATGACCACTCAAAAACGATTATTAATTACACAGATTTAATTGCTCAAGGCGTAACGGCTTTATTTTTATTTCCAGTTTTACATCTTAACAAGAACTATCATTTTGGCGTTGCTCGTGCTTTATTTCTATCTATTGCTTTTATTAATGTTTTTGCCTACGCTATTTTTATTTTTCCTGGCAATTTTACGGAGTATTATTTCTTAATACATGGTGGATTGAGTTTAAGTCTTTTTAAAAGAAATATTTACCCTTTTATACTCATGGTTATTTCTTTCTTCCTATTCTTAACGCCTTATTATTTTTTTGATACTTACTCCGAAGATTACATAGAACGTTTATTGCTGTCTCCTGCTCTGAGACTATTTATATCTCTTTATCTACTTTTTAATTATTTTAAAAGATTGAATCATAGAAATGAAAAACTACTTTCATTAGAAAAAGACAAAGTATTATCTGATAAAATCATTCTTCAAAAACAAGAATCTGAACTCAGAAAACTTAATGATTTCAAATCGCATTTCTTTGTTAACTTCTCACATGAAATTAGAACTCCAATAACTTTGATTAAAGGTTACACTTCTCGAATTGAATCTAAAGATGCCGAAAATCAGAAAAAATTAAACATTGTTAATGAACAAATTTCTAACATTGAAAGTATCTTAAACAATATTCTAGATTTAAGTAAAATTGATGCCAATGAACTTCGGCTTGAAAAAACACAAGTAGACTTAGAGCCTTTAATTAAAAAACACTACATCAATTTTATTGAATTGTTCAATAAGAAAAACATTGACTTTAAGCTTGACATTGACATTCCTAAACTGTCTATATTTTGTGATGAAGAATTTATATCGAAATCACTAAACAACTTATTGAGTAATGCTTTAAAATTTACACCTAAAAACGGAAACGTTACTATTAAAATAAAATACAACACAGACTTAAGTATTTCAATTATTGATAATGGCATTGGAATTCCTAAAGAAGATTTAATTAAGATATTTGACCGCTTCTATCAATCTAAAAATGAAATCAACAAATCTCAAGGTAGTGGTATTGGTTTAGCATTTACAAAAAACATTATTGAAGCTCATGGTTTTTATATTGATGCGGAAAGCACTCCTAATACATCAACCCAATTTACAATTACAATTCCTGAACAGTTTATTACTGAGGAAATTGAATTTGTAAATCCTAAAATAGATCTATCACTCAATGGCATCAAAAACAAACCTACTATACTTATTGTTGACGACTATAAACAGCTCAGAGATTACCTCAAAGATGTATTAAACGCTTATCATATTCTTGAAGCTGAAAATGGCGTTGAAGCTCTAAAAATAATTCAAAGCCAACCTATTGATCTTCTAATAACAGATTATATGATGCCAAAAATGGATGGCAATGAATTGATAAAAAACATTAAGAAAACCAACTTAAAATTCCCAATAATCATACTTACGGCTAGAATAGATGAATCTGTGAAGTTAAAAATGTTACGCATTGGTGTTGATGATTATTTGATTAAACCTTTTCTTGAAGAAGAACTCCTCTTAACGGTAAAAAAATCTTTAGAAGCTCACCATGCTATAATTGAAGAAAAAGACAATTTATCCAATCATGACATTATAGATTTTGAGAATCAAAATTCGGATTTTAGTACCAAAATAGCTCAAAAAATCAACGAAAATATAGCGAGTTCTGATTTTGGAGTACAAGACATTGCTGATTATTTTGAGATTTCTAAAAGTACTTTAAATAGAAGAGTCAAAGCGATTTTAGGCCAAACTACCCAACAACTTATATTACAAGCTAGACTTGAAAAAGCAAGAGATCTTTATTTACAAAATCCTAAAGTGACTCAAAAAGAAATTGCTAAAAATGTTGGGATGAGTAACACTTCTTATCTATTTAAAAAGCTAAAAGAAACTTATGGTAAGCAATACAAACTCAAAGACGACTAGTTTCAACAAAGCAATGACACATGCAGAAATTAACAAATGCTTATTACGTAGTGTTTCTAACTTTGTTATATCAGCTTGTTGTTCTGCTGTTTCTTTTCTTTCTTTATTTTTTCAGCTTCATATTTAACTTGCATTTCTTCAATAGCATTGACCTTTTCTATAGAATATAAATTTGCACTAATATAGAATCACTTAGCATTAAACCTTCATTATCATTAAGACTATCTTGGTTAAATCTTGACTTTAACGCATTCTCCAAAGCTACATCATATTGCCCTAGTTGAGTATTTAAAATACTGTAATTAAGATAAGATTGAGCTAACTCCTTTTGAATACTCAATTGCCTTACTTATTCTTATAGCTTCTAACAGAATAAGAAATATCTGTAGTTGTATAATATTTTGATAATTCATTTAAAAGTTTCGCCCAAGTAGTGTGACTTTTTTTTATGATTTTCTATTATTGCAAGCAGCCTATCAATTTTTGCTTCTTGGGCTAAAAGTAAAAAGGTAAAAAATAAAAAACAGAAGGACATTATAAATTTCATTCTTGCTAAAATAGAAAACAAAGATGAAATTTAAGTTATAACAATAAACTTAAAACTTCTGTAATATCGATATTAGTTTCTGAATATCTTTTTACTCAGGAAAGTGATTTAATGCTAAAGTTTCTAATTCTTTATTAGCGTTTTCAAAAATTAAAAACACTTGAAGGTCATGATGTTTTTCTAGAAAGCTTTTTATCTCTTCAATACTCATAGCTTGTAAAGCAGTTGCATAGGCATCTGCCATCATACAATTATCTGCAATTACTGAAACACTTAATACATTTGTTTTGCTTGGATAACCTGTTTTTGCATCAATAATATGCGCATAACGATTGCCATTTTCATCTATCTTAAATTTTCTATAAGTACCTGAAGTAGCCATAGCTTTATCTGTCAATTCAATTGATTTTAAAAATGGTGTATTTTCATCTAAACTTGGATTTTGTACACCAACCTTCCAAATAGCTTCTTTTTCAACATTTATTCCTTTTAACCTGATCTCTCCACCTATTTCAACCAAGTAGTTTTCAATTCCTTTAGACTCTAAGAACTCACCTATAACATCAACCCCATAGCCTTTGGCAATAGCGTTAAAATCTAATCGAACTGGTAATGGTTTTTGAATACTTCCGTTAACCAAACCTACTCTATTAAGCCCAACGGTTTTCATTAACTCATTAATCTTTAAGCTATCTAAATTTTCTATTTTTCCTTCAGGTCCAAAATCCCAAGCATTAACTACAGCTCCAATTGTTGGGTCAAAAAGCCCTTCAGTATACCTATAAACTTCTTTAGAACCAGCTAAAACAGTTTTAAAATGCTCGTCAACCATTACAGTTTCATTTCTATTTATTTTAGAAATATCTGAATTAGGAATATAGGTTGACATCGACTTATTAATGACATGAAAAATGCTATCAAATTGTTTTTCATAGTTAACATCAGAACTATAAACAGCTTGATATGACGTACCAAAAACAGTTCCAGCAACTTTAATATTAGTTTGTGGTTTCTGGCAAGAAAATGCAATAAATACTAAAAATAGGGTTAATAACTTTTTCATTTAGTTTAGGTTAGTTTCAACAACTTGAATTCCGTTGTACTCTATTAAATATTCTTCGTTTAAATATAATGGCAAATCTTCACCTTTTGGATTGCCCAAGCCTACTCCAGCATATAATACTTTCGCTTCTTTTTCTCTTGCATGTTTTTTGAAACTTTCCATCCAAATCACATCGTAATTATTTGGATTTTCTGGTAATATAACTGCACGTACAATTACAAAGTAATATTGATTATTCTTATCAATACAAACAAATTGCGGATGCTTTTTTAGTTTGCTGTTAATAGCAATAAACTCAAAACCTCTTTGCTCTAAATCTTTTCCAACATGGTTCATAGCTAAGTTATGTAGTTCTTGCTTTGAAAGTGATTTGCTCATGCTGCAAAAATACAATAATGCAATCGGACAAAAAAGCAGTTTTTAAACAAGTAAAGTAAGAATATTAATTATTTGAAACGCACAAATTTTGAATCGTAAAACGTATAATTAGACACTGGAATTACAGCATCTTTCTCTAATTGATACCAAGGAGATAAGTTAGTATCCTCTAAGTTTTTAACTAAATGTACACTTTGTGCAGGTGTATTTCCTTGAAATAACAAAAAGAGTTTATCGCCTTTAGCGTTCACAACCTCATCACAAATAATAGCAATATGCCCTGGAGAACCTCCTTTAATAAGCATATCTCCAATTTTAAGATTATTTGCATTATTTATTTTAGGTAATTCATGATATAGGGACAAGGTTCCAGAATACATGTATATTAAGTTTAAGTACTTATAAAAGTTTGTTTTTGATGTGTCTTTTGCAGCTGTTTTATGAAAACTCACTTTATTTCCATCAATTTTTGGTCTATATCCTTGGGCATATTTTTTCCATGAACAATAATGTCCGCTGGTAAAGTTAAACCCTATTTCATCTTTTCTATTATTATCCCAAAGGTATTCGCTACGTACTCTTATTAAGGCATCTGCACATTGTTGTAATCCGTTTTTTGGCACTGGAATATCTAAAATACCAATATGACCTCGTTGCCAAAAATACTCGGTATCATCATAATTAATAATTTTTGTACCAAAAGGTTTTAAATTATAATTGCGTAAGTACTCTTGAAATGAACCCTTAGGATATGAAACACGTTGATATCCTTCTGGAGTTTCTACTCTTGAAGAAATGGTTAATTTATCCTCATTTAAATGATTTGTAACTTTTACAGCACTCGCAATATTTTTAACTTGTTGCTTAATAGGTTTTATTTTATACACAAATAAAACAACACCACAAGTAAGAAGACAAAGGATAATAACTTTTCTCATAATTATGAGAACGAAAAAAATCTAAATTTTAGTATTAGTTTTTGAATAATATATTTTACTTCTCTACAGCATTAGCATTCACTGAATAAGCATGCAATAAATTATAAAGCTCTGAAGGTTTAAATGGTTTGCTCATAAAACCATTCATTTTATACTGTTCGGTTTTTATTTTTATATCAGTTTGCGCAAAAGCAGTTAAAGCAATAATTGGTACGTTAGCCTTTTTTTTATTTTCAAGGTTTCGTATTTCTTTAGTTGCTTCATATCCATTTAATATTGGCATTTGAAGATCCATTAATATTAAATCAAAATCTTCTTGCTTATAAATCTCTAATAACTCCTCTCCATTATTTGCAATCCTAAAATCAATTTCCCAATTATGAAAAAACTTTTTAAGGATTAAAACATTCATTTTATTATCCTCTGCAACTAATACTTTTAATTGAATAGGTTGATAAGTAGGTTGTTTCTCTATCATAGTTGGCAAATAGCCGCTTAACCTATTACTTATCTTATAATTAATAGCAAAAGAGAATATAGAACCTTTATTTGGCTCACTCTTAACAATTAAATCACACCCTTGTAAGTTAAGGAGCTTCTTACTAATTGCCAGCCCTAAACCTGTGCCTCCATACTTAACAGATGTTTCCGAATCTGCCTGAATAAAACTTTCAAAGATAGATTCTTGTTTATCAGCTGGAATACCAATTCCTGTATCCTCTACTCTAAATTCTAAATTAACCTTATTGTTATCAATATTTAAGTTTTTTACTCTTAATGAAATACTCCCTTCTTCAGTGAACTTTAATGAATTACTTAATAAGTTTTTAATTACTTGAGTAAGCTTCATTTGATCACCAATAATAACATCTGGAGTTTTAGGACACTTTATTATTTCAAACTTTAAATTTTTAGCTTTTGTTCTAAGTTTAAAGTGTGCTTCGATATTATTTAATAGCGCATAAAGACTAAAATCTTTTTCAACTAGTTTTAACTTTCCAGCTTTTATTTTATCAAAATCTAACAAGTCATTTATCAAACCTAATAAATGCTCTCCTGAATATTTTAAAGCTTTAAGGTTTTCTATCTGATCTGGTAAATGCGCATCCATTAAAAGAATATTGGCTAAACCAGTTACAGCATTTAAAGGTGTTCTGATTTCGTGAGACATTGTAGACAGAAACTCATCTTTTGCTTTACTTGCCTTTTGAAGCTCTATTTCAGTTTTCTTCAAATTTGTAATATCAACTATAGTGCCTATATAACCAACCTTTTCTCCGTTGATATCTTTACTAAGTTTAAACTTAACTTCAAACCAAAAGAATTCATGTTCACTTTTTGGGTATCTAAATACAAACTTTAATCCTTCAATTTTTTTTGAAAATAACTGTTTAATACTTTTATCTCCTTGAATATACTCTTCTTTTAAAAAATCCTTGAAATTTCTACCCAAAGAATCTTTAATTGAATAACCTGTATACTCATTCCATGCTTGATTTAAAAAAGTAAAGTTTCCTTCAAGATCAGTTTGGAAAATTATTCCTTCAACATTGGCTAGAATAGTTTCAAGATGATTTTTTGTTTTGTCTCTTTCATTTCTTAAATCTTGATTAGCTATAAAAAGTTCTCTTAAACTCTCTTCCAGAATGTTTTCAATATGCCCTATATCTTTATCAAAACTCTTATAGGCATCATCTACCTTATTTAAAAAGTCAGCATAGGCTTTATTGCCTGATAAATCTGTATCAGATTTTTTAAGTTGTCGTCTTAAAAGTCTATGTAAATTTTTATTTAACACTCAGATAATGTTGTTATAGTCATTGTTTGGTTATGTAATTCGCAAGGTGAAAATTCTCCAAATGGGGCTATTTCACCATATGAATAAAAGCCAGTAATGCATGGTTTTTTACCTAAAATATCTCTAACTACTTCTACCTCTTCTTCAACTAACTGTTTTAGTACCAATCGACGTCCAACGCAACTAATTAATATAGCCAACTCTGTATCTTCCTTAAATATTTTATTAGCAGAAATCGCCGAATCTTCAGCTCCATTTATTAATCTATCTACATTAGCTTTCATAAGTCTAACCTTAGAGCCTTCTGGGATATTTCCAGCAAACGTAAGACTTTGCTCATCTTCATTTACTGCTAAAATTGTTCTTACTACTGGTTTAGTTTGCTCATTTACTCTCATACTAAGAGGAAATAATAACCCTGAACTAGGTAAACTTTTAGCTTGTTCTCCTAAAAAAGACTTATACAGCTCTAAAGCTGGCAATCCATCTAATTCATAGAGTACATTCTTTTCAGATTTTGTTACCAAACGCTCCATTCCAAAGCTATCCCATCCACCTTTTGAACAATAACCTACTTTTAAATCATCTCCATAAAAACCTAAAGCTACAACTACCTTATCAAGAATTTCATCATCATTAATTATAAACGTTTCATTAAATCTTGAACCATCAGCAGCTAAGCCTCCTGTTATACTTACATTAGGTAGTTTAGATTTTAATCCTGAAACCAAATCTGCTCCATTAACATTTAAACCATCACTTAATATTAAAGCATGTTTTAAATCTTTATGCCAAAGCTTACTTGCTAATTCTTGACCTGACTCAAAACTAGAATTCATATCATTTATAGTAACTGAGAATTTTTTATGCTCTACTTTATTAAACCTAATTGCTGTTAAGGAAACTGTAGCATCACTAACTGTGATGTCTGATATTTCTCCTGCAGTTGAACAACCAACAATAGTAGCCTCTGGATATTTAAACTTTAATTTATTTAAGAATTTAGTTTTATACTTAAAATCATTAGATACAAAGAGCAAAAAAATACTTGCTTCAATTGTAAGTAGGTTTAAGTCATTCTCCCAATTATTTGAAGTAATTGAAATTTGTTGTACATCCATCTTGAAAAGAGTTTAGTTAGAAAAGGGCTTTTAATCGATGTTTTAACACATTTAATCGAATATATGCGTTTTTTTTCTAATAAAAAAATTGTTGTAACCTAATCATTTAACTTGAAACTAAATAACAAGCTTTAATACATTAACAGTCAACCTATTGAAACAAAACAATGTATTTCATCACAAAAACTAACACATATTAATTCCCTTACAATTGAATAATAATTAAAATAGATAGCATTATTAAACAAAAAACCCAACACTTTCGTGTTGGGTTTTAGTATTTATAATATTTGAGGTCTATCCTCCAAAATCATCGAATCTAATATTCTCATCTGCAAGACCAAAATCTTCTCCCATTTTTTGAACAGCCTTGTTCATTAATGGAGGTCCACAGAAATATAATTCTATATCCTCTGGGTTTTCATGATGACTTAAATAGTTATCTATTACACAATTGTGAATAAATCCAACAAAGCCATCTCCAGGAGCATCAATATTTTCTTTTACTTTCCAGTTATCTTCTGGTAAAGGCTCAGATAATGCTAAATAGAACTTAAAGTTAGGGAAATCTTTTTCTAACTTATAGAAGTGATCTAAGTAGAATAACTCACGCTTAGAACGCCCACCATACCAATAAGTAACCTTACGTCCTGTTTTTAAAGTTCTGAATAAGTGATATAAGTGAGAACGCATTGGTGCCATACCAGCTCCTCCACCTACATATAACATTTCAGCTTCAGACTCATTGATGAAGAACTCACCATAAGGTCCAGAAATTGTACACTTGTCACCTTTTTTTAAGTTAAAAATATATGACGATGCTACACCTGGATTTACATCCATCCAACCATTTTTATTACGATCCCATGGTGGAGTAGCAATACGTACGTTAAGCATAATCTCACGCCCTTCAGCTGGGTAAGAAGCCATAGAATAAGCACGCTCAACTAACTCATCGTTCTTCATTACAAGTGGCCAAAGACCAAACTTATCCCATTCTGCTTGAAACTTATCTGGAGTTTCATGCTCTTCTGGGTGAGCAGTAATATCGATATCAGAATATTTTACTTCACAAGGTGGAATTTCAATTTGAATATAACCTCCTGCTTTATAACCCATATCTTCTGGAATCTCAACTACAAATTCTTTAATGAATGATGCTACGTTATAGTTACGAACTACAACAGCTTCCCATTTCTTAATTCCAAATACTTCTTCTGGAATTGTAATTTCCATATCCTGCTTCACTTTTACCTGACAAGATAAACGTGCGCCATGAGCTAATTCTTTTCTTGTAAAGTGAGGTGTTTCAGTAGGTAATGCTTCTCCACCGCCAGATAATACGTGACACTCACATTGAATACAAGTTCCACCACCACCACAAGCAGATGGTAAAAATATTTTCTCGTTTCCTAAAGTAGATAATAGTGTACCACCAGAAGCTACTTCTATTTCTTTTTCACCATTAATCTTGATTTTTACAGGACCAGATGGTGCTAACTTTTGTTTTACAAATAATAACAATCCAACTAATAGTAGTGTAATTACTAAAAATGCTACTACAGTTGCTACAATTGTTCCTAATGTACTTGCTGCTAATACTATCATGTTATTCAATTACTTTAGTTGCGTTATCAGCTAATTCCTTTTCATTAACTTCTTCTTCAGAAGTTGCTAGTATTGTTTTTTCTTCAGTAGCTTCTTCATCACCACCAGTTAACATACCACCAAAACTCATAAACCCAATAGCCATTAAACCAGTTATAATAAACGTAATACCTAAACCTCTTAAAGCTGGTGGCACGTTTGAATATCTAATTTTTTCACGAATAGCTGCAATTGCTAAAATTGCTAAGAACCATCCAATACCAGAACCAACACCATAAGTAGCTGCTAATCCTAATGTTGCTATTTCACGTGATTGCATAAATAATGAACCTCCTAAAATGGCACAGTTTACAGCAATTAATGGTAAGAAAATACCAAGTGAGTTATATAAAGCTGGTGCAAATTTTTCAACAATAATCTCTACCAATTGTACCATAGTTGCAATTGTTGCAATAAACATGATAAATGATAAGAAACTTAAGTCGTATGATGCATATTCTTCTCCTAACCACTTCCCAAGTGCTCCAGGTTGAAGAATGTATTGATCTAATAACCAGTTAATAGGTACAGTTACTACTAATACGAAGATAACTGCTGCTCCTAAACCAACTGCTGTTGATACTTTTTTAGATACTGCAAGGTAAGAACACATTCCTAAGAACGTAGCAAATACCATGTTATCTATAAATATTGATTTAAAAAATAATTCTAAATGTTCCATAGTTTATCTTCTTTCTAGTGATCTTCAATTAATGCAGTATTTCTACTACGTTGTACCCAAATTATAATACCTACTACTATTAAGGCCATTGGTGCTAATAACATAAATCCGTTATTTTCATAACCAATAGAATATAAACCTGTTTTTGCAATAGGATCTCCTAAAACTTTATATCCTAATAAAGTTCCAGAACCTAATAATTCTCTAAAGAATCCTACAATTATTAAAATCACACCATAACCAAGTGCATTACCAATTCCATCTAGGAATGACCTCCAAGGTCCATTACCTAAAGCAAATGCTTCAAAACGTCCCATGATAATACAGTTAGTAATAATTAATCCAATAAAAGCTCCTAACTCTTTACTTAATTGGTAAGAGAAAGCTTTTAAAACTTGATCTACTATAATTACAAGTGCAGCTACTACTGTAAGCTGAACAATAATTCTAATTTTTGATGGAATTATATTTCTGATAAGAGACATAACTACATTTCCTACTCCCATTACAAACAGTACAGAAATAGTCATTACGATAGATGCTTTTAATTGCGCTGTAATCGCTAAAGCAGAACAGATACCTAATACTTGAATAGTAATTGGGTTATTATCTGCTAATGGATCTTTAATTAGAGCTGCGTCTTTTTTTGATAAAAGTCCCATATATTAGTTCGTTTTTAAAGTGTTAAAATAAGGTACATAAAGCTTTAGCTCAGATTTGATCATAGCTGCAACACCATCACCTGTAATTGTAGCTCCAGCAATAGCATCTACCTCATTATCTGTTTTATCTTCATTTAATGGATCTCCATTACTTTTAGAGATAGCTATTCCAGCAAAATTCCCTGATGTATCTTTAAGAGATTCACCAATAAAGTCATCCATAAAGTAACGCTCTTTAATGTTAGCTCCTAAACCAGCTGTTTCACCTTTATGGTCAAAGTATGCACCTTGCACAACCATATTATTATCCATAGCAACATAAGCCCAAACAGCATCCCAAAGTCCTTTACCTCTAATTGGAGCTATATAATATGTTTTACCATCTTTTTCTCCAATAAATAAAGGTAATTGTCTTTCATTACCATCTTTTGCACTTTGTTGTTCCTTCTTAATATCAATTAAGTAAGCTTCATTGTCTTCTTTTGCATCAGTACCATTAGTAATTACTAATTGCTTAGTGATGTATTTAGTAAACTCTTCACCTACTTTGTCATCAGCTACAAAAGCCACACTAGTATCGTCATTTTCATGAACACCCATTGTATAAAGGATGTTTTGTTGCTTTTCAATACGCTTGTTTTCATCAATTTTCGGTCTTAACACAGATGCTACACCTGCTAATAAAGAACCTACTACTACAACCATTCCTATGGCAAATAGTATTGTATATAAATTTGAATCTGTCTTATTACTCATGACTAAGCTGTTTTAACTTTTGCACGTTTTAATCTTCTCTTCACGTTTCCTTGAACCACATAGTGATCAATTGTTGGTGCAAATACATTCATTAATAGAATTGCTAACATTACACCTTCTGGATATGCTGGGTTGAAAACACGTATCATAATTGAAATGAAACCAATTAAGAATCCGTAAATCCATTTTCCTTTTGTAGTTTGTGATGCAGTTACAGGATCTGTTGCCATAAACACTGTACCAAATGCAAATCCACCAATTAATAAGTGATGCCAAAAAGGAGTACTCATTAATCCATAAAACTTACTACTTTCAGTAATGATTCCAGCATCAACAACTTGGTTGAATATTAATCCCATTACTAAAGCTCCAACCACTGATGATAACATAATTCTCCAACTACCAATTTTAGAGAAGATTAAAAACAACCCTCCTAATAAAATTAATAATGTAGATGTTTCACCAACAGAACCAGGCATGATTCCGTAGAACATATCCATAACACTATGTGTTACTTCTTGGTTTTGTGCTAAACTACCTAATACAGTTTCACCTGAAATAGCATCAGGAGTACCAGCACGTTCAACAGCACCATGTACCCAAACTTTATCTCCAGACATCCAAGTTGGATATGCGAAGAATAAAAATGCTCTAATAGTTAAAGCTGGATTTAGAATATTCATTCCAGTTCCACCAAATACTTCTTTTCCAATTACAACACCAAAAGCAACTGCTACTGCTAACATCCATAAAGGAATATCAACAGGTACAATAAGAGGCACCAACATTCCTGTTACTAGATAACCCTCTTCTACTTCGTGTTTTTTTATGATTGCAAAAATAAATTCGATTAATAGACCTACACCATAAGAAACAATTACTAGAGGTAATACTTTCCACAATCCAATTACAAGATTATCCCAAGTCCAAAATGATGCACCAAAAAATCCTGTTGCATTTTGTATTTCACCTAAAGCTAAATGATGTTGGTAACCAGCATTAAACATACCAAAAATTAAACATGGTACCATTGCCATAATAACAGTGTTCATGGTACGCTTTAAATCGTCGGCTGCTTTTATATGAGTTCCATTATGAGTGGTCTCATTTGGTAAGTATAAAAAGGTATGGATTGCGTTAAACGCAGGAGCCATTTTAGTTCCTTTATACTTTTCTTTTAAGTTATGTAAATTACTTTTTAAACCCATTATCCTATTTCTTTAAGCATTAAGTCTAAACCTTCTCTAATTATCTTTTGATGTGGTTGTTTAGATACACATACAAACTCAGTTAAAGCAAAATCTTCAGGTGCTACTTCGTACATACCTAAAGCTTCCATTTCATCTAAGTCTTTGTACATACAAGCTTTTAATATTTGCATTGGATAAATATCTAATGGAAATACTTCTTCATAAGTACCTGTAGTAACAAATGCACGATGCTCACCATTTGTATTGGTATTTAAATCGTACTTTTTATTAGGTGACAACCAAGAGAATGTTAATGCTCTTGAAGTTGATATTTTATTAAAAATTGGTTTGTTCCATCCAAAAAGCTCGTAATCGTCTCCTTCTGGAATTACAGAAATTACATTACTGTAATAATCTAAATTACCATCAGGCTTTACTTGTCTTCCAGAAAGCACATTACCAGAAATGATTCTCACATTAGCATCCTTCTCGATACCTTTGTCATAAATCATAGTAGCTACTTCACTTCCTATTTTGGTTACAAAGTATCTTGGTGATTGTACTGAAGAACCTACCATTGCTACAACACGTTCAGCATTAAACTTACCTGTTAGTAACAATTCACCAATAATTACTAAATCTTGAGGATTAACCGTCCAAACCACTTCTCCTTTGTTTACAGGATCTATTTTGTTGATTTGTGTACCAACATTTCCAGATGGATGTGGACCTGACACTTTATGTAAAGTAACTCCCGATAATCCAGCTAATGGAGAATTAGAATTTTTACCAACACTAACGTGTACTTGTCCTTCAGTTAATTTCCCTAAAGCTGTAATAGCGGCTTGTAGTTCTGCTTCTTTACCTTGTAATGTAAAATCGTAGTCTGCTGCTAAAGGTGCACTTGCATATGCAGAGATAAAAATAGCCTTAGGCGCTTTATCTGGATTAGCAATTACATCGTAAGGACGTTGTTTAACAAATGGCCAACATCCAGATGCTAATAATGCATTTTTAATATCTTCAGCTTTTGCAGAATCTACATTTACTTTACCATTATCTTGGTAAGATTGCTCTTTGTCTGCTTGAATTTTAATTTCTAAAATTCTTCTTTTTTCACCACGAGTAATCTCAATAATTTCACCAGAAACTGGAGAAACAAATTTTACTGCTTCGTTGGTTTTATCATAAAATACAGCTTCACCTGCTTTTACTTTAGAACCAACCTTCATTAATAATTTTGGAATTACGCCGTGAAAGTCTTCAGGTCTTATAGTAAAAAAGTTACTAATGATAGCGCTACTCTTAGCTTTATCAGCTTCTCCTTTTAACTTTATGTCTAGACCTTTTTTAATTCGAATGTCGTTTGACATATTTTTTGTAATTGAAATTAGTTGTCTAAAAATCCGTGCAAATTTACAAACTTTCTCACAGAATACTGATTTGAAACTAGAGCAATTATTTATTTATATCGATTCTAAATAACGAATTATTTTTAGGCATACATTTTGCTTATCTTTACCTCGATAATAACAAACTCAATGAATATCAAACTTTTTATAGCCCTATTTTTTGTCACCTATTTTGGTTTTTCACAACCTGAAGTTGAAATAAATCCACCAGATTATATAAAAACTATTGTTTTTAAAAGTAATACTAACGAAGGAGAATTACCTATACTAAAGCTTAATGAACGTTTAAACCTAGAGTTCGACACTTTAAATGGCGAAGAGGCAGATTTTTATTATGTGATTCAACATTGCGACTTTGATTGGACACCATCAAGACTAGTAAAATCCGAATACCTACAAGGCTTTGATAACTTACGTATAATCAATTACGAAAACTCGTTTAACACCTATCAAATTTATTCAAATTACAAACTTCAAATACCTAATAATCAAACGCGCATCAAAAAATCCGGAAATTACATGCTTAAGATTTTTGATGATTATGGCGATTTAGTTTTTAGCAGAAAATTTATGGTATATGAAGACTTAGCAAATGTTGGCGTTAACATTAAACGCTCTAAAGATGTTAGCTTTGTTAACGAAGCACAGTCAGTTGATTTTAAAATATCATCACTCAACATGCACTTTAAAAACCCAGACCAAACTGTCAATACACTTGTTATTCAAAACAACAACTTAAACACAGCTATTTCAAACTTAAAACCTCAATATACTTTAGGTAATGAATTAATATATAAATACACTACAGAATCACTCTTTTGGGGAGGTAATGAATATCTATATTTTGAAAACAAAGATGTAAGAGGCGCAAATGTTGGCGTTCAATTTATTGACTTAAAAAACATTTACCACAGTTATTTATACGCAGATGTTTTAAGAGCAAATCAACCTTTTACATTTAATCCTGATATAAATGGAAATTATTTGATAACCGTTTTAGATAGAGACAACCCAAGCATTGAAGCAGACTATACAGTTGTACATTTTTCATTACAACACCCAGAGTTTTTTGATAAAAGTGTTTATGTTTATGGAGGCTTTAACAACTATGCGTTAAACGACGACGAAAACAAAATGCACTACAATAGTGAAACTGGTTTTTATGAAGCTGCCATTACTCTTAAACAAGGGTTTTACAACTATAAATATGTAGTAGTTGACGAAGATGGCATTTTAGACGAAGGTGCTATTAGTGGTAACTTTTATCAAACCGAAAACAACTACAAAGTTTTAGTGTATTATAGAGACTTAGGCGCACGATATGACCGAATCATTGGACTTGGAGAAGCATCTTCCATCAATATTTCCAACTAATAATCCTATTTTTTGTTAAATTCATCTAAGAATTTTAAAAAAGACTATTTGCAATTTTAATATTCCTTATTTTTACGTACATTTAAAAGGACTATCACCTTTATAATTAATATGGTACAACAAGTCACCAAAGGCATAAAAATTTCGGTTGAAACCAACTTCGAGGGCACTTTTTACAAAAATTACAAGGTGCACTTTGCGTTTGGATATAAAGTTACCATAGAAAATCAAAGCAAGGACTCTGTTCAACTTAATTCAAGGCATTGGGAAATACTTGATGCTTTGAACAACATTGAAATTGTTGATGGAGAAGGTGTAATTGGCAAAAAGCCAGTTCTAAAACCAGGTGAATCTCATACCTATAATTCAGGATGCTTATTAACATCTCCTTTTGGAGCTATGCAAGGTCATTACAACATGGTAAATTTCACTAGTACCAAAAACTTTAGAGTCTCTATACCTAGTTTTAAGCTAAGCGCACCTTTTGCACTTAACTAATCTTTTCGATTAAATCAAACCTAAAGATAGAACCATTTTGCTGAATATGGTAGAAATGACAATTTGAATAATGCACAAATTCATAATCTAAATCATAATCAAAATGATTTTGATCTATTTTATAAATTCCTTCTACATCAATATTACCATAAGGTGACACACGTCTAAATCTATAATGCGTTTTTATTTCTGTTGGATGCAATTCAAACCAAGCTCCTGCCGCAATTCCGCTTAGCCATTGTGCATGAGATGCCACATGTAATACTTCTTTTGGCTGAAGTGAACCTATAAAATTAGGGTGATGACCTTTTAATTTATCTAAAAACAAACGTCTATTTTCCCTAGAAATTGTTGATGTAAATTCTGAAATCACACCTGTATCACTCACTTCATAAACCATATTTTCGGTATCTGCAATAACAACATTACCTATTGTACTTGGCGTAAATCGTGTAGATTTTATGAGTTTTCGTTTAATACTTTTATTTATCACTCCGGCAATCAAAGCTGAAGTTACAAAACGCGCACAATTACTAGCCTCTTTTATAAATGCGGCATATCGTATGAAATGCTGATTTTGCATTGCGGTAATCTTATTTCTCGCATTCTGATAATTTACAGCATCACAAACCGAAGCTATAAGCTTTCCTTCACCATGAGTTAACTTAGGATGTGTTGCTAAGAACTCCAAAATTTCATTTAGGTTTGTTATTTTACCACCAATAATTTCGGCCTTTAAAGGAAAATCTAATTCATGGTCTGTAATTTTTCCGCGAACTCTTCCATTAGGCTCAGGAGTTATGTAGCGTCCAAAATCATGATACTCTAAAACGCCTGTAGCCTTCTCAATCAAAACCATAGCAGCATGTCCTGCTCTTACGTAATTCTTTTTACCAATACCAATGTATCTTAAATACGGAGAATACCACTCATCAGCAACCATAACAATAGTTTCTGGATAAGCTAATGTTAAAATGATGCCTGTATTATTTTCCATGAATAACTTCTGGTCTTTCTAGAGTTTTAGAATAATGTACATTGTTATCTAAATCAGAATAACGCATTTCTAGGTTATCATTCTTTTTAACAACTCGCGTAACACTAGTTGTTTTCACAAAACCACGATCCATAATGACGCCATAATTCATATTATCACTTGCGGTTTCCGTATGAAATTGAAACATCATATCAGCATTTAGGGTTTTATCTTTTTTGAAGTTGTCAAACCACTGCTGTCTTTCTAATCTCATACTTTTATTATACAAAGTGGAAGACGACCAAATTCGAGGTTGTAATGGTAGTTTTTGAAAATGCTTTATTGAACCATCCCAAACCAGCTCATAAAAACATAATTCACGCTTCCATTCAACAATAACAATAGTAAATGGTTCGATATCATCAAGATTATACGTCTCCACAGCAGTTTCAATATTATCCGCAACTAATAAATCTTTCACTACAATACCTCGACTTAATCTGTATTCAGGTTGTCTTTCATGAATTTCAAATCCACCATTAAGTAAGCAAATCAAGCGTTTATTCTTACTTAAACCTATCCAAGACCCTTCTGATTGCTTATCTTTTGGAAATAAAAGCTGCTCTCCTTTATATTCATAAAAATCCGGAGCCAAAGAGGTTCTATTTGGTGCTTCATCTCTATTTGAAGTCAAAACAAAATCGTTATTTCCTAACGGTATTACTGTTACTGTACACATATATGTCTATGGTCTAAAAAACAGTTAGCAACTTACAAAAAATGTTTTTATTAGCCTCAAATTAGCTAGGCATTAAACCATCCTTCGTGATTAAAAAAATTGTACCTTTGCAACTTAAATTTTAATAATTCTTAAATCCGAAATAATAATCATGGGAAAAGGTTTTTTTAACGTTCCTGTTGCTGTCAATGAGCCAGTAAAAGGATATGCTCCAGGTTCTCCTGAGCGCGAAGCAGTGCTTGCTGCTTATAAAGAAATGTATAACAGCCAAGTTGATGTGCCAATGTATATTAATGGTGAAGATGTAACTACAGGTAACACAAGAACAATGTCACCTCCACACGACCACCAACATATAGTAGGAACTTATCATTTAGCTGAAAAGTCTCATGTTGAAACTGCTATTGCTACTGCATTAGAAGCTAGAAAAACTTGGTCTCAAATGCCTTGGGAACAACGTGCTGGGATTTTCTTAAGAGCTGCTGAATTAATTGCTGGTCCTTATAGAGCAAAAATCAATGCTGCTACTATGATGGCGCAATCAAAAACAGTACACCAAGCTGAAATTGACTCTGCATGTGAGTTAATCGATTTCTTAAGATTCAATGTACAGTTTATGACAGACATCTATCATGAACAACCAGAAAGTACTAGTGACGCATGGAACCGTATTGAATATAGACCATTAGAAGGATTCACTTATGCTGTGACACCATTTAACTTTACTGCTATCGCTGGTAACTTACCTGCATGTATGGCATTAATGGGTAACGTTGTGGTTTGGAAACCAAGTGATAGCCAAATTTTCTCTGCAAAAATCATCATGGATGTATTTAAAGAAGCAGGAGTACCAGCAGGTGTTATCAATGTAGTATTTGGAGATCCAGTAATGATTACTGATACTGTGATGGCAAGTCCTGATTTCTCTGGATTACACTTTACAGGTTCTACATTCATCTTTAAAGAATTATGGAAAAAGATTGGAAACAACATCCATAATTATAAAACATATCCAAGAATTGTAGGAGAAACTGGAGGTAAAGATTTTATCATTGCACATCCATCTGCAAATGCTAAACAAGTTGCTACTGGAATTGTTCGTGGTGCTTTTGAATTCCAAGGACAAAAATGTAGTGCTGCTTCTAGAGCATATGTTCCTGCTAGTTTATGGGAAAATGTTAAGAAACATGTTACTGAAGATGTAAACTCTTTCAAAATGGGATCACCAGAAGATTTAGGTAATTTCATTACTGCTGTAATCCACGAAGGTTCTTTTGATAAATTAGCAAAGTATATTGACCAAGCCAAAGCAGATAACGATGCTGAAATTATTGTTGGTGGTGGTTATGATAAGTCTAAAGGTTATTTCATTGAACCTACAGTTATTGTTACTACAAATCCAAAATACACTACAATGTGTACAGAGCTATTTGGACCAGTAATTACTATATATGTATATGAAGATGATCAGTATTCTGAAACTTTAAAATTAGTTGACGAAACTAGTGAATATGCTTTAACTGGAGCTATCTTCTCTACAGATAGATTTGCTGCTGCTGAAGCAACAAAAGCTTTAGAAAATTGTGCAGGTAACTTCTACATCAATGACAAGCCAACTGGAGCTGTTGTTGGTCAACAACCATTTGGAGGCGCTAGAGCATCTGGAACAAATGATAAAGCAGGAAGTGCTCAAAACTTATTACGTTGGGTATCTCCAAGAATGATTAAAGAAACATTTGTAAGTCCAAAGGATTACAGGTATCCTTTCTTAGGAGAGTAATTAACTCAAAATAACAAACAACAAAAAAGCCTTAAAACATTGATTTTAAGGCTTTTTTAATTCCAAAAATATCTTTTTACAGTTTAAAAAAAGTGATAATGTTTGTATATTTATAGCAGCTATTAATCTTTAAACAAACATTTATGATGAAGAAACTACTCATCTTACTATTGTTTCCTTCAATTATTTTTCCGCAAGATAAGTTTAGTAAACTAAACAAAAACACAATGGAAACATCAATACTCTACGACAGAGTATACAAGACTGCAAACCTTACTGAAACACCTAAAGAAATAAATGCCTCATATTTTATTCAGGCGTATTCTGAACTTTCTAAGGCTGATTACAACAGCAACTTTAACAATGTTTCAATTTTTAAAACTATTAAAGATGATAGTTTTAAGGAGCAATTCATTCCTTTAGGGATTTTAAAAGTTGACTTTGAAACTATTAAAACAAACGCTATAACTGATGGCTTAATATCTATTGGCGCAAATAATAACTTAATAAACACTAATGATGGAGCTCAATCAATATTTGACAAACATAACATCACCATAGTTTCACCAGTAATTAGAAAATTTAAAGGCTTAAAGACTAAATTTAAAATACTACCAGAACTTATTACCAACACAAGCACTAATGGCATTAGCTCTATAAAAGCCAATTTTAATAACGGTTTTGGTTTTCAGGTATTAAATATTAACGAAGAAATTCTTGTTAATTATCCAACAGAAGGCATTAAACATATTGATTTTGAAATAACATTCACCAACGGTATTGTTAAAAACAATCGTGCTAGTATAGTTATACAAAAATCTTCTACCGATTTAAACGCCGATAATTTAAGAGCAGCACCTGGTGATGAAGGTCCAATTACAAGCATTAATTCTTTAATATCATATCAAGGAGAAGGAGAAACTCAAGCTCATTTAGGAACTGCTGAATACAAAATTTTCTATGATAATGTTGATGGTGTTTTAGACAAACCAATAATCTTTGTTGATGGCTTTGACCCTGGTGACGACAGAACTATTCCTTTAATGTATAATTTGTTAAATTTTGGAAACCCAACTCAAAACCTTGCTGATCTAGTAAGAGATGAAGGCTACGATTTAGTTGTTCTCAATTTTCCAATTTACACAAGTGCTTCTGACGGAAGTACCGTAATTGATGGTGGCGCTGATTTTATTCAACGAAATGCATATATACTGGCAAACCTCATTAACACAATAAATGGCTTAAAAGTAGGAAGCGAAGAGAATGTTGTTATTGGACCTAGTATGGGAGGTTTAATTTCTAGATACGCTTTACGATACATGGAACAAAACACAATGAATCATGAAACTCGACTTTACCTATCTTTTGACTCTCCTCATTTAGGAGCTAATGTACCTATAGGAATTCAATACATGTTCAACTACATGGTAAATGGAGATCCTGGAATAACTGCTGCAGCTCCTTTAGTTGATGGATTACTAAATAGCGCTGCTGCTAAACAAATGCTAATAGACCACTATTTAGGACACTTACAAAATGGCTCAAACTTTCTACAAGATAACTCTTTAACACTACCAACAGGAGCTCCTAATTTTAGAGACGCTTTTCAAAATGAGTTAGAAACAATGGGCTTTCCTCAAAACACAAGAAATGTGTCTATAATTAATGGAAGTGGTATTGGGGCCTTAACTGGAAGTCCTGGAGCTAGTATTATAAATCATACATTTGATACTGGCGTACAAGGAGGCTTTCCTACTCAAGCAATTATTAGTACTAATTTTACACCAGCTGCGTCACAAACAATAACTATAACAGATTTTGTTGGGCAAGTTAACATTGGTTTTTGGCTTACCGCTTTTTCATTTTCTGCAACTGCAGAATCTCCATCATTTAGCGATGGAATTGACAGTGCTCCTGGTGGTCTTTTTGACCTAACAAGCTTTGACGATGGTAGCGACCCATTAATAGCAGAGTTTGTAGCAAATCTTAATATTGATGCTTTTAATTTTATACCTTCTGTTAGTGCTTTAGCTTTAGACAACACAAATAGCAATATAGATTGGTATCATGATATTGATTTAGGCCCTGGAGATCCTCCTGGAGGTGATGTTATTAACTCAACTTCATTTGTAAACTGGTATATTCCAGATACAAATGAAGATCATGTTTTACTAACAGAAGCTAATGTAGCATTTGCTCTTACCGAAATAATACCTGAAACATTAAGTTCTAATGAGTTAGAAAACAATATCATTAAACTGGAAAAAAACCCTGTTACCAATCAAATTATCTTATTAAATAACACCCAAATTCAAAATGCAGCAATTAAAATTATTGACGTTACAGGCAAAACAGTATATCAAAACAACAACCTAGATATTAACAACAGAACTTCTATTCCTATTAACTTAAATAGTGGATTATATATTTTAAAAGTGATTCATCATACCAATAGTTTTACAACCAAATTCATTGTTAACTAACTCAAATTATATAAATAAAAAAAGGCTACTCAATAAGTAGCCTTTTTTTATTTATATAATATTATATTATAACTCTTCGAAAGCTTGATCATCTCCAAAATGAGCTGATCTTACATTATAAACTGTATTTGTTGTTCCATCCACAACAAAAGCAACAACACTCATTTTATCTGTATTTGAAACATTTGAAGGTACAGCTACAGAAATTGTATTAGTATAAACATTATCAGCAACTATTTCTGAACTTGGAATTGTATCTCCTAATAAAGATGTTAATGATGCTCTTAAAACATGATCGTGTTCAAAGTTTGCTAATGTACTAGCACCACCATAATAGCTAGTATAATTAGTTTGATCATAAAACAAATCATCTTCTAAAACATAAACAACTAACTTAATATTATCCGAAGAAAATAACCCACCAAACTTAACATTTACATCAATTGATATATTTCCACCATTTAAAGTAGGTGTTAAAGCTAAACCTAAATTAGCATCTCCAGAAGTTAAGTTAACTACTTGACTTACATTATTTGGTTCTGGATAATTCCACTCAATAGTTCTATTTAACATTGCTGTAGGGTAACCTTGTAAATTAATCATATCCTCTAAAGTTCCAGCATTGTAGTTATAAGGATCGTAAGAACCACTACTTGGATTTGTACTACCTCTATGTATCGCTACAGGTACAGCATTATCTGTATCATTTTGAACTAATTCAATACCATAAGCTACTCTTGGACAATAACCACACCAAGTTCCTGTATAATCTTCAAGTAATACTTTTTTAGTAAACTTTGTTGGTGCAGGTTGAACTACCACCTCAACTGTATTACTAGTTAACCCATCATAAGTTGCTTCAAATTGAAAAGTTCCAACAGCTGTTGCGGCATATGAATTACCTCCTAAATCAACTCCATCAACAGTAATAGTTGAAGAACTTCCAACATCTTGACCGTTATTTGCTATTACATTAAACATAATATTATCTCCAACATATACATTTGAAAGTGAAGAAGTAGCTGATAATGTAATACTAGTAATTTCTGGAACAGCATTAACAACTAAAGTGTTACTTGTTAAACCATCATAAGCAGCAACAACAGTATAATCACCTCCAGTTGTAGGAGTAAATGTATTACCTGTTATAGCACTACCATTAACACTAATTGTTGCAGTAGAAGTTAAAGCTTCATTATTATTTCCTGTAACAGTAAAAGTAAATGTACCTCCAACTACCACACCAGCAGTATCAGAAGTTAAAGAAATACTCGTTAATTGATTACCGCCACCATCATCACTACTATCACTACTGCAGCCATGAAAGATTAAGGTAAAAGCAAAAAACAATGTTGTTAAGATGTGTTTTGTTTTCATAAAAGTTTAAGTTTTCTTTAAAATATTCGCCAAATATAACATTTTTTTAAACTTTTGGTATTAATATTGCAACTTCTTAATAAAATTCTCTATTATTCTAATTAAAATATATTAATAATGAAAAAAATCTTCCTATTAATTTGTGCATTTACGTTCACACTTAGTTATGCTCAAGAACTACCAAACATTAACCTTAAAAATTTAGATGGCAAATCAATTTCTATTCAAGAACTCGCAAATTCTGACGATGTAAAAGTACTAAGCTTTTGGGCTACTTGGTGCGTTCCTTGTATTAACGAACTTGATGCAATAAGTGATGTTTATGATGATTGGCAAGATGAAACTAACGTAGAAATTGTTGCAATTTCAACTGACGACTCAAGAACTAAAAAAAGAGTAAAACCATTAGTGAATGGTAAAGGTTGGGAATACCAAATTTTAATTGATGACAATCAAGATTTAAAACGCGCATTAAACATTTCTACATTACCACACATAATAGTTGTAAAAAGTGGAAAAATCGTTTATAGACATAGTGGTTATACTCCAGGAAGTGAAGACGACCTTTATGAGATAATAAAAAAACATTCAAAGTAAATCAACTAGCTTAACCAATCAATATACAAACCAAATGAAAAAACTAATATTAGCATTAACTCTTTGCTTTTCTGGGCAATTCATTTTTGCTCAACTTATAGATAACCTTACCATAGGACTTGAAACTAATGCTGCTTGGTATAATGACGATAGTAAAACAGGACCTTTTTATGATGAAGAAAACCAAGATGGTGACGAACATATTAGATTTAATAACTATTTAAAATTAGATTATAATTTTTTAAAAAACTTCACTGCTTCAGTTCAATTAGAATCTTATGAACCTTTTGCTCTTTTAAATTACTCACCAAATTTTGAAGGAACTAATTTAGGAACATACTCCTTAAACTATAGAAACTCTAAGTTAGATGTTACTGCTGGACATTTTTACGCACAATTTGGCAGTGGTTTAATACTAAGAAACTGGGAAGATAGGCAGTTAGGAATCAACAATGCTCTTCTTGGAGGTAAGGTAACTTACTCACCAGCAAATTTTGTTTCTTTAACAGCCTTATATGGTAAACAACGTGTTGGATTTGAAACTTCAGAAGGAGAAATTTTTGGTTTTGATACAGATATAGATCTTGCAACTTTATTAAAATTTGAACAATCTGCTTTAAGTGTTGGACTAAGTTATGTTGGAAGAAAAGAAAGCACTGATATTGTTGACCCAGAATTTGACGAACTTACAAATGCTTTTTCAGGTCGTATAGATTTTTCTCAAGGAAGCTTTTATGCTGGCGCAGAATATGTATCTAAAAGTGATGATTTAGTTGTTCAAAACTTGGGATTTCCAGATAATTTTGTTAAACCAGGTAATGCTTTATTAATTAACACAGGTTTCTCTAAAAAAGGGCTTGGTTTAGACGCCACTTTTAGACGTTTAGAAAACATGGCTTTTTATTCTGACAGAGAAACAGCTGGAAATGTTTTCTTAGAAAATTTAATAAATTATGTACCTGCCTTAACCAAACAACACGACTATTTACTTACAAATATATTCGTATATCAACCACAAGCTGTCGTTAACTATGTCTATGATGCAGGCGTATATAAGTCAGGTGAAATTGGCGGACAAGTTGATTTCTTTTATAAAATAAAGAAAGGAACTACTTTAGGTGGGAAATATGGTACAAAATTAGCCTTCAACGCTTCTTATTATGCTGGTCTTAAAGCCGATTACGATACAGATTTTTCTAACCCAAATTATGAAACTGAATTTTTAGGTTTTGGAGAAAAGTATTTTTCAGATTTTAGTGTTGAAATAAGAAAGAAGTGGAACTCAAAATGGAATTCAATATTTTATTATGTAAATCAATACTCTAATCAGAAAGAGATTCTTGGAATCTTCACAGCTGAAACAATAAAAACTAATATTGCCGTAGGTGAAGCCACTTACAAAATGGGTAAAGGAAAATCACTTAGATTTGAAGCTCAAAAAATGTGGTCTAATTCTGATGATCATAATTGGATTGGTGGTACTCTAGAATTTAACTTAAGCTCTAAACTTTCGTTTTATGTTAATGACATTTATAATGATGGAGAGGACAAAGACACAGAAAAAACCCACTATTACAATGTTGGAGGAAGCTACACTAAAGGTGCTACTAGACTCGGTTTGAATTATGGTAGACAACGTGCTGGACTTGTATGTGTTGGTGGAGTATGTCGTTTTGTACCTGAAGCAACAGGACTAACTGTAAACCTTTCAATGGCATTCTAGTTTAAATTATAAAAGGAAATAAAAAAGGGGCAACAGTTGTTGCCCCTTTTTTATTTCCTTTTATATTTAATAGGTAAATGCACCACTTTTTTAGTTTCAAAAAAATCTTCTTTAAAATAATCAGTAAGATTATAAAGTGTTGCTTTAGGAAAACTTTCCAGCTCTTCACTTAAATCACCTCCTTTTAAATATAGAATACCATTTTTCAATTCGTTATTACTCTTTTTTGCAACTTTATTCTTAATCCAACTTACAAACCTTGGCATTGCTGTAACTGCTCTACTCACAATAAAATCGTATGTTTCATTTATCTCTTCTACTCTACTGTGAGATACCTTAACATTTGTTAATTCTAATGCTTCAGTCACACCACTTACTACCTTTAACTTCTTATTAATACTATCCACTAAATGAAACTTACAATTAGGGAATAGTATAGCTAACGGAATTCCTGGAAAACCTCCTCCAGTACCAACATCCATAATACTAGCACCATCTTTAAACTCCATAACCTTAGCAATTCCTAACGAATGTAAAACATGACGTAAATACAACTCTTCAATATCCTTTCTTGAAACTACATTAATTTTAGAGTTCCAATCTAAATACAGGTCATACAACTTCGAAAACTGCTCTTGTTGCAATTCGGTTAGGTTAGGAAAGTATTTTAGGATTAAATCCATAAGTTTTAAGTTTTGTGCAAAAATAGTTATTTAATGTGTATAATTATTTAAAAAGTAAACTTAGGTAAGTCAATTATTAATTATATTTGGCGTTTATATTTAAACGCCTAATAGCACGTTACAATATTATTATGACAAAACAAGTTTTAACTTTCTCAAGAAATGATTCCGCTAAGTTTTTTAGAACCCTAAATAAGCGCATCAACAATTATTTTAAAGAAAATAATATTAAAAAGACAGGTAACTGGAAGCTTTACACTAAAGCAATTATCATGTTCACCCTTCTTTTAGGACCTTTAGTTTTACTACTTACTGTTAGCCTTCCTGTTTGGGCACAAGTCTTATCATTAATAATAATAGGTATTGGTATCGCTGGAGTTGGAATGAATGTTATGCATGATGCAAATCACGGTTCATTTTCTAGTAAAAAATGGGTAAATAAATTAATGGGAAGTAGTATTCATATCTTAGCTGGTAATGACTACAACTGGAAAGTTCAACATAATGTTTTACACCATACATACACCAATATTCAAGGGCATGACGAAGATATTGATGCTGGTAGAATTATTAGATTTTCTAAGCATGCAAAATGGTATAAAATCCATAAGTATCAAAAATATTACGCGTTCTTTTTATACGGTTTCTTAACTGTAAATTGGGCACTTACTACAGATTTCAAACAAACTTATCAATACTTAAAAAGAAAATTATCTTATGGTGATTTCCCTAATCCAGCTACTCAATGGACTAAGTTAATTATTGGAAAAATAGTTTATTATTCAATTTGGGTGGTTTTACCGATAGCTTTAGGCTACACTTGGTGGCAAGTATTAATAGGCTTTTTCATTATGCATTATACAGCTGGTATTATATTAAGTGTAATTTTTCAATTAGCGCACGTAATGCCTAATACTGAAATGCCTTTACCTGATGAAAATGGAAATATGAAAAACACTTGGGCAATCCACCAACTATTTACCACGTCTAACTTTTCTCCAAAAAGCTGGTTAGTTGAGTTTTACACTGGTGGTTTAAACCGACAAGTTGAACACCATTTATTTTCTAATATTAGCCATATTCATTATAGTAAAATTGCAAAAATTGTAAAAGAAACAGCTAACGAGTTTAGTTTACCTTATAATGAATACAACACTATTTGGAAAGCTATAGCTGAACACTATAACCAACTTAAGGTATTAGGACAAAAACCTAGTCTTGCTTAATAATTTTAGAAACAACACAACCAACAAAAAATCATGAGTTTACTTTCGGAGAGAATTTTAAACATGTCAACATCTGCCACATTAGCAATGGCAGCAAAAGCTAGAGAATTAAGAGCTGAAGGAAAAGATATAATTGGATTAAGTCTTGGAGAACCAGATTTTAATACTCCAGATTTTATTAAAGACGCAGCAATTCAAGCTATAAACGACAATTACAATTCTTATACTCCTGTTGATGGTTATGGCGAGTTAAAAGATGCTATAATTACTAAATTTAAACGTGACAATAACTTAACATATAATCACTCTCAAATTGTTGTTTCCACTGGTGCAAAACAATGTTTAGCAAATATTGCATTAGTAATGTTAAATGAAGGTGACGAAGTTATTTTACCTTGTCCTTATTGGGTTAGTTATTCTGATATCGTAAAATTATCTGATGGTGTTCCTGTTGAAGTTAAAACTTCTATCGAAACCGATTTTAAAATGACACCTCAGCAATTGGAAGCTGCTATAACACCAAAAACAAAAATGATTTGGTTTAGCTCACCATGTAACCCAAGCGGTTCAGTATATAGCAAAGCGGAATTAAGAGCTTTAGCAGATGTACTACAAAAGCATCCAAATATTTATGTAGTTTCTGATGAGATTTATGAGCATATTAATTTCTCTGATGGTCATACAAGTATGGCTGAATTTGAAGATATGTATGATAGAACTATTACAGTAAATGGTGTTTCTAAAGCTTTTGCAATGACTGGCTGGAGAATTGGATTTATTGGTGCTCCAGAAAAAATCGCTAGAGCCTGTAATAAAATGCAAGGGCAAATTACCAGTGGCGCAAATTGTATTGCTCAACGTGCAGTAATTACTGCTCTTGAAGCTTCGCCTTCTAAAGTACAATATATGATTGATGAGTTTAAAATACGTAGAGATTTAGTTTTAGACTTACTAAATAATATTGACGGATTTAATGCCAACACTCCAGAAGGTGCTTTTTATGTATTTCCAGATGTTTCTGAATTCTTCGGAAAAACTTTAAGAGGAAAAACAATAAATAACGCTACAGACTTTTCTCTTTACCTTTTAGAAGAAGCATTAGTAGCTACTGTAACTGGAGATGCATTTGGTAACCCTAATTGTATTCGTATATCATATGCAGCCTCACAAGAGCAATTAAAAGAAGCACTTAAAAGAATTAAAGAAGTTGTAAGTTAATTACATCCATAATAAATAAATAAATAAAAACCGCTAATTATTTTAGCGGTTTTTTTATGCTCATCAGTTAAAAACTGATAAATACTAACTAATAAATTATATCCAACTTAACAGATTGTCGTTTAAATAAATTAAGCCTGCAATTGCTATAGATAGTAATAATGACACAATCATTACCACTTTCTTTTGTCTATCTTTTTGTTCTCGTTTTATGCGTTCTCTAATTTCCTTTAAAACATGAGGTTTCGCTTGGGGCAAATTGTAAGTAACGCTTTTACCTTTTGTGTTACCACTTAACCTATTTTTAAACCTATCTCTCTTTGACAATAGATTTCTATTATTTTTTAAGCTAACATTCATTGAAGCTGCACCACCAAATCCCATAATTCTTATTATTTAAAGTGTTATTTTTTTTCAATACCAATCCTATCTATATAATGCTATATAGATTAATTGAGTTATATAAAAGGTTTTGAGTAAATTACTCTAGACGCAGTTTAAGGTCTTTTTTAACTAAGAATTAGCTTAGTGCAACAAATGCTAAAACAAAAATGGATAGCTTTAAAATTGCCCCAACACCAGATGAAGTGAATTGGTATTGTTTACTTTTTATACGTTGCTTAATTCCAAAAATTGATTTTGGGTTTGAATTGAAGAAATTGTTTTTTGTTTCTTCTTTATAACTTGAACTTAATAATCCTTCATTATAAAAAAATGATAGGTTATTACAACTCAAAGGGGAAGGTTCAATTTCTTCTTTTAATACATTAGTTTCCATACTTTTAATTTTAATTGGTTATACAAATAAGACGTGTAACTCAAAAAAATGTTACAGAACTAATAAGTCAAACAATAAAGCTTGGAGCACAAAAAACTATGGGAAATCAGGTAGATTCTAACAAAAACACAAATTCGAATTTCTTAAAAAAAATGTAGTTTTTATCTATTTCTCCAGAAAAAAGGAGTTAATAAAATGAGTACAGTAAATAGTTCTAGACGTCCAATTAACATTAAAAAAGAGCACCACCATTTACCAGCGGTTGGCATGTTATAAAAATTATCAACTGGACCAAAATCACCTAATGCTGGACCAACATTTCCTAAACTAGAGGCTGCAACACCAACTGCTGATTCAAAATCTAAACCTAACATTGAAAAGCCTAAAGAACCTATAATAAAGGATAACATATACAGTATAAAAAAAGCTAAAATATTAAAGACAATATCTCCTCTTACTGCTTTTTTATTATATCTAACAGGCAAAATAGCATTAGGATGCAACGTTCTTTTAAACTCTAAAAAACCATTTTTAATCATCATTAAATGCCTTACTACTTTTACACCTCCAGAAGTACTACCAGCCGATCCTCCTAAAAACATTAAACCGAAAAAGAAAACCACTAAAAATGGTGTCCATAACGTATAATCTGCAGTAACAAAACCTGTAGTTGTAATAATAGCTAATACTTGAAATAAAGAGTGCCTAAAAGCACTTTCGCCTTCACCCCAAACCATAGGATGCTCAATTGAAGATTGTGAAACATCAGCATTAAAATAAATAATTAAAGCACCTATAATTGTAAAAACACCTATAAATTTGAAATACAATAAAAACTCTTCGTCCTTAATTATTTTTTGCACCTTACCCTTAAAAGCAAAGTAGCTCAATACAAAATTTGTTCCAGCCAAAAACATGAATAAAATGATAATGTATTGAATTATTGGTTGTCCATTCCAATAAGCTACACTGGCGTTTTTTGTTGAAAAACCTCCAGTAGACAGCGTACACATAGAGTGATTTAAGGCATCAAAAAAGGACATTCCTGCTACTTTAAGTAAAATCGTTTCTGCTGCTGTATAACCAAAATAAATCAGCCATAAACGTTTAGCAGTATCAGTAATTCTAGGATGTAACTTATCTGCACTAGGTCCAGGAGCTTCAGCTGCAAAAAGCTGCATTCCTCCAATACCTAACAATGGTAATATGGCAATTGCTAATACAATAATTCCCATACCACCAATCCAATGCGTTAAACTTCTCCAAAACAAAATACCTTTGGGTAGTACTTCAATATCATTTAATATTGTAGAACCTGTTGTAGTATAACCTGAAATAGTTTCAAAAAAAGCATTTGTAAAACTAGGAATAGAACCAGTTAGCAAATATGGCAACGTTCCCGATAATGTCATTACAATCCAACCAAAAGTTACTACAATATAACCTTCACGCTTATTCATTTCTTTGGTATGGTTTCTTGTAAAAAACATAGCAATAGCACCAAAAACCACAATAGCTAAGCCAGAAAACAACAAATTAAGTGTTATACCATCCTCGTATAAAAAACTTACAAGAGTAGCTAATAACATAAAGCCACCATTAAATAATAACAGCAGACCAAAAAAGTGAAAAATAATTTTGTAATTAAGCCTCATTGAATCTAATAATTAGTAGAAAAAACTCTCTACTTTTTTAATTGATTTAGGCAAACAGCAAACCACTACTCTATCTCCTGCTTCAATATAAAAATCGCCTAAAGCTATTAAACCTTCTCCATCTCTAATAACTCCTCCAATAATAGCTGATAGTGGGAAATTTAAATTTTTAATTTCTTTATTACAGATTTTTGAAGTAGGCTTAACAACAAATTCTAACAACTCAGCATCCATGTTACTAAGCTTAGTCATTGCTACTACTTCTCCTTTTCTGATATATCTAAAAATACTATTAGCTGCTAATAACTTTTTGTTAATTAAAGTATCAATACCAATAGAATGTGATAACTCAAAATAATCCATATTCTCAACTAAAGCAATGGTTTTTTTAACCCCTTTAGATTTAGCAACTAGACAAGACATTATGTTAGTTTCTGAATTTCCAGTTACAGAAATAAAGGCATCCATTTCTTTAATACTCTCTTCCTGTAATAATTCTACATTCCTACCATCACCATTAATCACTAATGCATTTGGAAGTTGATCAGCAAGTTCAAACGCACGCTCTTTATCCTTTTCAATTAGTTTAATATTGAATCTATTGTCTGTTAAATCGCTAGCAGTTTTATTTCCAATTTTACCACCTCCAAGAATCATTACATTTTTAATATCGACTTTAAACTTACCTGTAAGATTACACAACTCTTCATCACCTCCTTTAGAAGTCATAAATACCACATGATCTCCTTCTCTTAACATTGTATCTCCTCTTGGAATAATAGTTAAATGCGAACCAAAACGTTGGATTGCTATTGGCACAAAATGAATATCTGGAATAAGCTTAGCTGCATCTTTTACCGATTTATCTACAATCGCTGCATCTTTGGTTAAAGTTAAACCTAACATTGTTAATGCACCATCTTCAAACTCGTAAGTATCATTAAAGACTGACTGATTTAATAACAACTCAATTTCTGCAGCTGCTAAAGATTCTGGTGAAATCAACTCATCTATTCCAAATTTAGTAAATCCTACCTCATCCTTTAAATCTATAAATTCAGTATTAGATATTCTAGCAACAGTCTTTTTAGCCCCTAACTGTTTAGCGAGCACACAAGCAGTAATATTTGTTGTTTCAGATGATGTTACAGCAATAAATAAATCAACATTTTCAATTCTTGAATCTCTTAATATTTCTATAGAGGTTGCATCACCCTTAACTACCTTGATATCCAAATGAGTATCGGCATAAATCAAACTATCCTTTTTAGGATCTATAAGTGTAATTTCTTGTGATTCGTATGATAAAAGTTTTGCTAAATGAAATCCGACTTCGCCAGCGCCAGCAATAATAATTTTCATTAATTCTTAATTAAAAAGATAAGCAAATATAAGTTATTTTTAGGGATTTGTGTATGAATTCCATTTCTTTGCACTTAATAATTATTAGGTTAAAAATTTTAATGTCAGAAAAAATAAAACCATACAAAGACAGTGATTTAGGCAAAAAACAACAAGTTGCTAAAATGTTTGATAATATTTCTAAGGAATACGATGGTTTAAATCGTGTAATTTCTTTTGGAATAGATGTTAAATGGAGGCGTAAAGTTGTAGACATTGTTTCTAAAACAAACCCTGAAAGTATTTTAGATATTGCCACTGGAACTGGAGACCTTGCCATTAACCTAGCTGAAACAAAAGCTGAAAAAATTGTAGGCTTAGATATTAGTGAAGGTATGCTTGAAGTTGGTAGACAAAAAGTAGCTAAACATCAATTAAACAATGTTATTGACATGATTATGGGTGACTCTGAAAACCTTCCTTTTGAAGACAATTCTTTTGATGCGATAACAGTTGCCTTTGGTGTAAGAAATTTTGAAAATTTAGAAAAAGGGCTTTCAGAAATATTAAGAGTATTAAAGCCTAATGGTATTTTTGTGATTTTAGAAACTTCTGTACCTACAAAAACGCCTTTTAAACAAGGTTATAACATTTATACAAAAGGCATTATGCCATTGATTGGAAAGTTATTTTCAAAAGATAAATCTGCATATTCATATTTAAGTGAATCTGCTTCTGTTTTTCCTTATGGAGAAGCTCTTAACAATATTTTACGTAAAATTGGGTTTATTAATGCAACAGCGCTACCTCAAACTTTTGGTGTAGCAACAATTTATACAGCCTCTAAAAAGTAATATGAAAAAAGTAGTTTTATTAATAGCTTTTATAGTAATTGCGTCTTCTGCAAATGCCCAATTATTTAGTAAAGAACGAATTAAAAACAATGAGAATTTTGATAAACCAAAATTTTCTTGGGGATATTATTTAGGCTTTAATAGTTACGATTTTAATTTTGATTACGAACAAGATTTAAAAGACATTCAAGTAACCAAAACCCTTGGATTTAATGTTGGATTAATAGGTAATATGCGTATTAACGACTATATAGATTTAAGACTTGAACCTGGTTTAGTAATTTCTAAGAGAGAATTAAATTATGATCCTAGTTACTTTAATGGCATGGAGTATAACGCTTCTGATTTGTTTAGAGAAGTTCGTTCAACATACATACACGTACCTCTATTGGTGAAGTTTTCAACAAAAAGAGTAAATAACATCAAACCTTTTGTAGTTGGTGGTATTTCAACAGCATTAAACTTATCTAGTAATCAAGACAATCCTGACGACAATAGTGTAGGACAATTTAGAGCTAAAAAAAGTACTTTATTTTACGAGGTTGGATTTGGAATAGACCTCTATCTATTTTGGTTTAAGTTTACACCATCTATTCGTGGAGTATTTTCGTTTAATGATGAAATTGTAAGAGATTTTGACCCAAATAGTCCTTGGACAAGTAATGTTACAAGCATGAAAACTAGAGGTGTTTTTCTTAATTTTACTTTCCAGTAAAACGACGCTTAAACTCGCTTAACAATATAGCCGCAGCATTTGCTACATTTAAACTTTCGGTTTCTTGAAGATTTCCAAATCTTGGAATAGATATTCTTTTATCTATTTTCTTTTCAACCCTATCTTGAATTCCATTGGCTTCATTGCCCAAGACTAATATTCCTTTGGAAGGCAAATCCATATTATAAATATTACTTCCATCCATAAATGCTCCAAAAGTAACTTCATTACCTGTATCAATAAGATTTTCTAAATTAGTATAAGTAATATTTACGCGTTTAATTGATCCCATTGTTGCTTGAATAACCTTAGGATTATAACAATCTACCGTTTCAGTATTACACACTAAGTTTTTTACTCCAAACCAATCACACAACCTTATAATAGTCCCTAAATTACCTGGGTCTCTTACATTATCAAGAGCTACAATTAAACTATTAAAATCTATTGGTTTAGATTCTGGTATTTCAAAAATAGCTAATGCTGTATTAGGTGTTTTTAAAAAGCTAATCTTTTTTAAGTCATTTTCAGAAATTTTAGTCTGTAAAACATCTGGAACATCAAAATCTAACGTAGATGTATAAAGTTGATGTAACTCTATATTTGAGTTTAAAAGTTCTTGAATCGTTTTTACACCTTCAGCCACAAATAACTGATGTTGTAATCTATACTTTTTTTGTTTTAAACTCGTTATAAGCTTTATTTGGCTTTTACTTAACATTGAAAAAATGTACTTTTGAGCTATTATTAGCTTTAGACAGTAAATCTAAATTTATTTATTGGTTGTTGAAACAAACTCTTGCAAAAATATCATTATTTATATTAACTACTTGCTTAATTGTATCCTGTGATGCTGTAAAAAGAGTTGGAGAGAAAGAACATTTACTTACCCAAACATCAATAACTGTTGATGATAAAAAGAAAAAAAATGAAGATTTAAACAATCTTATTTTACAAAAAGAAAATGCTACTCTTTTAGGTTTACCCTTACGCTTACATATATATAACTTAGCTAGAGAAAATAGAGATAGTTTATTTGAAGTTTGGTTAGATAAAAACCCTAAAAGAAGAGAAAGGCTCACTAAAAAACTATCAAAAAAACAACTAGATCAACTTAAAATTTCTGCTCTTGGTTTTAATAACTGGTTAAAAAAAACAGGAGAAGCTCCAGTAATAATTGATTCCTTAAAAACTAAAAAATCTAAACTTAATCTTGAGCGTTACTATTTTGCGAATGGATGGTTTGACAGAGAAGTTACCTATAAAGTAAATACGCTTGAAAACAAAAGAGCAACTATAGATTATTTTGTAAAAACTGGAGACCCTTATATCTTGGATTCAATTTCATCTTCTATATCATCTCCAATTATCGATAGTTTATATCAAAAAACTAAAAAGTTTTCTCTTATAAAAAAAGGTGAACAATTCAATTTCCAAAACTTTGAAAATGAACGTGAGCGATTAACAACTAATTTTAGAAACTCTGGAGTTTTTCATTTTTCGCAAGACTACATTCGCTTTGAAAATGACACTATTGACACTAATAAAAAAGTAAATATAGATATTCAAATTCAAGATAGAATTATAAGAAACGAAGATTCCATTGCTACAACTCCATTTAAAATTTATAAAATAAAAGAGGTAAATATTATTACAGATGATGCTTTTGAAAATAGAGAAAAACCTATCCAAGACTCTATAAATTTTGAAGGATACAACCTCTATAGTTATGGTAAAATGAAATATAAACCTAAAGCTATAACTGATGCTGTATTAATAACAAAAGGGAACATTTTTAGAGACATTGACAGAACAAGAAGTTACCGCTACCTCAATGAATTGAAAACCTTTAAATATCCAAATATTGAGTATATTGAAAACGAAAATGACACAACGCTAACAGCTAATATTTTTTTAACACCTAAGAAAAAATATGGCTTAGGTTTTGACTTAAACGTTTCGCAAAGTAACATTCAAACTGTTGGTTTTTCGGGTAGCATTTCTTTATTAACTAGAAATGTTTTTAAAGGTGCTGAAACATTAGAGATATCGGCAATAGGCTCTATAGGAGCATCAAAAGATGGTGCAGAAAACGACTCTCAGTTTTTTGATATTAACGAACTAGGTGCTGATATTAAACTAAATATTCCTAGATTATTTTTCCCAATAAATACCGAAAAAATCATCCCTAAGTACATGTCCCCATCTACTAGGATTAGTATGGGTTTCACAAGTCAAAAAAACATTGGACTAGATAAACAAACATTAAACAGTGTTTTTAACTATAGATGGTTACCCTCACAAACAGTAACTAATAGTATTGACTTATTTAACGCACAATATGTTAGAAATTTAAATCCAGGAAATTATTTTAGTGTTTATCAAAATTCTTTCAATCGATTAGAAAATATAGCTTTAAATACATATAATACACCACCAGAATTTATAGAGACTGACAGTAACGGAAATCAAAGTTTAATTCAATCGTCAGCAGATGCGTTTATGGATTTGGTATTACAAGACCAAGCATTTGAAGACTCAAACCCATCAGATTACCAAACAGTAAACAACATTGACGAACGTAAAGACAGACTAACCGAAAACAACTTAATACTGGCTACTAATTTTAGCTACTTAAAAGATAAAAGAGAAAATGTTTTTGACGAAGACTTCTCTATTTTTAGATTTAAAGTTGAGATGGCTGGAAATATGCTTTCCAGTGCTTCAAAATTATTTGGTTTAAGCAAAAATGAAGATGATCGTTACGAAATATCTGGCGTAGCTTTTTCTCAATACATTAAAACTGAATTTGATTACATCAAATTATGGAGTTTAGGGAATAACAATGTTCTTGCAATGCGTAACTTTTTTGGGATTGCTATTCCTTACGGCAACTCTTCTAGTATTCCTTTTTCTAAAAGTTTCTTTGCTGGTGGAGCAAATGACAATAGAGCTTGGACAGCCTACAACCTTGGCCCAGGAAGTTCAGACAGCAATAATGAGTTTAATGAAGCTAACATGAAAATAGCTATAAGCTTAGAACATAGATATAATATTTTTGGAGATTTAAATGGCGCCTTTTTTATTGATGCTGGTAATATTTGGAACACTCTAGATGACGTTGAGGATGAGGATGCTGTATTTGATAGTTTTAACGATTTAAGAAACATTGCTATTGGTGCAGGTTTTGGACTTCGCTATGATTTTGACTTTTTCATTTTTAGACTTGATACTGGTTTTAAAGCATATGATCCTTCATATAGAGACCAAAATCGCTGGTTTAATGATTTTAATTTTGGACACGCAGTTTACAACATAGGTATAAACTATCCTTTCTAAAAATCTCAGTTCTTTTTCCCTAAAACGATTTCGCATTTTTTTGCTTTTTCAAAGGTTTAAACTAAAGCTTATTTACTAAAATTGATTACTTTTGAACTCATCATACAACTAAATAAAATTCAATTATAATGAGTCATAATATTAAAGCTGGAGTAGCTACAGGAAGAGAAGTTCAAGAGATTTTTAAACTAGCAAAAGAAAAAGGATTTGCATTACCAGCTGTTAATGTTGTTGGTTCAAATTCTATAAATGGTGTTTTAGAAACTGCTAGAGACTTAAACGCTCCTGTAATTATTCAATTTTCAAATGGAGGTGCACAATTTAATGCTGGAAAAGGGCTGTCAAATGAAGATCAAAAATCAGCTATTGCTGGTTCTATTGCTGGTGCAAAACATGTACACCAATTAGCAATTGAATATGGTGTTCCTGTTATTTTACATACAGATCATTGTGCAAAAAAACTTTTACCTTGGATAGATGGTTTATTAGATGCAAGTGAGCAACATTTTAAAGAAACAGGAAAGCCATTATATAGCTCACATATGATTGACTTATCTGAAGAACCTTTAGAAGAGAATATTGAAATTTGCAAACAATACCTAACTAGAATGTCAAAAATGGGAATGACATTAGAAATTGAATTAGGTATTACTGGTGGTGAAGAAGATGGTGTAGATAACAGTGACGTAGATGTTTCAAAACTTTACACACAACCAGAAGAAGTTGCTTATGCATACGAGGAATTAAGTAAAATAAGTGACCAATTTACAATTGCTGCTGCATTTGGAAATGTACATGGTGTTTACAAACCAGGAAATGTAAAACTAACACCAAAAATTTTAAAGAACTCTCAAGAATATATTTCTGAGAAATACAATGTTGGTACTAATCATATCGATTTTGTATTCCATGGTGGTTCTGGCTCTACAGTTGAAGAAATTAGAGAAGCTATTGGTTATGGTGTTATTAAAATGAATATTGACACAGATATGCAATATGCATTTATGACAGGAATACGTGAATATTTTAAATCAAATGAAGCATATTTACAATCGCAAATAGGTAATCCTGAAGGCGATGATGTACCAAACAAAAAGTACTACGACCCAAGAAAATGGATGCGTGAAGCAGAAATTGCATTCATAAATAGATTAAAGAAAGCTTTCGAAGATTTAAATAATGTAAATACATTATAAAATTTACGTAGTTTTGCATTCTAACTAACTTAAATTTAGATAAGCAAATTATGGCTTGGTTTAAAAGAAAAGATAAAGGAATTCAAACTCCTACTGAAGCAAAAAGAGATACTCCTAAAGGACTTTGGTATAAGTCTCCTACAGGAAAAGTAATTGATACAGAAGAATTAGAAAAGAATTTTTATGTAAGTCCAGAAGATGGTTATCATGTAAGAATTGGCAGTAATGAATATTTTGAAATTCTTTTTGATGATAATAAATACAAAGAATTAGACACCAAACTAGAATCTAAAGATCCTTTAAAGTTTGTTGACACTAAAAAATATCCAGACAGATTAAAAGCTGCAAAAGAAAAAACCAAATTGAAAGATGCGGTTAGAACTGCTGTAGGTAAATCTAAAGGAAATGATTTAGTAGTAGCCTGCATGGACTTTAGTTTTATTGGAGGGTCAATGGGAAGTGTTGTTGGTGAAAAAATTGCACGTGCTGCAGATTATTCATTAAAAAACAACATTCCTTTCATGATTATATCTAAATCTGGTGGTGCAAGAATGATGGAAGCAGCATTATCATTAATGCAGTTAGCAAAAACATCTGCTAAATTAGCACAATTAGCTGAAGCTAAAATTCCTTACATTTCTTTATGTACAGATCCAACTACAGGTGGTACAACGGCTTCGTTTGCAATGCTTGGAGATATTAACATAAGTGAACCAGGGGCTTTAATTGGGTTTGCTGGTCCTCGTGTTGTAAGAGATACTACAGGAAAAGAATTGCCAGAAGGTTTTCAAACATCTGAGTTTTTATTAGAACACGGATTCTTAGATTTTATATCTCATAGAAAAAACTTAAAAGACAAGGTAAACCAATATATAGATTTGGTTTTAAATCAACCTTTAAGATAAAAATTAAAGCGAGCTAAAGAACTCGCTTTTTTTTATATAAGTTACCCATAATAACTATTGTATATCTTTAATTTTTACTATATTTGCCGCTTGAAAGCGAAAATCGCTTTTCAGTACATAAAAATCATTTAAAACAATATTGGAATGTATTTAACAAAAGAAATTAAAGAAGACATCTTTAAAAAACATGGTAAAGATGCAAAGAACACTGGTTCAGCAGAAGGACAAATTGCATTATTTACTTTTAGAATTAATCACTTAACTGAGCACTTAAAGCAAAATCGTAAAGATTTTAACACGGAGCGTTCATTAGTAAAATTAGTAGGTAAGCGTAGATCTCTACTAGATTACTTAGCGAAGAAAGATATCATGAGATATCGTGCGATAGTTAAAGAATTAGGATTAAGAAAATAAAAAAAGAGAGGCTTCTAGCCTCTTTTTTGTTTTAATAACACTCCTTGTAAGAGTTTAAATTACAGCATTTTTCTGGTTATATTTAAGCAGAATTTAAATTAAGAAGAAGCTAATTATAGTTTTTCATTGGTCACACAACAACTACAACAACACAACTACCAATGTTTAATTAGAATTAAAAAATATTTATGATTCCAAAAGTTTTTAGAGAGGTCATAGACCTTGGTGATGGAAGAGAGATTTCTATCGAAACCGGAAAATTAGCAAAACAAGCGCATGGTAGCGTTGTAGTGCAAATGGGTAATGCTATGTTACTTTGTACTGTAGTATCAAACTATGATGCTGCTAATGTAGACTTTTTACCACTAACAGTAGACTACAGAGAAAAGTTTGCTGCTGCAGGACGTTATCCTGGAGGTTTCTTTAAAAGAGAAGCTAGACCTAGTACAGAAGAGATTTTAACAATGCGTCTTGTAGACCGTTGTTTACGTCCTTTATTCCCAAAAGACTATCACGCTGAAACTCAAGTAATGATTCAATTAATGTCTCATGATGATAACGTGATGCCAGATGCATTAGCTGGTTTAGCTGCTTCTGCTGCCATTCAATTGAGTGATATTCCTTTTGAAACTCCAATTTCTGAAGTACGTGTTGCACGTGTAGATGGAGAATTTGTAGTAAATCCAAGTAGAGAAGTTCTAGATAGAGCTGATATTGACATTATGGTTGGTGCTTCTGCAGACTCTGTAATGATGGTAGAAGGAGAAATGGATGAGTGTAGTGAAGAAGAAATGGTAGAAGCTATCAAAATTGCTCACGAAGCTATTAAAGTACAATGTGAAGCTCAAACACGTTTAGCTGAAGCATTTGGTAAAAAAGAAACGCGCGAATACGAACCAGAAGTTGAAGATGAAGCTATTGCTCAAAAAGTACACGATGCTGCTTATGACAAGTGTTATGAAATTGCAAAACGTGGATCATCTAAGCAAGAACGCGGTTTAGCCTTTAGCGAAGTAAAAGACGAAGTAAAAGCACTATTTACAGAAGAAGAGCTTGAAGAAGTTGGAGGATTAGTATCTAAATACTTTGGAAAAGCACAAAAAGAGGCTGTAAGAAACTTAACTTTAAATGAAGGAATTCGTTTAGATGGTCGTAAAACAACAGATATTAGACCAATTTGGTGTGAAGTAGATTATTTACCATCTACACATGGTTCATCAATCTTTACTAGAGGAGAAACTCAAGCTTTAGCTACAGTAACTCTTGGTACTTCAAGAGAAGCTAATATGATTGACTTACCAACTTATCAAGGTGAAGAAACATTCTATTTACATTATAACTTCCCTCCTTTTTCAACTGGAGAAGCTAGACCTTTAAGAGGCACTTCTCGCCGTGAAATTGGACACGGAAACTTAGCACAACGCGCTTTAAAAGGAATGGTTCCTGAGGATTGTCCTTATACAGTAAGAGTTGTGGCAGAAGTATTAGAGTCTAACGGTTCGTCATCTATGGCGACAGTTTGTTCTGGTACAATGGCTTTGATGGATGCTGGTGTCCAAATAAAGAAACCTGTTTCTGGGATTGCAATGGGATTAATTTCTGATGGCGATAAATATGCAGTATTATCAGATATCCTTGGAGATGAAGATCATCTTGGTGATATGGACTTTAAAGTAACTGGTACTGAAGATGGTATTACAGCTTGTCAAATGGATATCAAAATAAAAGGATTAAGCTATGAAATCTTAGTTAATGCATTAATGCAAGCTAAAGATGGACGTTTACACATTCTTAAAAAATTAACTGATACTATTGAAACACCTAATACCGATGTAAAAGCACATGCTCCTAAGATGGTTACAAGAACTATTCCTGGAGATTTAATTGGTGCATTTATTGGCCCTGGTGGAAAGCATATTCAAGAATTACAAAAAGAAACAGAAACTACGATTGTTATTAACGAAGTTGATGAACAAGGGGTAGTTGAAATTCTTGGAACTAGTCAAGAAGGTATTGATGCTGTTATTGCCAAAATTGAAGCAATGACTTTTAAGCCAGAAAGAGGAAGTGTTTACGAAGTAAAAGTTGTAAAAATGCTAGATTTTGGAGCTGTAGTAGAATATACTGAAGCACCAGGAAACGAAGTATTATTACACGTATCTGAATTAGCTTGGGAGCGTACAGACAACGTAAGCGATGTGGTTAAAATGGGAGACATTCTTGATGTAAAATATTTTGGTGTAGACCCAAAAACACGTAAAGAAAAAGTATCTCGTAAAGCTATTTTACCTAAACCAGAAGGTTGGGAACCTAGACCTCCAAGAGATAACAACAGAGGACGTGACAACAAAGGTAGAGATAATAATCGTAATCGTGATAACCGTAGAGATAACAGAAATCGCGATGACAGAAAACCTAGAGAAGACAAAAAAGAAGATTAATAACCTTCTATAAATCATATCAAAAAGCACTTAATTTTTAATTGAGTGCTTTTTTTTTTAAATCATTTTGTAACATTTACATAAAAGTTTGCGTATAACTATATGACACTTTTTATTAAACCCTTAAAAAGAAGGAGAACTTTACATGAGACAACTTAAAATTACTAAGCAGGTTACTAATAGAGAAACTGCTTCCCTAGATAAATATCTTCAAGAAATAGGAAAAGTTGACTTAATTACAGCAGACGAAGAAGTAGAATTAGCACAACGTATTAAAGCTGGTGATCAAATAGCTTTAGAAAAGTTGACAAAAGCTAACTTACGTTTCGTAGTATCTGTAGCTAAGCAATACCAAAATCAAGGATTAACACTTCCTGATTTAATTAACGAAGGTAATTTAGGATTAATTAAAGCTGCACAACGTTTTGATGAAACTCGTGGTTTTAAATTTATTTCTTATGCTGTTTGGTGGATTAGGCAATCTATTTTACAAGCATTAGCAGAGCAATCTCGTATTGTACGTTTACCTCTTAATAAAATTGGTTCTATTAACAAGATTAATAAAACCTATGCATTTTTAGAGCAGTCGCATGAGCGCCCTCCAAGTGCTGAAGAAATCGCTAAAGAATTAGACATGACTATTAACGATGTTAAGGAGTCTATGAAAAATTCTGGTCGTCACGTATCAATGGATGCGCCTTTAGTAGAAGGAGAAGATTCTAACCTTTACGATGTATTACGTAGTGGAGAATCTCCAAATCCTGATAAAGATTTATTACACGAATCTTTACGTACAGAGATTGAGCGAGCACTTGAAACATTAACACCACGTGAAGCAGATGTTATTCGTTTATATTTTGGTTTAGGAAACCAACACCCAATGACTCTTGAAGAAATTGGAGAAACATTTGATTTAACCCGTGAGCGTGTGCGACAAATTAAAGAAAAAGCTATTCGTAGATTAAAACATACATCTCGAAGTAAAATATTAAAAACATATTTAGGATAGTAATTTATTTACGACTAAATAACCGTAACAAACAGTTACATAACTGTTCGTTTTTTGATTGATGAAAGAACCCTCGGCTGATTACCGAGGGTTCATTTTTTTATACTATTTTTGCTCAAACAACATAACTATATACAATGTCATCAAAACTTATTGCACCTTCAGTATTAGCAGCCGATTTTGCTAACCTTCAAAGAGATATCGAAATGGTAAACCAAAGTGAAGCCGATTGGTTTCATATAGATATTATGGATGGTGTATTTGTACCAAACATATCTTTTGGTATGCCAGTACTTAAAGCTATCTCTCAACATGCTACAAAAACAATTGATGTGCATTTAATGATTGTTGATCCTGATCGTTACATTAAAACTTTTGCTGATTTAGGAAGCGATATATTAACAGTACACTACGAAGCTTCTACACATTTACATCGTACGCTTCAAGCTATCAAAGCTGAAGGCATGAAAGCAGGAGTTGCCCTAAATCCGCATACTAATATTAATGTATTAGAAGACACCATTAACGACATAGATATGGTATGTATCATGAGTGTAAATCCTGGTTTTGGTGGTCAAAGCTTTATTGAAAACACTTACAACAAAGTAAAACAGCTTAAAGCCTTAATAGAGCGTAAAGGTGCTTCAACCATTATTGAAATTGATGGAGGTGTTACTTCTAAAAATGCCAAACAATTAACAGATGCTGGTGCAGATGTATTGGTAGCTGGTAGTTTTGTATTTAAAAGTGATAATCAACCAGAAACCATTAAAGAGCTAAAAGCTATTGCAAACTCTTAGTTTAGCTTTTCACTTCCTTATTCACCGTAACCATAACCATAGCCATAGTTATAGCCATATGATTTGTTTGCTCCTACTGAGTTAACAACATAAGCCATATTTTTAAGCTTGTTCTTTTTATGTAAATCAATAGAGTGATTTATCAGGTTCTTTTCTGTAAAATCTGCTCTAGTAACATACATAGTAGCATCTGCAAACTTAGATATAAGCAAAGTATCTGTAACTAAAATTGTTGGTGCTGTATCTACAATTATATAGTCGTAAATGTCTTTTGCTTCCTCTAATAACGTTTCAAAACGTCCATTAGTTAATAAATGTGCAGGATTAGGTGGCAAACTTCCAGAAATTAATATATCATGATTAGGATGTTGTTCAAATCCTTTTATTAAAGCACTTTGCCAGTTAAAATCTACATCATGCAAATAATTAGAAAGTCCAGCTTTATTCTTTTCAATATCAAAATATGAATGTATTTGCGGATTTCTTAAATCGGCTCCAATCAATAACACCCTTTTATTTAAACTAGATAGTGCTAAAGATAGATTAAGGCTAACAAAAGTTTTCCCTTCACCTTTAATTGTTGAAGTACAAAAGATTACCTTAGCATTATCTCTAGCTGGTAATATATAATTTACATTTGAACTTAATATCCTAAAAGATTCAGCCAGTACAGATCTATCATTTGGATTTCTAAAAATATTATCTCCAGTCTTAATTTTTGGAATTTCGGCAGCTACAGGTATTTCAGATACCATTTTTTCAATATCACTTTTCCCATGTAACTTAGTATCTAACATAAACACAATATACAATACTCCAAAAGGTACCAACAGCCCTAACATAAGAGCTCCTAGATAAACTATATTTGACTTAGGAGAAATTGGTTTAGAACTAGACAATGCATATTCAACTACCTTAACTGAAGGTTCAGTCACTGCCAAGTTTATTGCAGCTTCTTCTCTTTTTTGTAATAATAATAGGTAAAGACTTTCTTTAATATTTTGTTGTCTATTTATAGCTCTCATTAATTTTTCCTTTTCAGGAATTTGAGATACTTGAGATTTAAAAATACCACTACGCCTTTTAATTTGATTTAAAGACAATCTTAGTTGTTTCTTGTAAGCCTCTAAAGACTTATTAATATTAACCTTTAAATCATTTATTTTAGACATTAACAATCGAACTGAGGGGTTGTTTTCACCTGCACTACCAACTAACTTCTCCTTCTCTAAAACTGCAGCATTAAAATCTTGAATTAAATTGTTTACATTACCATTTTCTAAACCAATATTAGCTGGTAATAATCCACTTTCCGAGCTATCATTTACAGCTTCTTCTAAAAGACTCGATAACTCTAATTGATTTTCAATCCTAAATACTTCTTCATCAGATTTTGTTCTTTGCTCAAGACTTAATTGAGTATCTGTTGGAAGATACACTAGATTGTTAGATTGTTTGAAATCTTTTTTATTTATTTCGATAGAATCTAATTCATGAGCTAATAGTAAAAATCTTTCATCAATAAAATCTAATGTACGTTTAGACACTAATTGTCTATCTGTAATACCATCCTCATTAAATACATCTATCAAGGTATTGAGTACTTCTTCTGATTTATGAACACTCTCACCTTTTAAACTAATGCTTAACAAATCACTTTGTTCACCAATTGGATTTACCACTATAGACCTCTTAAGCTTTAATACAGCATTTTTAATTGGAGTAGTATATATTATATATTTTTTCCCAATTGTATTGTTTAACTTTTTAGAATCATGAAACTTTATTTGAAACGGTAAATTATGTTCTTCTATACTTGTGTCATGATTAGAAAATTTAATATTACTTCCATCCTTAGAATCAACAATTTCTATTATATCCTTTTTAATATAAAGTTCATAACTAGACTTTTTAATACTATCTATAGGAACGGTGAAATTATAATCAAAAGGAAGCTTGTAACGCTCAGATGTTTGAATTCTACCTTCTTCATAAAATGTTGATGTTAAATCTAACTGCCTTACTACTTTTTCAAGAATTCTATAAGATGTTAAAATCTCTATTTCATTTTCCAAATTAATATTAGAGCGTTTAAAAACAAATGCAGATGTTGGTAATTCTAAACCATCGTTTTCATCAAGGATCTTAACTTTAGCTGTTGATTGATAAATTCTTGAAGCATACTTTAAGTAAAAGTAACTTGATATTACACAAACCACTAAACTTACAGCAAACCAAGGCCAATAACCTAAGTACTTTTGAATTTCTTGCTTGATATTTAAACTTTCTTCGTTTTCAACAAAAAAAGCATCATTATTAGTTTGTTGCATTATCTATCTTGTTAATAATATGGCTGTACTTAAAACTAAAGAGGCTATTGTTAATACTGCTGCGGAATCACCAATAAAACCAGCAGATTTTACTTTTGGATTATTAGGATTAACAACAATAACATCGTTTGGTTTTATGTAATATGCTTCCGTATCAAACCAATCAGATTTCGTTATATTTATATGAGATACAGTTCTAACTCCATCAACTTCTCGAATAAGCATGATATCTTCTCGTTTTCCTTTTATTGTTAAATCACCTGCCAAACCTAAAGCTTGTAAAAATGTAATATTTTTTTCAGTAAAACTATACGTTCCTGGTTGATTCACCTCTCCTAAAATAGTCACTTTAGCATTCATTAATCTAACTATTACAGATGGATTAACCAAATGACCTCCTTTTTCTAACATTTCAACAATCTTAAGCTCCAAAGTTTCAGTGGTTTCTCCAAGAATAGAAACTTCTCCTAAAATAGGCAGTGAAATAGTGCTATTTGATGACACTAAATACCCTTCAAGCCTCATAACATCCACATTATTAGCCTGAACACTATTTGCAGTTATTTTATTATATGGAATAGCTGTTTCAGGAATTAGAGCTCCAATAGTAACTTTTAGAATATCATTCGGTTGAATTGTAGCATCAGTATAATTTATTTTTGTATTATTATATTGACTTGCATCTTGCATATAAAGGATTTCTTTTCCTGTAGAACAAGATTGCAATATTAGTGCACAAAGCATAAAAGCTAGTATATTAATTTTCATTCGCGAATGCATTTTGGATTAGGTGCAAATATAGTTTGAATTCGTACAATCCCAAAAGTAATGATTGAAAGCTTGTAATTAATTAAACACTATCTAGTTGCTGTTTTTTTGCTACTACTTTTTTTATTGTTACCCTTCTTTTAGCCTTTATTGCAAATGGCAAGGTAAATAACATTGTTCCTAATACAATTAAAAGTGCTAATTGAAAATGTATTTCAATATTAACTAACATAAATGCAATAACTATCACTAAAGCATTAATCAACACTACAACTGCTGTAGTTTTTTTATGATTCAACCCTAACTTAACTAAATGATGATGTATATGGTTTTTATCTGCTTGAAATGGACTAGTTTTAAGCACAAAAATCCTAATAATAAATATTCTTAAAGTATCTAATAGTGGAAAAAATAATACTGCAATACTAATTACAGGGGCAGAATTATAATATATTGAAGTTTCATTTACTTGTGAATCTGCTATAAACCTAACTGCAAAAAATGCTAATAAAAACCCAATAATCATTGAGCCTGTGTCTCCCATGAACATTTTTCGTTTACTAGAAAAATTAACTCTTAAAAAAGGTATCAAGGCACCTGCTAATATAAACGCTACTGTTGCTGCATCATTATTACCAGTTTGATAAAATAATACTCCAAATACAATAGCAGCACAAAGCGCTACAGAACCTGCTAAACCATCGACACCATCTATTAGATTATACGCATTTATTATTAATATAAACACAAATACTGTGAATAATACTGATACAACATAAGGTAATTCAACAACACTAAAAATATTAGAAAACCCAATTAATCGTGTATCTGTAATAATCACTAATAAAAATGACACTAACAATTGCCCTAGAAACTTCTTTTTTGGAGACAATACTATCAAATCGTCTTTAAGACCTAAAAAGAATAACATAGTAGTTCCTCCTGTTAGAATTAGAAACATTCTAGAATTCAACAAAGCGCCAGCTAAACTCATAACCAAGACCAAACTAATAAAAACACTAACACCTCCTAATGTTGGTACTATCTTGGAATGTTCGCTTCTACTATCTGGCACATCTACCAATTGTTTTTTTATAGCTACATACATTAATGGAGCAAATGAACTGTAAGAAATTATCAAGGCTAAAATAAAAGTGCACAACAGAAAAGGCTCTATATACTCTGCACAATTAAAGTTGTCAAGTATTGTTTTAATCATCACATTATTGTTAGGTTTTGTAATATAATAGCTTGGGACTATTTATGTAAAGATAGTCTATTATTTTATAATTAAGTTTTTTTAATAAAAAAACATATTGTAACCATAGAATAACCTTAGATATTATGTTTTTAATTTTTATAAATTTATAAATAAAAGATATTGCAAACAATACGTAGAATTACGTACTTTTAAAAGGTCAATATTGCTGATACTATACGTTCCGCTGTATTACCATCCCATAAAGGAATTTCATTAGCAGTTTTCCAATCACCTTTAAATAACTTATTTAAATAAGGTGCCATATTATCTGGATTTGTTCCTACTAATTCATTAGTTCCCAAAGTTATTGTTTCAGGACGCTCAGTATTATCACGTAAGGTTAAACACGGTACATTCATAATCGTTGTTTCTTCAGTAATGCCGCCTGAGTCTGTTATTACTGCCTTAGCTTTTTCTACCAAATAGTTAAACTCTAAATAGCTTAATGGATCAACTATATGTAATCGTTCATGAACAATACCTAAGCTATTAAATATTTTTGCTGTTCTAGGATGCATAGGAAAAATTAAAGGCAAATCTTGGGTATTAGCAATAATTTCTTGCATCATAGCTTTTAAACTATTTTCATGATCTACATTTGCAGGTCTATGTAAGGTAATAACAAAGTATTCCTTTTCTTGTAAATCTAAATCATTCCAAACCTGTGGTTTTACAAAATTTGGTCTTTGTTTCAACAAGGTATCGATCATAGTATTTCCTACAAAAAATATTTTTTCCTTATCAATACCATTAGCCTTTAAGTTTTGATTTGCTAGTTCAGACGTAGTAAAGAAGTAATTTGTAATACTATCAGTTATCAACCTATTAATTTCTTCAGGCATGGACCAATCGTTTGATCTTATTCCTGCCTCCACATGTGCCACCTTAGTTTTTAATTTTTGAGCCACTACAGCACAAGCCATTGTAGACGTAACATCACCTACTACTAAAACCAAGTCACAAGGATTATCTAACAAATATTTTTCAAACTTAACCATAATATTCGCTGTTTGTTCAGCTTGGGTACCTCCACCACATTCTAAATTTACATGTGGTTCTGGAATTTGTAATTGTTCAAAAAAGCTACCTGATAGTTTCTTATCATAATGTTGCCCAGTATGCACTAACCTATAATCTATTAAAGCACCTTTTTTTTGTACGTTATGAATTTCATGAATTATGGGTGCAATTTTCATGAAATTTGGTCTCGCTCCAGCAACAATAGTAACTTTATACATTTGTTATTAAATTTTTTGATTTAAACTTAAGCTATGCTTTAATAATTAGAGTGCAATATTAATACTTATTAAGATGTAAATTAATAAAAAAACGCACTAAATGTATTTGTCTCTTTATTCTTGAAGGTTGACTTAGTAACCTATAAGTCCACTCCAAATTATTTTTCACCCACCAATGCGGGGCACGCTTTACATTTCCTGTATAAACATCAAAGCTCCCTCCTAATCCTTGATAAACCGCACTATGCTGCTTTTGAATTTCTTCCATTAACAGTTCTTGTTTAGGCGATCCCATGGCTACAAATATTACATCAGGCTTTTTAGATACTATATCACTTATTAAATCTTTCTTTTCCTGATCTGATTTAATATAACCATTTCTATAGTTAACAATATTAATTCCTTTAAACTCCTTTTCTAGCTGTTTTACCGTTTGGTCAATAATTTCTTGCTTTCCACCAACCAAATAAAAAGTCTTTGTTTTATAATAATGAGACACTATATCTAGCCAAAGCTCACAACCAGGTATTTTAGCAGCATCAAGTCCTTTCTTTTTCAAAGCCCAAACAGCTCCAGCGCCATCTGGATATCCTAAATTACGATTAATAATCTCTCTACTTTGCTTTGTAGCATGCAATATTTTTTCTGCATTAACAGCTACTAATATTTGTTGATTTTTAATAGCATACGCCATTAATTCTTCTCTTGAACTAGGTGCATATGTTTTAACACCATTTAGTAAATGTGACTCCATTTTAATTCACTTCTTTTTGCAATAAATAATTACTCAAAGCATTAAACATAAAAGCATTTGACCATCGCATATATGAAATTTTTGAGCTAACCCCTTGCTTCAGTTGGTAATAGAAATAACCTTTTTTGTTTTGCATGTTATGAATAGTCCATAACATTACTTTATCGGCTAGTTTACTATGATTTTTAAATTCATTACAAGTTGCTAAGGTAACAGCTAATTGCCCTGGACAATGTATATCTATTGGGTAGGTTTTATTGTGATAATATTTTGGTGTACCATCATTCTCAAAAAAATTATCTATATAATATTGAAACCCTTTTTTTATATTTTCTGTAAAAGTTTTATCCCCTGTATTATCTTGATAATATTGAATGGCATCTAAATTGTAGCCTGTATGAAAACTATCTTTCCATGATTGTACAGGCAATAATCCATATATCCAAGAACCGTCTTTTTCTTGTCCTTCACACGCTGCTAAAATTGCTTTATAAGCCAATTCTTTATAAGTATTGTTTTTTGTATATTTATATACTATACTTAGCAACTTTGCTCCTAAAAGCGAAGCATTATATACCGTATTATTTCCGTTTAAAGGACTGTATGAAAACAGAAAACCATTATTATGAGGCGTTCTAGATAAGTCATTGACAACAAATTTAGCAGATGACAATGCTACTTCTAGGTACTCTTTATTTTTTGTAATCTCATAAGCTTCAAACAAAGCTGAAGCACAAAATGTAGTCGCCACTACTGTAGGTGTATACTTTGGAAACAAAAATAAACGTCTTGCCTGCCAATCAAAATTATATCCCCAACACGCACCAGAATAACCTTTGGTTTGGAGTTTTATAAGCAAATTTGACATTTCAACTATCTTAGCAAATAACTCCTCTTTTGATCCAAAGCTATTGTTTCCATTTTCTGCAATCTTGTATAGATTACAATAACCTGATAAAAATAAGCCTATTCCCTTTGCATTGTATTGTTTTGGCACCAACAATAGCTTTCTAAAATTGATAGGACTTCGCTTAAACCCTTGAATCCAAGCTAATCGCGCTAAATCCCAGTGTTTTAATGGTAGTGAGTTAAATACTTTAGAATTTAAACCATCATAAGGATCCCAACCTTTGTAGTTTTGGGATTCGCAATAACTTTTTAACTCTAAAAAAGATGTTATAATTTTAGACATTACTTATTATATTCTCTAATTGCACAACTACTTTACTTGCTAGAAAATTTTGAGTTGCGTATTTATGATTATATTCACTTATTCTATGACGTTTATTATCATCTTGAACTAAGTTCAAAATTATTTTATAAAAATCATTGGGATCTAAACTTTCAATAAGATGACCCATTTTATCATTTTCAAAAAAGTCAACTAAACCTCCTACGGGTCTAGAAACAATTGGCAAGCCAAATGCCATTGCTTCTAAAACTGATGTTGGCATACCTTCGCTATACGAAGGTAAAACATATATATCAGCATTATTAAATGCTCTTTTCAATTTTTCATTAGACACATGCCCTAAAAACTCAACATCAGATATATTTTTATTTAATACTGTTTCTTTAACCTCTTGTAATTTTGAACCATCTCCTGCTATAGTTAAGGTTACATTTGCACATTGTTGTTTAAGCAAACTATACGCTTCTAATGCTATAAAAACTCCTTTATATTCTTCTACACGAGTTAAAAACAAAATATTTACATGAGTATTACTATTTTTAACACTAAAGCCTTCCAAAAGACTATCTTCAACCTTTGTCGTAGTAAGTTGAATAGGTTTTGTAATTCCCCATTGTCTTAAATCTTGCCTAAAAGATTCTGCTAAAACAAAAAAACCATTTGCTTTATTATATGTTTTAATAAAATTAGATGAATTTGCACTAATCACTGTAACCATATCTGGAGACCAACCGTGAAAAAACACTTGAACTGATTTACCAAAAACCTTAGCAACTCTTAAAAACAATCCATCTCTTTTTAAAGCTGTTTTACCAAGAGAAGGGTTTAACACTATTACATCATAACCTCCAAATACACATAATACCATAAACTTTATATAATCGTAAGGCAATAACATGAATCCAGGTAAGCCAAACCGCCTGCCTACTTCGTTATAACTAACCTTCATTGACCAAAATGGGCGTAATCCTTTATAATGATTACCCACTCCTCCAGATAGTGATAAATGAGGTATATTAATGAGTACTTTCATTTAATAACGTTGCTTTTTTAACTTAAAATATTTATAAAGGAATACCAAAAGTTCAATTTTAAAAGATTTATAGCTAACCCATTCTCCATTATACTGGACTTTATTACCTCTTGCTCCAATTTTAAACTCATATACCTTGTCTGTGCTATGGTTACTTGGCGGTATACGCCCAAAATCAAAATAATCTATACCTTCTTGCTTTAAACTTTTAAAAATATATTCAACCATAAAGTATGTTGCGCCTCGGTACTCTCTACTTTTATCACTATTAGACGCAAAAATATCATAAGCATATGCCTTGTGCACTTGCACTATCCTAAATGCTAATGTTTCATTATCTGGAGTAGAAACGACATATAGCTTAACACTACTATCGCTCAACAAGACTTCTATTTCTGAAAACCCAACAACATGAGTCATGTTTTTTGTCTTTGCCATCTCACTAAATAACGTCACAAACTCTTTAATTTGACTGACACTTGGTTGAGTAATTTCTTGAAAAATCAAACCAGATTTCTCAGCTACCTTAACATTTCTTTTCCAACTTCTACTTCTATTTTGTTGTTCATCTCTTAGATTGTTTTCTAAAGTAAGTGGACAAGAGAAGGTGCCAATAGGTCTTTTAAATCCAGCACGTCTTATACCTATTTCGAAATCTATATTATACTTATTATTAGAATCTATTTCAACAGCTTCAAAACTCGATTGTATATCCTGATAAAACTCTTTGATTATTTTTTCATCGTTGATTTTATTATATGCTTCTCCATTGATTCTAATGATGGTTTTGTTAAAAAATGGAATTTTACTTTCTACTCCCCATGCCGCTATTAAAGGCTCTTCTGTTGAATTAACAAAAAAACGTACCTTAGTTTCTTTACCAACTATCATATTACACCATGCTTCGGACTGAGTAAAAGGCACATACTGCATTTGTTGTTGTAACTTAAAGAAGTTACTATGATCTGTTATTTCAATCATGCTTTTTTATAATGTTTTATATTCATCTTGGAGAACATTTTGGATAATATAATATTTTTAGAAATCGTAAAACCCGATTTTAATTGGACTTTTATAGCAGGTGTATTTCCTTTAAGAACAGTCACTACTGCTTTATTTTTTCCTTTATCTAAAATAGTTTTTAACCTTAATATATTTACTTTCCCATGATAACCTTTTCCTCTATATCTAGGATCACAAAACGAATCTTCTAATAAGGCTTCACTTTCTAGCAAAGGTATTTTCTCATTAAAACCAAATGGTAAACCTATATATTTATAAGATATCCAACTATAATACACTAATATTTCATCTTTAAAAATTCCGTAAACATCATAATCACCACTCTCAAAACGTTCTTTATAAAGTGTTTTTTTATTATCATCTAGATAGTCGCAACAATCAAAATCTTTTAGTGTTAATGACTGTACATCAGAATAATCATAATTAGCCAACCTATTTTGTATATCTTCTGAATCAAGTTCTTTTTCAAAATACAATAGTACTTCATACATAAAACCAAGACGCCTAAAAATCGATTTCACAATTCTAGATATCGCGCCTAAACCATATTGTTTAAATAATGATAAGATTTTACTCATAATAAATCTTGAATATTATCTACATCTTCTTTGATAATCTTAGCAGGGACACCACCAACAACAGAATTTGCATTTACATCTTTAATCACTACTGCATTAGGAGCAATTATAACATTGTCTCCGATTGTTATTGGTCCTAAAATTCTTGCTCCAGCACCAATAAAAACATTACTTCCTATTTTAGGAACTCCCATTCTCTTTCCTCTACCTCCAATTGTTATACCTTGACCTATTAAACAGTTTTCACCCATTATTGTATTTTTATGCAATACACATCCTATACCCCAATAAGCAAATTTTGTTCCCTTCCCTATCAAAACAGATGATGGCACTCTAGAATTATAAATTAAAAATATTAACACTTCAATTAGTCTAGAAATCAAAACTAACTTGTAAGAATAACATTTATGTGCAATTCTATATAAAAAAATTAAATCCATGATACACCAAAATAATTCATTATGATTTTAAATACTATTACGTTTAAACTATCAGATGCATTCACTCCAATTCTTTTGAGTTCTAAGTGGTTCGTACCTTTATCATTTACTCCAGGTAGTATTGTAAACCCATAGTCATAATTGAGTGTTTTACATAAGGCAATTGTTTCAGAATTATATAACCCATTAGGGTAAGCAATTGTATTTACATTTGTGATTTCTCTTAAAATAGTGTCACATTTTTCCATCTCACTTAATTGCTCCGATTCTGTTAAAAAGGATAATCCTTGATGGTTATGTGTATGATTACCAAGCTTAAAACCATTATTTACAATCCCCTCCAAATCTTCATTATTCATCATCCTAACTTCATCGAGATTAATTTCATCATAAACCTTACTTATATAATCAATAGAATCCTTATCATAATTTTTAGTTCCTTTATATAAATATCTTGGAATAGACTCAAATGATTTATCTACTTTGTTTAACTGAACTAATAGTCTAATTTTATCATGCATCAACATATCTCTAGTACCTGTTAGTGATGTTACAATGAAAAAAAATGCTTTAGCATCATACTTTTTAAGTATAGGTAATGCAATATTATAATTATCTTTATAACCATCATCGAAAGTTACCAAGACTGAACATTCTTTAGCAGTAGATTTGAAAAACTCACTTGGATATGAAAATTTAAAATGTTTATTAAAAAACTTTATTTGTTTTTCAAAACTTTCCTCATAACCTGTTTCTAGAATATTCCCGCGCTTTAACTTATAATTATTATACTTGGAAAAGTTATGATAATTAAACACATAATAAAGTTTGTTTTTCTTACTAAACTGTTTAATTAAATAAAAAACACCAAATATTCTAAAACCAAAACCAATCAATTCTTTGATTATATGACTAGCTAATTTTTTCATGAAATAATATTTAATGATTTATACAGTTGATACTTATAATCCAAATATTTTGGACTTTTAAATATCGCCAATAGTGGCATTATGATAAATGTTAACTTTAAAGAAACGATAAAATCAGATGAATAAACAAAATGAATTATTAAAAATATAATTGCAATTACTTTAAAGAAAGAATATGAAATTGGATCTTTTTTAGTTTTTGTTTTTAAGATTGTAACAAGCATTAGCCAACAAAACACAAAACTAAATATCCATCCTCCTGATATTAGTGTATTAGAAAACCCTACTATACCATAAAAAATACTAATTGAACTTAAAAAAAACTTATCCTTAATTTTACCAAAACCATAACCTACAATAACACTTCCCGCGTCAACAAATGAAGCCTCTAGTGCATTAATAGTTGTGTTAGTACGTCCAATAGAGCTACCTCTTACATCAGTTGCAGATTCATACTCTTTTGAATAATCATTCATTTTAGCTACGATTTCAGAATAACTTTCATTACCCGTTAAGTTATAACTAAAACCCTTAGAGTTAATCACACCATAAAAAAATACTGGCAACATCAGAATGCTTACTAAAACTAACTGTCTTACTTTTTTACGCTTTAATCTTTTTCTGGCTAAAAAAACTGTAATTAAGACAATTAATGGCACAAGAATATAAACACCTCTTTTCCCACTTGAAAATGCTACTAAAACAGCTGACATTAAAAACAAAACTAATGATATGAGTTGCTTCTTATTAAGTGATTTATTATATAAAAAGAATAAAGTAGAAATAGCTACAATTAACACAGGAAAAGACGTAGCAGTAGTACCTCCAAGACTGCTCATTATACCTACATAACCTTCAACTCTTATACCTAAAACAAAAAGATTAAATGCTGCAGCAATACCTTGAATTACTATGCAAAAATAAATTGTTTTTAAAAGTATAGCGAACTGTTTGTTAGTAAGTCTCGAATTATACATTTGATTAAAAATAAGATACGAAAAAACTATATATCTTATATAAAGAAACATATCTACGAATGACGATGAATTACCTATTACAACAAACATTGAAATGAAAAGAAACCATAAAAATGCTTTACTTCCAGGTACCTTAAATGAATATTTAAACTTAAAAAACACAGCCAACAATAAAACAAAATCGATAAAATACTTAATAACATTATCAACAATAAACAACCTCTCCCATAATCCCTGAGTGTAAACAAGAAGAATTGAAAAAATAATAAGATTGAATTTTAGTTTATACATATTAAATTGAAAGGCAAAAATCTATGAGTTTTTTAGATTGTTTTTCCCATGTAAAATTATTTTTGACAAATTCTATTTGACCCAATTGAGAATAGTCTGCAACGAGTTTATTCTCCACAATATTAATAATTGCTTTTTCCATTTCTGCAATTTGATTATTCGCCTTTGAATTAAAATAAAACACTTTATCTTCAAAACCATCAAAAACATCTGTAAAAGCCTCATAGTCTGGAGCTAAAACCTTTTTTCCCATAGCTAAATACTCCATTAACTTTATTGGACTTGACACTCTCCAAGCTAAAAAATTTGGGAATGGTAAAATTGGCAAATCAGAGTCTTGTATTAACTGAGGCACCTCATCTAACTTTACTGGAGGAGTTAATATACACCAATCTGATAAATTATTATTGCTAATATAATCCTTAATAGATTGATCAACACAAATACCTACTTGATGCAAAACAATTTTGTAACCTTTTAAAACTAAATTTTCACAAGCTTTTATTAACAATAAGTTACCTCTAGACTCTGAAATACCACCATGATAAAAAACCCTAAAAGGTGCATCGTCTTTTGCAGTATTTACAACTTTTTTCGCGTTAAAAACATTTAAATTCACTCCAGAACTCCAATTAACTGTTTTAAATTGTTTTTTTAAACTATAAGGTTCCATTATAGTTTTTTCCATAAAAGGTGTAATAAAGCTAAATCCATCAAAAAATTTAATTGCAAACTTAAACTTATGATGCAGTGCTTTCATATCTGTGTCAAAGCTCTCAATAATAGTAGGTGTAGTTCTTATATCTACAATATATTTATTGTTTTTATTTAATAAACGAGATAAAAACAATGAAGGTAAAACATCTAATATCAAATCTTGGTTAACTACTATACGATTATTATTCGAAAAGGCAATTTGCATCGCCTTTAGAACAACTAACAATCTAAAGCTTATATATTTAATTATTTTATTTGATGAAACACCTAAATATTTAATGTTATTATCTAATCCATAGGTTTCTTTTCTCTTGGCATAAGTACAGTAATACCAAAATGGTACTCCCATTTTATTAGCTAATTTCAAAGGCTCTATTTCTGTTGAATAGTTAGTAACCCTATCTAATTGTTTTTTCTCAAACCAATGTATTTTCATTCTAAAACAACTTAGTTATTCTTTGTAAATTTTTAGAAATATCATGATGTTCTAATGCATAAGCTTGAGCAGCAACAGACATTTCATTTAAAATAGATTTATTATTTATTAAAAACTCTAACCTAGTCACAATACTATTTAAATGACTTTCGACAAACCCAACATTATGCTTTATCAATATATTATCTGGATTAGAATTCATAGAAATAACAACAACTTTTCTTAACCAAGCTTGAACAAATGTATTTGAAAAACCTTCTGCGAGACTTGTATTAACTAAAACATTTGATTTACATAAAATAGCATTTACTTCTGAATTAGTCAATTCACCTAAATACTCAAAATTTGATATTTCTCTTAACTTTTCAATATCTTCTAAATAAGTACTAGATGATCTACCAATCATTGTAAATTTTACTCTTTTATCATTAGCAAAATTTTCAACCAAGCTTAAAAAAACTTCAGGTTGTTTTATATGCTTTAAATTTGCTATCCAAACTACATTAATTAAATCTTCAGATTTCTTAATTACATTTTCATTTTCTACCTCCGAGGATTGAGTAATTAATATTCCCTCCCTATTATAATAACGCTTTAATAATGATTGTTGCTCTAAATTTTGCACAACTATTTCTGTACAATTATTTATTGTTAAATTCATTAATTGCTTTGCTATAATATCTCTAGGTCTCAACAATGATACTTTTTCTATAGACTTAGGAATATCATTATCAGAAGCCACAGCCCAAACGTGTGGAATCTTATTTTTTAAAGCATACTGTGTTGCAAAACCACTCCAAGAGGAATATGTTCTTGTATAAATACCGTCTGGTTTAATTCTATTTAAATTTCTAAATATTTCTTTTTTAAAATATATCCACCTATCTCCAAATCTCTTAGAGCGTAACTTTGAAGTTAAAGGTATTAGCTCAATATTATGTTTGTTTTCAAATGGTATTTTTTTGTCTTCATATATATAGTACACTCTATAATTTTGAGTTAATAACTCTTCAATTAAGTATAATATTTGTAGCTCAGCTCCACCCATAGCTTGTTGCCAATATGCAGTATGTAAAACAACTATTTTTTTCATTTAGTGGTAACTCCTGCTTTTTTCAAGAAATCATCAAAGCCATCAAAAACAGGCTGATTATTCTCTTTATAAAACTCATACGCATCTCCCATCTGCTTTTTTATTGGCAATCCATCTATTAAATCATCTCCTTTCAAAAACAAAGGAAACTCTTCCCAAAACTCTTCAATTCTTGGTCTTCTATTAAATCTAGTTTCAATACTCTTTGCATATTTTAAAGCCTCATCAATGCTTAACTCTTTTCTTTTTAAATAATAATCTTCTAGAGTAGACACCACTTTAGCAGGCGCTCCAACAGCAACAGAATTAGGCGGAATGTCTTTAGTAACTACCGAACCAAAACCTATAATACAATTATCTCCTATAGTTACATTTTTGAACACAGAACAGTTTCTTCCAAAATAAACGTTATTACCTATTTTAACTTTACCTGATTGAGGAATAAACTCTTTATATTTATTTAATAATACATAAAACCCACCATCATGAGTTAAAATAGTTAAATTTTTATTTAATCTAACATTACTTCCTATTTCTAATAAAGAAGGCCTTGTAGTATCAATTGAAAGTGTTTTAACATCTGGCGTTATCCATAAATTATCCCCTATCTTAACCCCCTTTTTTCTTAAAAATTTAACAAATCTCTTAGGAGATGATTTTGCCCATCTTAACTGAAGATTAGTGATTTTATTTTTGATTCTTCTTTTCATTTTCTGCTTGGTTATTATCATCTCTAACACGAAATGATCTTTTCATCATAATTTCAAAACTACTCTTAATTTATTTAGATAAAAAGTGAATGAAGTGTTTTTAATTAAAACATTAACTATTATAAAAACTAGTAAAAATACAACTATAAAAACCATTAATCTTAATAAAAGAAAGCTTGTAAAAGATTCATAAATTGAATAAGCTAAAGCAAAAGATAAAAGCGGTGCTATTATTTGTGAAAAAATTATTTTCAATTGCTCATATGGAAAAAAAGATATGTATTTACCACAAGTTACTATATAAAAAAATGCAGATATATACCTTGCTACTACCTGCCCTAAAATAATTGTAACAATTGAATATTTATAAGTAATAAATAATGCTAATAAAATTAAACCGTTTCTTAAAAAAGTTAAGTTCCTATATATCTGAGGCTTATTTTCAACTTTAACTATATTAGCATTTAAACTAATTAATGGCTGAAACAAAAAAGAAACTAATAATAGCTGTAATAAAGGTGCTGTTGGCAACCATTGATTACCAAATAATAATTCTAAAATCAAATATGCGCTTCCAATTATAGAAAAGGTCATAAAAAAGTGAATAAACAAAAAGTGATTCATAATATTTATATACATCTTTTTTCGCTTCACTAAGTCAGTCTCTTTGGATAGTAATGAATATGATGTAGTTAGGACAATAGAATTAACACTATTAAAACCAACCTTATTAATTTTAACCCCTTGATTATAGTAACCTAAAGTTGCCGAACTATGGAACTTCCCTATAAACACTGAATATAAATTATCTCCTAATTGATTAGTAAAATAAGATATAAGCATATTATTACCAAATTTCCTCATTACCTTATATCTAGACCAACTAAAATAAAAAACTGGTTTCCACTTATTTAAAACAACAATCATCAATAAACTAAAAAAACCTATTGAAATAGCCTGAACAACTAATGCCCAATATCCCCAACCTGAGATTGCTAAATAATAAGCAATAAAAAAGGCTAATAAATTACTTGTAATTTGGATAACAGCAATATTTTTAAACAGTAACTCTTTACGCATTCTTGTAAACTCAGTTATAGAAATAGATTTAAAAATAATACTAAGTCCTAATATTCTTGTTATTTCAACAAGTTCAGGTTTTTGATAGAAATTTGAAATCAAAGGAGCTACACAATAAAGAATAAAATAAAATAGAATTCCAAATACTACATTATGAACAAAAATGGTTGAAAAATCTTTTTTATCAGCATTAGCATCTCTTATTAACCAATCAGCAAATCCTGATTCAGTAAAATTCCATGCAATACCAATAAATATAGCTAACATAGCAATGAGCCCATAATCATCAGGTGTTAATTCTCTAGCAATCAAAACATTTGCTACAAAACCAATAATCTGTACTCCAAACTTATTTATTGCACTCCAACTGTAATAATTCACAATAAATTATTTAACTAATATGTTATCAAAATCATATCCAAATAATTCTATATCCTTAGCATAAATCTCTGCAACTATTTTTTTAGTTTTTTCATTATAATACTCATGATAAGATTTTATTTTTCTAGATTTAGTAATATTTTTTTTCATTAATAAAACGTCTTCATCAATTCCAAATTTACTTTTAATATGATTATAATCTTCTTCAAGATTTTCAAAATAACCTATAAAATCAATATCAAGTTTTTCTTGAACTAACAAAAAATCAAATTGTGGTATAAAATGAGTAAACGAGATAACCTCTTCCTTACGTAAATAGTTCACTACAAAGTCTTCAAAATCATTTACATTAGACAAGTATTTATCTGCAAACATTTTATCTTGATTACAGACACCTCCTTCTTTTAAAAAAAAATATGCAGACACCAACCTATCCCAAGGGTTTCGAACAATTGTAAACTTAAAAGCTTTTTCAAGTTCACTTTCTGAAAAAATAAGCTGATAATCTCTTAACTTAGTATGACTTCCTACCAAACATCCATATATAGTTTTAGATAAAGATCGACCCGCAGATTTTGGAATTCTAATGAAAATACTGTTAGTTTCTTTAAAAGGCTTGAGAGAAAGTGTGTTTTCATTTAAAACCTCCTTTTCCTTCATTTTATTTAACAACATATACCTAAAAGGATGTACTAGAACGTACAAATATCTTCTATATTTATAATTTAGCCCCCAAAAAAAAGTATTATCCGGATTATTTATCAGAAAACGAGTTCTTGTAATACTAAATCTTGGCTTAATTATTTTTCTTATAACATTTTTCATATTAAAAATTCACCTCTTATTTTTTAATAAATTTACGTATTCGTCCTAAAGGCAATACTAACCACATTCTTTCATGAATATAATAAAACACTGTTTTAGTAATTATCTCTATTAAAGCTATAGTAAGTGCTAAATCATTTGCATTATCAAGAATTGCCCCAGCAATTATAAATGTCATTATAGTGGCAACTACACGCCAAGATATAGTTTTATACAAAGTTCTTACTTTTGCTGTACGATGTGACATATCAATTCTCTGCCACACTCTTTCGTGTAAATAATATACCACAAATTTAAACCCAAATTCAAATAACCCAATTGCAAACGCTTCTTCTAAACTACAATTATCGCTATAACAAGTTACAGCCATAACCACCAATACAGTATCAATAATTGCTACAATGCGCCATGTAAAGCTTTTTATAAGACTTCTTAGTTTCGATTCGGTTTTATATGGTTGTTCTTTTTGTAGATTCACGTGACAAATAAACCAATAAAAAACCAAAAGAGCTAACTTTAATCCTCATTTTTTAACACTTTATCGATAAAAAAGTAAGCCTTGTAATATTAATAATTTCTTAAAGTATAGAAAGATTTAACTTGCTTAGTTTTACTATATTTGAGTTCGCAATTTTTAAAATTACATTTATACAATTATATTTTTTTATGAAACAATTTTACATTTTAATGTTAACCATATTTACGGTTAATTTTGGCTTTGGGCAAACAGAAATTTTCAATGAAACTGGAGGTGGTTCTGCTCCAACAGGATGGGCTTTCACCAACAATATTACTTCTGAACCAATTGACAAAGGTACTTATTGGTTAGTTGACGCTGGTAGCCCTAGTGATATAATAACAACCTCAGCATATGACCTTTCTTCTTACACCAATGCTGAATTCACTATGGACATAAGATCATTTGGAAGTGGGACTCATAGACAAGCAAAAATAGAAATTTCATATGATGGTGGCTCAAATTTCACTCAAACAGAAATTTCAAACACCACTACTACTTCTTACTCAAATATTGGTACAATTACCTTAAACAGTGTTTCAAATCAAGTAGTATTAAGAATATCTAATAATGGTAGCTCAGGTAGAGGTGTAAGAATGCAAAATTTGGTTTTAACTGCTTCTGGAGCTGTAACAACAGATACTGAGATTGAATTTTCTTCAACATCAGCTACAGTATCTGAAGGAGATGGCACATATAATCTAGAGCTAACTATTACAAATGAAGATGCTGCAAACGCAACAACTTGTAATGTAGTTATTACTTCTGGAGATGCTAGTGATGTAGATAACTATACAACTCAACTAGTGACATTTCCAGCTAACGACAACACTAATCAAACTGTTGTAATAACTATAACCGATGATGTAAATTTTGAAACTGACGAGACTATAACCTTTAGCATTCAAAATGTTTCAGGTGGAAATAATGCAGCTGTAGGCACTAATAATAATTTTGATTTAACAATCACTAATAACGACCCTGATCCTTCTATAACTATTGCTCTTCAAGATTTTGACAGTACAACACCAGAATGGGGTTATAATAATGACATTTCATTTTTTGATAATAACTGGGGAACTGATGGTTATTATGGTATTATTGATATTTCTTCTGCATCACCTATAAACAATAGTAATATGCAAGGAAATATATTAGGCGAAAATGATTTAGATGACGAAGGGAATGGAACTACAGGTTTTGCTACCGTTTCATTTGAAACTATTGATATAAGTAATTTTGACTTTGTCACTTTATCATTTGACTGGGATGTTGTTGGTTATAACGCAAATAATGACGATGCTCGTTATGAAGTTTTTTATGATGGTATTGGACAAGGAGAAGTATATCTTTTAAACGGAGGAGTAGATGCTCAAACAAATGAAGGTTCTGTTTCTTTAAACATTCCTAACACTGTCAATACAATTAGCTTAAATATTGAAATTAGAAATAACGGAAATACTGGATATTCTGGATTTGATAATATCAAACTAACAGGTATTTTTAATGGCTCTACTTACTCGGCAGCATCATGGACACCTACTGTACCAAGCAATTCAACGAGCTCAACTAATGGGTTGATTAGAGATGGAAATTACATCATTAATTCTGATATTGAACTTAACTCTCTTTATATACTAAATGGAGCTACTGTTACCATAGAAAAAACAGGAAACCTAACACTTACAAACAACTTAATAAACCTAGGTACTGTATCATTAGAATCTGATTCTAACGAATTTTCAAGTTTAATTGTAAATGGTATAGCATCTGGTAATATAAATTACGAGCGTTTTACAGCTCAAGTTGGACCAACAGGTACAAACGATCTTGTTTCTCCTCCTGTAGCTGGCCAACAATTTGGTGCTTTTGCAACAGCTAATACTGGTGTTCTTGCTGAGTCTAGTGACTTAAGGGCTTTTGCACCTTTTGACAAAACTGCTCCTACTGCTGATTATGTAAATTACGATGTAACTGTAAATAACACTACTCCTATAAATCCTGGTACTGGATACAGAGCAGGAACTAATACTGGTAGTACACTTACTTTTAATGGAACTGTTAATACAGCTAGTATTAATGTACCTATTTCTCACTCTGGAAATGGTTATGAAGCTTGGAACCTTATAGGTAACCCTTACCCTTCTTATATTTCTCTTGATGACTTTTTAACTGAAAACACAAGTGAGCTTGATCCTTCTGCTGTTGCAGTATATGGTTACGATGGTGATGCTAGTAATGGTTGGCATATTTGGAATGCTGCTTACGAATTAGCTAATCCTGGTAGCTTGATTGCTCCTGGTCAAGGATTTTTTGTAGCTTCTAAAACTGGTGGTGGTTCTATTGATTTTACTACTACCATGAGAAGTACTGGATCTAGTGACGACTTTATTGGAGGTGATGTCATGAACCCTAACTTTGCTTTAGCTAGCTTAGAGCTTACTAAAGACGCAAACACTTTTAATACTGACATCTACTTTATTGATGGGCAAACTCGTGGTCTAGATGCTGGATATGACGCTGCTTCATTTAACAATAATGCTAACATATTCACAGCTCTAGTAGAAGACAACAACGGTGTTAATATGGCAATTCAAGCTTTACCATATAACGATTTTAACGATGTAGTTGTTCCGCTTGGTATTAAAGCTAATGCTGGTGAGCAAGTAACAATTGGGTTAGGTAATAATACTGTTCCTAACACAATAAACATTTACTTAGAAGATACTGGGAATAATACTTGGACGTTACTAAACGATGGCGATTATACTTTTACACCTTCTAATACATTAAATGAAACTGGACAACTATATGTACATTTTAATGCTGACACATTATCCAATAGTGAAAGTACATTAAACAATATTACTATTTATGCACCTAACAACTCTAATACCATTATTGTAAAAGGGCAATTATTAGATAATACTAACTTTTCTTTATTTGATGTTCAAGGAAGAATAGTTATGACTAAATTATTAGATTCTAACAACAATACAAACGTTATAAACACCTCTAATTTAAGCTCTGGTATTTATATTGCTCAAATTACTAGTAATGGAATAAACAAAACACAAAAAATTATTGTTGAGTAAACTCAATTTTAATTAATCGTTTTTTTTAAAAGCGTAACACCCAAAAAGTGTTACGCTTTTTATTTACCTCAAATTTAAAAACTTATCAACACGAAAACGTTTGCGTAAAATACTTAAAAGTTCATTTATATATATTTGATAGTGAGTCAAAAAAAACTAATCAACTGTTATGAAACAAAAATACCTTGCGCTACTTTTTATCTTATACTTTTTTACTTTAAGCACATCAGCACAAACAACCTATTATTGGAGAAATGACCAAGCATCCTCAGCTTCTGGTCAATGGAACAATTCAAATAATTGGTGGAATGGTTCACCTAATTTACCTGGTGGAGCAGAAGTATTATATTTAGATGGTACAGTAGGTAGTATTATGACTAATGACTTACCTTCAACTAATAGATTTAGAATAGAGTTCCATGACGCAGGAAATTCAAGAATTATAAATGGAATTGTAGAAAACACATTCTATGATTATGGAGGGAATAATCCTAAAATTGAAAATTATTCATCTACAAACCATACTATTGCTTTCCCTATAAAAATTGGATATAATCCAATGGAAATTAATCCTATTAATGGAAACTTAACTATTACTAGCAATATTGATAATAACGGTAACTATTTAGACATATATGGCAATAATTCAAATCAATTAACTGTTGATGGTATTATATCTGGTACTGGAGGTATTGTATTAAAACAAAACTCATTATTAGAATTTAATTCCAATAATGTATATAGTGGAAATACAAATTTAGAATCTGGTGTATTAGTATTAAATGGGAGTCTTATCAATAGTGACATTACTGTCATGAATGGTGCCACTCTGGAAATAAACTCAAATGATATTACGATTAAATCGTTAACGGTTGATGCGGGAGGCATCGTAACTATAAAAAAAGGCAATAGCTTAATTATTTCTAACAACCTAACTAATAATGGTACACTTACGTTAGAATCAGATTCTAACGAGTTTTCAAGTTTAATTATAAACGGTATAGCATCTGGTAATATAAATTACGAGCGTTTTACAGCTCAAGTTGGACCAACAGGTACAAACGACCTTGTTTCTCCTCCTGTAGCTGATCAACAATTTGGTGCCTTTGCAACAGCTAACAATGGTGTTCTTGCTGCATCTGGTGACTTAAGAGCATTTGCTCCTTTTGACAAAACTGCTCCTACTGCTGATTATGTAAATTACGATGTAACTGTAAATAACACTACAACTATAAATCCTGGTACTGGATATAGAGCTGGAACTATTACTGGCAGCACACTTACTTTTAATGGAACTGTTAATACAGCTAGTGTTAATGTACCTATTTCTCACTCTGGAAATGGTTATGAAGCTTGGAACCTTGTTGGTAACCCTTACCCTTCTTACCTTTCTCTTAACGAGTTTTTAACTGAAAACACTAGTGAGCTTGACCCTTCTGCTGTTGCAGTATATGGTTATGACGGTGATGCTAGTGATGGTTGGCATATTTGGAATGCTGCTTACGAATTAGCTAACCCTGGTAGTCTAATAGCTCCTGGTCAAGGATTTTTTGTAGCTTCTAAAACTGGTGGTGGTTCTATTGACTTTACTACTACTATGAGAAATACTGGCTCTAGTGACGACTTTATTGGAGGTGATGTTATGAATCCTAACTTTGCTTTAACTAGTTTAGAGCTTACTAAAGAAGCAAACTTGTTCAACACTGACATCTATTTTATTGATGGACAAACTCGTGGTCTAGATGCTGGATATGATGCTGCTGCATTTAATAATAATGCTAATATCTTCACAGCTCTAGTAGAAAACAACAATGGTGTTAATATGGCAATTCAAGCTTTACCTTATAACGACTTTAATGATGTAGTTGTTCCTCTTGGTATTAAAGCTAATGCTGGTGAGCAAGTAACTATTGGATTAGGCAATAACACTATTCCTAACACAATAAACATTTACTTAGAAGATACTATAAACAATACATGGACTTTACTTAACAATGAAGATTATACATTTACACCATCTAATACATTAAATGAAACTGGACAATTATATATTCATTTTAATGCTGACACATTATCTAATAGTGAAAGTACATTAAACAATATTACTATTTATACACCTAACAACTCTAATAACATTATTATAAAAGGGCAATTATTAGATAATACTAACTTTTCTTTATTTGATGTTCAAGGAAGAATAGTTATGACTAAATTATTAGATTCTAACAACAATACAAACGCTATAAACATATCTAATTTAAGCTCTGGTATTTACATTGCTCAAATTACTAGTAATGGAATAAACAAAACACAAAAAATTATTGTTGAGTAACCAATATTATTAGATTGTTAACTCCCTTTTATAATTAAAAAAAAATGTTATTTTTGGAATCAAATTTAATTCTCCCATGAAAAAAAATTTAAACAAAGACCAAATCACTCGTAAAGAGGCCCTAAAAAAAATGGGGAAATATGCGGCATTAACAGCTGCTGGAACTTTCCTTATTTTAAACCCTCAAAAAGCTCAAGCGAAATCTCCACCAGATGCTGGAGGTAATCCTTTTGAATAAAATATAAGTTTATGAAAACCAATTGGACTCCAACATACACAAAAGGTGTTGGAAATAGTTTCCTATTATGGTTTGAAAACTCAAACTCTTATGTAGTAATTGATTCTTTTTTGAATCAATTACTACATTTTTTTTTACTTGCTAAAGATAAAGCTGATTTCTTGGCCTCAACAAAATCAATTGAGGGTATTCTAGAATCTCAAATTGAAACTTACTACGATGAAATTTATAACTTTTTAGAACGCTGTAATACAATACAAAAAGAAGAATCACCTACAAGCAAACACAAAACAATAGAAGTAGACATTTCGCACCTTTATAACATCAATGGTGTTACTTTTAAAATCAACTATGGCTCATCAGTTATAAAAAGTATTATTCATCCTCAATTAGCTTATTTGTCAACAGCTTCAAACTTAAAAACACCTCAACACACTTTTGGCATTTTACTAATTGATTCTCATTTGTGCTTATTCAATAATGACGAATTCATTAATGCGTATCCTAAAAAGGATTATCACCTTTTACAAGGAAAACTAGCAATGCAACTACTATGTGCTCTGTACAAAAACACTGAACAGAATTGGCTTAGTACGTTTCATGCCTCTACTGTTACAAATGGAAAGGAAGCCATCATGTTAATAGGTAATTCTGGTAAAGGCAAAAGTACTTTTACAGCTTTGCTAACACTAAATGGTTTTAATCTGGTTGCCGACGATTTAACACCTTTAAGAGATGATAAGAAAATTTATTCTTATCCAGCTGCCATATCTATAAAAGAAGGTGCTTTTAACACTATTGAAACCTACAACCCTAATTTTAAAACTGAAAAAGAATATTTCTTTGGCCCCAAAAAAGGTCAAGTAAAGTTTTTAAAACCAAACAACAAACAAAACTTCAACAAAGGTTACGCTTGCACTAAAATTGTGTGTATTGATTACAACAAAAACAATAAAAACTCATTAAGCATTTGCAACCCAGAAGATGCCTTAAATACACTAATACCAGAATCATGGTTATCACCTGATAAAAACCATGCTAAACAACTTTTGGATTGGATAAGTCAAATTACTTTTTATAATTTAAGTTATAGTGATACTGATTTTGCTCTAAAAGAATTTTCTTCATTATTTAACAGTTAAACAATTATTGTAACTTCACCATTCAATATTAAAAAATGGCTAATACCCATAACACATTACAATTAATAGCAGACATATTAAGTTTTGAAGATAATCAAGATAGGCTTCAAAACAAGCTTAGTAGTAATAATGATTTGGATGATTTAGTTATTAATGGCAGCAAACACTTAACATTACCTGCAATTTACTGCAGACTTTCTTCAAAAAACTTGTTATCCTATTTACCTCTTGAGTTACAAAACTACTTAGAAGAATTAACCATTATAAATAGAAATAGAAATACTTCTATACTATTACAGTTAAGACATATAATAACTTTATTTAACGAACACAGGATCAATTATGCTCTTTTAAAAGGTTCAGCCTTATTATATGCTAACTTTTATAAGGATATAGGCACAAGAATGATTGGAGATATAGATATTTTAGTGCATCCAGAACATTTAGAAACAGCCTATTCACTGTTAAAAAAAGAAGCTTATATACCTATTGAAAGCACTTTTGGTGATGATTTTTTTGAACATAAACATTTACCTAGACTAAAGCACGACACTTATATTTGCGCTGTTGAAATTCATAGGAAAATTTTAAGTAAAGAAGTCAAAGAGTATTTAAACCCAATAATTGCTTTAAAAAGCAAACTAAAAGTTAACGATTCTTTTATTTTATGCTACAAAGACTTATTTCATCATTCTATCTTAAACTCGGAAATAAATGATCAAGGCTATATGCTTAACACTATAAACTTTAGAAGCATTTATGACACCTTATTAATAACAAATAGATTAAATGCCCCACTAAACTTATCAAAGTATCAGAAAAGCTATTTAGCTAAAGCTAGTATATACTTTAAAGCCTTTAGAAAGTTTAAAACATCAAAGCATCAAAGATTTCTCAGCTATAGCTACAAATTAAAACAACAATATACTTTATTACATAAAATATCACATATATGGCATAAAACAAGAAATTTTTGTTTTACTATTTTACATAGATTACTGATTTTCACTACTAATTCATCTTACAGAAAAGCTGCTATAAAAGACAGGAAACGACTTACAAACATCATTTTTAAGAAAATTTTACCATTTTATCGATGAAAAATGTATTTTAGCCTTTTATTAACCCTCATAATTACTATATTTACCCTTTAAAATCCCAAACAATGAAAAAAATACTTTTACTTATTATTTGCGTAAGCTTTTATTTTTCTGCTAATAGCCAAAACACAAGAGACGATCAATACAGCATTAGTTTAGGTGTGAATGCCGTTAGTAACTTAGGTACTCGTTCCCCATTTGAAAAATTTGATGATTGGGCATTCGAAAACCCTATTGCTTTAGGTTTCCAAGTTAAATGGAATAAGCTTTTTGGTGTAGAGCAATCTGTTAGTTTTAACAAGTTTACTCAAAACTCTTTTATTGATGGTGCTGTTCTTAGTAAAGACCATAGCTACTTTGCTACAAACACAAACTTCAAATATTACGTAGGAGAACACTTAATTAACTCTGAAAAACTAGACATCTTTTTAAATGGAGGTATTGGTGTATTTCAAATTGAAGACTTAAACACATCTTTAAATGCTGGTGGTGGTATTACTTACTGGTTTAGTGAGGAAATTGGAATTAGATACCAAAGTCTTGCTAAGTTCGCATTAAATACTAAGGACTATATTTACGACAACAATCACTTCCAACACTTTTTTGAATTGATGTACCGTTTTTAATCTCTTAGATTAAATAATTAAATTATAAAAAAAGGCTCCTAATTTCTTAGGAGCCTTTTTCAAACACTACTTACTAAAATTGATCCAATAAATAATTTATCAAATCAGTTGTCGTAACTATTCCAACTAATTTATTATCATCAACTACTGGAATAGCATGAAATTCTCTTTTTGTTAATACTTCTGCCACCTGTTTAATAGAAGCTGAAGAAGGTGCACTAACTAAGTTTTTAGCCATAACTTGCTCTATGGTAAACATATTATAAACTATGGTATCTACTGAATGTTCGTCTTCGTCTACTGCATCAGCAAAACTTATTCGTAATAAATCTGTATAACTTAACATTCCTATTATTTGTTGATTTTCAACAACAGGAATATGTCTAATATTTTTTGATTTGAATAAATGTTCGGCATGCTCAAGACTATCAGACTTAGACAAAGTAATTACCTCTCGAGTCATTATTTCGGAAATTGGTGTATGAGCTTTCATCTTTACTTGCTTTAAAATTCTTTATTAAAAATAGTAAAGAACACTATCATAAATTATGATAAAAGTCATGTAACCTTAATATCTACACTAATATCCTGCAAAATTAAAATTAAGCATCTGTTTTGTTTTAAGATATAACTGTGGAAATTGAGCTTTAAATTGCTTAGGTGTTTCAATAAAATTTTCAATAATTACAGCAATAAACTCGTACTGATTTGTATAGGCATATTCTCTAAAATATTTTGATTCAATAAGCCTTAAACGCAACGATTCATTTTTAGACAAATAACTGGTTAACTCTTGAAAAGATTCATTAAATATAATTGCACTAATATCTTCATTATTAAAACTACTTAAATGGATCGCATGAGCAAACTCATGAACACCAAGATTTAAGTTGTCATTTTCAATATCATAACCTTCTTTAAAATGTTGCCATGATATTACCAGCGACTTTAATTTTGGATTAAATTCACCTTTATGATGTGTTTCGTTAGTAGTTGAATAAAACGCTTCAGGGTAAACAATTATAACATCTATTAAATCTATTAAGTATTTTCTAAAACCAAAAGTAAGCATCACTGCTGTTGCTGAAATAAGCACGTACATATCGGTTGTTAACTCTAAGTCTTGCCTACCTACAAATTGTTTATTATTAATAAACACACTTACTCTATGCTGAAAACGCTTTTTTTCTTTAGCAGTTAACTTATTATAAAACGAAAATTGTGATTCTAGTACAGCTAACTCAAGTTTAGATAATTGCCTATAGGTTATTTTTTTGTGCAAAAAAAAAGGCTTTTTATATTTTGAAGCATATACTTGTTCAAAAAACACATAAAATCTACTTAATACCACAGCTGCCATTCCTCCAAAAAAAAGAAAAAGAAAAAATAAACGTAATATTGGGTTCATTACTGTTTCTTCTGGTATATCTTGGAGCATCAATATCATTTTATAAATATAAAAAAAGCAAGCTATTAAGCTTGCTCTTTTAATTATTATTAACAGACTTGATATTAAGCTAGTTTTGCTCTTACAATAGTAGAAATGGTTTTCCCATCTGCTTTTCCAGTAAGCTCTTTACTCACTAATCCCATAACACGTCCCATATCTTTCATTCCCGAAGCTCCAACACTTTCTATAGTCATTACAACTACCTTTTCTATTTCTTCCTCACTTAATGCTTCTGGTAGAAATTGACCTATCACTTCAGCTTCAGCTAATTCTGGCTCAGCCAAGTCTTTTCTATCTTGTTCTTCAAAAATAGCAGCACTATCCTTACGTTGCTTTACCAACTTTTGAAGTATTTTTAATTCTTGTTCTTCAGTTAATTCAGCTTTAGCTCCAGATTCGGTTTGCGCTAATAAAATTGCTGATTTCACAGCTCTTAAGGCTGTTAATGCCACTTGATCTTTAGATTTCATAGCTGCTTTCATAGCAGTCATTATATCTTTTTGTAAACTCATTGTATAAAATTTTGTTGGTACGAAGATACGAAAAGAAAACCCGAAAATATGAGGGTATATTTTCGGGTTATAACGAAGTTTCGACACTAAAAAGTTGACTTGCTATTAATCTACATTATCGTGTAAAAATGAATTATTACTTCGCAATTGGATATCGTCATTATCATCTAAACCAATAGACATTCGTGACGCATTATTCTCTGAGGAATGTTGCACATCGTCAAGGTTAACTCCTTGTCTTTTATATGCTGGTTCCTTTTCTATATCATCAATTTTTGAGTTGTTGAATTTATAATTAAAATCCTTCATTTTACGTCGTCTTTCATCAGCTCTTTCTTTTAATAAGTCTGAAATTGGACTATTCATTGGATCTAACTCTTCTACAACTTTTTCTTCAGCTACATGTTCTTCAACAATTTTCTTTTCAAAAACAATATCTTCTTCAACTTGAACTTGAGTATCTTTTTTAGCTACATACTTTTCATTAGTTTGCTCTAATATAATATGGTCATCTAAAGTGTATCTCGTTTCTCCTTCTTCATTAGCCTCAGTAACAGTGATTAACTCTACATAGTCATTTACTTGAACATCTTTTATATCATCATCTAAAGAGAATATTACCTTTTCTACTTCTTCTGGCTCTTCAATTTTAGGCTCAGGTGTTGTTGTTAAAGGCAAATCAAATGACAATACAGTTTGCTCTTCAACTACATCTTCAACAGCTTTTGTATTGGTTGGCTCTACTTCATTAATAATGAAATCTTCTTCTGTAACATTTAGAAGCACTTCATCGTAAACAACATTAATATCTTTAATAACATCTGTTGTTGGAATTAAATCCATTTGCGGTAATTGCGTTGTCTCTTCAACCTCTTCTTCTAATGTATGTACAATTTTTTCCTCCTTCTGTTCAAGAATAATATCAGGCGTAATGATAGCTGGATCTTTATCAGATAAATCCTGCTCCATTATTTGCTCATCTTCTAAAGCATGCACTACTTTTTTAGCTTCTGTATTAGTAATATCATTTTGTTGATCTACATTAAAACCCGTTGCTATAATCGTTACTGCAATAGCCTCATCAAGTGCTTCATCTTCACCAACACCCATGATAATATTCGCTCCATAACCAGCTTGTGATTGAATATGATCATTGATTTCTCCAATTTCATCTATAGTGATTTCTTGTGAACCAGAAACGATCAGCAACAATACGTTTTTAGCTCCTGTAATTTTATTATCGTTAAGCAGCGGTGAATCTAAAGCTTTCATAATAGCATCTTGAGCTCTGTTTTGACCAGAAGCTATAGACGACCCCATAATAGCTGTACCACTATTACTTAATACTGTTTTAGCATCACGTAAATCGATGTTTTGTGTATAGTGATGTGTAATTACTTCTGCAATACCACGAGCTGCAGTAGATAATACTTCATCTGCCTTTGAGAAACCAGCTTTAAAACCTAAGTTACCATAAACCTCACGTAACTTGTTATTATTAATAACAACTAAAGAATCTACAACAGAACGCAATTTTTCAATTCCTTTTTGCGCTTGTGCGTTTCTTATTTTTCCTTCAAACTGAAAAGGCATTGTTACAATACCTACCGTAAGAATATCAAGCTCTTTAGCCATTTTAGCTATAATAGGAGCTGCTCCAGTTCCTGTTCCACCACCCATTCCAGCAGTTATAAATACCATTTTGGTATTTGTATCTAGCATAGTACGAATGTCTTCTAAACTTTCTACTGCAGCTTGTTCTCCAATATCTGGATTAGCACCTGCACCTAACCCTTCAGTAAGGTTAACCCCTAATTGGATTTTATTTGGCACTCCACTATTATTTAATGCCTGAGAGTCTGTGTTACAAATTACAAAGTCAACGCCTTTAATTCCTTGTTGGAACATGTGGTTTATTGCGTTGCTACCTCCTCCTCCTACACCAATCACCTTGATGACGTTAGATTTGTTTTTTGGTAAATCGAATGTAATACCAAAATCGTTGCTGTTACTCATATAATTAGTTTTACTGGTTTAATTTTTCTTTATAAAACCTGTTAGTTTTATTCAATGGTCTATTAATCTATTTACAATAAATACTAGAATTTTTATTCTGCATTATCTAAAAAATCTTTTACTCGTTCTGTTAGCTTATCTAAAAATGATTTTCTTTCTTTTCTTGGTTGTTGCTCTACTTCTTGAGCTTCACTTATAGTTGTCTCATCCTCTTCTACAACCTGTTCTTCAACTACTTCTTCTTCAACAGCTTCAACACGTTTTTTGTCTTGACGCTTTAACCCATCCATTACCAACCCTACTGCTGTAGCAAATAATGGACTTGTTACATCATCATCACTATCACCAGCTAAATGCTCATTAGGATATCCTATTCTGGTATCCATTCCTGTGATATATTCTACTAACTGTTTTAAATGTTTTAATTGGCTACCACCACCTGTTAAAACTATACCACCAATTAGTTTTTTCTTTTGCTCGTCGTGTCCGTAGTTTTTTATTTCCACATACACCTGTTCAATAATTTCTACAACTCGCGCATGAATTATTTTAGATAGGTTTTTAAGTGTAATTTCTTTAGGTTCTCTTCCTCTTAATCCAGGAATTGATACTATTTCGTTATCCTTATTTTCACCTGGCCACGCAGAACCAAACTTTATTTTTAATAATTCGGCTTGCTTTTCAATAATTGAACAACCCTCTTTTATATCTTCTGTGATTACATTTCCTCCAAAAGGAATTACTGCCGTATGACGAATAATTCCATCTTTAAACACAGCTAAATCTGTTGTTCCACCTCCAATATCAATTAAAGCTACTCCTGCTTCTTTTTCCTCTTGACTCAATACTGCATTAGCAGATGCTAATGGCTCTAAGGTTATACCTTCCAATCCTAAGCCAGCACTTTTAACACATCTTCCAATATTTCTAATAGAAGACACTTGTCCAACAACAACATGAAAGTTAGCTTCTAATCGTCCACCATACATTCCAACAGGTTCCTTTACCTCTGCTTGTCCATCTACTTTGTATTCTTGAGGTAATACATGTATAATTTCTTCTCCTGGAAGCATAACTAACTTATGCACTTGATTAATTAACCTATCGATATCATCTTCATCGATAACCAATTCAGAATTTGCTCTAGTTATATAATCGCTATGCTGTAGACTTCTAATATGTTGTCCAGCAATTCCAACCGTAACTTCTTCAATTTTATAACCTGAAGCAGCTTCGGCTTCCTGAACAGCTTGTTGAATAGACTGAATTGTTTGCGTAATATTATTTACTACACCTCTATGCACTCCTAAACTCTTAGATTTTCCAATACCAAGGATTTCTAGCTTTCCGTAATCATTTTTACGACCAACCATAGCCACAATTTTTGTGGTTCCTATATCTAAGCCAACTGAAATATTATTAGTCTCCATAATTTACTTTTTAGTGCATACAACCTGATTTTCAAATTGCAAATTCACTTTACTATAATCATTAAGCGCTTTATCTTTTTTTGCTTTTTGATAAAAGGCTTTTAGGTTGTTTATTTTTTTATCTAAATGACTTAGGTCTCCTAAGTACACTTGAAAATCTAAAACTCTTAGTTTTAGTGTTATTGTTTGATCTTCATGTTGATATATCTCAACTACATGCTTTTTTAAAAACGCATCGTTATAAATTTTACTTGCTATTTTATAAACATTTTCAAGCTCATTTTTAACAACAAAACCTCTAACCAATGGCACACGAGCTGAATGATTTAAAGACAAAGGCATAAATAAACCTTCATCATCTACATAGTAGGATGCATTTGTGTTTACTCTTGCTATTGGCTTTCGTTGCACAACATCAGCCCTAACCTCACCATTCACAGTAAGATACACTTCTGCTGTTTTTATCATGGCATTAGATTTTAGGGCAGATTCTAAGCCATTCAAATCTAAAATATCTTTGCGCACATTCGTAGCCTCATTGCTATTTTGTATTAACAATTTATTAACCGTTTCATGCGTGATATATAGGTTTTCATCCCCTAAAAAGTTAACTGAAGGATCAGCTACTTGTCTTGTACCGTTTCTTTGTGAAGAAAACGCATACAAAAACACTACTAAAACTAGTAACAACAAGGCTTTTATGTAGTTCCAATTAACTCGCAACGCTTAACTTTTTTTTTATAGATTCCACTTCTGCACCAATATCTCCAGCTCCTAAGGTCATCACAACAGGAAATCCTTCTTTTTCTATTTCTGCAACTATATCATTTTTAGCAATTAATGCTTTATTTTTATTATCTATTTTATCCAATAACCATTGCGAATTCACACCAGAAATCGGCAACTCTCTAGCGGGATAAATTTCAAGCAATCTTACTGCATCAAATTGTGATAAACTATCTGCAAACTCATTAATAAAATCCCTTGTTCTAGTAAATAAGTGAGGTTGAAACACCACCAATACTTTTTTACCTGGATACATCTCCCTTACCGCTTGATGTACCGCGTTAATTTCTTCTGGATGATGTGCATAATCATCAATAAATACTAAATTTTCACTTTTAATTTGATAGGTAAACCTTCGTTTTACACCTTTATAAGATGCTAAAGCTCTGGCAAGGCTATAAGGAGCGCAACCATATTCTATAGCCATTGCCAGTGCGATTAAAGCATTCGACAAATTATGTCTACCAGGTAGGTCAAATTTTAAGTTTTCAATATTTTGACTAGGTGTTTTTAATGTAAACACATAGCTTCCGTTTTCTATTTTTATATCTGATGCTGTATAATCTGCTTCTTCGTCAACAGCATAAGTTACACCTTTAATTGGCAAGCCTTTTTTAACAAAGAGCTTTCCGTTTGGTTTTATCTTTTTTGTAAAATCTCTAAAAGAAGTTTCTAAAGCTTCTTTTTCGCCATAAATATCTAAATGATCAGCATCCATTGAAGTAATACAAGCATAGTCTGGAGATAAGGTTAAAAAAGAACGATCAAACTCATCTGCTTCAACAACTGACACCTTATTACCACTTAAGATTAAGTTTGAGTTGTAATTTTCGGAAATACCGCCTAAAAAAGCTGTCATTTCTACACCACATTCATTTAAAAGATGCCCTAAAATACTTGTTGTTGTTGTTTTACCATGTGTTCCTGCTACAGCCAAACAAACTGTACTTTGGGTAATTAAACCTAACACCTCCGAGCGCTTTACAACTGTAAAATTCTTTGCTCTAAAATAGCTCAACTCAGTATGCGAATCTGGTATTGCTGGCGTATAAACCACTAACGTATTTTCAGGATTTAAGAACCCTTTTTGAATCTCTTCAACATTATCATTAAAACGTATTATAACTCCTAAATCCTCAAGTGCATCAGTTATTCTAGTTTTTGTTTTATCATAACCAGCAACTTGCTTGTCATTAGCCACAAAATAACGTGCCAAGGCACTCATACCAATACCACCTATGCCTACAAAATAAACGTTATGTATGTTATCTAAATTCACTTACTTCTTTAATAATTTTTCTACTTCATCAACTATATCACCTGTTGCATTTGCTAATGCTAATTCTTTTATATTACCAGCCAATTCTTCTTGCTTTTCTTTGCTATTCACCAATTGAGAAAATTTATTTTCAAAATCAATTTCTAAATCAGTTTCCTTCAACAATACAGCTCCTCCCTTTTCTACAATTGCGTTTGCATTTTTTGTTTGATGATCTTCAGCCACATTAGGTGACGGTATAAAAATTGTTGGTTTACCTACAATACACAACTCTGAAACCGAGCTTGCACCTGCTCTAGAAATAATAACATCTGCCGCAGCATAAGCCATATCCATTCTATTTAAGAAAGCATGTACTTGCACATGTTCTAGCTTATCATATTTTTTATATTCATCATAATACAATTTCCCACATTGCCAAAGGACTTGTACGTTTTGCGTTTGAAAAAACTCTAACTTTTGTTCTATTAGTTGATTTATCCTTCTTGCTCCTAAACTACCTCCTAAAACCAATAGAATATTTTTACTATGTTTTAAATTAAAAAAGTCTTTTCCTTCAATTGATTTACCTTCAGTATGGAGTAAATCTTGACGAACTGGGTTTCCAGTCTTTACAATTTTGCTTTTAGGAAAAAATCGCTCTAAACCATCATAAGCCACACAAATTGTATTTGCTTTTTTAGAAAGCAACTTATTTGTTATTCCTGGATACGAATTTTGTTCTTGTATTAAACTAGGTATACCTTTTGAAACTGCCATTTGCAATAAAGGTCCACTAGCGAACCCTCCAGTTCCAATTGCCACATCTGGTTTAAATTGTTTTAAGATGCGCCTTGACTTTAACAAGCTACTAATTAGCTTGAATGGGAAAGACAAATTCTTTAATGTAAGCTTACGCTGAATCCCAGAAATCCAAAGCCCCTCAATTTTATATCCAGCCTGCGGTATTTTTTCCATTTCCATTTTATCATTAGCGCCAACAAACAAAAATTCGGCATCTGGATAACGCGATTTCAGCTCATTAGCTATTGAGATAGCTGGATAAATATGACCTCCAGTACCTCCTCCTGATAATATGATTTTGTAATTACTCATTATATTGTTTCGCTTAAAATTTCAAGCGGGTTTTCTTCTATATCTTCCTGTTCCTTAATTTCTTGTCGTTTAGCACTTACACTAAGAATAATTCCTACTGCCAAACATGTCATCCAAATAGATGTTCCACCACTACTTATAAGCGGCAACGTTTGTCCAGTAACCGGAAACAACTCTACTGCTACAGCCATATTTATTAATGCCTGAAACACAATTGGCAAGCCAACACCAATCACTAATAATTTTCCAAAAATGGTGTCTGCTTTATGTGCCACAATTACAATTCTAAAGAGCAACCATAAATACATTACCATTAAAAATAAACCACCAATTAAACCATATTCCTCAATGATAATAGCATAAATAAAATCGGATGATGATTGTGGTAAGAAATTCTTCTGAATACTTTTTCCAGGGCCTACTCCCTGTATACCTCCAGAGGCTATTGCAATTTTTGCTTTTTCAATTTGATAATCCTCTTCAGTATCTTCTCCATTTAAGAAGTTTTCAATTCTGCTTGTCCAAGTATCTACTCTATTTGGCATCAAGTCTGGAAATGCTTTTGCAGTTAAAATAAAAAGCGTTAACACCAATAATCCCGAACCAATAATAATTCCTAAATACTTTATAGGATAACCTCCAAGAAACGCCAACACTACAATCATTGTAAAAATAATAGCAGTAGTTGAAAAATTAGCTGGTAAAATTAGCGCTAAAACTATAAATACAGGTGTCCACAAAGGCAAAATCGTTTCTTTGAATGTTACCTGTTTATCTTTTATTTTAGAAAGATACCTAGCGACATAAACCATTAAAACAACAGCTGCTAAGGTTGAAGGTTGAAATGTAAACCCTACCAATGGCACTCTAATCCATCTACTAGCATTTGCACCACCAATAGTATTACCTTGAAGCATAGTAACAATTAGCAATACTAGAACCACAGGAATCATAACCATTGACAAACCTCTAAAGTACCTATAAGGTACACGATGCACACCATAAATGATTACAAAACCTAAGAACAAATGCACAAAATGTTTAACAAAATAATTAAAGGTACTTCCGTCCACACTTAGATTTGCCAAATTACTAGCAGCACTATATACAGGCAAAAATGAGAATATTGCTAACAAAGCAGCAATTGCCCAGATTAAACGATCTCCTTTTATGTTGTTAAACAACTGTTGCATTATAAATTTCTAACAGCTTCTTTAAATTGACGTCCTCTATCTTCGTAATTATCAAACAAATCAAAACTTGCGCATGCTGGTGACAATAACACATTATCTCCTGCTTCAGCAATTTTGTAGGCAATCTTAACTGCTTCACTCATAAACTGAGTTTCTACAATTACATCTACCATATTTCCAAAGTTTTCAAACAACTTTGCATTATCTGTGCCTAAGCAAATAATTGCTTTTACTTTTTCATTTACGAATTGAAATAACTCTCTATAATTATTTCCTTTATCCACACCTCCAACAATCCAAACTGTAGGTGCTCCCATGCTCTCTAAAGCAAAATAAGTAGCATTAACATTTGTTGCTTTTGAATCGTTAATGTATTGCACTTTATTAATTTTAAGCACATTTTCTAAACGATGCTCAGCACCTTGAAAATTCTCTAAACTTTCACGAATAGTATGCTTTCTTATTTTTAATAAGTGCGCCACAGTTGAGGCTGCCATGGCATTTTTTACATTATGTTTTCCTTGTAATGCTAATTTTGTTGTTGGCATAATTATCTGGCTATTATCAATTAATATTTTTATGTTTTTATTTTCTAAATAAGCTCCTTGCTCCACTTTCTTTGTTAAAGAAAATGGCAATAATGTTGATTGAACTGGATTTTCATTCAAGTAGTCTGTGATTACTTCATCATCGGCATCATAGATTAAATAATCGTTTTTCGTTTGATTTTTTGCTATTCTAAATTTTGAAGCGATGTAATTTTCAAACTTATAATCATATCTATCTAAATGGTCTGGTGTAATGTTTGTAATAATGGCTATATGTGGCTTAAAATTTTCAATTCCATCCAATTGAAAACTGCTTAACTCAAGGACAAAGTTTTCACTTTCATTTTTCACTACTTGTTTCGCAAAACTATCTCCAATATTTCCTGCCATTGCTACATTTAAATCCCCTGATTCAAGTATATGATGCGTTAACATTGTAGTGGTAGTTTTGCCATTACTCCCTGTTATTCCCACTATAGTCGCTTTAGTAAATTGTGCTGCAAATTCAATTTCAGAAATTACAGAAACACCTTTTGACTTAAGTTTTTTCACCAACTCAACTTTATCAGGAATTCCTGGACTTTTCATTACAACATCTGCATTTAGAACTTTAGATTCAGTATGCTGTTGCTCTTCCCATTCAATCTCATTATGTACAAGAACTTCTTTATATTTATTTTGAATCTTTCCCTTATCAGAAAGAAATACTTCATATCCTTTTTCTTTTCCTAAAAGCGCTGTTCCTACACCACTTTCTCCTCCTCCTAATACGACTAGTCGTTTCATCTATCTAATTTTCAATGTCACAATAGTCATAATAGCTAATAGAATACCTACAATCCAAAATCGTGTTACAATTTTACTTTCGTGATATCCTGATTTTTGATAATGGTGATGCAATGGCGACATCTTAAAAATGCGTCGTCCTTCACCAAATTTCTTTTTTGTGTATTTAAAATATCCTACCTGTAGTACTACTGATAAGTTTTCAGCTAAAAAGATGCCGCATAACAATGGAATTAACCATTCTTTTCGCACAGCAATCGCTATCACGGCAATGATTCCTCCTATAGTTAAGCTTCCTGTATCACCCATAAACACTTGTGCTGGATATGTATTATACCACAAGAACCCAACTAAAGCCCCAACAAAGGCAGCTATGTAAATTGTAACCTCCTCGACTCTAGGTATGTACATAATATCCAAATAGCTCGAAAAAATAACATTACCCGAAACCCAAGCAAAAATCCCTAACGTCAATACAATAATTGCTGAAGTTCCTGCAGCGAGACCATCTATTCCATCGGTAAGATTTGCTCCATTAGAAACTGCTGTTATAATAAAAATAGTAGCTAGTATAAATATTATCCAAGCATATTTTTCTAGATCTGGGCTTATCCAAGTAATTAAATCTGCATAATCAAACTCATTTCCTTTTACAAATGGTATAGTTGTTTTTGTAGATTTAGACTCCTTTTGAAGAAGCTCAAACGGAGAAATATTTGGATTTTCTGCAACTAACTCTTGCTGTTGCTCAACAGGAAACTTTTCCTTAATAGTTACATCGTTATGAAAATATAAAGTTGCGCCTACTATAATTCCAAGTCCCACTTGACCCAAAATTTTAAACCTTCCTTTTAAACCTTCTTTATCGTTTTTAAACTTCTTGATATAGTCATCTATAAATCCAATAACTCCCATCCAAACAGTAGTAACAAGCAGTAAAATAATATATATGTTATCTAACTTAGCAAGTAATAACACAGGAATAATTGTAGCAAGAATTATAATAACACCTCCCATTGTTGGTGTCCCAGCTTTTTCTTGTTGTCCTTCTAAACCTAAATCTCTAATAGTTTCACCAACTTGCTGTTTTCTTAAGAAATTAATGATTCGTTTACCATAAATTGTAGAAATAAGTAACGACAAAATAATAGCAACTGCTGCTCTAAACGTTAAGAACCCAAAAAGTGATGCGCCAGGAAACTGGAACTCTTTTTCTAAATATTCGAATAAATAATACAGCATTCTACTTTTGTAATTGTTTTAATAATTCTTCTACTATTTTATAATCATTAAAGTCTGATCTCACACCATTAATCTCTTGGTAAGTTTCATGACCTTTTCCCGCTATTAGTATGATGTCGTTAGGATTAGCTAATTGACATGCTGTTTTTATAGCTTGCTTTCTATCTACTATTGACAACGTTTTTTTGAAATTTTGCGGCTCTACACCAGCTTCCATATCTTCTATAATTTGCTCTGGGATTTCGGTACGTGGATTATCACTAGTGAAAATCACCTTAGTACTTAAAGCTGATGCAATGTGCGCCATTTTTGGTCGCTTTGTTTTATCTCTATCACCTCCACAACCAACTACTGTAATTAAATCTTCATTTTTAGTTCGGATACTATTAATGGTTTCTAATACATTTTTTAAAGCATCTGGTGTATGAGCATAATCGACAATAGCTGTAATTTTTTCGTCTGAAACTAAGTACTGAAAACGTCCACTTACACTTTCCAATTCACTCATTAACCTCAATATCTCAACCGTTTCAAGACCTAATTGTTCTGCTGTACCATAAATCGCCAACAAATTGTAGGCATTAAAATTTCCAATCAACTTAGTCCAAACATCATTATCATTAATCTTTAATAACAACCCATTTAGTTGATTTTCTAAAATTTGCGCTCTATAATCTGCATAACTCTTCAAAGCATAAGAACATTTTTTTGCCTTTGTATTTTGAAGCATTATCTGCCCATTCTTATCGTCTATATTAACCAGTGCAAAGGCAGATTTTGATAAATTATCGAAAAAGGATTTCTTAACATCTCTATACTCTGCGAATGTTTCATGATAATCTAAATGATCATGAGAAAGGTTTGTAAAAATTCCTCCAACAAACTCCAATCCTTCTGTCCTAAACTGATGAATTCCATGAGAACTCACCTCCATAAAACAAAACTCCACACCTTCATTATTCATTTCACTTAAATACTTATTTATCGTCAATGAATCTGGCGTTGTATGTGTTGCCTTATATTCTTTGTCACCAACCAATATTTTAACAGTGGACAACAATCCTACCTTATAACCAGCATTTTTAAACAACTGATACAATAAAGTTGCTATTGTAGTTTTACCATTAGTACCAGTAACTCCTAGTAATTTTAAATTAGCTGAAGGCACCTCATAGTAGTTTGATGCCATAATTGCTAAAGCCTTAGCTGAATTATCAACCTCAACATAAGTTACACCTTCAATAGTTGTCTCTGGAATTATTTCACAAACAATTACCATTACTCCTTTATCAATAACTTTATCGATAAAATCGTGACCATCTACAACAGTACCCTTAATAGCTACAAATACGTCTCCCGATTCAGCTATACGTGAATCGAAATGAATATTATTAATAGTAACATCTGTATTACCTACAACTGCATTAATACCAACCTTATATAATATGTTTTTTAATACTTTCAAGACAATTCTAAGACTATAGTTTGTTGACCTTTTAACTTAACACCCTTCTTTACAGATTGCTTTTTCACTCTTCCATTACCCACTAACTTCACTTTCATTCCCATATTTTCAAGAATAGTTAATGCATCCATTGCTGGCATACCAGTTACATCTGGCATGATTGTTTTATATTTTTGAGCCGTATCAAAATACCTTTCAAAATTATTATCTACTGAAGTTGTTGCTACCTCTAAATCTTCTACAGCATCCACTAAAGGTGTATCTGTATATATTTTTTGTGCAATTTTTTTGAATACAGGACCAGACACATCCGCTCCATAATAACCAACACTAGTATCTGGCTTATGAATTACAACTATACATGAGTATTTTGGCTCTTCAGCTGGAAAATAACCTGTAAAAGACGAAATGTAACGCCTGTTCTCACTCCAGTCTTTCATCCAATACTCTGTTTGTGCTGTACCTGTTTTTCCTGCCATTGAAAAATCTTCAGAATATAAACGATGGCCTGTACCATGTTTCTTTTCAACCACATTTTTCAGCAACTGTTGAAGCTTCACTATAGTTTCTTTAGAACAGATTTGCTCATTTATTACTTCTTTATCAAAAGACTCTATCGTTCTCCCGAACTCTTTTACTTCCTTTAAAAATCGCGGCCTTACCATTTCACCATCATTAGCCACGGCATTATAAAAAGTTAAAGCTTGTAATGGTGTTAATTGCACATTATACCCATAAGCCATCCACTGCAAAGCAATTCCACTCCACTTTCCATTCTTAATTCTTGGATCTGGAATTACAGGTTTTCCCTCTCCTATTAATGGTAACTTTAATGTATCCTGTAAATTCATTGCATACAAACCATCCACAAATTTCTTAGGGTTGCTATTATAATTTTCATGAATAGCCTTTACAATTCCAGTATTGGAAGACACTTCAAAAGCTTTAGCTAATGAAATTTTACCATAACCACCACGCTTCGAATCTCTAACCTTTTTACCATAAAAAGACAACACACCCTTTTCGGTGTCTATAATTGCAGTAGTATCTACTACTTTATCCTCAAGTGCTACAGCCAATGCCATTAATTTAAATGTAGAACCAGGTTCATGCGATTCACCAACAGCATAATTTAAACGTTCATAGTACTTTCCCTCTTTATTTCTACCAAGATTAGAAATAGCTTTCACCTCACCCGTTTTAGTTTCCATCACCACCACACAACCATGATCTGCTTTATACTTTTCTAACTGCTCCAACAAGGCATGATGCGCTATATCCTGAATATTAACATCTATAGTTGTATAAACATCTAAACCGTCTTTTGGCTCTATTTGATTATAATCTTCAATTGGCTTCCATTGTCCTTTACCTATTTTCTGCTTTAAGCGCATGCCATCAGTCCCTCTTAAGTATTTTGCCCCAAAAGCCCCATCAATACCTGCTCTTGTCACATGTCCTTCCTCATCAAAACGCTCATAACCTATTGAACGTTCAGCAATTCCTCCCATAGGATGTTCACGCTTTGTATTTTGTTCAACAATTAAACCTCCTTTAAAAGCACCTAGTTTTAACAATGGAAAATTTCTAAATCTCAAGTAATCAGAATACCCAAGATTTCTAGCCAATAAGAGATATCTATTCTTATTGCTTCTCGCTTTCCTTAATTTATTTTGATAGTAACTTAATGTATTCACATTACCGAAATACACTTGCAAAGAATCGCAAAGTCCTTTAAGATTTTCTTCGAATGTTTTATCTGAAGATGTTACAGCATCCAACCTAATATCGTATTTAGGCACCGACATTGCTAACAAGTTGCCGTTAGCAGAATACACATTACCTCTATTAGCTGGAATTACTATATTTTTAATTGTTCGTTCCTCAGCCAACTCTCTATATTCAGCTCCTTGAACAAACTGAATTTTCACCAATTTAAAAACCACCAAGAGAGCGAAGATGAACATACATCCTGCTATAAAATATAATCTATTTAATATGTTCTTCTCGTTTACTGCCACTTACGAACTTTATCTTTGTGATTTTACTATTATCTTTTTTGGCGGATTTCCCGAAGGAATCACTCCTCTATCTTTCAACTTGGATCTTACCGACGATTCCATCTTTAATCCCATCAACTTCTCCCTACTCTCAGCAAAAGCAGATCTCAACTCTTTCACTTCTTCATTCAACCTTGCAATTTCATGCACTTTCCTGTCAGCACTATGCGAACTTGCTATCATAACTACAGCTAAAGCAGACAAAAACAGAATAAGCCTCCAGTTTTTAAACGAGTCATCGCTTACTAGAAATGTTCCTTTTAAAACACTGTAAACATTTTTTTTCATTAACTATAATTTTTCTGCTATTCTAAGCTTTGCGCTTCGCGCTCTATTGTTAACCTTAATTTCTTCTTTAGATGGCACTATTAGCTTACCCACTTTTTTTAATGGAACTTCCACATTCCCAAAAACATCTTTTTCAGGCTCTCCCTCAAACATCCCACTTCTAATAAAACGCTTAACCAACCTATCCTCTAAAGAATGATAGGATATAAAACTTAATCGACCTCCTTCTCTCAACAAATCTGGAGTTTGCAACAAAAACTCTTTCAAAGCCTCAATCTCCTGATTTACCTCGATCCTAACAGCTTGATAGATTTGCGCTAAAATTTTATTCTCTCTCCTTGGAGGTAAATATTTTTTCAACACTTCTTTCAAGTCGTTAGTAGTTTCTATCGTTTTGTTTTTTCTTTCAGAAACTATTGTTCTAGCTAAAGCTGGCGCTTGCCTAAGCTCCCCATACTGCCAAAACACTTTTCTTAACTCTTCTTCCTCATAGTCATTAATTACACTATGAGCCGAAAGTACGTCTTGCTGATTCATTCTCATATCGAGAATTGCATCAAATCGAATGGAAAATCCGCGATCAGGTTCGTCGAATTGATGCGATGAAACACCAAAATCAGCAAGAATACCATCAACAGTCTTTACTCCATGAAACCTTAAAAAACGTTTTATGTACCTAAAATTTTCATTTATAAGCAAAAACCTGCTATCATCAATTTTGTTTAAAAGAGCGTCTTGATCCTGATCGAATGCTATTAATCTTCCTTTATCTCCTAGTCGGCTTAAAATTTCTCGACTATGTCCACCACCACCAAAAGTGACATCAACATATACTCCGTCTTCTTTAACATTTAAACCGTCTACTGTTTCTTTTAATAATACTGGGTTATGATATTCCATCTCCATCGTCTTGTCCCATTACTTCTTCAGCTAAATCTGCAAAATCACCTGCAGCATCATCAATAGCTTGTTCATATCTATCTTTATCCCAAATCTCAATAATATTGACTGCTGAAGCCACTACAACATCTTTTGAAATTCCAGAAAATCCAATTAAATCTTTTGGAATCAACAAACGCCCAGAAGCATCTAGCTCAATAAATTTCACACCAGCAGTAAACCTTCTAATAAAATCATTATTCTTTTTCTTGAAACGATTTAACTTATTTACATTTTGCATCATCGCCTCCCACTCATCCATAGGATACAATTCTAAACAAGGTTGAAATACCGCTCGCTTTAACACAAAACCTTTTTGAACCACAGGAGACAACTGCTTCTTCAAAGCAGAAGGCATCATCAGCCTTCCCTTTGCATCTGCTTTACATTCGTATGTCCCAATTAATGAATTCAATTAAATCTAGTTTGCGTATATAGAATTCAAATCTAATAAAAATTTTACCACTTTTTACCACTTTTTACCACATTGTTAATAAATTTCTACCAAAAACGCATTAATTCGACAAAAAACACTTGAAAAACCTAGTACTTAAAAGATTTTCAAATAGTTAGACTATAGTTGTTTTTAATTAACAACTATTGAATTTAACACTTAAAAACCATGAAATCACTATTTTTTTTCTCGTACGCTAGACATACTATTTCTCTTACGTATTTGTAAGTTATTGGGATAATTAATTAAATAAAATTGTGTAGATTTGCTTTTAACAGAAATGACTAACTAATAGATGGAACACACTTTAAAAAAAGAAGGTGATTATAGTTTTGTAGAAGTAGGAGAAGGCACTCCAATCATTATTCTTCATGGATTAATGGGAGGCTTAAGTAACTTTGAAGGCGTTACTAATTTCTTTAGCAAAAATGGCTATAAAGTTGTTCTTCCTGAACTTCCAATCTACACAATGTCATTACTAAAAACCAATGTTAAAAGCTTTGCTAAATTCCTTAAAGATTTCATCGATTTCAAAGGTTACAAAGAAGTCATTTTACTTGGAAACTCACTAGGTGGACATATTGGTCTTTATCACACAAAACTTTTTAGTGAAAAAGTTAAAGCCTTAGTTATAACTGGAAGTTCTGGACTTTATGAGAGTGCTATGGGAAGCGGCTACACTAAAAGAAGCGATTATGAAGTGATTAAGAAAAAGGCACAAGATGTGTTTTATGACCCAGAAGTTGCTACTAAAGAAATTGTTGATGAAGTGTATGCAACTGTTAACGATAGAAACAAATTAATAAAAACCTTAGCCATTGCCAAAAGTGCTATTAGACATAATATGGCTAAAGATTTACCAAAAATGCATACACCTACTTGTATTATTTGGGGAAAGAATGACAATGTTACACCGCCAAATGTAGCTGAAGAATTCAATGAACTTTTACCAGATTCAGAGTTATTCTGGATAGACAAATGTGGGCATGCAGCCATGATGGAGCATCCTGACACATTTAACAAAATACTACACAGTTGGTTAACTAAGAGAGGATTTTAACACCTTATTTTATCATGCAGATTAAATCGGCAGAATTTGTAGTTAGCAATCAAGATGTTGCTAAATGCCCAAACAACAATTTACCAGAGTATGCTTTTATAGGCAGAAGTAATGTAGGAAAATCTTCCTTAATCAACATGCTTACCAATCGTAAAAGCTTAGCTAAAACTTCAGGTAAACCAGGAAAAACCCAATTAATAAATCATTTTATTATTAATAAAAACTGGTACTTGGTGGATTTACCTGGATATGGTTATGCTAGAGTGTCGAAATCTGAAAAAAAGGTGTTTCAAAAATTCATTACCTCCTATTTTGAAAAACGCAAACAATTAGTATCTGCATTTGTATTAGTAGATATTAGGCACAAACCTCAACCAATAGACACTCAATTTATGGAATGGCTTGGAGAGAACATGATTCCTTTTTCAATTATATTCACTAAGGCAGATAAATTAAAACCAAAAGCTATTGAAAACTACATTAACGACTACAAAGAAATAATGTTAGAAACTTGGGAAGAAATGCCTAATTACTTTATCACATCCTCATCTAAACACATAGGTAAAGATGAGCTATTAAATTATATTGAAACCATCAATAACGACCTAAACGCTAACGCTTAATCCATTACTTCTATTAAAGGTTGACCAGTAGCACCATTAGGAAAGCTAATTCCTAATAATGCAGAAATTGTAGGTGCAATTTGTGTGATTGTGGTTTTCTCAAAGGAACTTCCTTGATTTATACCTTTACCAAAAAATAATAATGGCACATGTGTATCGTAATTCAAACCTGAACCATGAGTAGACCCTGTTCTACCATACGATATATATGCTGGATCATATATTATAAGAATATCTCCTGAGCGTTTTTGATTAAACCCATTTTGAAGCAATAACTCTATTCCATAAGAGAATGATGTTGTACTCATTGTTGTGGCAGAATATGCTTTATCTACATTATCGTATGTAATAATTTCATTTATAATCGCCTCTTGTATATCGCTTAAGTCTAGCTTTAATTCTGTAATTTTCGTTCTATTTAAAAATATTTGATTATTGCTTACATTTTTCACTAAATCGGTTGTTCCATAAGTCTTTACTAAAAACATTGTCAATTGCTCTTTAGCTTTATCATTATCTAAATATCCAGCAGGAATATTCACACTATTTAAATATGAAGGCACATCAACAGCACCATGATCTGCTGTTAAGAATACAGTATATTGTCCCTTACCTACTTTAATGTCTAATTCATTTAATAAACGCTCAATCTCTTTATCTAATCTAATATAAGTATCTTGAACCTCTTTTGAGTTCACTCCAAAGTTATGCCCAACGTAATCTGTACTTGAATAACTTACTGCTAACACATCAGTAATAGCATCTTTACCTAATTGCTCTTCTTTAATAGCAGCAATGGCAAAATCAGTAACTATACTATTTCCATAAGCTGTCGATTTTAATAAATCATACCCATTATTAGATTCTTTTAAAGCAGCCAGATCGTATGGAAATGTAGCAGTCTCTTTTCCTTTAAAACCGCCTTCAAAAGCATTTAAATCACTACCACTTTCTGTATACGTGTCAATATCATACATCGTATCCCAAGTAGTTAAATATTTCGCTACACTTTTTTCTTTATTAAACTCTTTCACCCATTCAGGTAAATCATTCATATAAAAAGAACTTGTTATCCAATTTCCTTCTTCTTTACCTTGAAACCAATAAGCAGCATTTGCAGTATGTCCAGCTGGTAAAACAGCACCTCTATCCTTAATTGAAACTCCTATTGTTTTACCTTTCATTTGAGTAAACAATCTATTTTCATCAGCAAAAGAAGTTGTTTTCATTCTATGAGGTGACATTTGTCCTGCTGAAGAAGTTGTTCCTACAGATTGTACCGAATCATCACCTGCACAATACACTCTTTTATCAATAGTTTTATCATACCAACTATTAGCAATTACACCATGATTTTTAGGTGTTGCTCCTGTATATACGGAGGCATGACCTGGCCCTGTATAAGTTGGAATATAATTAAAGTGATTATTTTTAAAATTAAAACCTTCGTTTATTAGCCTTAAAAAGCCACCTTTACCATACTTACTTTCAAAACGGGTTAAATAATCGTATCGCATTTGATCTACAACAATACCAACCACTAATTTTGGCTTATCATTATTATGTACAACTACATCCTTTTCAACTACTGTAGTTGTCACATTTTGAGCACTACATGAAGCACAAACTAGTACTAATATAAAAGCGTATAAAAATTTATTCATCTCAACAAAAAATTTAATGGCTCAAAAATACGTTTTTTATGGTATCTTAATTTAATTTAATATTAAATAAGTCATACTTTTTTATACTTTAGCAGTAACTTAATTGCTTATGAAATACCTTCATAATATTGGTAAATATTTTTTAATGATTGCTGACATGTTTCGTAAACCGACGAAATGGTCAGTCATGAAACAATTAATACTAAAGGATATTGATGATTTAATTATTGGTTCCTTAGGTATTGTTGCCTTTATTTCATTTTTTGTTGGAGGTGTTGTTACTATTCAAACAGCATTAAACATTAGCAACCCATTAATCCCAAAGTATTTAGTTGGTTTTGCTACAAGACAATCTGTTATTTTAGAATTTGCTCCAACATTTATTTCTATTATCATGGCTGGTAAAGTTGGTTCATTTATTACTTCCAGTATTGGTACAATGCGAGTGACTGAGCAAATAGATGCGCTTGAGGTTATGGGAATTAACTCATTAAACTACTTAGTTTTTCCAAAAGCAGTTGCTTTAATGCTCTATCCTTTTGCCATTTCAATTGCGATGTTTTTAGGCATTATTGGAGGAATGGCTGCTTGCGTTTATGGTGGTTTTACATCATTGGATGATTATATTACTGGTGTACAAATGGATTTTATTCCGTTTCATATAACGTACGCTTTTATAAAAACATTTGTCTTTGCTTTTGTATTAGCAACTATACCATCATTTCATGGTTACTATATGAAAGGTGGTGCTTTAGAAGTTGGTAAAGCAAGTACGACTTCGTTTGTATGGACTAGTGTGGTAATTATTTTACTGAATTATATATTAACAAACATGATGTTAGGCTAATGATAGAAGTTAAAGGTTTACATAAATCGTTTGGAGATGCTCATGTTTTAAAAGGCATTACAACCTCTTTTGAAAAAGGAAAAACTAACCTTATTATTGGGCAAAGTGGTTCTGGTAAAACTGTTTTCTTAAAATGTCTTTTAGGTTTGTTTGAATACGAAAAAGGTAGTATTGCTTATGATGGAAAAGTTTTTTCTCAACTAAACGAAGACGAAAAACGTGACTTAAGAGCTGATATTGGTATGGTATTTCAAGGTAGTGCATTATTTGATTCTATGACTATAGAAGAAAACGTAATGTTTCCTTTAAAAATGTTCACTAAACAAAGTAAAAGCGAAATGAAAGATCGTGTTGACTTTGTGCTAAAACGTGTAAATCTTGATGATGCGCATCATAAAATGCCTAGTGAAGCTTCAGGTGGAATGCAAAAACGTGTAGCCATTGCCAGAGCTATAGTTAACAACCCAAAGTATTTATTTTGCGATGAACCAAATTCTGGATTAGACCCAAAAACTGCTATAGTTATTGATAACTTGATTCAAGAAATTACAGACGAATATAACATTGTAACAGTAATCAATTCACATGACATGAACTCTGTTATGGAAATAGGAGAAAAAATTGTGTTTTTAAAAGATGGTCATAAAGCCTGGGAAGGCTCAAAAAGAACCATTTTTAAAACAGACAACGAAGTTGTTACTGACTTTGTTTATTCTTCAGAATTATTTAAAAAAGTTCGCAGAATGTACTTAGAAGAAAATCAATAAACTATTCTTCTTTCTTTACAATTAAAGTGTCTAGATTTAATTTAAACTTAAGCCAACCTTCTAATTTTCTTGAATCTTCTTCAATAGACTTTTCAGTACTTATAGAGTCATTCCATTTTACAAAAAAGACAGCCAATGTATCTATTTTTTTATAGTTATACGATATCTCTTTCGCATATGAAAACTCTTGAATATTTTCATAATTAAGTTTTGCTTCTTGAGCCACTTGGTAAAATGGTATTTGATCACGCTCTAATCTTGAAAGCACTCTAACTCTATCTTCTAAAAATCTTATTTTTTGACTTTGAGACAACAAGTCTAATGAATCACGTGTTCGTAATTCCTCCATATACTCAAGATTATCTACTTCTCTAGCACTAGCTTGATTAATTCTTAACTCAGTATCTTCTTTTAATCTAGAATAATTAGATAATCGTCCTTTTAATATTTTTTGAGCATCTTCAGAAATCTCATCAGCTCCAAAAGTTGTTAATTCTATTACAGAAATACCTTTAGGTTTGTATTCATAAACTGCATTTTTCTTAATGTAATTAGCATTAGGTAAATCCGTTAATTCAGTCTTTATATATCTATCAGCATCTGCTTCAAATTGACTTTTTCTTAATACACTAATAAATGTAATTATTGGATAAATCATAACTATTATAGCAACCAAAGATGCTATTCTAGCTATACGCTTACGTTTAGCTGAATTTGCATATTTCAACATAGGAAAACGTAAAAGTTTTAACACTAAAAAAGTAGCAAGCGCAATAAAAATTGTGTTAATCGTAAACAAGTACATAGCACCTCTTACAAACACCCAACCTTCTAACAAACTTCTTTCTACCATCACAGAAAAGCCGTAACCAACCGTACACAATGGAGGCATTAAAGCTGTAGCAATTGCAACACCAAAAATTACTGAAGCAATCGTACCTTTTTTAGTACGTGCAATAATTAAAGCTAAACCACCAAAAAATGCTATCAAAACATCTCTGATATCTGGTTGTGTTCGCCCTAATAATTCTGATGTATCTTTACTTAAAGGGAATAAATAGAAAAACAAAAAAGCTGTTATTAAACTTAACACTATCATCGTTGCTAAGTTTATAAGCGATTTCTTTAAAGTATCAATATCATTGATTGCTACAGACAAACCTACACCTAAAATAGGCCCCATTAATGGAGAAATTAACATGGCTCCAATAACAACAGCTGTTGAGTTAGCATTAAGCCCTACAGAAGCTACAAAAACCGAACAAATTAAAATCCAAGCAGTGGCTCCTTTAAAAGGAATGTCGTTTTTTATCGCCTCTATTGTAGCGTCTCTATCTGTGTCTTCTCTAAAATCTAACAGTTCTGTTAAAAAAGTTTTTACACTAGAAATAAATCCTTTAGCTCCATCCTTTACAGCTTGCTTAGACTGTTCAACTGCCTTATCCTTATTTTGCTCTTCTTCTGAAAAATTGAACTTGTTTTCTTCCATAAATTATATGTACTTATCGCCAAATGCTTCTTTTACTTTTTGACGAATTTGCTTAATATCTTGCTCCTTTTCTTTTGGAAAGATAAGTAAAACTTCGTCTTTATCAACAATAATATAATCGTTCAATCCTTCTACAACTACAATTTTATTACTTTGTGTTCTAATCATATTCCCTGAAGCATCTTCTACCAACGTTCTAGCATTAATAATAGCATTGTCTTTTTTTCCTGCATCAATCTTATCATACAAACTTCCCCAAGTCCCTAAATCGTTCCAATCAAAAGTTGCTGGCAAAACAAATACATTATTACTTTTCTCCATAATTGCATAATCAATCGATATATTTTCTGCCTTCCCATAATTATCTCTTACAAAGTCATCTTCAAAATCGGTGTTATAAACATCAATTCCTTTTTCGAACAATTGATACAAACATTCTTGTTTATTTTGAAACGCTTTTACCACAGAAGTCACACTCCACATAAAAACCCCAGCATTCCACAAAAAGTTTCCTTGAGATAAAAAGGTCTTTGCCGTTTCATAATCTGGTTTTTCTCTAAATTGATTTACATTCTTTATTGCATTATCATCGTCTTTATCAAATTCAATATACCCATAGCCTGTATTTGGAAATGTTGGCTGAATCCCTAAGGTCATTAACGCATCATTTGTTTCGCAAAAATCAAATGCTTGTTGCACATTTTGTGTAAATGCATCTTCATTTTCAATCCAATGATCACTTGGTGCTACAATCATAATAGCATCAGGATTTTCTTTTTGTATTTTAAGTGATGCATATAAAATACAAGGTGCAGTATTTCTCATCGCTGGTTCTAATACCACCTGTCTTTTGGTAACTCCTGGCAATTGCTCAAATACTAAATCGTTGTATTTTTCATTTGTTAGAATAAAAATATTTTCTTCTGGAATAAGCTTACTTAATCTAGAGAATGTTTTTTGAATTAATGTTTCTCCAGTTCCTAACATATCATGAAATTGTTTAGGAAACATCTCTGTACTTACTGGCCAAAACCTTGAACCTACTCCTCCAGCCATTAAAATGGCATAATAATTTTTATTCTTCGTCATTCGTTTTCTATATATTACTTTGAAGTTGTTTTTCATTAACTTCTATTTCTACTTCTGCATTTGGATTAAACAAATATACACGCCCTGTATTTACTTCTACACATTCAAAGCGCTTTCTACGCTGGTTACCTCTTTTAAAAACACGGCCATTGTATAATTTGAATGTAGCTCCAAAAGGCACTTCAAAAATATAAGTTTTGTCATTAGGTTCATCAAACTGTTTTAAAGCTAACGCTAACTTAACATCTGTATCACTACTTGCTTTTGGATTTTTGAAGTGTATCGCTAATAGTGGCAGTAACTGCATAGGAAACACTTCTGGATTTAAAAATGGCAATATAATATGCTGAAAGGTTTGTTTCCATTCTTTACCATGAGGTTTAATGAGTTTACCATATTTTTGATAAGCTTCTAAATGTGCTATTTCGTGTAATAAAGTTATTAAAAATCGATACTTATTCAAATTAGAGTTAACGGTTATTTGATGTTTTCCATTAGGCAAACGTCTATAATCACCATGACGTGTTTTACGTTCTTGCTTAACTTTTACAATAAGGTTATCGTGCTTTAAAAGTTGTAACACGCTATTAATAGCAGCTTCAGGTATGTATTGTTGCAGTGTATTTTGCATTAAAGCAAAAATACACTTTTAAAGTTACAGTAAAAGTATAGCTTAGAAATATGGTAACAAAAAGAAAACATCATCGTTATACATATACATCTACACTAGATTCAATATTTTAAAAAAAGTTGCAAAAAATGCAATGAAACAAAAAAGTATCGTCTTTGTATATGAAGACCTAATAAAAGGTAGTAAATGACCTTAGAATCAGAAAACAGTAAAAAACTTAAGAACTTTTTTAATGATGAATACTCATCATTAAAAGCTTACGTAAACTCAAGAATAAAAGCTACTGCAAGTCGCGATGCAGAGGACATTATTCAAGATGTTGCCTTAAAACTTTTTACTGGCGCAGACAGGTATTCGCCAATAAACAATGTTGCAGGGTTTGTTTACAATTCTATAAAGAACAGAATTATAGACATAATGCGCTCTAATAGACCGCAAAAACAAAATAGTAACGATTTTAAATTACAAGAGTTAGCAGAAGTGCTTTATGAAAACACCGAAGACGTTTACCCAGAAGCCATAAAAAAGGAGCTAAAACAAGCTATTTTAAGTTTAAAACCAAGCTATAGAGACATTATTATAGCCATTGATTTTGAAGGCTATACATATAAAGAAGTTTCAAGTGAAACTGGTATTCCTGAAGGCACATTAATGTCACAAAGACATCGCGCTATAGCCATATTATATAAAAAATTAGAAACAAAACATATAAATTAAATATTTAAAGACATGACAAATTTTTTCAATCACAAATTAAGAGGAAGATCACCAGGAGAAATTGTTGGAATTGTAATATTCGGAATTATTGCCATTACAGGACTAGCCATCCTTTTTGGTTTTGTATTAATGTGGCTATGGAATTGGTTAATGCCAGAAATTTTCGGTCTTACAACTATTAACTATTGGCAAGCAGTAGGATTATTTATTCTATTAAAAATATTACTTGGTGGTTGTGGCAGTGGAAGTAGTAAATCATCAAACAAACCAAAAAAAGAATGTGATAAAGATTCTAAACGAGACTTTTCTAAATGGAAACATTATGATAAATTTTGGAAAGAAGAAGGTGATGCACTTTACAAACAATATGTAGAACGAGTAACTAATGAGAATACTCAGCCTCCCACATCTAATTAACACATAACTTAATTATTATGGATCCTTTGATTTTTAAGACTAATATTAAAGACTCAAAAAAACTAAAGCAACTAAAACCCTTATTCAATACGCATTGCAATATTGTTCATTGGTCTATTGATTTAGAAGATATTGATAAAGTATTACGCATTGTACCAAATAACAGTTTAAAAGAAACAGAAGTTATATCCTTAATTGAAAATGAAGGTTTTTACTGTGAAGTTTTAACAGATTAATTGACAAACAACAATACAATGAATACTCTAAAAATTGAGAAAGCAGTCGATAACATCTTGTATTTAAAGAAAATAATAAAGGCTAGTAAACTAACTCCCAATTATAAAGAAAATGAACTTAACTCGTTTTGCAGATATATTTTAACACAGTTAAACAATCAAGCTAGCCTCTCAAAAATCTCATCAATTATTAATGATGAATTTACAGTTAATTACAACCTCACAACAAATATTTATAACACAAATAGAATTGCTACTAAAATCTTTAATTGGTGGAATTTAAAAACTACATACGCTCAGGCACATTAATACCTAATAAGCTAAATGCATTTTTTATAGTATTACCAACTGTATTAGACAACTGCACTCTAAATATTTTATCACTTTCCTTATCCGCACCTAAAATAGATACGTTTTGATAAAACGAGTTAAACTCTTTTACTAAATCGTATGTGTAATTAGCTATTAATGCTGGACTATGGTTAGTCGCAGCATTTTGCACTACTTCTGGAAATAATTGTAATTGCTTTAGCAACTCTTTTTCTTTAGGGTGCAAAGCTATTTCAACTGCGCTCGACATAATATCGTTACTAAATTCAGCCTTTCTTAAAATAGCTTGTATTCTAGCATACGTATATTGAATAAAAGGTCCAGTATTTCCTTGAAAATCTACAGATTCTTTTGGATCGAATAAAATGCGTTTTTTAGGATCTACTTTTAAAATGAAATATTTAAGTGCTCCTAAGCCAATAGTATTATATATAGTTTCTTTTTCGGCTTCAGTATAACCATCTAGTTTTCCAAGTTCTTGAGAAATCTCTTTTGCTGTTTCTGCCATTTCCACAATTAAGTCGTCAGCATCAACTACAGTACCTTCTCTACTCTTCATTTTTCCGCTTGGTAAATCTACCATTCCATAACTTAAATGGTATAAGTTTTTAGCCCAATCGAAACCTAATTTCTTTAAAATTAAAAACAGCACTTTAAAGTGATAGTCTTGTTCATTACCAACTGTATATACCATACCTCCAACATCAGGGCAATCTTTTATACGTTGAATTGCAGTCCCAATATCTTGCGTCATGTATACTGCTGTTCCATCTGCACGTAATACAATTTTTTCGTCTAATCCATCTTCAGTTAAATCACACCAAACCGAACCATCTTCCTTTTTATAGAATACTCCAGTTTTTAAACCTTCGGTTACAAATTCTTTTCCTAATAAATAAGTATCACTTTCGTAATACAGGTTATCAAAATCTACACCTAAGTTTTTGTAGGTAACATCAAAACCATTATACACCCAACCATTCATAGTTTTCCAAAGCGCTACAGTTTCTTCATCACCAGCTTCCCATTTACGTAGCATTTCTTGAGCTTCTAATAACATTGGCGCTTGCTTTTTAGCATCTTCTTCAGGTATTCCTTGAGCTACTAAATCTGCTATTTCCTTTTTATACTCTTGATCAAACTTTACGTAGTAATTACCAACAAGTTTGTCGCCTTTTAAACCTGTGATTTCTGGAGTTTCTCCATTACCAAAACGCTCCCAAGCCAACATACTTTTACAAATATGAATACCTCTGTCGTTAATAATTTGTGTTTTATAAACCTTTTTACCAGAGGCCTTTAAAATTTCGGCAACACTATATCCTAACAAGTTATTTCTAATGTGTCCTAAGTGTAACGGTTTGTTTGTATTAGGTGAAGAGTACTCCACCATTACAGCATCATCCTTAGCAGGCTCAACAAAACCATAAGTTGCATTTGCTTTAATGTTATTGAAGAAATTTATATAAAAACTATCATCAATAACTAGATTTAAAAAGCCTTTAACTACATTAAAATCTTTAACTTCAGCTACATTTTCCACTAAGTATTTCCCTAAATCTTCTCCTAATTGTGCAGGATTCATTTTAATAACACGTAACATAGGAAACGTTACCACTGTAATATCTCCTTCAAAATCTTTTCGAGTTGCTTGAAATTCTACAGTTTCTATTTCTTTACTATACAATGCTTTAAAAGCTTGTTTTACTTGATTTAATAAAGTTTCCTGAATTGTCATTATTACTAAAATTAGGCAGCAAAGATAAACTTTTTTAAACCCTTATATTATTATATTTTTGAAAAAAATCAAACACAACTACTCATGAGAATTACTTTACTACTATTAACTGTTATTTGTTTATCATCTTGTAAAAATGAATCAAAGGAAATTAAAGCAAAGGAAGATATTGAACTAAAAGAATTATATGGATTAATGCAAGGATCTTTTAATTCTGAAGCACAATCTGTAGCAGATTCAACATATTTTAATATTTCTTTACACATGTATCCAATCTGGGAAGACAAAGGCAACTATTTATATGTAGAACAAGCACTTAACAGCATGCAAGATAGACCATATAGACAACGTGTTTATGAAGTAAAAAGATTAAGCGATAGTACTTTTGGAAGTTATATTTACAAAATACCAAATGATTCGCTTTGGATTGGGAAATGGAAAACACCAGCTGATTTTAATAAACTAACAGTAACAGATTTAGAGTTAAGAAATGGTTGTGAAGTTGTACTAAAAAGAATTGGAGACAAACACTACAAAGGAAAAACTGGTAACAAAACCTGTGAAAGCACAATGAGAGGTGCTGCATATGCTACTTCTGAGGTTGAAATAATGCCAAGTAAAATTATTTCTTGGGATAGAGGATTTAATAGTGCAGATGAACATGTTTGGGGAGCAGAAAAAGCAGGATATATTTTTGATGAAATCAAAAAATAAGACTTCACTTACAATTTATAAATATTTAACAAACAGCTACTTACAAACAAATAAGCTTTTAAGTTTACAGAAATGCATTTCATCGATAAAAGTGTAGTTTTTCTATGTTTTTTACCATTCATCGATTAGTGAATTTCAACTAAAAAAAGCTGAGTGCTTTTTATCTGATTTTTTGGTTATAAATCGCAGAAATTAGGGATTTCTTAAGCTTTTCCTAATTTTTGTTATGCTATTAATCAAGAGTCCCAAAACAATGATTATGCTTACTTTTTGTTATAAAGCAACATGTTTGCTTTATTGAAAGTACTTAATTTTCCTCTCCCTCAAGGTAAATTTAGGTGATCATTATTTTGTTGTACCTAAAACCTAATGGAGTTCATGAAACAGTTAATTACCTTAACTGCTCTTATTTTTTCACTCCTCTTTAGTAATGCCCAAACTAAAGAGCAAGACAGTCTTGCTATACAGTTGGCTTTTCAAAAACAGGACTCTGCCAAGGTTGACACATCAATACAACTAATTAAATCGTTTTATTTCTCTAATGATTATAAAAAAGCTCTTTTATATATAGATCAAAGTGAGAGACTATCCTCATCATTAGAATATCATAAAGCAACTGCTGAAATTAAATACTACAAGGCTTTAATTTATACCCAAAAAGATGATTATTATAATGCTCTAGATTATTATAAATCATCCTTAAGAATATTCACGAAACTAAATGACTCTTTAGGAATAGCAAAAGTAAATAATAGCATTGGGCTTATTGAAATTAAACGAGGTAACTACAATAAAGGATTGAGGTATTCTCTTTCTGCTATTGATATTTTTGAAAATAAAAACTTAAGACATGAGTTAAGTGTTGCCTATAATAATTTGTCTGAAGCATATTTCAATACTAACCAAGTAGACAAGGCTCTTGAATTTAATTTAAAAGCTCTTGATGTTAGAAAACAATTGCGTGATAGTGCAGGTATTATTTCTTCAACAAAAAATATCGCAAAGCTTTATTCTATGAGAAAAGAGCATAGAAAAGCTATTGAGTATTACAATATAGTTTTAACATATTTAGACGAGAACGACATCGCTAACAGAGGTGATATTTTACCTTGTCTTGGAGAAGAGTATCTTCAGTTCAATGATTATACAAATGCTACAACTTATTTATTAGAAGGTTTAAAAATTAACAGAACTATAGATAATAAAGAAGGTATTTTAAAATCATTAAATAATATTGCTCAACTTAATTTACAACAAAAAAAGGTTAAGCTTGCTGAATACCAATTAAATGAAGCATTTACAATTACTAAAACCGTTGACAATGATGCTTTATTATTAAAAAACTACAAACTTAGAGTTGCTTTGGACTCTATGAAAGGTAATTACAAGAGTGCATTTAATTCACAAAGAGCATATCATACCCTTAAAAACAAAATAGAAAAGGAAAATGCAACACCTATAATATTTGAAGACGATGAACCTCTTGAAGTAAAAATTGATACTACTGATACTAAAACTCCAATTGAGAACAACCAATCAACTGTTAATAATAAAGAATATAAAACCTTAAAGTATATTACTTATGGATTAGCTGGTTTAACTGTACTGTTATTTTTAATTATGGTAAGTCTTTGGGTAAGTAAAAAAAGTAAAAATGCAGTAATAAAAAGCCTTAAAGACAAAAACAAACAATACAAATTACAAAACGATTCAATTCTTGAGCAAACTACTCACCTAGAAGAAATGAATCAAGTAAAAGACAGGTTATTCTCTATTGTATCTCATGATTTAAAAGATTCAATTACATCTGTTAAAGCCTTTTTAGACTTATTAAAAGAAGATAGTATTTCACAAGAAGAATTCGATCAACTAATTCCTGAACTAAGTGAAAATGCCGATAATGCTGCCGCTTTACTATTAAATCTATTAAACTGGTCAAAATCTCAAATGCAGAATCTTGAACCAAAACCAGAACTCTTTAATATTCAAGATGTATTTAGAGAAAAAATGAATTTAATAGAGAAAAAAGTTGAGCAAAAACGTATTATAATGCTTGATGAGTCTATTAAAGATTTTGCATATGCAGATAGAAGTATGATAGAGATTGTTATTCAAAACCTTTTAGCAAATGCAGTGAAATTTTCTAGAGTTGGTGATGTTATCACTGTGTCTAACAGAGATAAAAATGGTAACATTTTGATTTGCATTGAAGATACAGGTGTTGGTATTTCTGAAGAAAACCAAAAGAAACTATTTAAAAATGGTGGTTTTACTACTAGAGGTACCAATGCAGAAAAAGGAACAGGACTTGGTCTTTCTATTTGTAAAGAATTGGTTGAACTAAACCACGGAAATATTTGGGTTGAAAGCGAAGAAAATTTAGGAAGCAAATTCTTTATCGAACTTCCAAAAGCAAAACCTATTTCTTAAAAATTATTATTTTTTTTAGGTAAGAACACTTCTGCCATCATACAACGTGCACTACCTCCACCACAAGCCTCAATAGTGTCTAAAGAACTAGAAAGTATTTTACAATGTTTTTCTATAGTTGTAACTTGAGTTTTATTCAAACTATTGTATGCTGCTTGACTCATTACTAAAAAACGTTCTTCATTATGTCCTTTTACTTGAAGCATATTACCTGCAAAATTGTTTGCTTGAGACTCAGTAATTGCAATCACTTCTTTACCATCCTCTTTTAAATGTTTGATAACATTTTTGCGTTCTTTTTTATCATCTATACTCTCTAAACATATAACAGCAAAGGTTTCTGCTAAACACATCATTACATTAGTATGATAAATTGCTTCACGCCTTTCTTTAACAGTTTGATTAGCTGTAAACACAATTGGAAAATAGTCAAAATCTTCACAAAACTCAATAAACAAGCCTTCATCTGCTCTAGGTGAAATTGCACAATATGCTTTACGATTAGTACGATCTAATAATAAACTCCCAGTCCCTTCAAGAAACACTTCCTCTTCCTCAGCACTTGTGTAATCTATTACATTATTAATTAAATAACCTTTAGATTCTAAGATTTCTAAAACATCTTCTCTTCGCTCTAATCGTCTATTCTCAGCAAACATTGGATATACTCCAACAAGACCATTTTCATGAAAAGAAATCCAATTGTTTGGAAATATTGAATCTGGTGTATCTAACTCATTTGTATCATCAATAACTACAACATTAACTCCTACAGTTCTTAACTTCTCAACAAAAACATCAAATTCTTGTTGTGCTTTTATATTAACAGTTTCTGGCAAAATGCTATCTAAAACTTTTTGATAATAGTTATTTACTGCTGTTTGCTCGTTCATTCTAAATCCTATAGGACGAATCATTAATATTGTATCTGTTATCTGTTGCATTTATTTAAGTCTTAAAGTTCAAAATTATAATTTTTTAAAATGAAAATTGACTAGTAAAAGCAAAAACTATAACTTAGCTCACAATTACTTTTAGCCTCAAATATTTATGAAATATTTTTACTCTCTTTTCTTAGCTCTAATGTTGTTATCTACAACCAAAGTTAAAGCACAAACCTATAATTCTTTTTATGGAGATATTGTGAATAATGTTTCTTACACTAACATCTTAAACGATTTAACAACATTCGAAAATTTTGGTATAAAAGACATTGGTTCTACAGCTCTCAACAATGCTCAAGCATGGATAAAAGGCAGATACGAAAGTTTAGGTTATACTGATATTGTTGAACAACCATTTAGTTATTCTGGTGGTACAACTAATAACATAATTATTACTAAAACTGGAACAGTTTACCCTAACACTTATTTAATTATTGATGCACATTACGATACAATTAATGGTCCTGGAACCAATGATAATGGAAGTGGTACAGTTTTACTTATGGAGCTTGCTAGGTTATTAAAAGATGTAGACACTGAATACTCTATAAAATTCATTCACTTTAGTGGTGAAGAAGACGGTTTAATTGGAAGTAACTATTATGTTACAAATACTGTTAATCCTGAAAACTTAGACATTTCATTAGTCTTTAACATTGATGAAGTAGGTGGCATTAATGGTATGGCTAATGACACGATAGTTTGTGAAGAAGATACTAGTAACCCTCCACATAACAATGCAGCATCATCAGCTGCTACTGCAACTTTAGCTACTTGTATTGGACTTTACTCAAGCTTAAATACCGAAATATCTTATGCTTATGCTTCAGATTATATTCCTTTTGAAAATAATGGTGAAATAATTACAGGTTTATACGAAAAAAACGAAACGCCTCATGCTCATACTTCAACAGATTTATTAATAAATATGGATGTAAACTATCTAACCGAAGTTACGAAAGGGTCATTAGGCGCAGCTTTACATTTTGCTATTGGTGTAGATACGCTAAGTACTCCTGAAGTTACTATTAATGGTTTTTCTATTTTCCCAAATCCTTCTAAAGGTCAAATTACAATTAAGCAAACTCACCACACTACAACACAATTAAAACTTGTTGATGTTTTAGGAAAAGAAGTTTATAAGGCTTCAATAAACAATTTAGAAACGACTTTAAACCTAACCCATTTAAACAAAGGTATATATATGGTGATTTTAAAAAATGAAAGACAATCTGTTTCTAAAAAACTTGTGATTCATTAATCGTTAATTTAAAACATAATAATAAATAAGCCCTTGCAGTTAAACTGCAAGGGCTTATTTATTATTTATAAACGCTAATTTTATTTATTAGCTTTTATTTCTTTTGTAATAGCATCTAAAATTTCAAATGCTGTTTCTGCCATTTTATTTCCTTTTAAATCTAATAAAGGATTAACTTCAACAAATTCTATACTTGCCACTTTTTTGGTTACAATAAACTTATTGATAATTTCAATTATTTCGTATTGATCAAAACCTTTTGGCACAGGAGTCCCAGTTCCATAAGAAATCATATCACAATCCATAGAGTCAACATCAAAAGACACATAAATTAAGTCACAATTACTTAAACTATCTATTGCTTCATTAACACATGTATCCATTCCGCGATAACGTACTTCAGCAACTTTATAGTTTTTTATACCTAGTTTTTCAATCTGCTTATCTTCTGGTTCTTCGGTATCTCTTACTCCAAAATAAACAACGTCGCTTGCTTCTACCTTAACTTTATCGACACCAATATTCTTCATAGCTTCCCATAAAGAAGCTGTTTCAGTATCTATATTGTTTATTTGACAATCTAGATTATCATCTGCCAATGCAGCTGCTAATGGCATACCATGAATATTTCCAGAAGGCGACGTATAAGGTGAATGAATATCTGCATGTGCATCAATCCAAACAACTCCTACTCTTTTATCTGGATTAGCAGCTTTAATACCACTTATGGTACCTAATGCTGAAGAGTGATCACCAGATATTACTAAAGGAAATTGATTGTTTTCAAGTGTTTCTTGTACTGCGCCAGACAATCTTGTACATTGATTTAAAACATGCTTAATTCTTTTAGCAAATGAATTAACACCTTTGTTATAAATAGATTCATTTTCAGTTTCAACATCCATAAAGTCAAACTGATTAAAATAACTATTTTCAGCATTAATAGCTGCAATTTCAATAGCGTCAATTCCCATGTCACTTCCACGAGTTCCTGCTCCTATATCTGATCTATTTTTTATTAACTTAATATCTTTCATTTTAATTTAAATTGAAAAGCCTCATAACTAAGTTATGAGGCTTGTATATTAAAAAAGTATATTATCTCTTTTCAATAGTTTGAAACTCTCTATAAGTTTCTCCAATATATAATTGTCTAGGACGACCAATTGGCTCGTTGCGTAAACGCATTTCTCTCCATTGTGCAATCCAACCTGGTAATCTACCTAAAGCAAACATAACTGTAAACATTTCAACAGGAATTCCCATTGCACGATAGATAATTCCAGAATAGAAATCTACATTTGGATATAACTTACGCTTAACAAAGTACTCATCATTAAGAGCTTCATTTTCTAATCCTTTTGCGATATCTAATATTGGGTCTTCAACACCTAAATCACCTAATACTTCATCAGCAGCTACTTTTATAATCTTAGCTCTTGGGTCGAAGTTTTTGTAAACACGATGTCCGAATCCCATTAAACGGAAAGGATCTTCTTTATCTTTTGCTTTAGCCATATACTTTTTAGTGTCTCCACCATCTTCTTTAATAGCTTCTAACATTTCTAATACAGCTTGGTTAGCACCTCCATGAAGTGGTCCCCAAAGTGCAGAAATTCCAGCAGATAAAGAAGCGAATAAACCAGCATGAGATGAACCAACAATTCTTACTGTTGATGTAGAGCAATTTTGCTCATGATCAGCATGAAGAATTAATAATTTATCCATCGCATTTACTAAAATCTCATTTTGCTCATACTCTTCATTAGGCTGCTCAAACATCATTTTTAATAGATTTTCAACATAACCTAATTTATTATCTCCATAATCTAAAGGTAAACCTTGCTTTTTACGCATTGTCCAAGCAACAAGTACTGGGAATTTACCTAATATACGTACTACTGAATTATACATAGCTTCTTCTGAAGATACATCAACCGAAGAAGGATTAAATGCAGTTAAAGCACTTGTTAAAGAAGACAACACTCCCATTGGATGTGCTGCCTTTGGAAAAGCATCTATAATTTTCTTTACATCATCATCTACAACAGAGTTAGATTTAATATCACCATGGAATTTATCTAACTGTTCTTGTGTTGGTAATTCTCCAAAAATAAGTAAATATGCTACTTCTAAGAAGTCAGCTTTTTCAGCTAGCTCCTCAATAGAATATCCTCTATATCTAAGAATTCCTTTTTCACCATCTAAAAAAGTAATGGCACTTTCACAAGACCCAGTGTTTTTATAACCAGGATCAATAGTTGTAACTCCACCTGTTACTCCTCTTAAAGTTTTAACATCAATTGCTACTTCATTCTCTGTTCCTGTTACTAATGGGAATTCATGTTTCTGACCATTAACCTCTAAGATTGCTTTTTCTGACATATTTATTCTTGAATTTTATATTATTTTTTGCGGTTTGCTAATTTACGAAATTTCGGCCTAATTTTTGATGAATAATACATATTTATTGGTAAAATGATATACAAAAAAAGCGTTTCAATAATTGAAACGCTTTCTTAATATTTAAAGGATAAGTTTTACTTTACCTTGAATGCTTTTTCTTGCGGATAATAAGCTACACTACCAAGTTCTTCTTCAATACGAAGTAACTGGTTATATTTCGCCATTCTATCACTTCTTGAAGCAGATCCAGTCTTTATTTGACCGCAATTTAATGCTACTGCTAAGTCAGCAATTGTATTATCTTCTGTTTCACCAGAACGATGTGACATTACAGATGTGTATCCAGCATTTTTAGCCATATTTACTGCAGCAATAGTCTCGGTTAAAGTACCTATTTGATTTACTTTAATTAAAATAGAATTAGCTATTCCATTTTCAATTCCTTTTGATAAACGCTCCACATTTGTAACGTATAAATCATCACCAACTAATTGTACTTTATCACCAACTTTTTCAGTTAATACTTTCCATCCATCCCAATCATTTTCATCCATTCCATCTTCAATTGAGATAATTGGGTATTTATCACATAACTCTGCTAAATAAGCTGCTTGCTCCTCAGATGTTCTTACCATACCTTTTTCTCCTTCGAAAATTGTATAATCGTACTTTCCATCTTTATAAAACTCAGCAGAAGCACAATCTAATGCTATCATAATTTCATCACCAAAACTGTATCCTGCATTCTCAACAGCTTTTGCAATAGTGTCTAAAGCATCTTCTGTTCCTCCAGCTAAATTTGGAGCAAAACCACCTTCATCACCAACGGCAGTACTTAAATTTCTATCATGAAGTACTTTTTTAAGGTTATGGAAAATCTCAGATCCCATTTGCATTGCTTGTGTAAATGATTTAGCCTTAACTGGCATTACCATAAACTCTTGAAATGCTATTGGCGCATCACTATGTGAACCTCCATTAATAATATTCATCATTGGCACTGGAAGTGTATTTGCACTCACGCCTCCAACATAACGATATAATGGCATCCCTAATTCTGCTGCTGCCGCTTTAGCTGCTGCTAAAGAAACACCTAAAATTGCATTAGCTCCTAATTTAGATTTATTTGGTGTACCATCTATTTCAATCATAGTTTGATCGATTAGATTTTGTTCAAAAACCGAAACACCTAATAATTCCTGAGCTATAATTGTGTTTACATTTTCAACTGCTTTTAAAACAGCTTTCCCCATATATTCTGAACCTCCATCTCTAAGCTCAACAGCTTCATGCTCTCCAGTTGATGCTCCTGAAGGTACTGCAGCTCTTCCCATAGCTCCATTTTCAGTAATTACATCTACCTCTACAGTAGGGTTACCACGAGAATCAAAAATTTGTCTTGCATGTATGTCAATTATTATGCTCATTTTTCTAATATTTTGTTATTATTTTTATAGTGTAAATTTACGAAATGTTCCTTTAAAATTAAGCTATTGAAAGCTTTATTGCGTTATTTTTTGCGATAACGTTTTAGTAAACAAAAAAGGTAACACGCTTAATTAATGTTACCTTTTAATCTTATTATTTTAAACATTCAATGAATTCATCAAACAAATATGTTGAATCATGTGGTCCAGGACTTGCTTCAGGATGGTACTGTACAGAAAAACAATTTTTGTTTTTCATTGCTATTCCTGCTACTGTATTATCATTTAAATGCAAGTGAGTAATCTCTAAATCTGGATGCGTTTCAGCTTCTTCTCTATTAACTGCAAAACCATGGTTTTGTGAAGTAATCTCTCCTTTTCCTGTTTTTAAGTTTTTAACAGGATGATTTATACCTCTATGTCCATTATGCATTTTGTACGTAGACACACCGTTTGCTAAAGCAATTACTTGGTGTCCTAAACAAATACCAAATAATGGTAAATTCTTTTCAATTACTGTTTTTGCTAATTGTTGTGCTTCAACTAAAGGCTGTGGATCTCCAGGTCCATTAGACAAGAAATAACCGTCAGGATTCCATGCACTTAATTCTTCGAAAGTTGCATTGTAAGGAAATACTTTTATGTAAGCATCACGTTTTGCAAAATTGCGTAAGATATTTTTCTTAATACCTATATCTAAAGCAGCAATTTTATATTTAGCATTTTCATTACCAAAATAATATGGTTCTTTGGTAGATACTTTTGAAGCTAATTCTAGACCTTCCATATTAGGAACTTCGGCTAATTGCTTTTTTAATCCTTCTATGTTATCAACATCTGTAGATATTACAGCATTCATTGCGCCATTATCTCTAATATAGCTAACTAATGCTCTAGTGTCTACATCAGAAATTCCAAATAGGTTATTTTTTTCAAAAAACTCTTCTAGTGAAGCATCTGCAGCTTCTCTTGAATAATTGTAACTAAAGTTTTTACAGATAAGACCAGCAATTTTAATAGAATCTGATTCTACTTCTTCATTATTGACTCCGTAATTACCAATGTGTGCATTAGTAGTTACCATTAATTGGCCAAAATATGAAGGGTCTGTAAATACTTCTTGATATCCTGTCATTCCTGTATTAAAACATACTTCTCCGAATGCACTACCTTCTTTTCCTATAGCCTTACCATAAAATATTGTTCCGTCGGCTAATAAAATTAACGCTTTTTTACGTGTTTGGTATTTCATAGATTTAATTGTGTTGTAAAGTTTCGCAAAATTGTATAAAAAAAGGACAAACTAAAAAAGTTTATCCTTTATTTTATTAATGCTTATTAACATTTATTCTTCTTCGTTAGTTGCTTGAGTCTCAACTGGAGCAGCAGCTGGCTTTGAACCACCTCTTCTACTTCTACGAGTTGTCTTCTTTGCTGGCTTTCCTGCATTATAGATTTCGTTGTAATCAACAAGCTCTATCATTGCCATATCAGCGTTATCACCTAAACGATTACCAAGTTTAATAATTCTTGTGTAACCTCCTGGACGATCTGCAACTTTTACTGCAACATCTCTAAACAATTCTGTAACTGCGTCTTTTTGACGAAGTTTAGCCATTACGATACGTCTGTTATGAGTTGTATCTTCTTTTGACTTAGTAATCATTGGCTCTACAAATTGCTTTAAAGCTTTTGCTTTAGCAACAGTTGTGTTAATACGCTTGTGCTCTATTAAAGAACAAGCCATATTAGCTAACATTGCTTTTCTGTGAGCGGTTTTTCTACCTAAATGGTTTACTTTTTTTCCGTGTCTCATGACATTTGTTTTATCATCTTGCTACCAAACTCGGTATACGAGGAGCAAAATATGATTAATTAATCTTTATCTAATTTATATTTACTTAAGTCCATTCCGAAATTTAGTCCTTTAACATTTACAAGCTCTTCAAGCTCTGTTAAAGATTTTTTACCAAAGTTTCTGAATTTCATTAAATCATTTTTATTGAAAGATACTAAGTCTCCTAAAGTATCTACTTCTGCAGCCTTTAAACAGTTAAGAGCACGAACAGATAAATCCATATCAATTAACTTAGTTTTTAATAACTGACGCATATGTAGAGATTCCTCATCATAAGTTTCAGTTTGTGCAATTTCATCAGCCTCTAAAGTGATACGCTCATCAGAGAATAACATGAAGTGGTGAATTAAAATTTTAGCTGCTTCAGTTAAAGCATCTTGAGGGTTGATTGATCCGTCAGTTTGAATTTCAAAAACTAATTTTTCGTAATCCGTTTTTTGCTCTACACGGAAGTTTTCAACACCATACTTTACATTTTTTATAGGTGTATAAATTGAATCTGTAAAGATTGTTCCCATTGGTGCTGTAGCCTTTTTGTTTTCTTCAGCTGGAACATATCCTCTACCTTTTTCAATTGTAATTTCCATGTTAATACTTACCTTAGGGTCTAAGTTACAGATAACGTGATCTGAGTTTAACACTTGGAATCCTGAGATAAATTTTTGGAAATCACCTGCTGTAATTTGTTCTTGTCCTGAGATAGAAATAGAAACAGACTCGTTATCTATTTCATCTATTTGACGCTTAAAACGAACTTGCTTTAAGTTAAGAATAATTTCAGTTACATCTTCTACTACGCCTGCGATTGTTGAAAATTCGTGTTCTACACCTTCAATTCTCACTGAAGTAATTGCAAATCCTTCTAAAGAAGATAATAAAACTCTTCTTAAAGCATTTCCTACTGTTAATCCATAACCAGGTTCTAAAGGACGAAATTCGAATTTCCCTTCAAAATCTGTAGAATCAATCATGATTACTTTATCGGGCTTTTGAAAATTTAATATTGCCATTGTTTTCTTCGTTTTAATTGTTGTTTAGTTGCGCGGTATAAAAGTTTGAAGAAATGCTTATATACCCTTTGGCCAAACACCAATATGGTTAATTTATTATTATTTAGAATATAATTCTACGATGAACTGCTCGTTAATGTTTTCTGGAATTTGAACTCTAGCAGGAACTGAAACATATGTTCCTTGCTTAGTATCATTATTCCAAGTAATCCATTCGTATACATTGCTTGAAGATGCTAATGCATTTTCAATAGCTTCTAAAGATTTAGATTTTTCTCTTACTGCTACTACATCACCAGCTTTTAAAGAGTAAGAAGGAATGTTAACGATTTCACCGTTAACTGTAATGTGTCTGTGAGAAACTAATTGTCTAGCACCTCTTCTAGAACGAGATAATCCCATTCTGTATACTACGTTGTCTAATCTAGACTCACATAGTTGTAAAAGCACCTCACCTGTAATTCCAGGAGCAGCAGTAGCTTTTTTAAACATGTTTCTAAATTGACGCTCTAAAATACCGTAAGTGTATTTAGCTTTTTGCTTCTCCATTAATTGGATTGCATACTCAGATTTTTTCCCACGTCTTCTGTTGTTTCCGTGTTGTCCTGGAGGATAATTTCTTTTTTCAAAAGATTTATCTTCTCCAAAGATAGCTTCGCCGAATTTACGAGCGATTTTAGTTTTAGGACCAGTATATCTTGCCATTTTTAAATTTGTTTGAGAGTGATTATGAATTAAGGTCTTATGCTTATCCTTCGATAATCGTTGATCTCTCGTTAATACTTATTTTTTTCGGTTTGCAAATTTACACAAAAAATTAATATCAACCATTAAAAACGATTGATATTAATTTTTCTGAAAATTGTATAAATTATACTCTTCTTCTTTTTGGAGGTCTACAACCGTTGTGAGGTGTAGGTGTTACATCGATAATTTCTGTAACTTCAATACCACCATTGTGAATAGATCTGATAGCAGATTCTCTACCATTACCAGGACCTTTAACATATACCTTCACTTTCTTTAATCCAGCTTCTTTAGCTACTGCTACTGCATCTTCTGCAGCTAATTGAGCAGCGTAAGGTGTGTTTTTCTTAGATCCTCTAAATCCCATTTTACCAGCAGATGACCATGAAATTACGTCACCTTTTTTGTTAGTTAATGAGATAATAATGTTGTTGAAAGACGCAGTAATGTGCGCTTCTCCATTAGACTCTACTATAACTTTACGTTTTTTAGTACTTGACTTTGCCATATTGTTTTTTAGTTTTAGTTGTTAGTTTTAGTTGTTAGAATCCTAAACATTTCTATTTCAGGCAGATTCTTCTAACGTCTATAAACTAATGACTAATGTCTGTTATTATTTAGTTACCTTTTTCTTGTTAGCAACTGTTTTTCTTCTACCTTTTCTTGTTCTTGAGTTGTTCTTAGTACGTTGTCCTCTTAAAGGTAATCCAGATCTGTGACGGATTCCTCTGTAACAACCTATGTCCATTAAACGCTTAATGTTTAATTGAGTTTCAGAACGTAACTCTCCTTCAATAGTATAAGATCCTACTGCAGCACGAATGTTACTGATTTCTTCATCAGTCCAATCTGATACTTTAGTACTCTCATCTACTTTAGCAGTAGCTAATATTTCTTTTGCTCTACTTCTACCTACTCCGTAGATATAAGTTAAAGAGATAACTCCTCTTTTTTGTTTTGGTATGTCTACACCTGCAATTCTAGCCATAATTAACCTTGTCTTTGTTTGAATCTAGGATTCTTTTTGTTGATTACGTAAAGTCTACCTTTTCTTCGTACGATTTTACAATCTGCACTTCTTTTTTTAACTGATGCTCTTACTTTCATCGTATTAGTATCTATAAGTTATTCTTGCCTTAGATAAATCGTAAGGACTCATTTCTAATTTAACTTTATCACCTGGTAAAAGTTTAATATAATGCATACGCATTTTACCAGAGATATGTGCAGTCACAATGTGACCATTTTCTAATTCTACACGAAACATAGCATTTGACAATGCTTCTATTATTGTTCCGTCTTGTTCTATTGCTGCTTGTTTTGCCATAGTATTATATATTAAGAAGCTTATTGTGCTGCTTTTCTATTTTTACCAGTCTTCATCAAGCCATCATAATGCTTATTCAACAAGTATGAATTTACTTGTTGCATAGTATCGATTGCAACTCCAACCATAATTAATAATGATGTACCTCCGAAAAATAATGCCCATCCTTGTTGTACATTCATAAGCTTAACGATAATTGCTGGGAACACAGCAATCAATGCTAAGAATATAGAACCAGGTAATGTAATTTGTGACATTATCTTATCTAAGTACTCTGATGTTTCAGATCCTGGGCGTATTCCTGGAATAAATCCTCCGCTACGCTTTAAATCGTCTGCCATTTTATTTGTAGGTACTGTAATTGCCGTATAGAAATACGTGAATATTATAATTAATAATGCAAATACAATATTGTACGTTAATCCAAATATATCGCTAAACGAAGCTTGTAACCATTGTCCAACAGAAGAATCTTTCATAAAGTCCATTCCTCCAATTAAACCAGGTACAAACATAATTGCTTGTGCGAAAATGATTGGCATTACACCAGAAGCATTAAGTTTTAATGGTATATATTGTCTAGAACCAAATACATTTTTTTCGTATCCACCAGAAGCAGTTCTTCTAGCGTACTGTACAGCAATTTTACGTACAGCCATTACTAGCATTACTGATGCAAGAATAATTACGAACCAAATTACAAGTTCTATTAATATCATTATTAAACCACCATTAGACTCTGTTACTCTAGAAACATATTCTTGTACAAAAGATACTGGCATTGTAGCAATAATACCTACCATAATTAATAATGAGATACCATTACCTATACCTTTATCTGTAATCTTTTCACCAAGCCACATTGCAAAAATACAGCCAGTTACAAGAATAACTATAGAAGAGAAATAGAATAATCCTCCTTGACCTAATAAAAATGCTTCTTGAGGAATTCCTAAACTAGGTAAGCTTACTAAATAACCTGGTGCTTGTACTAAACAAATACCAATAGTTAACCAACGTGTAATTTGTGTAATTTTCTTTTGTCCACTTGCTCCTTCTTTTTGTAGTTTTTGTAAATAAGGAATAGCAATTCCCATTAACTGCACTACAATTGAAGCAGAAATATATGGCATAATACCCAATGCAAAAACTGAAGCATTAGCAAAAGCTCCTCCTGTAAAGGCATTAAGTAAACCTAAAAGGCCAGTATCGGTATTATCACCTAACACACCTAATTTACTTGCATCTATTCCAGGAAGCACTACTTGCGCTCCAAAACGGTAAATTAAAAGCATTCCTAAAGTAAGAACGATTCTATCTTTTAATTCCGTTATTTTCCAAACATTTTTTAAAGTCTCTATAAATTTCATAGTCTATATTGGGTCTTATAAAGTTACAGCTTCTCCTCCAGCAGCCTCAATAGCAGCCTTTGCTGAAGCAGTAAATTTATGAGCAGTTACTGTTAATTTAGCTTTTAATTCTCCTCTTCCTAAAATTTTAACTAGTTCGTTTTTACCAGCTAAACGTAAAGCGATAATTGTATCTAAATCTACAGTATCTATAATTTTCTTATCGTCAACCATTTGTTGTAAAGTATCAAGGTTGATTCCTTGATATTCTTTACGATTAATGTTAGTAAAACCAAATTTAGGCACACGTCTTTGAAGTGGCATTTGTCCACCTTCAAAACCTAACTTTCTAGAGTATCCAGAACGAGACTTAGCTCCTTTGTGACCACGTGTAGCAGTACCACCTTTTCCAGATCCTTGACCTCTACCTACTCTTTTACTATTATTGTTAACTGAACCTTCTGCAGGTTTTAAATTACTTAAATCCATTTTTCAGTATTGTTTTAAGCTTCCTCTACAGAAACTAAGTGTTTTACTTTATTAACCATACCAAGGATATTTGGTGTGGCATCATGTTCTACAGTTTGACCAATCTTTTTAAGACCAAGAGCTTCTAAAGTTCTTTTTTGTCTTTGTGTACGATTGATTTCACTTCTTTGTTTTGTTACTCTAATTTTAGCCATCGTATCCTAAATTATCCGTTAAAAACTTTTTCAAGAGAAATACCTCTATCTCTAGCAATAGTCTTCGCATCTCTTAATTGTAATAAAGCATCAAAAGTTGCTTTTACTACGTTATGAGGGTTTGAAGATCCTTGAGATTTAGATAATACATCGTGTACTCCTACTGCTTCTAAAACTGTTCTTACAGCTCCACCAGCAATAACTCCTGTACCAGGTGCTGCAGGAATAATGTTTACTCTTGCTCCACCGTATTTTCCTTTTTGCTCATGAGGTAAAGTTCCTTTCATTAGAGGAATACGAACAAGGTTTTTCTTAGCATCTTCTACTGCTTTTGCAATTGCACTAGCAACATCTTTAGACTTTCCTAAACCGTGTCCTACAACACCTGCTTCATCACCAACTACTACGATTGCTGAAAAACCAAATGCTCTACCACCTTTAGTTACTTTTGTAACTCTTTGTACACCAACTAAACGATCTTTAAGATCTAATCCACTTGGTTTTACTAACTCTGCACTTTTGTATTTTTGATACATAATTTCTTTAGAATTTAAGTCCTGCTTCTCTAGCTCCTTCAGCTAATGATTTTACTCTACCATGATATAAATAACCTCCTCTATCGAAAGAGATTTTTTCTACGCCTGCTTTTAAAGCTTTTTCAGCAACAGCCTTACCTACTAAAGCGGCTATTTCTGATTTTGTACCTTTTGCAGAACTAATGTCTTTATCTCTAGATGATGCAGCACTAATAGTTTTACCAGTTACGTCATCTACTAATTGAGCATAAATTTCTTTATTACTTCTAAAAACAGCTAATCTTGGCTGAGACGCTGTCCCAGAAACAATCTTACGAATTCTGTTTTTAATTCTTTGTCTTCTATCGTTCTTTGATAATGCCATAACTTACTTATTAAGCTGATTTACCTGCTTTTCTTCTTATTTCTTCACCAACAAACTTAACTCCTTTTCCTTTGTAAGGCTCTGGCTTACGGAAACCACGTATCTTTGCAGCTACTTGTCCAACAAGTTGCTTATCGTGAGAAGTTAATTTTACGATTGGGTTTTTACCTTTCTCTGAAATTGTTTCAACCTTTACTTCTGGAGCAACGTTTAATACAATATTGTGAGAGAAACCTAGAGCTAAATCAAGTTTATTTCCTTGATTACTTGCTCTATATCCAACACCTACAAGCTCTAATTCTTTAGTCCAACCTTTAGACACACCTTCAATCATGTTATTGATAAGTGCTCTATAAAGGCCGTGTTTAGATTTTTGCTCTTTGTTATCTGAAGAACGTGTTACTAAAACATTTCCTTCCTCAACTTTAATCTCTACAGCATCAAAGTCTTGTGTTAATTCTCCTAATTTACCTTTAACTGTTACAACGTTATCTTTAACTTCTACAGTTACGCCTTCTGGAATGGCTACGGGATTATTTCCTATTCTTGACATTTCTTTTGGGCTTTAAATTAGTAAACGTAACATAATACTTCACCACCAACATTTTCTCTTTGAGCTTGCTTACCTGTCATTACTCCATGAGAAGTAGAAACAATGGCAATACCAAGACCGTTAAGAATACGTGGTAATTCGCTAGAACTAGCATATTTACGTAAACCTGGTTTACTTATTCTTTCAATTTTCTTGATCACTGGTTCTTTAGTTTCTTTTGTGTACTTAAGAGCAATTTTAATTGTTCCTTGTACAGAAGAATCATCGAACTTATAACTTAAAATATATCCTTGATCGAATAATATTTTAGTGATCTCTTTCTTTAAATTAGATGCTGGAATCTCAACCACTCTGTGGTTAGCTCTCACGGCATTTCTAATTCTTGTTAAATAATCCGCTATTGGATCTGTATACATAATTATTTAATTTGCGGTTATGGTTTTTAGAGATTCTAAACCTTTAACCAATTATAAAATTCTACCAGCTTGCTTTTTTAACACCTGGAATTAATCCTTTATTAGCCATTTCACGGAACATAACACGAGAAATTCCAAACTGACGCATATATCCTTTTGGTCTTCCTGTTAATTTACATCTGTTATGCATGCGAATTGGAGAAGCATTTTTTGGTAACTTTTGTAACGCTTCATAATCGCCAGCTGCTTTTAAAGCTTTACGTTTTTCAGCATATTTAGCTACTGTTTTAGCTCTTTTCACCTCGCGGGCTTTCATTGATTCTTTAGCCATGACTTAGTTCTTTTTAAAAGGTAATCCTAATTCTGTTAATAATGATTTTGCTTCTTTATCTGTATCTGCAGAAGTTACAAATGTAATATCCATACCAGCGATTTTGTTTACCTTATCGATATCAATCTCTGGGAAGATAATTTGTTCAGTAATTCCTAAATTGTAATTACCTCTTCCGTCAAAACCATTTGCTTTAATACCATTGAAATCTCTAACACGTGGTAAAGCAGAAGTTACTAAACGGTCTAAAAATTCATACATCTGTTCTCCACGTAAAGTTACTTTAACACCAATTGGCATTCCTTTACGTAATTTAAATGATGCAACATCCTTTTTAGAGATAGTAGCTACAGCTTTTTGTCCTGATATTTTAGTAATTTCTTCTATTGCGTGATCGATTAATTTCTTATCTGCAACAGCAGCACCAACACCTCTAGATATTACTATCTTAGTAAGTTTAGGCACTTGCATTACGTTTGTATATCCGAATTCTTCTGTAAGAGCAGACATTACTTTGTCTTTGTACTCTTGTTTTAATCTTGGAGTATAAGCCATAACTATTAAATTACTTCATTAGATTTTTTAGCAAATCTTACTTTCTTATCGCCTTCCATTCTATATCCAACTCTTGTTGTTTCTCCTTTTGAAGTTAACAACGATAAATTTGAAATTTGAATAGATGCTTCTTTTTCTACGATTCCTCCTTGTGGGCTTTGTGCACTTGGCTTCATGTGTTTTTTCACCATGTTTACACCCTCAACAATCGCTTTATTCTTATCGATTAATACTTTAAGAACTTTTCCTTCTGATCCTTTATGGTCTCCAGCAATTACTCTTACTGTATCTCCTGATTTTATTTTAAGCTTTCCCATTGTAATATTTTACATTAAAGCACCTCTGGTGCTAATGATACAATTTTCATGAATTGTTTATCACGAAGTTCTCTAGCCACAGGTCCAAATACACGTGTTCCTCTCATTTCTCCCGTAGGATTTAAAAGTACACATGCGTTATCATCAAATCTGATGTATGAACCATCTGGTCTTCTTACTTCTTTTACAGTACGAACAACAACTGCTGTTGAAACAGCTCCTTTTTTAATGTTTCCATTAGGAGTTGCATCTTTAACAGTAACAACAATTTTGTCACCAACAGAAGCGTATCTTCTTTTTGTTCCACCTAAAACACGGATAGTTAAAACTTCCTTTGCTCCAGTGTTATCAGCTACTTTTAATCTTGATTCTTGTTGTACCATAATTACTTCGCTCTTTCAATTATTTCTACTAATCTCCAACACTTAGATTTACTTAAAGGTCTTGTTTCCATGATCTTTACAGTATCACCAATGTTACAGTCGTTTGTTTCGTCGTGTGCAACGTATTTTTTCGTCTTTAACACGAACTTACCATACATAGGGTGTTTTACTTTCTTAACTTCAGAAACCACAATTGACTTCTGCATTTTATTACTTGTAACTACTCCTATACGTTCTTTTCTTAAGTTTCTTTTTTCCATCTTTCAGCAGAATACTATTGTATTTCTCTTTTAGTTAACTCTGTTGCTATTCTAGCTACTGATCTTCTTACAGCTCTAAGCTGAATTGGATTCTCAAGAGGAGAAATTGCATGTGCCATTTTTAGGTCTGAATAACTCTTCTTTGTTTCACTAAGCTTCTCTTGTAACTCAGCTGTAGACAGTTCTTTAATTTCTGATTGTTTCATAATATCAATAAATTAAGCTTCGAAATCTCTAGCTATAATAAACTTAGTTTTTACTGGAAGTTTTTGTGCTGCTAAACGTAATGCTTCTTTTGCTACGTCTAATGGCACACCTCCTATTTCAAATAATACTCTTCCAGGTTTAACAACTGCTGCCCAATATTCTACAGCACCTTTACCTTTACCCATACGTACTTCAAGAGGTTTCTTTGTGATAGGCTTGTCTGGAAATATTTTAATCCATAATTGCCCTTCTCTTTTCATGTAACGAGTAGCAGCGATACGTGCAGCTTCTATTTGACGAGATGTTATAAACTTAGAATCTAGAGATTTTATACCAAACATTCCGTTTGAAAGCTGATGTCCTCTTCCGGCGTTACCTTTCATACGTCCTTTTTGGACTTTACGAAATTTTGTTCTTTTTGGTTGTAACATTTTTCTTTAATTTAAAAAATTACTTTCTACGACGAGATTTGTTATTACCACGTCCACCCTTTCCTTGCTTCTTAGATAAACCAACAAGCGGAGAAAGTTCTCTTTTACCATATACTTCACCTTTCATGATCCATACTTTAACCCCTAATCTACCGTAAGTAGTGTGAGACTCAACTAAAGCATAGTCAATATCAGCTCTGAATGTTGATAAAGGAATTCTACCATCTTTATAGTGCTCAGAACGTGCCATTTCAGCACCATTTAAACGACCACTAATTTGAATTTTAATTCCCTCAGCATTCATACGCATAGCAGCTGCGATAGCCATTTTGATTGCACGCTTGTAAGAAATACGATTCTCAATTTGACGTGCAATACTTGAAGCTACTAAATATGCATCAAGCTCAGGTCTTTTAATTTCAAAGATGTTTAATTGAACTTCTTTACCTGTAATCTTTTTAAGCTCTTCTTTTAACTTGTCTACCTCTTGCCCACCTTTACCGATAATAATACCAGGTCTAGCAGTAGTGATAGTAACGGTTACAAGTTTAAGAGTTCTTTCGATGATTACTCTCGACACACTTGCTTTTGATAAACGAGCATAGATATACTTTCTGATTTTATCATCCTCAGCAAGCTTGTCTCCATAATCGTTTCCTCCATACCAGTTAGATTCCCATCCTCTGATAATCCCAAGGCGATTTCCTATTGGATTTGTCTTCTGTCCCATTTATTAATTGCTTTGTGTGTTATTGTTTGCTCCAAGCACTAATGTAACGTGATTGGATCTTTTTCTAATTCTGTGTGCACGACCTTGAGGTGCTGGACGTAATCTTTTTAACATAGATCCTCCATCAACTCTAATCTCTTTTACAAATAAATCAGCATCTTCGATACTTGCATCTTCGTTTTTAGCTTGCCAGTTTGCAACTGCAGATAATAACAATTTCTCTAAACGACGAGAAGCTTCTTTTTGACTGAATCTTAAGATATTAAGTGCTCTTTCTACCTTTTCACCTCTTACTAAATCGGCTACTAAGCGCATTTTTCTTGGTGACGTAGGACAGTTATTAAGCTTAGCGAAAGCAACTTGCTTTTTCTCTGCTTTAATAGCCTCTGCCATTGTTTTTTTACGACTTCCCATTGCTCTTATTTTTTACCTTTATTTTTAGCACCTGCATGTCCACGGAATGAACGTGTTGGTGAAAATTCTCCTAATTTATGGCCTACCATGTTCTCTGTTACATAAACAGGTACAAATTGTCTACCATTATGTACTGCGATTGTTTGTCCAACGAAATCTGGAGTAATCATACTAGCTCTTGACCAAGTTTTGATTACTGTTTTTTTGTTAGCTTCAACGTTTGCAGCAACTTTTTTCTCTAATTTATAATGAACGTAAGGTCCTTTTTTTAATGATCTTGCCATGTCTTATTATTTCTTTCTACGTTCTACAATATATTTATTACTCGCTTTTGTCTTAGAACGTGTTCTATATCCTTTAGCAGGTATACCGTTTCTAGAACGTGGATGTCCACCAGCAGACTTACCTTCACCACCTCCCATTGGGTGATCAACTGGATTCATTACTACTGGTCTTGTTCTTGGACGTCTTCCTAACCATCTGCTTCTACCTGCTTTACCAGATACTAATAACTGATGATCTGAGTTAGATACTACTCCAATAGTTGCAAGACAATCAACAAGAATTAATCTTGTTTCTCCTGAAGGTAATTTTACAGTTGCAAACTTACCATCTCTTGCCATTAATTGAGCAAATGCACCTGCACTACGAGCCATAACAGCTCCTTGTGTAGGACGTAACTCAATACATGAAATAATAGTACCTAATGGAATTTGACTTAAAGGCATAGCGTTACCAATTTCTGGAGCTACGTTATCACCAGATACAATTGTTTGCCCAACTTGAAGTCCATTTTGAGCAATAATGTATCTTTTTTCACCATCTTGATAGTTTAACAACGCGATAAACGCTGTTCTGTTTGGATCATACTCGATAGACGCAACTTGCGCTGGAATTCCATGCTTGTTACGCTTAAAATCGATAATACGATACCTTCTCTTATGACCTCCACCTTTGTAGCGCATGGTCATTTTTCCTTGACTGTTTCTACCACCTGAACGTTTTTTCGGAGCTAATAAACTTTTCTCCGGCTTATCAGTAGTAATAGCGTCATAACCGTTTACTACTCTAAATCGCTGTCCTGGTGTGATTGGTTTTAATTTTCTTACTGACATTGTTGTCTAATTACATATTAGCATATAAATCAATCGTTTCACCTTCCGCCAGTTGTACAATTGCTTTTTTAGTAGCATTTGTTTTACCATGTTGGATACCAGTTTTTGTATACTTGGTTTTCCTATCTGGACGGACATTTATAGTACGAACTTTTTCTACAGAAACACCATAAACAGCTTCCACTGCTTTTTTGATTTCTACCTTGTTCGCCTTTGTATTCACTTGGAAACTGAAGCAGTTATTTAACTCACTATCAGTTGTCGCTTTTTCTGTGATTATTGGTTTAATTAAGATACTCATGGTCTTCTTATTTACTTAAATTCGTTACAATTCCTTCTAAAGACCCTTCTAAAAGCACTACTTGATTTGCGTTTAAAATCTTATAAGTACTTAATTCTGAGCTAGTTATAACTTCAGAGCCTTTTAAATTGCGTGACGACAAATATACATTATTATTTGACGCACCCAACACAAACAATGATTTTTTGTTCTCTAAGTCTAAGGCTTTCAGTACAGAAGTGAAATTCTTAGTCTTTGGAGCATCAAAATTAAAGTCTTCTAAAATTGTAATTGCATTTTCAGAAGCTTTCATTGTTAATGCAGATTTACGCGCTAAACGTTTCACGTTTTTATTTAATTTGAAACCGTAGTTTCTTGGTCTTGGACCAAACATACGTCCACCACCTTTAAATACACCAGACTTGATACTTCCTGCTCTTGCAGTACCTGTACCTTTTTGCTTTTTAATTTTACGTGTACTTCCAGTAATTTCTGCTCTTTCTTTTGCCTTGTGCGTTCCTTGACGTTGGTTAGCTAAATATTGCTTAACATCTAAGTATACAGCATGTTCATTAGGCTCAATAGCAAACACATCTTTAGAAAGGTCTGCCTTTCTACCTGTGTCTTTTCCGTTAATATCTAAAACTGCTACCTTCATTACTTTTGAATAATTACATAAGCGTTTTTGTGTCCAGGAACAGCTCCTTTAACAACAAGTAGGTTCTTATCAGCCACTACTTTTAAAACTCTTAAATTTTGAACTTTTACAGTGTCTCCACCCATTCTTCCTGCCATTCGCATTCCTTTGAATACTCTAGCTGGATATGATGCAGCTCCAATAGATCCTGGTGCTCTTAAACGGTTATGTTGACCGTGAGTAGCTTGACCTACACCACCAAAACCGTGTCTTTTTACAACACCTTGAAATCCTTTACCTTTAGACGTTCCTGCAACATCCACAAATTCGCCTTCAGCGAAATGCTCAACTGTTATAGTATCACCTAATTTGTACTCCTCATCAAATCCTTTAAATTCCGCGACTTTTCTCTTAACAGAAGTACCTGCTTTTTTAGCGTGACCAATATCAGCTTTTGTAGCATTTTTCTCTGTCTTGTCATCGAAACCAAGTTGGATAGCTTCGTAACCATCAACTTCTTCGGTTCTGACTTGGGTAACAACGCATGGTCCAGCTTCGATTACTGTACAAGGAATATTTTTCCCGTTTTCATCAAAGATGCTGGTCATTCCGATTTTTTTTCCAATTAACCCAGACATAATTATTAATTTAATTTATTGTTTTACTTATTTAAAAAATTTCAGGGTCGAAATACGCTTCAACCCTGAATTGTATTTTTACCGTTTTTCCCTTGCTCGCAGCTCAGGACATGTTAGTTTATACTTAAACTTTAATTTCTACTTCTACTCCACTTGGTAATTCAAGTTTCATTAAAGCGTCAATTGTCTTTGAAGACGAAGAGTAAATATCTAATAAACGCTTATAAGAGCTTAATTGAAATTGTTCTCTTGACTTCTTATTTACGTGTGGTGAACGTAATACAGTGAAAATTTTCTTGTGTGTTGGTAATGGAATTGGTCCAGTTACAACAGCACCTGTACTTTTTACTGTTTTTACAATCTTATCAGCAGATTTATCTACTAAGTTGTGATCGTAAGATTTTAATTTTATTCTAATTTTTTGACTCATTTTCTTAAAATTTAAGCTTCAACTCCTTTAGCTGCTTTAATCACTTCTTCAGATATATTTGAAGGTGTTTCAGCATAGTGTGAAAATTCCATAGTAGAAGTTGCTCTACCTGATGATAATGTTCTTAAAGACGTTACATAACCAAACATTTCTGATAATGGCACGTTAGCTTTAACAACTTTAGAACCTGCTCTGTCTCCCATGTCATTAACTTGACCACGACGACGGTTAAGGTCTCCTACTATATCTCCCATGTTTTCTTCAGGAGTTAATACTTCTAACTTCATGATTGGCTCCATGATTACAGCTTTTGCAGCTTTTGCAGCAGCTTTAAACCCAAGCTTAGCAGCCAATTCGAATGATAATTGATCTGAATCCACATCGTGGTAAGACCCATCAGTTAATGTAACCTTCATAGCATCTACTTCGTATCCTGCTAATGGTCCATTAATCATAGCCATTTTGAATCCTTTTTCTACTGAAGGGATAAATTCTTTAGGAACGTTACCACCTTTAATTTCAGAAACGAATTCTAATCCTTGTTTACCTTCTTCAGCTGGTTCAATTGTAAATACAATATCTGCGAATTTACCACGTCCACCAGATTGTTTTTTATAAACTTCTCTGTGTTCAGCACGTTGTGTAATTGCTTCTTTGTACTCTACCTGAGGTTGACCTTCGTTAACCTCTACTTTAAACTCACGCTTTAAACGATCAACAATAATATCTAAGTGAAGCTCACCCATTCCAGAAATAATCGTCTGTCCTGAAGCTTCGTCTGTTCTTACTGTAAATGTTGGATCTTCTTCAGCCAACTTAGCTAATGCAATACCTAATTTATCAACATCTGCTTTAGTCTTAGGCTCAACCGCGATACCAATTACTGGGTCAGGGAAGTCCATAGATTCTAAAACGATAGGTGCTTTTTCATCAGATAATGTATCACCAGTTTTAATAGATTTAAATCCTACTGCAGCACCAATATCTCCTGCTTCGATAAAATCGATAGCATTTTGTTTGTTAGCGTGCATTTGATAGATACGAGAGATACGCTCTTTTTTACCTGAACGGTTATTTAAAACGTAAGACCCAGCATCTAATCTACCAGAGTAAGATCTAAAGAATGCTAAACGACCTACGAAAGGATCTGTAGCAATCTTAAATGCTAAAGCAGAGAAAGGCTCCTTTACATCTGGCTTACGAGCAATATCCTCACCAGTATTAGGATCTGTACCTACAATAGCTTCTTTATCTAAAGGAGAAGGTAAGTAACGACATACAGCGTCTAATAAAAACTGAACTCCTTTATTTTTAAATGCAGAACCACAAATCATTGGAATGATAGCCATATCCATAACCGCAGCTCTTAAAGCAGCATGTACTTCTTCTTCAGTAATTGAATTTTCGTCTTCCATGAACTTTTCTAATAAGTTCTCATCGTAAGTAGCTACTTCTTCAATTAATAAAGCTCTATACTTTGCAGCATCTTCTTTTAATTCTTCAGGAATTTCGATCACATCGAAAGTTGCTCCTTGTGTATGATCATGCCAAACAATAGCACGATTCTTTACTAAATCAACAATCCCTTTAAAATCCATTTCCTCTCCAATTGGAAGAACGATAGGCACTGCATTAGAACCTAACATTTCTTTTACTTGGTTATTTACATTAAGGAAATCTGACCCTTGACGGTCCATTTTATTAACAAAACCAATTCTTGGTACTTTATAGTTGTCAGCTAATCTCCAGTTAGTTTCTGATTGTGGCTCAACACCATCAACAGCACTAAACAAGAACACTAAACCATCTAATACACGTAATGATCTGTTTACCTCTACAGTAAAATCAACATGACCAGGAGTATCAATAATATTGAAGTGGTAAGGTTTAGCATCTGCAGATGGCTTACCATCAGCACTTGGAAAGTTCCATGTACAAGTTGTTGCAGCAGAAGTAATTGTAATACCTCTTTCTTGCTCTTGCTCCATCCAGTCCATTGTAGCAGCACCATCATGCACTTCTCCAATTTTATGAGAAACACCTGTATAATAAAGAACACGTTCTGTTGTTGTAGTTTTTCCTGCATCAATATGAGCAGCAATACCTATATTTCTTGTATATTTTAAATCTCTTGCCATTTCTTATTAAAATCTAAAGTGTGAGAATGCTTTGTTTGCTTCCGCCATTTTATGAGTATCAACTCTTTTCTTAACAGCTGCTCCTTCTTCTTTAGCTGCAGCTAAAATTTCTGCCGCTAATTTTTGAGCCATAGATTTTTCATTTCTCTTACGCGCAAAACCTATTAACCACTTCATTGAAGTAGAAATTTTACGGTCTGGACGAATTTGCATAGGAATTTGAAATGTAGCACCACCAACTCTACGACTACGTACTTCTACGTGAGGCATAACGTTAGATAAAGCATCCTTCCAAGTCTCTAAAGCAGTCTTTTCTTCGTCTGTCTTTTTTGCTTCTACGATATCAATTGCATCATAGAAAATTTTAAAAGCTACTGACTTTTTACCATCCCACATCATCATGTTAACGAAACGTGTTACTAACTGATCGTTAAAACGTGGATCTGGTAAAATAGGTCTCTTTTTCGCCTGTCTTTTTCTCATGTCTTCTTTTTAAAAGTTTTTAATTACTTCTTTGGGCGTTTAGCACCATACTTAGATCTACGTTGCGTACGTCCTTCTACACCTGCTGTGTCTAAAGCACCACGTACAATGTGATATCTAACTCCTGGTAAATCTTTTACCCTTCCACCTCTAACTAATACTATCGAGTGCTCTTGTAAATTATGTCCTTCACCTGGGATGTAAGCATTTACTTCATTACCATTTGTTAACCTTACCCTTGCAACTTTACGCATTGCTGAGTTTGGTTTTTTTGGTGTTGTTGTGTAAACACGCGTACATACTCCACGTCTTTGAGGACAAGAATCTAAAGCAGCCGATTTACTCTTCTTAGTTATTTTGGCTCTTCCTTTTCTTACTAATTGTGAAATTGTTGGCATATTATTTTATAATATTATTTAAAAAACCCTCTTCTTAGAGGGCTGCAAAGGTAGAAATTAAAATCAATAATTCAAATCCTATTTGATTAATTTTTAAGACGCTAGCAAATTTACATTATAGTTGATATTATAAGAGTGTTTTTTCCGTTAGTTTTACACAAAATCAAATTGACTTGAAACTCAACTACAACTACATCTTCATTTTCATCTGCTTTATTTTCCCTCAAAGCAATGCCTTATCTCAAAACATCTCACTAAAAATAAATGGAACAACTACTGAGGAAACAAAAATAATTGACTCATTAGGTTATAAAACCGAATTCTCAAACCTAAAACTTTTAACAGAAGAAATTACTACAGTACAAAACAAACTCAGCATAAAAGGATATATAGAAAACAAAGTCGTTTCAACCAAAACAAAAGAGAAAGATCACACCTACACAATTAGCCTTAATAAAAAATACAACATAATATATTTATACTACGATGACAACATCTTTTCAAGAGAATTAATCTCAGAAGTTTTTGAACCCTCAAACAACGAACAAATAAAAACCACAATATCAAACATTGAAAACAAGTTAAACAAACTTAATTCCTCATTAATAAATAACGGCTACCCTTTTTCAAAAATACATCTAACTGACATAAAGAAGAATTCCGACTCAACACTTCAGGCAAAGTTAAAGCTAACTACAGGTAATAAACGTAATATTGAAAATATTATAGTAAAAGGATATGAAAAATTCCCTGCATCCTATATCAACCATTTTTTAAACATTAAAAAAGAAACCTCTTTTAAACTTGAAGACATTAAAGAAAAAATGCAAAACCTAAACCAACTTAGGTTTACATCTCAAACTAAGACTCCCGAAGTTTTATTTACTAAAGACTCCACCACTTTATATTTATACTTAGAAAAAACAAAAAGCAACACCTTTGACGGGTTTTTAGGCTTTGGGACTAACGAAGAAACTAACAAACTTGAATTTGACGGCTACCTTAACCTCAACCTAATCAATAATTTAAATTACGGTGAAGAATTTAGCTTAATATACAAAAGTGATGAAAACGATCAAAAAACATTTAACGTAAATGCATCACTACCATATCTATTTAAATCACCTATTGGAACTGAATTCTCACTAAACATCTTTAAAAAAGACTCTTCATTCACAACCACTAATCAATCAGCTAAACTATTTTATCAAATCAACCCAAAACAAAGAGTTTACTTAGGTCTAGAATCTAGTCAATCAAACAACCTTTTAGACAACAGCAACAATAACAACATACAAGATTTTAACTCAAACAACTTTTCAATAACATATAATTACGAAAACCTAAACCCTCAAAATTTACTTTTTCAAACAAAAACACTATTTAACCTTTCATTGAAATTAGGAAAAAGAGAATATAATTCCATTTCAGAAAAACAAGAATCCTTCTCCCTTAACACATTCAATATTTTTAACCTTAATCAAAAAAACAGTATCTATATTAAAATAGACTCAAAAGGCATACTATCTGACAACTTTCTAGAAAATGAGTTATTACGATTTGGCGGCATCAACTCCATCAGAGGATTTGAAGAAAACAGCTTGTCTGCGTCATTATATAGTGTAGTCAATACAGAATACAGATATCTACTCAACAAATCAGTCTACATACACTCAATTATAGATTTTGCATATTTTGAAGACAACCTTACTGAAACCAAAGAAAAATTATTTGGATTTGGATTTGGATTTGGATTAATAACAAAAGCTGGATTACTTAAATTCAACTATGCAAATAGCAAATCTAAAAACCAAACATTCAAACTAAACAACTCAAAAATCCACTTAAGCTTAAATGCATTTTTTTAACATTTTTTATGACAATATATTAGTGATAATTAAAAAATTTAAGAGATTTTAAGAAAAATAGTTGTTTTATTAACATTTTATTTTGACTTTTGATATTGACTAATTCAAATTAATTAATAAAATGAAAACAAAGTTTAGTGGAATTTTGACGCTATTACTAGCGTTTTTTGTGCAATTAACCTTTGCGCAAGAAAAAACAATTTCTGGTACAGTTTCAGATCAATCTGGAATGCCCTTACCAGGAGTTAACATCATTGTAAAAGGCACTACAAATGGAACCCAAACAGATTTTGACGGTAATTATTCAATTACTGCTAAAGTTGGTGACATTTTAACCTTTACTTATGTCGGACAAAAAACAACTGAAATTACTGTAGGAGCCGACAACACGATTAACGTAACCATGGAAGAAGACGCTGCTCTACTTGATGAAGTTATTGTAACTGCATTAGGTATAAAAAGAGAAAAGCAAGCCCTTGGTTACGCAACTCAACAATTAGACTCTAAAACCATTCAAGAAAATGGAGCAGGTAGTACTAATATTGTTGACGCACTTAATGGATCCGTTTCCGGGGTAGACATCTTAAGTTCAGGAGGAGATGTTGGTAGTCCATCAAGTATTGTCATTAGAGGTATTAGCTCTCTATCAGGAAGCAACCAAGCTTTATTCGTTGTAGATGGAGTTCCAATCGACAACTCCTCAGTAGCAGCTCCAGCTGGTGACGCTATTTATGGTGTTAACAGAGCTGGTGATATTGACTTTACAAATGTAGAATCTATATCAGTACTTAAAGGTGGTGCAGCAACAGTACTATATGGAGAACGCGGAACAAATGGTGTTGTATTAATCACAACTAAAAAAGGAGCAGATTCAGGAAAGTTAAACATCAACTTAAACTCATCATACTCAATCGCATCACCAAATAGATTCCCTAAATTTCAATATGATTTCGCAAGAGGTAGAAATGGTGGTTACTCAAATGTAACTCACTGGAGCTGGGGACCTGCCTATGCCGCTAACCCTACTTTTCCTGCAGGAACAAATACAGATTTAGATGCCGATGGTATCGCTGAAGATGTTTCAGGCCAAGCAATACCTTTCTACAAAGACAATTACAAAAATTGGTTTAATGACGGTACAACATTAACTACAAACTTAGCACTTAGCGGAGCTAATGATAAAGGAAATTTCTACACTTCATACACAAGAGTAGATCAAGAAGGTATTGTTCCTAACTCAGAATTAAAAAGAAACTCATTCAACATTAACGGTAGCTACAAAGTAAATGATAAGTTTACATTTGGAGCAAATGTAAACTACATAAGATCCGAAACTAACAAAGCTGCTTCTGGTATTAACGGTTGGGGTGACGGTCTAGGTTACTGGCACCACATGTGGGATATTAACCGCCCATGGAAAGACGCAAATGGAATCAAAACATGGTTCTCTACAGCTGTACCAGATCCTAATTGGATTGTATATGAAGACAATGAGCTTAGTGAGGTAAATAGATTATTTGGTAACGTGAATTTCAACTATGAATTCTCAAAGTGGTTTAACTTAGGTTTCAAATTAGGAGTTGATACTTACGCAGACAGCAGAGAACGTTATAGACCAATATCATCCGTTCAATCAGACGGACGCTTAGGTGACGCCTATGTAAACAACATTAATCTTACCGATACAAACTCATTAATTACTCTTTCTGGTGCTGGAGACATAAACGAAGATATTGGAGTTTCCTACTTAGTAGGTAACAACATTTTTGAATCTAGATATAAGAGATTAATAACTAATGGTTCAACACAAATACTACCAGATTTCTACAACTTAGAAAATTATGTAAACATTACGGCTGACACTTACACTCAAAACTATAGAACCATGGGTATATTTGCTGATGTAACTTTTGACTACAAAGATTATTTATACTTAGGTTTAACAGCTAGAAATGACTGGTCTTCAACTTTACCATCTGACAACAATAGCTATTTTTACCCTTCTGCAAATTTAGGTTTCATCTTCTCAAAATTAGTTGACTCTAAGTTTATTAACTATGGTAAACTACGTGGTTCAATTGCTCAAACAGGTAAGAGTGCCGACCCTTATCAAATTCAAGATGTTTTTGTTAAAGCTGGTGACAATGTATTAGGAACACCACAATTTACAACATCAAACTTATCAAGAAATGAAGCTTTAAAACCTGAAATTTCTACTGAATGGGAAATTGGTACAGAACTAAAAATGTTAGACAGTAAAATATCATTAGATTTCACCTATTACAACAAACTATCAACAGACCAAATACTTCAAACACCAACCGGTGTTACAACAGGTTTTAGCTCACAAGTAATTAATGCTGGTGACATTAGAAACAAAGGTGTTGAAGTATTACTTTCTTTTAACGACTTATTTAAAGTAGCAGATGACTTTAAATGGGGGGTTAACTTCAACTTTACAAAAAACACAAACGAAGTTGAAACTCTAGCAGATGGTTTTACAGATCAAATTGTAATTGCAGACGGATGGTGGTCAACAACTCAAAGAGTTGCTAGAGTTGGTCAATCAGCTGGAACAATTGTAGGTGTTGGATACCAAAGAGATGATGCTGGAAATATACTAGTTGGCGACAATGGTCTTCCACTACTAACTGAAGACAAAATAGTACTTGGAGACATTTTTCCAGATTGGAAACTAGGAATTAACACTAACTTAAAATACAAAAACATTGGATTAAGCTTCCTTTTTGATATCAAAAAAGGAGGAGATGTTATAAATGACTCTGAAGGTTGGTGGGTATACTCTGGTTTAGCCAAATCAACTGAAGACAGATTCTACTCATTAAACGATCCTAATGCCAACGCCACAACAATTATTGATGGTGTAAACGCTAACACTGGACAAGCAAATGATGTAGCAATACCGTTAACAAACGGATATTATCATGATTATGTTTCTTTTAATGACGAAGCTTTAGTAGAAGACGCATCTTGGGTACGTCTTAGAAATATCTCATTATCATATGATTTCCCTAAAAAAATATTAGACCAAATAGGGTTTACAAATTTACAAGTAGGTGTTACCGGAACAAATTTATGGTTAGACACAAAATATAACGGTAAAGATCCTGAAACTAGTGGATATGGCTCTGGAAACTCAACAGGTTGGGACATTAATGGAGCACCATCTACTAAGAGCTATACTTTTAACATCAAATTAGGATTTTAATCAAAAAAAATAGAAAAATGAAAAAAAGTATTTATTTATTATTAATATTCTCATTGATCCTGCAATATGGATGTAGTGAGAAATCGCTAGAAGAACTTTCTGTTGACCCAAATAACCCAACATCAGTAACACCAACTCTACTGCTAACCGCAGCTCAGGTTGATATTTTAGGAGGGTTTGGATACAACTGGGATAGATATGCTGGTGCATTTGTTCAAACATTTGCAGGAAACCACGCAACAGGTGTAAATGCCGACCAATACAACTTAAGATCAGCTGATTTCCAAGGACTATATACTAGTTCATATGTTAACGGTCTTAAAGATTGTTATGAGATTATCAATACTTCAGGACCAGCTGCAGAAGCATGGGAACATGTTGGTGTAGCTAAAATCATAATGGCAACTGGACTAGGAGCTATTACTGATGTATATGGAGACATTCCTTATTCTGAAGCATTCAATATCTCAGAATTCCTAAACCCATCATTTGACCCTCAAGCAGACATATATACAGCAATAAACACATTGCTTACTGAGGCTATTCAAGACTTAAATACAACTTCAGTTTTATCACTAGAAGGAGATTTGGTTCATGATAATGATGTAGATAAATGGAAAGCCACAGCTTATTTGTTACTAGCAAGATACAGCAACCACCTCAGTAAAATAGACCCACAAGGTTCAGCAACAGCAGCCTTAGGATATGTAGATATGGCAAAAGCAGCTGGAATGAATAGCAATGATTGGAATTACTCTATGAAATTTGACGATCAAGATCCTAACTGGAGAAATCCTTGGTATGAATTATTTGAGAACAATTTAATTATTGCCTCTGAAAATTTCATGGATATGCTTATTAGCACAGATTCTGGTACTTGGGATCCAAGATTGTTTTCTTATTGGAACTCTAGAAACATTGAAGGAACATTTGTAGACATAGTTGGAAAACAAAATGGTTTACCAACAGGAAACAGTTCTTTCTCGCCAGTTGGACCTCAAGGCTATTATGGAAAAATTGAATCCCCTGAATTAATAGCTACTTATTTTGAATTGCTATTTATAGAAGCTGAAGCTGCTTTAAGAGCAAACCAACCTGATAGAGCTGCTACCGCTTTAAACGAAGCTATTACATCTCAAATAAATTTAGTTGCTAACGCAGGTGTGGATCATGTTGCTGAGTATTTTGACATAGACAGCGCAACTGCTCAAGACGCCGTAGACACAAGGGTAGCTTCATACCTAGCAACTTATGCTAATGAAACTGCTGGAACAGTTACTATTGAAAAAATAATGACTGAAAAATACAAAGCTATGTTCACAATGAATTTAGAAACTTGGGTTGATGTAAGAAGACATAATTATCAATACCCTTCTTATTTAGCCCTACCTGCTAACTCTATTTTACCTCAATTTATAAGAAGAGGTTTATACCCTCAATCTGAAATAGACAACAACTCGAGCACTCCTTCTGCCTCAATGACAGATAGACTATGGTGGGATGCTAACTAATTTTAAAACTTAATTAAAATGAAAAAAATTAACATAATATACACATTAATAATATCAGCATTGATTTTCTCATGCTCACTTGACGATGAGAAAGTTGTTGATGAGAACTTTGGTGTTCTTCCTGTTGTTACAGATATAGTAAATGGCTTCTTTGATTTAGCAGACACAGCTAATGCAAACTCAGGATTTACTTTATCGACATCTGATGCTGGTGGCGCAGTCTCAAGTTCAGGTGAAATAATGGTAAACTTTAATGGAGGTGAGTACAGCAAAATTGCTGATGTAAGTTCATTCCCTGTTACTGTAAACTACACACTTGCAGAAGTTGCAAGTCTACTAGGAGTTAATGTTGGAGACTTAGCTCTAGGTGATGCCTTCCAATTTAAATTTTACATAACAACAACAACTGGAGAAAGAATGACTTCAGCAACTGTAGTTGATGTTCCAATGAGCTGTGTTTCTGACTTAGCAGGAGCGTACTCTGTAACCACAACTTATGGATATCATGATTTTTTACCTGATTACTCTTCTAATACTATGAATATAGATGTTGTTCAAGTAAGTGACGGAGTATATTCAGTATTTGATTTCTCAGGAGGTTTATACAGCTCTGGCCCATATTCATCAGCATATGGTACTGGTGACTCTAGCTTTACTGTAACTTTTAGAGATACATGCAACAACATTAGTTGGACAGGACAATCAGATCCATGGGGAGCATGTATCCCTGCAGACGGTGGAACAAACTCAGTAGATTCTGGCACTGGTGTAATTACTATATCCTGGTACTGTGAAGGGTATGGAGAAAATGGAGTTTCAATTTACACTCCAATAGATTAATAACTTAATTTGAATTAGATAAAAACCGCAGTTAATTTTCTGCGGTTTTTTTTATCTACAACTATATTTTTATAATTTATTTAAGAAATCTAATATTAGATGAAAGATTACTAATATTAAGCTATCTTCTTTGCTTGATAAGAAGTTTTAAGATAAAAAAGTTGCTTATTTAACTTTTTATTATGACTTTTGGGGCAGACTAATTCAAATAAATTATAAAAAATGAAAACAAAGTTTAGTGGAATTTTAACGCTATTACTGGCGTTTGTAGTGCAAATTTCCTTTGCACAACAGAAAACTGTTTCAGGTACAGTGACCGATGAAAACGGTCTACCTATGCTTGGAGCATCTGTCATAATTAAAGGTACTACTACTGGTACTACTACAGATTTTGACGGGAATTATTCAATCAATGCTAATACAGGTGACGTACTTGAATTTAGCTATGTTGGTTATTCAACTCAATCTATTACCGTTGAATCTTCTAGTAAGATAGATGTTCAATTAGCACCTGACAATGCGCTTGAAGAAGTTGTTATTGTTGCCTTCGGTGAGAAAAAAAGAGATGAATTAACATCAGCAGTATCTGTAGTTACAGGTGAAGATTTAGCAAAGCTATCTCCTTCGACTTCAGTAGACAACATGCTACAAGGTGTTGCTCCTGGGGTACAAGTAGTTGGAGGTAATGGTAAACCTGGTCAAACAGCATTCGTAAGAGTACGTGGTATTGGTTCTATTAACGCTTCTAGTGCACCTTTATATATAATTGACGGTGTTGTAGCTCCAAATATGAATTCAGTAAACCCTAACGACATTGAAAGCTTATCAGTTTTAAAAGATGCTGCAACAGCTTCTCTTTATGGATCTAGAGCTGCAAATGGTGTAGTTGTTATTAAAACGAAAACTGGTAGAAAAAATAGAGCTGCTACTATTACTTTATCTTCAAGATTTGGTTACGGTCAAAGAATAAAAGATAACTTCAAAATGATGAATGCTGCTCAAAAAATACAGTATGAAAGAGAATTAGCTGCTTTAGGAGTATCAAATGCAGTAGCATTACCAGGAGCTAGTATTTCTAGTCAAGAAGAATATAATAGATTAGTAGGTAGAGATACTGATTGGTTTGACACACTTTTAAGAGAGTCAACTATTCAATCAAACTCTTTATCTATAACTGGAGGTTCTGAAGATATTTCTTACTTCTTAAGTCTTGGTCATGACAGAAACACTGGTATCATTAGAACTATTGATGGTTTTGAAAGATTAAACAGTAGATTAAATGTTACTTATCAAGCTAAACCTTGGTTAGAAGTAGCTGCCAATGTTAGTGTTACTACTACTTCAACTGATGAGCCTCGTGATAGAAACAACGTACAAAACCCGTTTAGAGCTATGTACGATTACAATCCGTATGAGACGAAGTATATTTTAGATGATGATAACAACTTAGTATTAGATGCTAATGGTAATCCTCAATATAACTTAACTAGTAATGGTTTCTCAATCTCAGAAGCATTAGTTAACAACCCAGAGAGTGAGCATAGAACAATTATTATTGGAGGTATTTCTGCAAAAGCTAAATTAACAGAAAACTTCACAAATACTTTCAAAATGGGTGCTACTAATAGTGCTTATAGAAGAGAGTATTTCTTAAAGCCAGGATCTGTATTAGATGGATATGTTGGAGATGCTAACAATCCAGGTTCTAAAACTGATAATGGTTCTAACGATTTAGATTATACTATCACTAACCTTTTATCTTATAACAAGATTTTTGGAGAGAAACATGATGTAACAGTTACTGGTTTATTTGAATTTAACAAAAATACTTTTAGATCTTACCGTTTATCAAGTATTGGATTCTCAAGTGAAGATTTATCTGTACAGTCAGTAGCTGCACAACCAACTGCTGCAACAACTGATTTATTTGAAGATACATTATTATCTTATGGTGGATTTTTAGATTACAACTTTGATGGAAAATATTTAGCAACAGCTTCTGTAAGACGTGATGCTTCTTCTGTATTTGGTCAAAACAACCAATATGGTGTATTCTGGTCTGCAAGTGCCGCTTGGAATATTTCTAAAGAAGATTTCTTTAAAGTAAATTGGTTAGATGATTTAAAATTACGTGCTTCAGCGGGTACATCTGGTAACAGAAATGGAATAGGATCTTATGCTGCATTACCAACTCTTGGTTTTGGTAGCTTAAATGGATTATCTACGGCAGTACCTACTGACAATGGTAACCCTGATTTAGGATTTGAAGAAAACTTTATTTTTGATATTGGTTTTGAATTTACTGCTTTCAACAGAAAAGTAAGAGGTGTTGTTGATTACTATGAAAGAACAACTTCTGATTTATTATTAAATGCCCCACTTCCAAGTTTAGGTGGTGAACCAGATGGAAGTATCTTCAGTAATATTGGAGAAATGGTAAATAAAGGTTTAGAAATTGAATTAAGTTGGGATGCAATCCAAACTGAAGACTTACAATTTAGAGTAGGTGGTAACATTGCTTTTGTTGATAACGAAGTAACAAAATTAGTACCATCTGCACAAAGTCCTAATGGAGACGATATCATTAGAGGAAGTAACATTATTACTGTAGGAGAAGAAATTAATACTTTCTACGTTCCTCGTTGGGCAGGAGTAAACCCAGCAAACGGTGAGCCTTTATTTTATGATTCTGATGGAAACGTAACTAATGTTTACGATTCAAATGCAAATGTTGTTTTAAGTGGAAAATCTCCATTAGCAAAATTTGATGGTGGTTTTAACTTCTACTTAAACTACAAAGGTTTTGACTTAACTTCTGACTTTTACTTTAAGTCTGGAAACTACATTCTTAACTTCATGGAGAGTAACATGTTAAGTGATGGTACTGGTGTTGATGCAAATCAACGTTTAGATGCTTTTAATTACTGGAGACAACCAGGAGATACTAATGTATTACCAAATCCAATTTATGGTAATGAAGCTCAACAAACTTCTGATAGATTTTTACAAAAAGGTGACTATATTCGTTTAAGAAACTTAACATTAGGTTACAACTTACCTTCTAAGTATGCTGAATATTTACACTTAAAATCTTTAAGAGTTTATGTTCAAGGACAAAACTTATGGACATATGCACCTCACTTTAATGGAGATCCTGAAGTAGGTATTGGTAGTGGAGAGACTAATAATGCTGTTGGTTTTGGTAACTATAACCTTTACAGTTACCCACAAACTCAATCTATTTCTTTAGGTGTTGATTTAAAATTTTAATAAAAAGATATGAAAAATATATATAAAACATTAGTTGTTGTATTTAGCTTACTTATCGTTCAATCATGTGACGACGAGCTAAACCAATTACCAAATAATGCATTATCTCCAAGCACATATTACAATACTGCTGAGGATTTTGATAATGCGATGAGAGGAGTATACTCTGGATTCTTAGGTGGATCATATTATGGTGGAAGTTTACTTAGTAGACCAGACATTATGACTAGTAACGTTATATTAGCTCAAGCTGGTAGACGTTCTAATCAAGCATTTCACGAATGGAGACATTCTCCAAATTTAGCATGGGGAATGATGTTTTCTCCGTATGTAATTACAAACAGAGCAAACTTAATTATTGAAAACATCGATAATTTAGATGATGGTCCTACAAAAAATAATTTTTTAGGTGAAGCAAGAACTGCAAGAGCTTTAGCTTTATTTGATATGCTTAAAGTTTATTCTAAAATACCTACACAGTCTGCTGATGCTGGTTCTAGTTTAGGTATGCCTATTATTACAGGCACTGACCCTAATGTTAGAGAGTTAAGACCTACTGTTGCTGAATCTTACGCATTTGTTATTTCTGAATTAGAAGCTTCTAGATCTTTAATAAATGCTGATAATGGTGTAGGAAGATTTAATAAAGATGCTGTTAATGCATTATTAAGTAGAGCTTATTTATACAATGGTCAATACCAAGAGGCTATTAATGCTGCTAATGCCGTAAATTCTGCAGTTGCTGACGCTGCATCTTTTCCTCAAGTTTGGTTAGATGGTAGTGAAGCTGGTGTAATCATGAAGATTAACCAAGATAGAATATTAGATGGTGTTGGTATTGGTATTGAATGGAGTCAATCTGTAGGTGGTACTGTAATTCCAGAATACGTTATGGAGTTTGACATGTACAATTTATATGCTGGTAATGATGTAAGAAAAACTTCTTATGTTCAAATTTTACCAGATGCAGATGGCAACATCTACAACGCTATCACAAAAATGTATGGTGAAGCAGGACAGGTAAACGGTGTTGTTGATCCAAAAATCATTAGAGCTGCTGAGGTTTATTTAAATAAAGCTGAGGCTCACGCTATGTTAGGTGGTCAAGATGCTCAAGCATTAGCTGCTTTAGATATGGTAAGATCTAATAGATATTCAGGATTTGTTTCTGGAAATGAAACTGGTGCTGCTTTATTAGATGCTATTAAAAATGAAAGAAGATTAGAGTTATTTGCTGAAGGTCATAGATTATTTGATGTTAAGAGATGGAATGAAGGAATTTCTCGTTCTGCTACTAATGGTGAATTCTTTGATGGTACTGGTACACCAGTTCCTGGATCTTTCTTAAACTTACCAGCAGGAAGTCACTTGTTTGAATTACCAATTCCTCAAGCTGAAATCAATGTTTACCCAGAATTTCAACAAAACCCTGGTTATTAATAATTAAAATTTGCAAAAAATGAAAAAAATAATTTTCACATTATTAACGTTAGCCATCTTCACTGCATGTGAAGATGAAGATCATGGAGTTGATGCTAACAATTACAATGGGCCAGATATTGCTTACTATACAAATGGTGTAGCTAGCTCTTATTTTGTGACTCCAAATGCTGAGCCTGCATCAATTCAAATAGGTGCTACAAGTGTAAGCAATTCAGATAGAACTTATTCTTTACAAGTAGATGCTGAATCTACTGCTCAAGAAGGTGTAGATTTTAATTTTGTTAATAGCTCAGTAACAATTCCTGCAGGAGAGTACTTTGGAGAAATTTTAGTTCAAGGTATTTTTGAAGGAACTACTGCTGAAGGTTCTAACCTAATTATTAACTTAGTAGGAAGTGGCGATAATGAAGTAATGGTTGGAGCATCATATGACTTATTCATTGTTCAACAATGTGTTTCTGATTTAGCTGGTATGTACGACGTAACTACTACTTATGGTTTCCATGATTTCTTACCTGATTACTCGACTAATACTATGCCAATAGAGATTGTTGAAGTTGATGCTGGTTTATACGAAGTTTTTGATTTCTCTGGAGGTTTATATAGTTCAGGACCATATTCTGCTGCATATGGTACTGGTGACACTAGCTTTACTGTTCAATTCAATGAAAACTGTGGTAATATTTCTTGGGAAGGTCAAAGCGACCCTTGGGGAGCTTGTATTCCACTAGATGGAGGAACAAATTCAGTTAATTTATCAACTGGTGTTGTGACAATTTCTTGGTATTGTGAAGGATACGGAGAAAATGGAGTTTCAGTTTATACACCTCAATAACAAAAAAAAATGAAAACAATTTATAAATTATTATCGTTAGTATTTATATTAACAGTATCTGTTTCTTGTGATAGAGATCAAGGGGATTCAGATTATTTAAATGGTAGAGGTAGCACTATTTTCTACAGCAGTCCAAGTGGAACTTTATTCGTTGAAGAAGGTGCTGCAAATAATTATCAAATAAGTGTAGCAACAACTGCTATTCAAAATTCAGGAATTCCTTACAGTATTGAAGTAGACCCAAGTTCTACTGCGGTTGAAGGTGTAGATTTTGATTTCGCATCATCAACTCAAATTCCTGGTGGAAATATTGTATCTACATTTAGTATAGAAGCTTATTTTGATAATGCTAGCTTAGATGGAAAAACTTTAGTTTTAAACTTAGTTGGATCAGAAGGTGTAGATGTTGGTACAAACAATACTTTTTCACTAGATATTTTCAAGAGCTGTCCTTATAATGGTTTAAATACAACAGATTACTCAGCAGCTGTAGTTGCATTTGATGCAGAAGCTCCTAGCTATGATGTAACTTTAGTTCCTGTAGCAGGTTCTGATAATCAATGGACAGTTACAACAGGATGGGGTCCATCTTTTGTTGCTTGGGCAACAGGAGATCCTCAATACGAAGGTGCTTTCCTTTATTCAGGAACAATTACTTTAAATAGTGATTTCTCTGTTGATTTTGCTGGCGATGATGCATGGGCAACAGGTGGTGCTGGTTCATTCTCTCCTTGTACTCAAGTGTTTACTTACACTTTAACACAAGGTTTATTTACCAACGCCTTTACAGTTGACGTAACATTAAATCCTGGGATATAATTATCAACCTATATTTCATAAAAAAAAGAGCTTTTAATAAAAGCTCTTTTTTTTTATCTTTACCCGAAAAAGTTCTCATGAATAAGAATAATTTAATAACACTATCGTTACTGCTTTCCTTTTCTTTTGGTTTTTCACAAACTCAAGAACAGAAAAAAGCTATTATAAAAGATTATAATAAAAAAAACATTGAAGCATTAATTACTGAAATAACAGCTTTTAATGATCAAAACAAAAAGGACATTGAAGCCTACCTAATAAGTAATCCTAATACAGAATTAATTATTAAAGGCGAAAATGGCGAATTAAAAAAATTAAAATATATAATTAACAACACTCCAATTTATATTGTAACGGATAATATAAACAGTGCTAAAGCTACTAGAACTGATTTTTTACACAATGGCGGTGGTCTTGGTTTAAATCTTGAAGGTCAAAATATGCATGTTGCTACTTGGGATGGAGGTCCTACATTAGCTACACATCAAGAATTTTTAGATGATAGTCCCGCACCTGTAACAAGAGTTTCTACTCCAGATCAATCAGCATCAAATGACCAAAGTAACCATTCTACACATGTTTCTGGTACAATTATAGCAAAAGGTGTTTCACCAACCGCTAAAGGAATGGCTCCAAAAGCAATCCTAACATCCTATGATTGGGATAATGATGATATTGAAGCTTTAAATGAAGCTACAACCAATGCACTATTATTATCTAACCATTCATACGGAGTGCCTACACAAACGGCTGCTTCTTTAAATTGGTTAATGGGTTGTTATAATACCGAAGCAAGAATATGGGATAATGTAGCTTACAATTCACCATATTATTTACAAGTAGTTTCAGCAGGAAATGATGGTCAAACAACTTATAATGGTGGTTTACTTAACAATTATGATAAACTTGTTGGAAATAAAAACTCTAAAAACAATTTAGTAGTTGCAAATGCAAATAATCCACTAGTACACCCAAACGGAAGTGGTGATCTTCTTAGTTTATCTATTAATGTTGGTAGTAGCCAAGGACCTTCTGACGATGGTAGAATAAAACCAGATATTTCTGCAGATGGAACAGCTGTATTTTCTCCTATAAGCACTTCAAATACATCATATGCTTCTTATAATGGAACATCAATGTCTGCTCCTAATGTAACTGGTTCTCTTTTGTTACTACAACAATATTACAATGATTTAAACTCTCAATATATGAAAGCATCAACCTTAAAGGGACTTGCTTGTCATACTGCAGATGATGATTTTACAGTCGTTGGTCCAGATCCAATTTTTGGCTGGGGATTATTAAATGCCAAAAGAGCAGCTGAAACAATTTTAAAAGATCAAACCAATGATGCTTTAATATTAGAACAAACATTATCACAAGGTGAAACCTATACTTTTGATTTCACTGTAACTTCTGCGGAACAATTAAGTGCTACTATTTGTTGGACAGATCCTGCCGGAAATGACATGAGTAATCAATTGAATAGCCCAACGGCAGCTTTAGTTAATGATTTAGATTTAAGAATTACTCAAAACTCTACAACATATTTTCCTTGGAAATTAAACCTAAGCAATGTTGCTGGTTTTGCTACTACTGGAGATAACCTAGTTGACACAGTCGAAAATATAGATATTAATAATCCATCTGCTGGCAGTTATACTTTAACTGTTACTCATAAAGGAACTCTTACTAATTCAACTCAAGATTTCTCATTAATTTTGACTGGTTCAGATTTAACACTTAGTACTAATGAAAACCAATTCAACACTTTTAATATTTGGCCAAATCCTGCAAGTTCTGAATTAAATTATAGCTTCAATTCTTTAAATAATTCAGATGCTTCAATTATTCTTGTTGATATTCAAGGTAGAATAATCTTTAAACATACTATTGCTCCTCAAGGTCAATTTATTTCGGGTAAGATAGATACTCAAAGATTTGCTAAGGGAAGTTACGTATTGATTATAAAACAAGGTGATTCTAAAATAAACAAAAAAGTTATTTTAAAATAACTCATTCACACTTAAAAAAAAGAGAGGTTAACCTCTCTTTTTTTTGTAAGACACATAAAATATAAACGACTAAATGCTATGAAAAGGTTAAAACCAAATTTTCTTATTACAGTATTCTTTTTATCATTATTATCACCTTTACTATCTTTTTCCCAAAACACGGTAGGTATTATAGATAATCAAGAAGGCACGTATGGTGGCTATACCTTAATCACTAAAAACTTAAATACATATTTAATAAATAATTGTGGTGAAATTATAAATCAATGGACGAGTGATTTTAATCCAGGAAATGCAGTTTATCTCTTAGAAAATGGAAACTTGCTTAGAGCATGTAAAACTGAAAACACTGGTATTAACTTTGGTGGTGTTGGAGGTAGAATTGAGCTAAGAAGTTGGGATAATGACCTTTTATGGGAATATAATTATTCAACTCCAGAAGAAAGACAACATCACGATATATACCCTATGCCTAATGGGAATATATTAATGCTTGCGGTTTCTGTTTTAAGTAATGAAGAAGCTATTCAAGCTGGAAGAAACCCATCTAACCTTACTCAATCTACTCTATATAATGAACATATTCTTGAACTTGAACCTATAGGCACAAATTCTGCTAACATTGTTTGGGAATGGCATATCAAGGATCATCTAATCCAAGATTTTGACATTAACAAAGACAATTATGGTATTGTAGAAAATAATCCACAATTACTTGATATTAACTATTTAGGAGGCTCTAATGGTAATTCAAATTGGCTACATATAAACTCATTACAATATGACGAATCACTAGATCAAATAGTATTAAGTTCAAGATTAATGAGTGAAATTTATATTATTGATCATTCTACTACTACAGAAGAAGCTGCTAGTAATAATGGAGGTATTTATGGTAAAGGAGGAGATTTTTTATATCGTTGGGGAAATCCTGAAGTATACAAACGAGGTGATGAAAATGATAAAAAACTTTTTGGGCAACATTACCCATATGTAATACCTCCTGGGTATCCTAATGAAGGAAAAATAATTCTTTTTAACAATGGTTTAAACCGTTCTCCAAGCTTTTCAGAGGTTTATATTTTAAACCCACCTCAAGATATTCCAGGGTTTTATAATTATGAAATAGGTACTACATACGGTCCTGAAACTCCAGATTACATTTATCAAGATCCAGAAGACCCAACTAATTTCTTTTCTCACTTCTTATCTGGTGCGCAAATGCTTCCTAATGGGAACATACTTGTTTGCGTTGGTTCACAAGGTTATTTATTTGAAATAAATTCAGAAAATCAAAAAGTATGGAAATATATTTCTCCTGTAGGGTCTGATAGTATATTAAGTCAAGGTGATGATCCTTTAGGAAGTGGAAATACTCTTTTTAGAGCTACAAAATATGGATACAACTATCCTGCCTTTGACGGTAGAGATTTAACCCCTGAACTTCCTATTGAGAATAATCCTGACTTATCTCAATGTGATATATTAAATATTGATGATTTTGAACTAAATATGGCGTCTATTTATCCAAATCCAGTAAAAGACAAATTAAATGTGAAATCTAATCAAGAAGTTCAAAAATTAGAAATTTATAATCTATTAGGGAAACTAGTTTTAGAGAATAGTAATTCAAATAGCCTAGATATGGGTCATCTTACTCCTAATCTATACCTCTTAAAAATACATTCAAATAATACAATCACAACAAAGAAAATTATAAAACAATAACTCATAAATATTGACCTTGCTAATTTATATTTTGCAAGGTCTTTTTTTATACTTTTGCCTCTATGGAACAAGAGACAAAAATATTTGGAATTCGTGCTGTTATTGAAGCTATAAATTCTGGAAAAACTATAGATAAAGTATTCGTGCAAAAAGGGCTAAAAGGTGAACTTTTTCAAGAATTAGATAGTCTTTTAAGAAAAAATGCAGTAAATATATCTTATGTTCCTATTGAAAAGCTAAACAGACTTTCCAGAAATAACAACCACCAAGGTGTTGTTGCTCAAATTTCACCTATTGAATTTTATGATTTAGACACTTTAGTTACTAATGTAAGTGAGTCTGGAAAAACGCCTCTATTCTTACTTTTAGACCAACTAAGCGATGTACGTAATTTTGGTGCTATTATTAGAACTGCAGAATGTACTGGTGTAGATGGAATCATAATTCAAAAAAAAGGTGGTGCTCCAGTAAATGGAGACACTATAAAAACTAGCGCTGGTGCAGTCTTTAAAGTCCCTATTTGTAAAGTAGATCATATAAAAGACGCTATGTTTTATTTACAAGCATCTGGAATTAAAATTATTTCGGCGACAGAAAAAACTGAAAACACAATCTATGATGTTTCATTTAAGGAACCTTGTGCTATTATTATGGGCTCTGAAGGAAAAGGTGTTTCACCATCAGTTTTAAAGTTATCTGATGCCAAGGCAAAACTTCCTATGTATGGAGATATAGGCTCTCTAAATGTGTCTGTAGCTTGTGGTGCTTTTCTTTATGAAGTAGTTAGACAACGCCTTTAATTATTGTCTTTCTTTTTATTAAAATGATAAGTGACCTTAATAACTCTTTTCGTTTTTGGCTTCTCCTCTATTACGTCTTCTTGCTCTTCAACTTCAACAGCTTCAATAAAATTACCATTCTCATCAAAATGCTTTAGAAAAGGGTCATCCTCCTCATTGTAATCATCGCGCTCCCATTCATATTTTTTAGGCTTAGCTATATATTTCCTAAAAACTATGGCAAATAATAAACCAACTATTAAACCCGAAAGATGTCCTTCCCAAGACATATTTTCTTTTACAGGAAATACATACCATATCATACTTCCATAAAGAAAAACCACTAATAATGACAATGCTATCAGTCTAAAATGTTTAGCGAAAACACCTTTAAATAGAATGAAACTCATTAATACATAAATCAACCCACTTGCTCCTATATGGTAAGAAGGTCTACCAATACACCAAGTAAGCAATCCAGAAAGTAAAATACCATAGCCTATCACTTTCCAAGCAATTGGTCGATAGAAATAAAACAATGCCATGGATAATACTAAAAGCGGAATAGAATTATGATATAAATGTTCTAAGCTACTATGGACAAAAGGACTAAATATTACACCCTTTAATCCTTCAAGTGTTCTAGGATATACTCCTAAATCGTTAAAACGATATCCAAAACGTACCTCAAACCAAAAAATAATCCAAATAAGCAATACAAATGCTATTGGATAACCAACTACTCCAGTTGTATATTTAAATTGTTCTTGATTGTTCATTTCATAAATTTAAATAATACTTACAAATAATTAGCCAAAACGATTCTTTATGAAACATTGTCACTTCAAAACAAAAAAATGATTTAATTTTACAATATGAATGCACCATTAGCCGAACGCCTTAGACCAGAAACACTAGATGACTATATAAGTCAATCACATTTAGTAGGCCCTAATGGTTCATTAACACAATCTATAAAACAAGGTTTAATACCTTCAATGATACTTTGTGGACCACCTGGAATAGGAAAAACGACTTTAGCTAATATTATTTCTAACGAATCAAAACGTCCTTTTTATACTTTAAGCGCTATTAGTTCTGGGGTAAAAGATGTAAGAGATGTCATTGAAAAAGCAAAACAAAATGGCGGACTATTTACAACCAAAAACCCTATTCTTTTTATCGATGAGATACATCGATTTAGTAAATCGCAACAAGACTCCTTATTGCAAGCAGTTGAAAAAGGTTGGGTAACATTAATTGGAGCTACAACCGAAAACCCTAGTTTTGAAGTTATTCCAGCATTACTATCACGATGTCAAGTATATATTTTAAACTCATTTGATAAAAATGATTTAGAATCACTTTTAAAGCGTGCAATTGAGAAAGATAACATTCTATCCCAAAAAAATATTACACTTGAAGAAACTGAAGCCTTACTGCGCTTGTCAGGTGGTGATGCTAGAAAATTACTTAACATTTTTGAGTTAATTATTAGCTCTTTTGATGACAAAGATATATTTATTACAAATGAAGTTGTTTTAAATAAAGTTCAAAACAATACAGTTAGATATGATAAAACAGGAGAGCAACATTACGATATTATATCTGCATTTATTAAATCGATAAGAGGCAGCGACCCAAATGCAGCTGTATATTGGTTAGCTAGAATGATTGAAGGTGGTGAAGATGTGAAATTTATTGCAAGACGTTTACTAATTTTAGCTAGTGAAGATATTGGAAATGCAAATCCAACTGCATTGGTTATAGCAAATAATACATTTCAAGCAGTAACTACTATTGGTTATCCTGAATCAAGAATTATTTTAAGTCAATGTGCTACATATTTGGCATGTTCACCAAAAAGTAATGCAGCTTATAAAGCTATTGGTAATGCTCAAAAGTTAGTTAGAGAAACTGGTGACTTAAGTGTGCCTTTATCAATTAGAAATGCACCTACAAAATTAATGAAAGAATTAGGTTATGGCGATAATTACCAATATGCACATAACTACGAAAATAATTTTGCTGCTCATGAGTTTTTACCGAAAGATATAGAAAATACAACCTTGTACTATCCTGGTAATAATGCTAGAGAAAATGCACAACGAGAGTTTTTAAAAAACCGTTGGAAAGACAAATACGATTATTAGAATTTTACATCTAGAAAATCGAGAACTGTACGTTCTCCTTCAATATACTCACGTACCCACGCATTACCCCTTTTATAGATAATTCCACTTTTATCTTTGATAATAAATACATTTTCAAACCCAGTAGCATGAATTGTATACTCAATATTATTTGTTAAGTTATTTAATAATTGGTAACCATTTGTAATAGGTTTAGCAATTAAGTAATTTTTGGTTTCTTTGGCATGAACTTTTTTTGGTGTCTCTAATGAAATATTATTACCGTCTTGTTTAGAATTTTCTGTAAAACTTATATCCTTGACCTTTGATTCAACTTTTACTGGAGCAACTTCACTTTTTACTTCTTTAACTACTTCTTGCTCCTTTTTTAAAGATTCTAATTCAGCTTTAAGCTTTGCTATTTCTTCTTGCTCATCATTTATATTTACTTTAGCTAATGAAACTATCTCCTTATTTTCCTTATACTCATAATTTAACGCTTCTACACTTTTAAAAGCATCTCGTAAAGCTAAATTAAATGCTGCTTTATAATCCTTTTCCCTAGATTCCCCTATTTCTGAACTAAATATTAGTTCATTCTTACAATTTCTTAATTCAATTTGCAATTTCGTTTTAAAAGCACCTTTGTGTTTTGTTACATTACTCACTAAAGCTAAACAACTATTAGAATATAAATCTTGAGGAAATTGTTCATTTTTCATAATAGCATTAAAGCCGTACTTATTAAAAAGAAACTCCGTTAATGCATTTAATTGATACTTATTATCCTCATTCAAAAAATCGTACCTATTTGGTACAATTACATACTTATAGTCATTTACACTACTTTGAGCTATTAAAGGACTTATCGTCCCAAAAACAACTATTAAAAGGCCTAAAACTTGCTTTTTCATAAGGTTTTATTTTATTAATCTCTAATGTATAAAATTATTTGAGTACTTGAACAGACTTACTATAAGTAATTCTTAATCTCTAATAACGAATCTATACTTTTTATATGGTTATCAATAGTCTCATTGTGATAATTAAAACAAATAGCATCTAATCCAATATCCAAAGCGCCTTGTACATCAGCTTCTAAATTATCTCCAATCATTATACTTTGTGTTTTGTTTGCTCTTGCAACATTAAGCGCATGATTAAATATTTTTGGGTTAGGCTTTTTAACACCTACCATTTCTGAATTGGTAACAGTTTCAAAAAAATGATCAATATTAGATTTGTTTAATTTTCCTTGTTGTACTTCTTTAAACCCATTAGTTATAATATGAAGCTTATACTTTGGCTTCAAATACTCTAATATTTCAATAGTACCATCAAACAAATGATTAAACGTAGATAAATTATCAATATAATCGACAGAGAGTTTATGTATCAAACTCATTTTAACCTTAACATCTATGGCTCTAAATGCATCATTGAGTCTTCCATAACGCAAAGATGCTTTGTCAATTTTTTCTTCTCTATAAAGCTTCCAATACTGGAAATTAATAGGTACATAAACTTCTAAAAACTCATCTAGCTTTACATCAACCTTATTGATATCAAAAATTTTTTCAAAGGTTAAAGCTGAGTTTTTTTCAAAATCCCAAAGTGTATGGTCTAAATCAAAAAAAACATGAGAGATATTATCAATCTTCATCTGTAGAATATAGTATTATATTAAATAGTTCTTTAAAGTCTTCCCATCTTTCAACATCACTAAACGAGTAATTATGAAAAACAGCTGTAAATGTACCATTAACATTTTTAACTTTATCTATAGCTCTTAAAAGTGTTTGTTTTTTATCTAAAAAAGATGCTTGTTTAAGCAATGAATAATCCATTAATTGAAAAGGATGAATCTTTAATGGTGTTTGTATTTCATAATCCATGTCATAAAACAAATATGGTGTGCATGTACCTGCTCTAAAACCTATATCGTTTATATAACCCATTGTATAATCCTCTTTTATTTCTAACTCAATTAAATTTCTATACGTTTTTGGTAAATTAATTCTTGAAAAAGAATTTCTAGAAATCTCTAAAGATGTATTAATTATGGATTCCATATTTTGTTTTTCCTTTTTTAATACTGAAGCATCATCTACCGCAAAAAATGACACCTTAAGTCCTACGCGACAATAATCTGCAACCGACTTTATTAAAGACACAAACTTCTTTTTATTAATACTTACATTTTTATCGTAAGTAGAGTAAGCTCCAATTAAAAAGAACACCAAAAATTTTTCTTTAACCTGTTTTTGTTTATTTATTATCCATTTAAAAGTATTATAAGGATCCCGTTTAAATCCAGTTACAACTGTATATCGTCTATACAAGGTTCTAAATTTAAAGCGAACAATTTCGTTTAACGTTCCACCTATAGTTCGCATTAAACCCTTATGCTTAAAATAATATGCCATAGGCACATCAATAATTGGGCTTATTTTGTAACTTCTATCTTTAAATTTATAATCTGGAAAACGCTCTTGTAATGCTGCTTTAAATTTATAAGCCCAAATATCTACCACTGGACTTTCTAAAAAATCATGTTTAAAAGCTAAACTATCTTCTTTTGTAAAACGTCCAAACTCATCTTTAACGTGAGGCAAATACTCTTCATAACGACTTAGCAAATAAAAAGAAGCCGAAAATATATCAAAAGGAATACTACTCTTTTCGCCATTATAAAAAAAGCATTTGGTTTCTTCCCATTTATGCACATTTATATCAATATCAGACAAACCTTGTTCAAACAAAATTGGATGACTTCTCACAAAAAACTCCTTTCCTAATGCCTGAGTTGTATACGACATTTTTAAGCTATCGTGAGCAATAAACTCTTCAATTGTTGTTGTAAAAGATACAGGAATATCTAAAATTCGTGTACAAATTTGTTTAAAAATGTACTTTACTCTTGGTGATATTTTATGCGTATAAACTAAAAGCATTTACAGTATATTTTCATCGGCAAAACTAAAGTATGCTTTTTCGGTAATAATTAAATGGTCTAGTACTTTTATATCTAAACTTTCGGCAGCATTTTTTAATTTTTGAGTTAATTGCTTATCTGCTTGACTCGGTTTTAATGTTCCCGAAGGATGATTGTGTGCTAAAATTAATCCTGTAGCTCCAACTTCCAAGGCTTGTTTAAGTACCAATCGCACATCTACCAAAGTTCCTGTTATACCTCCTTTACTTAACTGATTTTTAAAAATTACCTTGTTAGAATTATTTAAATAAACAATCCAAAACTCCTCATGCGAAAGCTCACCAATAACTGGTTGCATCAACTCAAAAACTGACTTACTAGAGCTAATCTTCTTTTTTTCAAGTGCTTCTTCTCCTCTACGTCTTCTACCTAATTCCATAGCTGCAACAATAGAAATAGCTTTTGCTTCACCTATACCTTTAAATACCATTAATTGCTTTACAGATAACTTTCCTAATTCACTCAAGTTATTATCTACACTAGCCAAAATACGCTTACATAAAGCTACTGCACTTTCATCTCTATTACCAGAACCTATTAAAATAGCCACTAATTCGGCATCGCTTAAAGCTGCTTTACCTTTATCACGTAGTTTTTCTCTTGGCTGATCATCTTGTGACCAATGTTTAATTGAAAAAGAAGACGATTTTTCGCTCATTTGATAAAGATAAATATTGTAAATTTCACAGACAATAAAATTACATCTAATGAAATCGTTATTTGATAAAGAAACGCAGAAAGAAGTTTTAAATAGATTAGAATTGCTTAACGAAAATTCTAAGGCAAATTGGGGAACAATGAATATTGACCAAATGCTAAAACATTGCCAAGGACCTCTAGAGGTTGCTATTGGTAAAAAAGAACTAAATGCTAAAATTGGTTTCATGAAAAAATTACTTTTTAAAGCATTTAAACCAACCATGTATAATGACAAGTTATGGAATAAAGGTATTCCAACAGCAAGAGATTATGTTGCTTCTGGTAATTATGACTTTAATCAAGAAAAACAACAATTACAAGAAGTAATTAATGAGTTTAGTGCCTTAAACAATAAAACTAGTTGGCCAAAGCATCCATTTTTTGGAAGCTTTACAACCGAACAATGGGGAAAAGCACAATACAAACACTTAGACCATCATTTTAGACAATTTGGAGTATAGATATGTATCCACCAAAACATCATCAAGACGATAACAAACAACACATGCTTGAGGTAATAAAAAATTATCCTCTTGCAACCGTTATTTCAACACATAACAACCAACCATATATTACACATATACCTTTAGTTTATAGTAACGGAATTTTAGTTGGACATATAGATAAGTTTAACCCTCAAGCCAAACTATTAAGGGATAATAATAAGGTAACACTTATTTTTTCTGGACCAAACTGCTATATATCACCAAGTGTATATACAACTACGCAGTTACCAACCTGGAACTATATAAAGGTGCACCTAAAAGGCACTGTAAAAGCTATTGAAAGTAAAGATGCTTTAAAAAAATCGTTAATTGACATGACTGAATTTTTAGAAGCACCAGACCACAAGTACGTATTAGAAGCTAATAATAAACGTATGGAAGCAGCGTTGGATTATATTGAAATGTTTGAGATAACTATAACCCAATGGGAAGGCAAGTTTAAACTCTCGCAAGACAAAAAAACGGCTGATACCAATAATGCTAAAAACGAGTTAATACGTGCTAATCAAGAAAGTATTGAAACCTTTTTAGATACTATTTTTGTTACTAAATAGAGTAAATAACATAAATTTATAGATTATTTATAATAAAAACATATTCCTAAGGAGTATATACATATGTTTGGATTATTTAAAACAAAATTTGACATAATTTTTAATCAAAAAACTAAAGAGCAATTCAATCTTCTTCTAACTGAGATTCATGAAATTTTACGCGACTCAGCTTATTTAGCTCAAGCCAAATGGATAATTCTAATTTTATCTAGTGTTCAAAAAGAAGATTCTAAGAAATTTCAACAAAGAGTCATTTCTGCTGAATTACTTGGTGGTGCTGGTTCGATAGTTGACGTTTGGCTTGAAGACGAAGAAAAGATGAAAAGATTGAATTGTTTATTAAATGCCTTCTTTGAATTAACTATAAAATCAGGACTGAATCATAGAGTTATTAAATCAAGAATGATTAAAAAATAGATTAATAGAAAATTGCTTGTAAATGACTTGGACAACTACAATAGAGGAAATATCAAATAATGTATATCAGCTTAAAATGATTCACATATCAGGAGTTAGTATTGAAAAAACGGGTACTGATATTGAAAATATGAAAAAAGAGGCACATTTGGATTCTATTAAAATTGAAAAAGAGATTAATTAAAAAATTAAAATTTAAACTAGAATATTATTACTTATATTTTAAGCATAAAAATCAATAAACATTTAAACCTTCATATTAATTTACAGTCTAAAAATTCAGAATTAAAAAAACTAGAAATGCCAAATTCAAAATCATTAGTAAATTATAACATCAATATAAAAGTTAAACTAGCATCGCTTTGGACCACATTAATGTTTCTCTATATATACGCCGACTATTTTAGATTAATGACTCCAGAGAAATTAGAAAAAATCATGAAGCTTCAAACACCAATGGGAGCGACAACACCTAAGCTTTTAGTTATTTTTTCTACAATTTTAATTATTCCTGCTTTAATGATATTTCTCTCTGTGTTTTTAAAGCCTCAACTAAACAAGTGGCTAAATATTATTATTGCTTTTCTATATGCTTGTATTTCTATTTTAATAATCGTTTCTAGTTTTGGAAATGAATGGCAATTATTTTTTGTAATCTTCAATATTATTGAACTTGTTGTTTTTATTATAATTATGTTCCAAGCTTGGAAGTGGCCAAGAGTTGACATCTAAATGTTATCTGTAACTATAGTAATATAAGTACTATTCACTATATTACAGTAACTTTAATTTAAACAATACTATGAGTACTTCAGATAAAGTTTATCCTCCTGTAGGCTTTTATTTTCAAGTAACAATAGAAAATGAAACTTACAGCTTTAAAGAAGTTTCTGGAATCTCTTCAGAGGTGTCAACAGAAGAAATTACTGAAGGTGGTGAAAACCGATTTAAGTACAAAGTTCCGACACATGTTAAATATTCTAATTTAGAATTAAAAAGAGGAATTATTAGGAATAATTCTAAACTCAAATCTTGGGTTACCAAAACATTAGAAGTAGGTTTATCTAGCACTATAACACCAAAAACAATTGTAGTTTCTCTATTAAATGAAGAAGGTTCTATAGTTATGTCTTGGACTTTTGTTAATGCATGGCCAGTAAGCTGGAATGTTTCATCATTAAATAGCATGACAAATGAGACTTTAATAGAATCATTAAGCTTCTCTTATAATTATTTTACAACTAAAATTATTCAATGAATTCGCACATCCTTTTCAAATTTACTGCTTCATCGAACCTACAAAATTGGGAAATTGTAGACGATATAGTAATGGGAGGAAAATCTTCAAGCACAATTAGTACAAACGCTGAAGGTTTTGGTGTGTTTAAAGGCAATGTCTCATTAAAAAACAATGGAGGTTTCTCTTTGGTACGTTATCAATTTGAAACGATTGCAGTTGCCAACTACTCAAAAGTTGTAATTAAACTGCGTGGTGATAGTAAAAGCTATCAATTTAGACTTAAAGCTAATCGTAAAGATTATTTTAATTACATCTATAATTTTGAGACTTCTGGTAATTGGCAAGAAATAGTAATTTCTTTAAAAGATATGCACCCTATGTTTAGAGGAAAACCATTAGACAAACCAAATTTTACTGAAAACTATATTGAAACTTTAGGTTTTTTAATAGCTAATAAAAAAGCTGAAAACTTTAACCTTGAAATTGATACTATTGAATTGAGGTAATTACTAACTAATCAATCCTTTTACCTCTTCAAAATCCAACCCTCCATAGTTCCCAGAACTCATTAATAGCAAGGCTTTATCATTAAAGTTTTGAGAAAATAAATAGTCTTTAAATTCTTGCGGATTTGTATAAATAATTAAATCGTCTCGTTCAAATGCATTAGCTATTTGCTCATGTGTAACTGCTTCTAACTTTTTTATCTCCACAGCATGAGGCGAGTAAAATACTACTGCAACATCTGCTGCATCAAGTGCGCCTTTGTATTCTTTTAAAAACTCTGCATTTAAGCTACTATAGGTATGCAACTCCAAACAAGCTACCAATGTTCTGTCCTTATATTGCTCTTTTACAGCAGTTGTAGTAGCTTTTACTTTACTTGGTGAGTGTGCAAAATCTTTATATGCAACACTAGTATTACTTTCGGTAATTTTTTCTAAACGTTTACTAGCGCCTTTAAATGTGGAAATAGCCTCGTAAAAATCGTCTTCATCAATTCCCATGTGTTGACATATCCATTTAGCGCCTGCTAAATTATTTAAATTGTGTTTTCCAAACACTTCAATTGGCATAGGACCATCAGGTGTTTCTAACATAGTCTCACCATCTTCAATAGCATACTCTGGTGTTTCGTAAGGGAATTTACGTATTGGATTTTCGGATGCTTCAACAACTTGTTTTACTGCATCGTCTTCAATATTATAAGTAATACTACCTCCATTTGTAATATTATCTACAAAAATGGAGAACTGCTCCACATAATTATCAAAAGTTGGAAATACATTTATATGGTCCCAAGCAATACCACTTAGTAAAGCAATATTTGGTTGGTACAAGTGAAATTTAGGACGTCTATCAATTGGAGAGCTTAAATACTCATCGCCTTCAAGCACAATAAAATCGTTCTCTTCGGTTAGTTTCACCATCACATCAAAACCTTCTAATTGAGCTCCTACCATATAATCTACCTCTACATCATGGTAATGCATTACATGTAAAATCATAGAAGTTATAGTTGTTTTTCCATGACTTCCACCAATAACAACTCTTGTTTTATGTTTGGATTGTTCGTACAAAAACTCTGGATAGCTATAAATTTTCAATCCCAATTCTTGAGCTTTTAGCAATTCTGGATTATCTGCCTTAGCATGCATACCTAATACAATAGCATCTAAATTAGATGTGATTTTTTCTGGAAACCATCCAAAAGATTCTGGTAATAATCCTTTGGCCTCTAATCGAGATTTTGAAGGGTCAAAAATGGTATCGTCACTTCCAGTAACTTTATACCCTTTATTATGTAATGCAATGGCAAGGTTATGCATTGCAGCACCACCAATAGCTATAAAATGTACGTTCATAGTTTACTTAAAATAGAAAGTAAATATAAGTATTGCTAATGTATTTTTAAGCTTTTTAGAGTTTTAAAATCTTTTCTTTTTCCTCTAATGCTTGGGTGAAATTTGCGCGCGTTGCTATAGCTTTATCAATCCAACTTAAAGCTTCAGTTTTATTTATTCTATTCTTATAAATTTGAGCTAATCTAAAGTAAGCCCATTCTATTGGCACACCATCTTTAGCAGTATGATTTTTAATAAACTCTTTTAAACATCGTTCGCCTTTTTCCAACTGAATATTATAATCAGCACATACTTTTCCTATCTGATAGTGCAATGCATTTCTGTTGTGTTTTTCGAAAGCAGCTTCAATATTAGCAACTGCCTTGTGAGGTTGTTTATTATTTTCGTATAAATCTGTTAGTTTTTGAAAACAGGTTAAAGAACCTCCTACTTTTATTGCCTTTTTAAAATACGATTCTGCTAACTCTGGTTCGTCATCATATTCGTATATATAACCCTTAGCTAAATAACCATCAACCAAAGATAATTGCTCTAACTCATCAGCATATTTTAAAGATTTCTTTTTACTGCCTCCAACAATTCCAGGAAGTTGCATATACAATTCCACTAAGGCCCAACGTGCATCAATATGTTCAGGATCTAACTCAGCTGCAGTTAAAAAAGCAGTTTTCACATCTCCAATTATACCCAAAGCTTTTAATTTAGAAACACTTAATGCTTTCATTCCTAAAGCACCTCCATATTTATAATGGTAGTTCGCATTTGTATTATCATAATCGACTAACTTTTTATAATACACAATAGCATCATCCCATTTTTTTTGGTAACCATAAGCATCACCCAATAGTTCAAGCCCTTTTATATCACTAGGATTGGAAGCAACATAAGTTTCCATTAATGCTTGTGCTTTAACATACGACTTGCTTTCAAACAACGTATTTACCTCAACAAAAAGGGACTGACTAAAAGCCATTATTGGACATAATAAAAAGAAAAATAACTGCCTCATAAACACTAGGTCGAAAACACAAAAGTAAGCTTTCATTTTTTAAACATTAAATAGATAATTCATCTTGTTTATTATTCAATTTCACTCTAAAAATATGTACATTCACTAACCCAAGATAATATATTACTCATTTAGTATTTTTTGGAATGGCTTTTGAATGTATTATTACAGCTAAATATAAAATCAATGAAAAATTACATTGCTATACTAATGATTGTTTTATTCTCTAACCTCTCTCATGCTCAAAATGATAGTTTTAATAAACTATGGAAAGACGTGACTGATTTTGAAAATGAAGGTTTACCAAAATCGGCTTTAAAAGTTGTTGAGGATATTGCAGCTTTAGCCCAAAAAGAATATAATAACAATCAAATAATTAAATCGCTTATTTATAAAAGCAAATATGCTTTAACTCTTGAGGAAGATGCACAATTAAAAGTTATTAGTGACTTTAAAACCCAAATTAAAAATAGTGAATTTCCTACTACTAATATTTTAGAAAACCTATTAGCTAACCTTTATTGGCAATATTTTGATAATAACAGATATAGATTTTACAATCGTACAAAAACGGAAGCTATAGTAGATGAAACCGATTTTAGAACTTGGGATTTACAAACATTATTTAATGAAATTCATAAGCATTATCAAAACTCATTACAAAATGGTTTACTACTTCAACTAGAAGATTTAAAACATTACGACACCTTATTAATTACTGCTGCCGATTCAAAAAAATACAGACCTACACTTTTTGATTTTTTAGCACATAACGCACTTAAATTTTATAAAACATCCGAAAACAGCATTACAAATCCTTCATATAAATTTGAGATTGACAATGCCAACTATATTGGAGATGCAACAACTTTTTCCACATTAAATATTACGTCTAAAGATACTACATCACTGCAATTAAATGCTTTAAAAATATACCAAGATTTAATTCAATTTCACCTAAAATATAGAACTCCTTATGCGCTTACAGAAGTAAACCTAGAACGTTTAAAATTTGTAAAGCAACATGCTACTTTTAATAATAAAGAAACACTTTATTTAGAAACTCTTGAAAAAGAAAAAAACAAGTTAACCAACCATGAAACTTCTGGTTTATACACTTTTGAAATCGCCACTTTACACTATCAAAAAGGCAATACTTATAATGCAATAACTAATACCCAACATAGATGGAAAACTAAAGAGGCTTTAAACTTATGTAAGGCAACTATGTTTACTTTTCCAGATAGCAGAGCTGCCAAAAAATGTCAAGATTTACAACAAACTATTTTACGTAACTCTTTAAACATAAAAGCTGAAAATTACGTACCTCTTAACCTAAACGCTAAAGTATTAGTTAACTACAAAAACTTAAATAACCTTGAGTTTATTATCTATCATATTTCTGAAAAACAAATCAATCGTCTTTACCAATTGTATGATAATGATGATAAGCTTAAATACATTAAAAAGCTAAAGGTTTATACAAAATGGAATCAAAGCCTTAGAAACGAAGAAGACTACCAACAACACAGTACTGAAGTTATTATTCCTAAACTTGATAATGGTCAATATCTAATTGTAGCTCAAAAAGATAATTTTAAAACATATGCTTTTAGCAGCATTCAATCTACAGATTATGCCTTAATAGAAAAGAAAAGTGATGATATAATCACTTACCAAGTTATTAATAGAAATAATGGTGCTCCAATAACTAATGCTTCTATAAATCTATCGTATCAAAAAAATTATAAAGACAATTATAAAAGCGTTAAAAAAACGACTGATGCTAATGGTGAATTTGTATTTCATAAAAAGTCTGACAGATGGACAAACATTAAAGTAGTTGTTTCAAAAAATAATCAAAAAGCAAATTTTGGAGGTTATTACATTGATAAGCTAAGGAAAAAACAAGAAGAAGAAAAAACGAAACTACATGGTTTTATTTTTACAGATCGTAGTATTTACAGACCTGGACAAACGGTTTATTACAAAGGCATTATAATGAAAACCGAAGATAATGTCTCTTCTGTTATTGCTAACGAACCAACTATCGCTATTTTATATGATGCTAATCGTCAAGAGGTTGCTAGACATGAAGCAGTAACCAATGAATTTGGTTCAGTTACTGCTGAATTTATATTACCAAAAAATGGTATTACTGGTGGTTATAGAATGACTTTTCACGGACAAAAAGAAGCTAACAGATTAGCTGTATATAGTTATTTTGATGTAGAAGAATACAAACGTCCTAAGTTTGAAGCTAAGTTCAATCCAATTACCGAAAGTTTTAAAGTAAACGATAGTGTTAAAATAAAAGGTAATGCCATTGCATTTGCTGGCAGTAATATTACAAATGCACAAGTAGTATATCGAGTGCATCGTAAAGTTCAATACCCAAATTGGTTTTACAGGTACAATCCTTGGCATAGAAACGAAGCTCAAGAAATAACACATGGAAAAACAACAACCAATGAAAAAGGTGAATTCAGCATTACATTTAAAGCCTTACCTGACAATAGTGTAGACAAGAAAAACTTACCAATTTTTCAATATGAAATAACTGCTGATGTCACAGATATTAATGGCGAAACTAGAAGTGAAACTACTATTGTAAATGTTGGTTACCATAGCCTAACAGCATCTATTAGTTTAGATTCAAAACTGGACAAAGATTCTAAAAAACATGAACTTACTATTAATACCAATAATTTAAATGGTGAGTTTGTACCAGCAAAAGGATACATTAAAATATATAAACTTAAAGCACCTGATAATGTATTACGTCCAAGACCATGGTCTGCTCCAGATTACAAAACATTATCCAAAACAGAGTTCCATAAATTGTTTCCTAACGAAGCTTACGACAACGAAAGTAGTAGTGAGTTTTGGGATAAAGGGAAATTAGTTTTCACAGAGTCTTTTGACACCGAAAAGTCTAAAACAACAAAACTAGGGAACATTAAAAAATGGAAATCTGGTGCCTATATTATTGAGTTAGAAACTAAAGATAAATTTGGTCAAGTTGTAAAAGCAGAATCAAAGACAACAGTTTATAGTGCTAAAGATAAAACCTTAACCGATAAACAACTCTTTAATATTAATACTAGCAAAACGAGTTACCAGCCTAATGACACAGTCGAATTAACTTTAGCATCTGCTGCTAGTAACCTAACTGTTTATGTTGAAGTAGAAAAAAACCATAACATAATTAGTAAGCATAAAGTTGTTTTAAACAACAATAAACAAACCTTAAAAATTCCTGTAACTAAGGATGATTTAGGAGGTTTTGTAATACATTATTCATATGCTGCTTTCAATAGCTTTGAAGCATCTTCTATAACTGTAAATGTACCTTATCCAAAAACTGATTTAGATATTGAAACCACAACATTTAGAGATAAGTTACAACCTGGAACTAGCGAAACATGGAGCTTTAAAATAAAAGGCTCTAAAGGCGACCAAGTAAGTGCTGAATTATTAGCAAGTATGTACGATGCCTCGTTAGATGAGTTTAAACCACATCAATGGCATTTTAATACAAATACATTACCAACGTATTATTCTCAGTACTATACAAACCCATCCAATAGTTTTAGAACTAATAATTTTAGAGTACACAACCCTTATAAACGACAAGCAATTTCGCGTCAAGAATACGATCAAACCAATTGGTTTGGACTCTATTTTTATAACAGCCAAATCATGATTCGTGAAATGACAACAGATATGTTTATAGAAGATGATGCCGAATTAGAAGAAGTCATAATAACTGCTTTTGGAGAAAAAAAGAGAGATGAATTAACATCTGCTGTACGCGTTGTAGAAATAGATGAAATGCTTCAAGGTACAGCTCCAGGAGTTAATGTTGTAGGAGGAAATGGCAAATCTGGTCAAAGTGCTTTTGTAAAAGTAAGTGGTGTTGGATCTATTAATAAATCTAGCGCACCTTTATATATAGTTAATGGTGAAATTAGAGATAACATATTAGACATTGAACCTAATAGTATTGAAAGCATAAAAATACTAAAAGACCCTAAAGAGCTAGCTGTTTATGGAGAAAAAGGAGTTAATGGAGTTGTTATAATCACAACAAAAGACAACGTAAGTTTCAACAACATTCAAGTTCGTAAAAACCTACAAGAAACAGCCTACTTTTTGCCACAATTGCAAACAGATGCCAATGGTAATGTAAGTTTTAATTTTACAACACCTGAAGCTTTAACCAAATGGAAAGTACAATTAGCTGCGCATACTAAAACCATGGAGAGTAGCTTAAAAACTTTGGAAACCGTAACCCAAAAAGAGTTAATGGTTATCCCAAATGCACCTCGTTTTTTACGTGAAGGCGACCAAATTACTATTAGTACCAAAATTGCAAACCTAACAGATAAAGAACTGTCTGGTCATGTAAAATTAGAACTAACAGATGCTTTAACAGGAAACGATATTACTAATAAGCTTATCAATTCAAACACAGTCGAGAACAGTATAACACAAAACTTTACTGTAAATACCAAAGGTAATACAGAGGCTTCTTGGTCGTTAAACATTCCATTTGATGTACAAGCAGTTCAATATAAAGTACTAGCTACTACTGGCGATTTTAGTGATGGCGAACAAAGTGCAATACCCGTTTTAAGTAACCGCATGTTAGTAACCGAAACCTTACCAATGTGGATTCGTAGTAATGAAACCAAAACGTTTACACTAGACAAGCTTAAAAACACATCCTCTACAACTTTAAAACATCATAATTTAAGTTTAGAAATTACAAGCAATCCATCTTGGTATGCTGTACAAGCATTACCATATTTAATGGAATATCCTTACGAGTGTAATGAGCAAACTTTTTCTCGCTATTATGCCAATGCATTAGCAAGTCATATTGCTAATAGTAACCCTAGAATTCAAGAGGTTTTTAACCAATGGAAAAATTCTGAAGCGCTTATTAGTAACCTTGAAAAAAATCAGGAGTTAAAGTCATTACTTATTCAAGAAACACCTTGGCTTCGTGATGCGCAAAGTGAAACAGAACAAAAGAAACGTATCGCTTTATTATTCGATTTAAATAAAATGAATAATGAACTTGGAACTGCAAGACAAAAACTAAAGCGTAATCAAAATAGTTCGGGAGCTTGGTCTTGGTTTAATGGTGGTCGTGATAACCGTTATATCACACAACATATGATTACTGGTTTTGGTCATTTAAAACAATTAGGTGTAGCCATTCCGCAAGAAGAACACACCATGACCATAAATGCTATTAGGTATTTAGACCAAGCATTTATTAAAGAATATAAAGATTTAAAAAAATACAATAAAAACATTGATTTAAGCAAAGATCATTTAAGCTATACCCAACTACACTATTTATATATGCGTAGTTTTTATAAAGAGTATAGACAACCAAAAGAAGCTATAGAAATAACTGAGTACTACCATGATCAAATCAAGAAGTATTGGTTAAAACGCTCGTTATACGCTAAAGGTTTGATGGCTTTAATTGTTCATAGAATGGATGATAGTATAACAGCTAATAAAATTTTAAAGTCGTTAAAAGAAAACAGTATTACTAGTGACGAATTAGGTATGTACTGGAAAGAAAATAGCAACTCTTGGTATTGGTATCAAGCACCTATTGAAACCCAAGCTTTACTTATTGAAGCTTTTGCTGAAATTGAAAGTGATATTACAACTATTGACAACCTAAAAATATGGTTACTTAAAAACAAACAAACTAACAGATGGAAAACTACCAAAGCAACTACCGAAGCTGTTTATGCACTTCTTTTACAAGGCAGCGACTGGTTAAGTGTAACTGAAATGGTTGATGTAGAAATTGGTAATAAAAAAATAGAACCTTCTAAACTAGAAACTGTAAAAGTGGAAGCAGGCACAGGCTACTATAAAACATCTTGGTCTGCAAATGAAATCACACCTGAATTAGCAGAAGTTAAACTCACAAAAAAAGGAGCAGGTATTGCTTGGGGAAGTTTATACTGGCAATACTTTGAAGATTTAGATAAAATCACCTCTTCTGAAACACCTTTGCAGTTAAAGAAAAAACTATTCTTAAAACAGAATACTGATTTAGGTGAAGAATTATCAGAAATTACAAGTGATACTCCCTTAAAAGTTGGTGACTTAGTTAGAGTTCGAATAGAACTACGTAGCGATAGAGCTATGGAATTTGTTCATATGAAAGATATGAGAGCTGCTGGATTAGAACCAGTAAACGTTTTATCGAAATATAAATGGCAAGATGGTTTAGGCTATTACGAAAGCACAAAAGATGCAGCTACAAATTTCTTCTTCGATTATTTACCAAAAGGTGTGTATGTTTTTGAATACGACTTAAGAGTAAATAATTCAGGAAATATGAGTAATGGCATCACTACTATACAAAGCATGTATGCTCCTGAATTTAGCAGTCATAGCGAAGGCGTAAAAATTAAAGTGGATTAATTCAAAACGCACTTGTTCATTTAATAAGTGCGTTTTTTATTTCTTTTCAGGTGGAAAACCAGCTAAAACTTTAGCAACAATTGCCGAAAATCTTTCTTCTTTTTTTTCTGGTTTTACTTTTGGGTTATAGTTACTTTCAGAAACTGCTTGCCAAAACAAACCTATGCCATCTTCGTCAATAAAATCAAATACTATTTGACGATTAACATTTGCTTGTCCAATAGGCAAACCTATTGAAATACCTCCACCAACATTTCCCCCTGTACCTCCTACTCCTACTCCAACTGAGCCGTTTTGAGATTGGTAAAATTCCCTACTGGTAATATTGATAAAGAAATCTGGTGTGCTTGACAATGTATAACCTTTAGCTATCATTGCTTTATCTAAAACATCTAGTAAACGATTACTATCTAATTCATTTAACCCTGTTTCAATATCCGAATAGTAATTATAGGTTTTATACTGCGTAAAATCGTGTTGCTTTTCGTAGTCAAAATTCACATAAATTGGGGCACAAGAAGTCACCAAAAAGCAAAAAAGTAAAACTCTAATTAATTTCATAGCATGTAATTTTCTATAAAATTAATCAAAAAATAATCTAATAAATATTTAGTTTATGCATTTAACATCTGCCACAACTTATCTTTTAGTTGTGTAATACCTTGTTGTGCAACCGATGACAAGAACATATAATCTATAGGCAAGTTATTATCTAGTTCTACTTTAAGCTCAGCCTTTAACTCATCATCTAACATATCACTTTTAGAAATAGCAATAAAACGTTCCTTATCTAACATTTCTGGGTTGTAACGTCTTAACTCATCTAGCAAAATATCATATTGCTTATGGATATCGTCTGCATCAGCAGGAATCATAAACAGTAAAATAGAGTTACGTTCAATATGTCTTAAAAAGTAATGTCCTAAACCTTTACCTTCGGCAGCTCCTTCAATAATTCCAGGTATATCTGCCATTACAAAAGTTTGGTAATCGCGATACTCAACAATACCTAAATTAGGTTTTAAAGTTGTAAACTCGTAATCGGCAATTTTTGGTTTTGCAGACGTAATAACAGAAAGTAACGTTGACTTTCCTGCATTAGGAAATCCAACCAAACCAACATCTGCAAGTACTTTAAGTTCTAAAGTAACACGTTTTTCTTCAAGTGGAATTCCTGGTTGCGCATATCTTGGTGTTTGATTAGTTGCGCTTTTAAAGTGCCAATTACCTCGACCTCCTTTTCCTCCTTGGCAAAGAATTACTTCTTCTTGATCTGAAGTAATTTCAAAAAGAATTTCATCAGTTTCAGTATCTCTTACAACAGTTCCTAATGGTACATCTACGTACACATCTGCGCCATCAGCTCCAGTACTTCTAGCACTACTCCCATGACTACCATGCTCTGCTCTAAAGTGCTTTTTAAACTTTAAATGATAAAGTGTCCAAAGGTTTTCTTTTCCTCTTATAATAATATGACCTCCGCGTCCACCATCACCTCCATCTGGACCACCTTTAGCATTGTACTTCTCACGATGTAAATGCACAGAGCCTTTACCTCCATTTCCAGAGGCTGCATAAATTTTTACGTAATCTACAAAATTCCCTTCAGTCATATCTTTATATTAAGATTCCTGCAAAAGCAGGAATCTTATTCTTTTTTTAAATATTAAAGTTTCTTATAATGAATCAATAACAGCGCTTAAACGTACCGTTATTTCTTCAATAGAACCTACACCATCTACTCCATAATATTTATCTTGAGCAGAATAATAATCTTTTAATATAGCTGTCTTACTGTAATACTCAGTAATTCTATTTCTAATTATACTTTCGTCGGCATCATCAGCACGACCACTTGTTTTTCCTCTTTCTAATAGACGTCCAACTAATACTTCATCGTCAACCTCTAATGCAATCATAGCATTAATTTGAGAATCTTTAGAGTCCATTAATTTATCTAAAGCTTCTGCTTGAGCATTTGTTCTTGGAAATCCATCAAAAATAAACCCATTACAACCAGCATTCTTTTCTACTTCAGCATTTAACATGTCAATAGTTACTTGGTCTGGAACTAATTCACCCTTATCCATATAAGACTTGGCTAATGTACCTAAAGCAGTTTCATTTTTAATATTATATCTAAATACATCTCCTGTAGAAATATGTACTAGATTATATTTTTGCTTTAAAAATTCTGCTTGTGTTCCTTTACCTGCACCTGGAGGTCCAAATAATACTAAATTTGTCATGTGTTGTGTTGTTTTTAATTGGTATACTTCAGGTAAATCCCTTCCTAAGCCATCATAATCTAAGCCATAGCCTACTATGAATTTTTTAGGAATTTCAATACCTATATAATGTAGTTTGTAATCTTTTTTATAAGCCTCAGGCTTGTAAAACATGGTGGCTATAATAAGCTCTTTTACAGATTCATTTTTAAAAATCCTATGCACTTCATCCATTGTATTTCCCGAATCTATAATATCCTCAAGAATTACCACTGTTCTTCCAGATAAATCTTGAGTTAAACCAATTAATCGTTGAATATCTTCGGTAGACTTAACGCCTTCGTAAGAAGCCAATTTAATAAATGTAACTTCGCATGGTTTTGGATACTTTTTCACAAAATCGCTTACAAACATAAACGACCCATTTAAAATACCTACAAATACTGGAATCTCATCGCCTAAATCTTTGGCAATTTCTTGTGCCATACGTTCAACTGTATCCTCAATTTTTTGAGCAGAAATAAATGGCTTAAAATATAAATCGTGAAGCTTTATCACCTTGTCTGTTTTTGAAAGATGCAAAGATAATCAATTGATTAACGTTTTACTTGTTTTGCCTTACGTTTTTAGCTTATAATATCATATTTAAATGTATTTTTGCATAAATCTGATTATAAAACAGTGAATTTTAAAGAATGAACTACTTTTCTTCTAACTTTAAACTAGGTATTCTTGGTGGTGGTCAACTAGGAAAAATGCTACTTTATAACACAAGAAAATTTGATATTTACACTTGTGTTTTAGACCCTAGTAATGAAGCACCAAGTAAAATTGCTTGTGATGAATTTTATCAAGGCGATTTAATGGATTACGAAACCGTTTATAATTTTGGTAAAAAGGTGAACACCTTAACTATTGAAATTGAAAACGTAAATATTGAAGCTTTAAAAGCTTTAGAGAAAGAAGGTATAAATGTATATCCTTCAGCTAAAACACTTGAATCTATTCAAAATAAGGCTAAGCAGAAGTTATTTTATGTTGATCATAATTTACCAACTTCCAACTTTTCTAGATATGCCTATAAGGATGAAATTTTAACTGCCATTAAACATGAAACATTAGATTTTCCTTTTGTTTGGAAAAGTGCTCAATTTGGTTATGATGGTAATGGTGTAAAGATTGTACGCTCACATTCCGATTTAGACGACCTACCTAACGTAGAGTGTATTACTGAAGAGTTAGTTCCTTTTAAAAATGAATTAGCAGTAATTGTAGCAAGAAACGTTAAAGGGCATGTCAAAGTTTTTCCTGTAGTAGAAATGGAATTTCACCCTGAAGCTAACCAAGTTGAATATGTAATTTGTCCCGCAAGAATTTCAGAAGAAGTAGCTAAAAAAGCAGAATTTATTGCTTTAAAAACATCCGCAGCTTTTGAACATGTAGGCTTATTAGCTGTAGAAATGTTTCAAACTCAAGATGATGAAATTCTAATAAACGAAGTTGCTCCTAGACCTCATAATTCTGGTCATCAAACTATAGAAGCAAACTACACATCACAATTTGAACAGCATATTAGAGCAATTTTAGATTTACCACTTGGTAGTACAGCCAATAAAGTTGGTGGTATTATGGTAAATTTAGTTGGCGCTGAAGGTCATACTGGAGAAGTTTTTTATGAAAACATAGAAACCATTATGGAAATGGATGGTGTTACACCTCATATTTATGGAAAAAAACAAACGAGACCATTTCGAAAAATGGGGCATGTTACTATTGTTCATGAAGATATAAATGAAGCAAGGAAAATTGCTCAAGAAGTAAAACAAAAAATAAAAGTGATAAGCAAATAATTATGGCACAAGTAGGAATAATTATGGGAAGTACAAGTGATCTTCCTGTTATGCAAGAAGCAATAGATATATTAAAAGGTTTTGACATTGAAGTTGAAGTAGATATTGTATCTGCACATCGTACACCAGAAAAACTTTTTGACTATAGCCAAAATGCACATAAAAGAGGCCTTAAAGTAATAATCGCAGGTGCTGGTGGTGCAGCCCACTTACCAGGAATGGTTGCTTCATTATCTCCACTTCCTGTAATTGGTGTTCCTGTAAAATCAAGAAACTCAATTGATGGTTGGGACTCTGTACTATCTATTTTGCAAATGCCTGGTGGTGTTCCTGTGGCAACTGTAGCCTTAGATGGTGCTAAAAATGCAGGTATTCTTGCAGCACAAATTATTGGTGCATCTGACAAGTGTGTACTTGATAAAGTTGTTGTTTTTAAAGAAGGCTTAAAAGCAAAAGTTATTGAAGGCGCTAAGTCTATAAAAAAATAAAACCTCGAAAAAAATCCGAGGTTTTAAAATTGCTATTAATCAACCATTTTTTAAGAGCAAAATGCTCCATGAAAAATTCTGGGCGAAAGTAATTAAAAATAACAAATAAACAAGCTTTTGTTAATTAAAAATAACAAAATCAGATAGTTAGAAAGAAAAGACTTACGGCTAAAAAAAAGTTGTAATCTTTACTTTAATAAAAAAATCAAAAAAAAACCTACATCCTAAAAATGAGTGTCTTAAACCAAAAGTTTTCAACGTCTTATAACACTGCTCCATTTTCAAAAATTAACAATGAAGATTTTCTTCCTGCATTTAAATTAGCAATTGAAAAGGCTAGAAAAGAAATTGACAAAATTGCTAATAATACAGAAATTGCAACTTTTAAAAATACCATTGAAGCATTAGATTACTCTGGACAAGAATTAGATAGAATTTCGAGTATATTCTTTAATTTAAATTCTGCAGAAACTAATGATGAAATACAAAAAATAGCTCAAGAAGTATCTCCATTACTTTCTGAATTTGGAAATGACATTACACTTAACGAAACATTATTTAAAAGAATTAAATCGGTATACAATTCAAAAGACACTTTAACCTTAACCGAAGAACAAAAAACACTTTTAGATAAACGTTATAAAAGCTTTTCAAGAAATGGTGCTAACTTACTTGAAGACAAAAAAGAGCAATTAAGATCTATTGATAAACAATCAAGTAAGCTTAAACTTAAGTTTGGTGAAAATATTCTAGCCGAAACCAATAAGTTTGAAATGCTTATTGCAAACGAAAATGATTTATCTGGATTACCAGAAGGCGCAAAAGAAGCTGCAAAACAATTAGCAGAAAGTAAAAATAAAGAAGGTTGGATGATTACTTTAGATTATCCAAGTTATATACCATTTATGACTTATGCTGATAATCGTGAACTTCGTAAAGAATTATCATTAGCATTTGGCAGCAAAGGTTTTAAAAATGATGAATTAGACAACCAAGATATAGTACTTAAAATTGCTAATCTTCGTCACCAACGTGCTCAATTACTTGGATATGATACTCATGCAGATTTTGTACTTGAAGAACGTATGGCTAAATCTCCTCAAAACGTTGATAAATTTTTAAATGAATTATTAGAAAAAGCGAAACCTGCTGCTGAAAAAGAATTTAAAAATCTCCAAGAATTTGCAAAAGAACTAGATGGTATTGAAGAACTTCAAAAATGGGATTCTGCTTACTACGCAGAAAAATTAAAACAGAAATTATTCAGTCTTGACGATGAACAGTTAAAACCTTATTTCAAGCTAGAGAATGTTATTGATGGTGCTTTTACAGTTGCTAATAAATTGTTTGATTTAAACTTTGAAGAAATTGACACCATTGATAAATATCATGAAGATGTGTTAACTTACAAAGTTACAAACAATGATGGTGATTTAATATCCATTTTTTATGCTGATTTCTTTCCAAGAGCTGGAAAACGTAATGGAGCGTGGATGACTTCGTTTAAATCGCAATATGTTGAAAACGGAAATCAAGAACGTCCTCATGTATCTATAGTTTGTAACTTTACAAAGCCTACAAAAAGTAAACCTTCACTCCTAACTTTTAATGAAGTAACTACTTTATTTCATGAGTTTGGACATGCTTTACATGGAATGTTAGCCAATACAACATATCCTAGTTTATCTGGAACTAGTGTATTTTGGGATTTTGTAGAATTACCAAGTCAGGTTATGGAAAATTGGTGTTACGAAAAAGAAGCATTAGAGCTGTTTGCTAGACACTACGAAACAAACGAAGTAATACCAATGGAATTAATCGATAAGATTAAAGCTTCTGCAACATTTCATGAAGGTATGCAAACCTTACGTCAGTTAAGTTTTGGATTGTTAGACATGTCATGGCATGGTCAAGATCCATCAAACATAACCAATGTTAAAGAACAAGAAACAAAGGCTTTTGGTGCAACTCAATTATATCCTGGAGTAAAAGATAACTGTATGAGTACTGCATTTGCACATATTTTTCAAGGAGGTTATTCATCTGGATATTATAGCTACAAATGGGCAGAAGTTTTAGATGCTGATGCTTTTGAGTATTTTAAAGAACATGGCATATTTAATAAAGATATTGCCACTAAATTTAAAGACAATGTTTTAAGTAAAGGTGGTACTGAAGATCCAATGACATTATACAAACGTTTTAGAGGTCAAAAACCTAAACCAGAAGCGCTTTTAAGACGTGCTGGATTAATATAATTATACGCACATAAACTTATAAACCATTAACATTTAGTTGATGGTTTTTTTTTGCACCAAATACAAAAATAATAGTTAAACTTTTTAAAAAGATAGTAATACTATTATATTTGCAATCGAAAAAAAAATTGAAAAACTAAAATTTTTAAGATTATGACACCATGGCAACGCTTATTAGGCTTAGTAAAGTTAGAGAAGAAAGACATCTATCAAGTCTTCAATTATGCTATATTTTCTGGTTTAGTAGCCTTATCTCTTCCATTAGGTATACAAGCAATTGTTAACTTAATTCAAGGCGCTCAAATATCAACTTCTTGGATTGTATTAGTAATATTAGTAACCATCGGCGTAATATTTTCTGGAATATTACAACTCATGCAATTAAAGATTATTGAGAGTATACAACAACGCATATTTATGCGTGCTTCATTTGAGTTAAGCTATCGCTTTCCTAAAATTAAGTTTGAAGAACTACGTAATTATTATCCGCCAGAGTTAGCAAATCGCTTTTTTGACACCATTACAATTCAAAAAGGACTTGCTAAAATTTTAATTGATATCCCAACAGCTTTACTTCAAATAGTATTTGCACTGATATTACTATCATTTTACCATCCATTCTTTATTCTATTTGGACTTTTAGTATTGGCACTAGTATTTATGGTTTTTAAGTATACAGCAAAACAAGGATTAATGACCAGCCTAAAAGAATCTAAGTATAAATATCGTGTAGCTCACTGGATTCAAGAAATAGCACGTTCTGTCATAAGCTTTAAATTATCTGGTAGAACCAATTTGGCAGTAGAAAAAAATGATAGTTTGGTGGTAAATTACCTTGAAGCCAGACAAAAGCATTTTGGAGTCTTAATGCTACAATTTATACAAATGATTGGCTTTAAAGTTATCATTACTGCTGGACTGTTAATTGTTGGTGGATTTTTAGTTATTAATCAAGAAATGAATATTGGCCAGTTTGTAGCTGCCGAAATTATTATACTAATTGTAATAGCTTCTGTTGAGAAGTTAATTCTATCGTTAGAACCATTTTACGATGTGCTTACAGCTATAGAAAAACTTGGTCAAGTGGTCGATAAAGATCTAGAAAATCAACATGGTAATCAACCAAACTTTATCAAAGATTTTAATGTAGAGCTTCAAAATGTAGGTTATTCTGTTGAAGATAGAGAAATGCCAATACTTTTGGACATATCTTTAAAAATAAACAGTAAGAGTCGCATTTTAATTCAAGGAGAAACTGGTTCTGGTAAGTCGAGCTTATTAAGTTTAATTTCTGGAGTCATAAAACCAACTAAAGGACACTTATTTATTAATGGTCTTTCATCAGAAAGTATTCTAATTAATCACTATAGAGCACACCTTGGATTGTCTATTAATGAAGAAGCCCCATTTGAAGGCACTATTAGAGAAAACATAAGCTTTGGAGATAAGACTATTAGTGATGAAGACATCCTTTGGGCTATGGAAAAAGCAAATCTTAGTGACTTTTTAAAAGTACAGCCAAAAGGATTAAGCACAAAACTTTACCCTGAAGGTAAACGTATTTCGTATACAGTTTCTAAAAAAATAATTCTTGCTAGAGCTATAGTTAAAAAGCCCAAACTATTAATTCTCGAAGATGCCTTAGACCAATTTAATATTCAAGAAACCAATACCATTATTGATTTTCTGACCGACAAAAGTAATCCTTGGGGAGTTATAGTTATTAGCAATAATAAATACTGGACCCAAAAGTGTACTGAAGTAAAGATATTATCTAACGGAAAAATAACCAATTAAACCTATCAAAAATGCTTAACATATCACATAATCACCTCAATAAAAAAGTAGCATTAGATAATTTTAAATCTGGTGCAATGACTTTAAATAAAAGCTATGGTGAAACTTTTAAACGCTATTTAATTGCGTTTTTTATAATTCTTATTGTCATTCTATTCTTGCCATGGACACAAAACATTTCGGGTAAAGGAAAGCTAACTACCTTAACTCCTGATCAAAGACCTCAAACTATACAATCGCAAATTCCTGGACGTATTGAAAAGTGGTTTGTTAGAGAAGGTGATTTGGTAAAAAAAGGTGACACCATTTTAAAAATCTCCGAAATAAAAAGTGATTATTTTGACTCACAATTAGTAGAACGAACTGGGCAACAAATAAAAGCAAAAACCTCATCGGTAAATGCATATAAAGACAAAATTTCTGCAAAACAATCTCAAATAAAAGCTTTACAGTATGAGCAAACTTTAAAAAATAAGCAAGCTATAAATAAACTAAAACAAACTAAATTAAAAGTGCAAAGTGATAGTATAGAACTAGCTGCTGCAACTATCAAATACAATATTGCTTCTACACAATTTAATCGTGTAAGTACCTTACAAAAAGAAGGGTTAATGGCTATAAAAGATGTGGAAGTAAAACAAAATAAACTTCAAGAAGCACAGGCTAAATTAATTGCTCAAGAAAACAAACTAATCTCAAGTAAAAATGATGTGATTAATGCTGAAATTGAACTCTCAAGAATTGATGCAGAGTTTGGAGATAAAATCAGTAAAACACAGAGTGAGTTATTATCGGCTAAATCATCTAGTTTTGATGCCGAAGCTCAAGTAACTAAATTAGAAAACCAATATACTAATTACCAACAGCGTCATAACCTACTCTACATTATAGCACCTCAAGATGGTTATATTAATAAAGCTATTAAAGGAGGTATTGGAGAAACTTTTAAACAAGGAGAGCCTTTAATAGGCATTATGCCAGCCAATTATGATTTGGCTGTTGAAACATTTATTAACCCTATTGACCTTCCGCTAATTCATATTGGTGAAAAAGTTCGCGTTCAATTTGATGGATGGCCAGCAATTGTTTTTTCTGGTTGGCCTAATGCTTCTTATGGAACTTATGGAGGAACAGTAGTTGCCATTGAAAACTTTATTAGTCCCAACGGTAAATATCGTGTATTACTAGCTCCAGACACAAGCGATCAACCTTGGCCTAAAGCTTTAAGAGTTGGCTCTGGTGCTAGAACCATTGCCTTATTAGAAGATGTACCTATTTGGTTTGAAATTTGGCGAAAATTAAACAGTTTTCCTCCAAACTATTACCAACCAGAATCCAATAAATCATTAAATACAGCTAAAAAATGAGACGGCTAATTATATTTTTGATTCTAATCTTCAACATAAATTCTTTAACTGCTCAAGAAATGAATACAGTTTTATCTTTAGCAGAATACATGAGTTATGTAAAAACCTATCATCCATTAATAAAACAGGCGAATCTTGTTGTTACAGACGCAGAATCCCAACTACTTCAAGCGCGTGGTGCTTTTGATCCAAAAATAGAGGTAGATTATAATCATAAAACATTTAAAAACACAGAGTATTACGACAAGCTAAATGCAGCCTTTAAAATTCCAACTTGGTTTGGTATTGAACTAAAAGGTCAAATAGAACAAAATGAAGGTGTTTATTTAAATCCTGAAAACAATGTTCCTATCGATGGACTTTACAACCTAGGTATTTCTATTCCTTTAGCTAAAGGGCTTTTAACTAATAAACGTATGGCTATGTTAAAACAGTCCAAAGTATATATAGACCAAAGCAAAGAGACGCAAAAACTACTAGTTAACAACACCCTTTATAATGCAATAGTAGCTTATTTTGATTGGTTACGTTTTTATAACGAATCTCAGATATATTTAGATTACTTAAATAATGCTTCCCAAAGATTTGAAGGTATTAAACAAAATTATTTTGAAGGACAAGCAGCAGCAATAGATACTACTGAAGCACACATTGCAATTTTAAATAGAAAACAAGAATTTGAAAATGCGCAGTTAAAATTAAAAAAAGCGCAACTTAAGTTGTCTAATTATCTATGGATACAAAATACTCCTGTAGAGCTTAGTGAGCTTATGATTCCGGACACAAACACATTAGATGTTCTAGATAGGTCTCTAAATTTAGAAACTAATAGTGACATAAATATTAACAGTCACCCTAAAATTCAGGCATTACAATTAAAACAACAGCATCTTGAAATAGAACGACGTCTTCAAAAAAACAATTTGTTACCAACAATAAATTTTAATTATAATTTTTTAACCGAAACACCTAACCAATTAAATTCGCTAAACATAGATGATTATAAATTAGGCTTACAGGTTTCTATTCCTCTCTTTTTAAGAAAAGAACGCGGAAAATTTCAATTAGTAAATAATAAAATTCAATCAAATAAACTTGATTTGGAAACCGAAAAAGTAAACTTAAAAACCAAAATTTCAGCTATTCAAGAAGAAATAAACTCCTATTCTAACCAATATGGATTTTCATTACAAATGGTAAATTCATACAAAAAACTATTGCAAGCCGAAGAACGAAAATATCAAATTGGTGAAAGTTCTATTTTCTTAATTAACTCTAGAGAATCAAAATTAATTAATGTACAACTAAAAGTTTTAGAGTTAAATTATAAGCTTATGCATTCTAAAGCAAAAATGTTTAACTCAACAATATTTAATAATAGTTAGTATTACTATTTCAATACCAAATATTTAAAATACACGTTTCAAATGTATGCGCATTACTAAAGTCTTACTTCACTTATGCTTAATAATAATTTTAACCGTCTTAACTCAAGTTGGCGGACTAATTTGGTTATTAGCATTATTACTTTCTAAAAAATATCAAGTAAAAAAACGGTTTATTTTCCCAATACTGTATTTTGTTTTTAACCTTATTATTATTCCATCATCAGCTAAACTTTTAGGAAGAGAGCAACTACCGATATTTGATGAACAACTAAAACCAAGAAATTTGGTTTATCCCATACTCTTTAGGAATTATGTAAATCCCGAATTAAAAGATTTACTCATGAAAGCTTCAAAAGAAACTAACATTAAAATTACATATCTGGATGCTAATTTTCCATTTTTTGACGGTTTCCCGTTACTTCCACATTTAAGTCATAATGATGGAAAAAAAATTGATTTATCGTTTATGTATCTAGATGAATATGGTATTGCTACTAACAAAAAGCCTTCTATTTCTGGATATGGTGTATTTTCAAATTCTGAGAATAACAAAACTAGTAAGTCATGTATTGACCAAGGTTATTGGCAATACGATTATCCAAAATATTTAACTTTTGGAACAATTAACAAACTATCACTTAATAAGAATTCAACAAAGCAATTAATACAGAAGTTACTTAAATCTTCAAAAACAGAAAAGTTATTTATTGAACCTCACCTTAAGCAATCATTGGGTTTAAACAATGAAATGAAAATTAGATTTCATGGTTGTAGAGCAGTTAGACATGATGACCACATCCATTTACAAATAAAATAAACTTTCAACAATTATTGAAAGTTTAAAAATATTTATATATTTGTAATGTAAAACAATCTTTAAACAGATTTATAATGACTTACGAAGAAGCAAAAGAAAAATTTATTAGTACTTGGGGAAGCTTAGGTTCGCTTTGGGGAATCAACAAGGCTATGGCTCAAATACAAGCGCTTCTTTTTATTTCTACAAAACCATTATCTATGGAAGAAATTATGGAAGATCTAAAAATTTCTCGTGGTAATACAAGTATGAATCTTAGACAACTTATGGATTGGGGAATTGTAACCAAAGAACTTGTTCCTGGAGAGCGTAAAGAATTTTTTACTACCGAAAAAGATGTACAAGAATTAGCACGAACAATTGCTAAGGAAAGAAGCCGTAGAGAAATTCAACCTGTAATAAAAGTTTTAAAAGATGTTTCTAGCATAAAAAATGATAAATCGGAAAAAACAAAAGAGCTTATTAAACAAACTAAAGCACTTCACGATTTAACAAGAGATGCAGATGCTATGATAAATAAATTAGTGACCCAAGATCAAACATGGTTAACAAAATCTATTCTTAAAATATTGAAATAATATTTTTTTAAAACAAAGTTTCAATTTTTTCTGAAAGTTTAGAATATATAAAAATGAACTATAATATATTGTCATATTTAATCTACTTGCCTGTTATAGCTTTTATAATGCTAAAAGTTGGATGGTTATTTTATAAAAATGGAGAGGTGTTTTTAATTAGTTTATTACACAACAATCTTCCTCTAGTTAAAAACGTAAACAACTTATTACTCATAGGCTATTATTTAGTAAATCTGGGGTATGCAATTCTAACTATATCAAACTGGGAAACGGTTAGCTCTATTACAGAAATGATTAACACATTAGCTCATGTAATTGGAAAGATAATGTTAATACTAGCCCTCTTACACTACAACAATATCTTTTGGCTAAAGTACTTAACGAAAACAAAAATTTTAAATTAATACATCATGGAAAACACAAAAATTGTAATCGGTTATTTAATCTATCTACCAATTGTTATCACATTAACAATTTATGTATCAAAAGCATTATTTAAAAATGGTCGCTTATTTATGATAGATATATTTAAAGGCAATGAAGGCATTGCTCTAGCAACCAATAAATTATTTGAAATAGGTTTTTATCTAATAAATATTGGCTTTGCATTATACATTATGAAACTTTATTACCATTCAAACGATTTAAGTTATCAAACATTAATGGAGATGTTAAGTATGAAAATTGGTGGCTTTACCATTTACTTAGGCTTAATGTTATTTTTAAACCTATTCCTATTCTTTAGAGGAAGACGAAAGTCAAAGCAAAGCCTTAGAACACCTATTACAACGCAACTTTATAAAAAAGAACAATGAAACTAATACATTATATAAATACAATTGTATACTTAATAACAATCATTCCATACATTACTATAAAATATGCTTTTTTAGGCATGTATGCTCAAATACTATTAGGTATTACACAATTAATAATAGGAATAATACTAGTGATTTTCATTAATAGGCTCACTAAAAAGCAAACGTATCTGCTAAAATTATATTGGCTATTTACATTAACGATTATAGCTTTAATGTCAATTGTAGGCTACTTTGAAATCTATACTAGTTACTTACTAATTCCTCTAGTATTTATTTTACCAATGTGTATTGCTACATATTCTGTATATCTCACATATTTAATTCAAAAAAAATGATGCTAATAGTTATAGCTGGTGGAAGTGGTTTTCTAGGTAAAACCTTAGAAAACCACTTTACAAAAAAAGGGTATCAAGTTATAATTCTAACTAGAAATCCAAAAAAATCAAACCACATATATTGGAATGGTAAAGACTTAGGAGAATGGACTAAAATATTAGAACATACAGATGTTATAATAAATCTTGCTGGTAAATCTGTTGATTGCAGATATAATCAAAAAAACAAAAAACTTATTTACGACTCAAGAATTAACTCAACAAACATATTAGGTTTAGCAATAAATCTTTGCGAAAACCCTCCAAAATTATGGATGAATGCTTCAACAGCAACCATATATAATCATTCTTATAATAAAGAAATGACAGAAATTAATGGAGAAACTGGAAATGATTTTTCAATGAATATTGCTAAAGCTTGGGAAAACACATTTTATTCTATAACAAATCCCAAAACACGTAAAATCGCTTTAAGAACAGCTATCGTGTTTGGCAAAAATGGTGGCGCTTATAGACCTTTAAAATTTTTAACTAAACTTGGTTTAGGTGGCAAACAAGGTCATGGTAAGCAAAAAGTAAGTTGGATACATGAGTTAGATTTTGCTCGTGCGGTCGAATTCTTAATCAAAAACACATCACTAAAAGGTAATTTTAATTTATGTGCACCTAAACCAACAAACAATAAAACCTTAATGGATAAAATGAGAAAATCATTAAATATTCCTTTTGGCATTTCTCAACCAAACGCGCTATTAAAATTAGGCGCTAAGTTAATTGGCACCGAAACTGAATTGGTTCTTAAAAGCAGAAATGTAGTTCCAGAACAACTACTTAAAAATAGTTTCAAATTTAAATTTACAAACATTGAAAATGCTCTTAAAAATTTAACGCTATGACATTCCTTAAAGCACATTGGAAAAACCTAATAATGATTAATTATGAAATTGATCCAAACATACTAAAGCCTTATTTACCCTTAGGAACAGAGCTAGATTTCTATAATGGTAAATGCTTTGTTAGCTTAGTAGGCTTTATGTTTAAAAATACAAAAGTACTAGGTTTAAAACTACCATATCACATTAACTTTGAAGAAGTCAACCTTCGCTTTTATGTAAAACATAATAACAAACGTGGAGTGGTTTTTATTAAGGAAATTGTACCTAAACCTCTCATTACATTTATAGCAAATACAGTTTATAATGAGCACTATATAACTCATAAAATGAAGCATATTAATGATGAAGTATCAAATCATTATTTGTATCAATGGTATGTAAATGATGTTAAGCAAGAGTTTTCGGTAAACACTTTAGATATAGATATTCCTTTAAAAGAAAACTCTGAAGCCGAATTTATTGCAGAGCATTACTATGGTTATACAAAACATAAAAACAAAACCTATGAGTACGAAGTAAAACACCCAAAGTGGAAGCAAAAAGAAGTTATAAACTATAACTTGAATATTGACTTTGAACTTAACTATGGTAAACCCTTTAGTGTTTTAAAAAATAAAAAACCATCATCAGTATTCTTAGCTTTAGGTTCAGAAATAACAGTTGAAAAAAAGCGTATTATAAATCCAATTTATAATTAATAGTTTTAAACTTTTCATAAAAAGCCAACATATTCAGTTTTATTTCTATTTTTGGTAAAGCAAACTAAATCTGTATATGCCAAACCATCAATTAAATCCAAATAAATGGATAGACTTGTATTCAGACTACCTCTTTAACTACACTATTACAAGAGTTAGAGATAGGGAGACTGCTCAAGACTTGGTTCAAGACACTTTTTTTGCTGGTTTAAAATCTATGAAAAATTTTAAAGGAGAAGCTAGCGAACGTACTTGGCTAATTTCTATTTTAAAACGAAAAATTATAGATTACTATCGTAAAATAAACTCTAAAAAAGGTCAAGCCGAAGTAAGAGTTAATTTTAACAATGATAACGATGAAGAAGGTAGCTGGTTAGAAAAACGTGTTGCTGATCCATTTGATAAAACGGCTGAAGACTCAATTGAAAATGTTGAGTTAGGTGCAGCAATTCATGCTTGTTTATCTAAATTACCTGAAAAACAAGCTGAAGTTTTTAAGATGAAAACACTTTTAGGTTATGAAACTGAAGCAATTTGTAATGAATTAGATATTACAGCGTCTAATCTTTGGGTTATAATACATAGAGCTAGAACAGCATTAGCTTCATGTTTAGAAAAAAACTGGTTATAAATAATTAAAATGAGTAAAAAGAACAGCATATTTATTCCTTGTGAAGAAGCAAATCATACTTGCGATAAAACACAGTACAAAGAATCTACTTTGTGGGAAAAAATCAAACTAAACATTCATTTAATTTATTGTAAAGCTTGTAGAGAATACACCAAACGAAATGCTAAACTAACCAAGCTCACTAAAGACCCTAAAGTAGATTGTTTAAAACCTTTCGAAAAAGCTCAAATAAAAGAATCTTTCGAAAAAGAGCTTCAAAATCATTAAGCTACAACAAGCATAATAACAACCAAAACACTGGAATACTTTCTACCCAAAATGAGCTATAATAAGCCTTTTGCTTTATAGTACTATACCACAATAATATTCCTGTAACAAACATAATTATTACTAAAATCATTAATTGATCATAGTAGAACTCGTCTTTCAAAAACTCTAAGAGTAACATTAAAACAATCAATACTATTCCAATAAGCTTTGTTTGTTTTATTCCTATTCGTTGCGGAATAGTTCCCAATTTCAAACTATCATACTTCATATCTCTTATTTCAAAAGGTAGCATTACAATTAAAACAAATAGAAATCTTTGTATCGTAGTTATTACAACATCAAAATCGATAACATAATCTTGATTAACTATAGGAATTATTACAGTTGTAATAGACCATACAAATGCTATTACATGAATTTTTAGTCCACTTACAGTCCTTAAATTTTTACTCTTATCTAGAAAATACTTTTTTGGTAAAAAAGGAATAGCATATAAAAAAGTAATCAACCCTAAACCACAAAGAATAAATATTACATTAACATTCAACTTAAACGTAAAATATATAAGAGCAAAAAAGGCGACTAAAGAAAATAGTTGAATATATTTTAACCAATTGGCTAAACTTCTATGATGAAACTTAGCTAACCCAAAATACTTAACAAAATTATAACCAGTAATAGTCGAAAAAAACAAGAAACAAATTAGGTTTATATCAACTTCAACATTAAAGTTAAAACATGTAATTATAGCCAAACTACAAACAGCTAAAGCAACATGAATACTACTGTTTATATAAAAATCTAAAAACCGTTTTAGTGTGGTCATATCACAAAAATAGTTAAACTGTTAATAAACCAAATATTTGCTTAAAAACTTTCAAAAATTAGTCATTTAAAAACACTAAAATTGTGTAATTTTGCTCATCAAAATACAACATAACTAACTATGAATACAGATACTTTCTCGTTAAGACACATTGGACCTAGAGAGTCGGACCATAAAGACATGTTAAACACAATTGGTTTAGACTCAATAGACGAACTTATTCATCAAACTATTCCTGATAATATAAGACTTCAAACCGAGTTAAATCTTGACAAAGCTTTAAGTGAACAAGAGTATTTAAACCATATTCATGAGCTTGCCTCAAAGAATAAAGTTAATAAATCATATATAGGTTTAGGTTATCATCCTTCAAACCTACCAGCAGTTATCCAACGTAATATTTTAGAAAATCCAGGTTGGTATACAGCTTATACACCTTATCAAGCAGAAATTGCTCAAGGTAGATTAGAAGCTCTTCTTAATTTCCAAACCATGGTTACAGACCTTACTGGAATGGAATTAGCAAATGCTTCACTTTTAGATGAAGGTACTGCTGCTGCTGAAGCTATGGCTTTATTATTCGCTGTTAGAGAAAGAGCTCAAAAAAAGGCAAACGTTAATAAATTCTTTGTTTCAGACGATATCTTACCGCAAACCTTGTCAGTGCTTCAAACAAGAGCTATTCCAATTGGGGTGGAGTTAGTAGTAGGTAACGCTGATGAATTTGACTTTTCAAATGAATACTTTGGTGCTATTGTTCAATATCCTGGAAAATCAGGAGAAATATTAAACATTGAAGATTTCATATCAAAAGCTAATGCTGCAGATATAAAAGTAGCTGTAGCTGCCGATATTTTAAGTTTAGTAAAACTTGAAGCTCCTGGTAAATTTGGAGCAGATGTTGTAGTTGGAACAACACAACGCTTTGGTATTCCAATGGGTTATGGTGGTCCTCATGCAGCTTATTTTGCTACCAAAGAAGCTTACAAACGTAATATTCCTGGACGTATTATTGGTGTTACAAAGGACACTGATGGTAATCGTGCTTTACGTATGGCACTTCAAACAAGAGAGCAACACATTAAACGTGATAGAGCAACTTCCAATATATGTACAGCTCAAGTACTTTTAGCTGTTATGGCTGGAATGTATGCAGTGTATCATGGACCAAATGGCTTAACATATATTGCTAATAAAGTTCACAACTCAGCTTGTACACTTGCAAATGCTTTAGAATTTTTAGGTTTAGAACAAACAAATGCTTCATTTTTTGACACTATTCAAGTAAAAGTTGAAGACAGTTCTAAAATTAAAGAATTAGCAGAAGCTAATGATATCAACTTCTATTATCCAAATAATAATACAGTTGCAATATCAATAAATGAAACAACAACACTTTCAGATTTAAATGACATACTTAATGTATTTGCATCTACTGAAAATAAAGAAGCTGTTTCTATTCAAGAAATTGGAGAACACACTATAATTCCTGAAAACGTTGCAAGAACTTCAGCGTTTTTAGAAAACGAAGTATTTAACTCTCATCATTCAGAAACAGAGTTAATGCGTTATATTAAAAAGTTAGAGCGTAAAGATTTATCATTAAATCACTCTATGATTTCATTAGGTTCTTGTACAATGAAATTAAATGCTGCAGCCGAAATGCTACCATTAAGTTGGGCTAACTGGGGAAATATACATCCTTTTGCTCCAGCTAATCAAGTTGAAGGTTACCTAACTGCTTTAAAAACATTAGAAGACCAATTAACTGAAATTACTGGTTTTGCTGCTACTTCATTACAACCTAACTCTGGAGCTCAAGGTGAGTTTGCTGGATTAATGGTTATTAAAGCATACCACGAATCAAGAGGTGATCATCATAGAAATATTTGTTTAATTCCATCATCAGCTCACGGAACAAATCCTGCAAGTGCTGTAATGGCTGGAATGAAAGTAGTTGTAACAAAATCTACTGAAGAAGGAAATATAGATGTTGACGATTTACGTGAAAAAGCAGAGTTACATAAAGACAACCTTTCGTGTTTAATGGTTACTTATCCATCAACACATGGTGTGTATGAAGCTTCTATCAAAGATATTACACAAATTATTCACGATAATGGTGGTCAAGTTTATATGGATGGCGCAAACATGAATGCTCAAGTAGGATTAACAAATCCTGGAAATATTGGAGCAGATGTTTGTCACTTAAACTTACATAAAACCTTTGCCATTCCTCATGGAGGTGGAGGCCCAGGAGTTGGACCTATTTGTGTTGCTGAGCAATTAAAACCTTTCTTACCTGGAAATCCAATAATTGCTTCTGGAGGAGACAATGCTATTACAGCTATTTCTGCAGCACCATTTGGATCAGCTTTAGCTTGTCTAATATCTTATGGATATATTAAAATGTTAGGTGCTCAAGGCTTAAAAGAGTCTACTAGAATCGCTATTTTAAATGCAAACTATTTAAAAGAGCGTTTACAGGGTCATTTTGATACACTATATTCTGGCGAAAGAGGAAGAGCAGCTCACGAAATGATTGTTGATTGTCGTGCTTTTAAAGCTAATGGTATTGAAGTTGGCGACATTGCAAAACGTTTAATGGACTATGGATTCCACGCACCTACAGTTTCTTTTCCAGTAGCGGGAACATTAATGATTGAGCCTACAGAAAGTGAAAGTAAAGCTGAAATGGATCGTTTTTGTGATGCAATGATTTCTATTAGAAAAGAAATAGAAGCTGCTACAAAAGACAACCCAAATAACGTGCTTAAAAATGCGCCACACACATTAGAGATGTTGACAGCTAATGAGTGGGATTTACCTTACACAAGAGAGGAAGCTGCTTATCCTTTAGAGTATGTAAAAGATAATAAATTCTGGCCAAGTGTAAGACGTGTTGACGATGCATATGGAGACAGAAACTTAATTTGTACTTGTGCTCCAATTGAGGATTTTATGTAGACAAAAATCTTGTTGAACATCGTAAAAAAATAACTTACAATATTTGCCTTTAATTATTTGCTATTATATTCACTACATTAGCAAATAATTAAAGGCAAATACTATATATGAATATTCGTATTACTGGCTCAGGAAGCTATATACCTGACACTATTGAAAGGAATGAAGACTTTCATCAACACGCATTTTTGAACACTGATGGAACATCTATAGACTATCCTAATGAGGTAATAGTTGAGAAATTTAAAGCTATAACAGGTATTGTTGAACGTCGTTATGCCGAAGGTCATTTAACATCTTCAGATTTGGGTGCATTAGCAGCCGAAAAAGCAATTAACGATGCCAACATTGACCCAGAAGAATTAGATTATATAATTGTAGCACATAATTTTGGTGATGTTAAAGCAGGTGCTATTCAAAGTGATATTTTACCTTGTTTAGCTTCGCGAGTAAAACACGCCTTACGAATTAAAAATCCAAAATGTGTAGCATACGATATATTATTTGGATGTCCAGGTTGGGTTGAAGGTGTTATTCAAGCTCAAGCATTTATTAAAGCAGGAATGGCTAAAAAGTGTTTGGTTATTGGTTCTGAAACTTTATCAAGAGTTGTAGATAAACACGATAGAGATTCTATGATTTACTCTGATGGAGCTGGTGCTACCATTATTGAAGCAACTGATGACGAAGGTGGAATTTTAGCACATGAAACAGCATCATTCACTTATGATGAAGCCTACTATTTGTTCTTTGGGAATTCTAACAATCAAGAATTGTGCAGAGATACAAGGTATATTAAAATGCATGGTCGTAAAATCTATGAATTTGCATTAAACAATGTTCCTCAAGCAATGAAAACTTGTTTAGACAAAAGCGGTGTAGATATTAAAGATGTTAAAAAAGTATTGATACATCAAGCCAATGAAAAAATGGATGAAGCGATTATCAAACGCTTTTATAGACTTTATAAAACACCTGTTCCAGAAGGTATTATGCCTATGAGCATTCATAAATTAGGAAATAGTTCGGTTGCTACTGTACCTACCCTTTATGATCTTATAAAAAATAATAAATTAGAAAATCATAAACTTAACAAAGGTGATGTTATTATATTTGCAAGTGTTGGTGCAGGAATGCATATCAACGCTATTGTTTACAAATATTAATTTAACTCGCTTTGTACGAAGGTCAATTTCCTCATAAGAGGTATAAAATAACACTTGATTTTTTAAAGAAACATGTTTCAACTTCTGAAAATATTTTAGATTTAGGAGTCGAAAATCCTTTTTCTACAATTATGAAATCCGAAGGATTTAATGTAGAAAACACACAAGGAGAAGATTTAGATATAGATACTTCTACAATTACAAATTCAGAAGCAGATGTTATAACTGCTTTTGAAATATTTGAACATTTACTATCACCATTTACTGTATTACAATCAATTAAAACAAATAAAATTGTTATGAGTGTTCCTCTTAAATTGTGGTTTGCTAGTGCTTATAGAAGTAAAACCGATAAATGGGATAGACATTATCATGAGTTTGAAGATTGGCAATTTGATTGGTTATTAGAAAAAGCTGGTTGGAAAATAATTGATAGAAAAAAATGGACTAACCCAACAAAAAAAATTGGTATACGTCCTATATTAAGATGGTTTACTCCTAGGTATTATATTGTTTACGCTGAACGTATTTAATGAACATATACATTGTCATACCTGCTCATAATGAAGCCGATGCTATTGGTAAAACTTTAGACTCCCTGGTAAAACAAACTCATTTACCAAAAAAAGTAATTGTTGTAAACGATAATTCAACCGATAACACTGCTGAAATAGTTTCTCAGTATACTAATAAACATTCTTGGATAGAATTAGTAAACAATACCTCATCAAACAAACATATTCCTGGAGCAAAAATTATAAATGCTTTTTATAAAGGTTATGAACAACTTGATGAAGCTTACGATATAATTTGTAAATATGATGCTGATTTAGTGTTTCCAAATAACTATTTACAAACATTAATTAAACACTATAAAGCTGATGATAGATTAGGCTTGGTTGCTGGTCATTGCTACATAGAAAAAAATGGCGAATGGGTTCGTGAGAGCTTAACAGGCAAAGACCATATTAGAGGTGCTTTAAAAGCTTATAGAAAAGCCTGCTTTCTTGAAATAGGAAAGCTCAAACGATCTATGGGCTGGGATACTATTGATGAACTATTAGCTATTTATTACAATTGGAGTTTTAAAACAGACGACTCTTTAAAGGTAAAACACCTAAAACCTACAGGAAAAAATTATGTAAAAGACTCAAAACACCTTCATGGAAAGTCATTATACATATTAAGATTTGGTTTTTTACTATCTTTTATCTCTTCAGCTAAATTAGCGTATAAAAAAAGAAGCTTTCGTTTATTCAAAGACTATATTACTGGTTATCTGATAGCTTGGTTAAAAAAAGAGCCTTTTTTGATAGATAAAGACCAAGGAAAATTTATTAGAAAGTTTAGATGGAAAAATATTTTGAAAAAAATATTTTGAAAAAATTTGTGAATTCTAAATTGAGAATTATATTTGCGCTCGCAATGCCGATGTAGCTCAGCTGGCTAGAGCAGCTGATTTGTAATCAGCAGGTCGTGGGTTCGAGTCCCTCCATCGGCTCTAAAAACACCAATCAAATTGATTGGTGTTTTTTTTATGCCTAATTTTAAAACACTTTACCTCATAAAAAAAGCTTCCAATTTGGAAGCTTTATGTTTTATTAATAATCTAATAACTCTTTGAGTTTGACTTTTACTTTTTCTGTGGATGGAATCATGGTTTGTTCCAAGGTTGAATTTAATGGAATTGCTGGCATGTTTTCACTACCAATAACCATTACTGGTGCATCTAAACTTTGGAAACACACTTCCTGAATCTTTCCTGCTAAAGCTCTTGCAAAGCTATTGTTAGAAGGTTCTTCAGTAACTACTAAACACTTTCCTGTTTTCCTAACAGAATTCATAATCGTGTTTTCATCTAAAGGCGCTAAAGTTCTCAAGTCAATAATCTCAACCTGATCTCTCATACCTTCTGTGGCATTATATGCCCAATGTACACCCATTCCGTAAGTTACTATAGTAGCTGTTTCTACTTCTTCCTGCTTCCAAATTTCTTGTAAGACCCAAGCTTTACCAAAAGGCAACACATAATCTTCTGAAGGCTCTATAGAAGTTGCGCCTTCTGTTCCTGCTACCTTAGACCAATACAATCCTTTATGTTCTAAAATTACAACTGGATTTGGATCGTGGTACGCTGCTTTCATCAACCCTTTTAAATCTGCTCCATTACTTGGGTAAGCTATTTTTATACCGCGAATATTAGTCACCACACTTTCTACCGATGACGAATGGTAAGGTCCTCCACTACCATAAGCACCAATAGGCACACGCAATATCATGCTTACTGGCCATTTCCCATTTGATAAATAGCAACTACGACTCACCTCGGTAAATAACTGATTTAGTCCTGGCCATATATAATCTGCAAATTGCACCTCAACTATAGGTTTTAAACCTACAGCGCTCATTCCAACTGTTGATCCTACAATAAAGGCTTCTTGGATTGGTGTATTAAATACACGATTATCTCCAAACTTCTGCGCTAATGTTGCTGCTTCTCTAAATACTCCTCCTAAACGTCCACCAACATCTTGTCCGTACAATAAACAACGTGGGTTCTCTCGCATTAATTCTTCAATAGCATGTAATGCACAATCTACCATCACGACACGTTCGCCATCTTCTGGAGAACGTTCTCCTGCTTCTTCAATAATTGGCGTTGGTGCAAAATCGTGGGTAAATAAGTCTTCAGAAGTTGGATCGTCTTCTTTTAAAGCGTTTTCGAAATCTGAAGTCACTTTGTCTTGTGCTTCTTTTTCAATCGCTTCTACTTCTTCTAAAGTAAATCCGTTATCTAATAATTGTTGCTTTAATACTGGATATGGATCTCTAGAGCGTGCTTCTTCCAAGTCATCTCTATACCATTCCATACGAACACCAGAGGTATGGTGATTTAATAAAGGGACTTTTGCATGTACCACAAATGGACGACGTTCTTTTCTAATAATAGATATCACTTCTTCTATGGCTTTATAACTTTCCATAAAATTGGCACCATCAATAGAGATGGCATCTAAGCCATTAAACCCTCTTGCATATTCATAGGCATTTTGCGCTCTTGTTTCTGCTTCATTTGCCGAAATATCCCAACCGTTATCTTGCACTAAATATAAAATTGGCATTTGCTTTAAAGCTGCCATTTGAAAGGCTTCTGCAATCTCACCTTCTGTAACAGAAGCATCTCCAAGAGAACATACTGCTATTGGGTTTTCTTTAGAGTCCTCATTTCCGCTAAGAATGGTATTTCCAAGGTTTTGTTTTTCCAAGTACTGCATTCCCATAGCAACACCAGTTGCAGGAATCGCTTGCATCCCTGTTGCCGAAGATTGGTGTGGGATTTTTGGCTTATCTATATCTTTTAAGCTTGGATGTGAATAATACGTGCGTCCTCCAGAAAACGGATCGTTCTTTTTAGCCAGTAATTGCAACATTAAATCATAAGGCTGCATTCCGAAAGCCAATAACATGGCATCATCACGATAATACGGAAAGGCATAATCTTGTGGCAATAATTGCAATCCAAGTGCTGTTTGTACTGCTTCATGTCCACGAGAAGTCGCATGTACATATTTTGATACTTGCTTAAAATTTGCTTCGTATAATTCTGCCATCGCTTTGGCAGTACACAAATTAGAAAAGCCTTTTTTTAAAATCTCTTTTTTCATTAAGCTAGTTCTTTTTCAATTTTAACCATCCAATTAAATGGATCCTCTATCTGACCTGTTTTAATCCCATTCAATGTATCGTTAATATCTAATCCAACTGGACTTTCATCAGATACATGAATTACCTGATCTTTATAACCTATGTCTTGAATATACGCAATACCAACTGCAGTTCCTGTACCAAAAGCCTCTTCTAAAGTGCCATTATTTGAAGCTTCAATTATTTCATCAATGGTAATTGCACGTTCAGTAACTTCAAATCCTTTATGGCGTAATAAATCTATCACGCTCATTCGGGTAATACCATCTAAAATAGCCCCATCACGTTGTGGTGTAATAAATTCCCCATCAATCTTAAAAAAGATATTCATGGTTCCTACTTCTTGAATATATCTATGTTCTACAGCATCTAACCATAATACTTGATCATAACCTTTAGCTTTAGCTAATTCAGTTGGTCTAATTGCTGCTGCGTAATTACCTGCTGCTTTGGCCTCTCCTGTTCCACCATCTACAGCTCTTATGTATTTGGTCTCAGCATACAATTTAATACGATTACTAAAGAAGGTACCTGCTGGAGATGCCATAATAATAAATTTATAGCTCGTTGCAGCTCTCATCCCAATAAAAGGCTCATCGGCATACATGAATGGACGTAAATACAAGGCACTTCCTTCTTGAGGAGGAATCCATGCTTGTTCCATAGCTACTAACTGCTTTAAACCTTCAACAAATAAATCTTCTGGAAAATGTGGCATTCCCATACGATCTGCACTAAAGTTTAAACGTATTGCATTCTTCTCTGGTCTAAAAAGCATTGGTGAACCATCTACATCAACAGTTGCTTTCATACCTTCAAAAATAGCTTGACCATAATGTAAAGCCATTGCTGCTGGATGTGTTGGAATACGTTCTAAAGGTTCTATTCTTGGGTTATTCCATTGTCCATTTTCATAATCACAAATAAACATGTGATCGGTAAAAGTTCTTCCTAATGGAATATTATCAAAATCTAAATCATCAACTTTAGACTTATTTATTTTAGTGATTTTTATAGTGTGTTCCATGTTATTAGATAGTTCTATTAGTATCAAATTGTTCTAAATTGTCTGCAATGCGTCTTAAGAAGCTTCCTCCCAAATATCCATCAACCACGCGATGGTCAAAAGATAATGACAAATACATCATGCTTCTAATTGCAATCTCATCGCCTTTATCAGTTTCAATAACCTCAGCACGTTTCTTAATAATACCCAAAGCTAAAATGGCGACTTCTGGTTGATTGATAATTGGCGTTCCCATTAAACTCCCAAAAGTTCCAACATTAGAAATGGTAAAGGTACTGCCTTGGATATCTTCAGGTTTTAAGTTGTTTTCTCTAGCTTTAGTTGCCAATGCATTAACGTCTGTAGCAATATCTTGCAGTTCTTTTTTATCTGCATCTTTTACCACAGGAACGATTAAATTTCCACTTGGTAAAGCGGTTGCCATTCCTATATTGATATGTTCTTTTACAATGATGTTTTCACCATCAACAGATACATTGATCATTGGAAAATCTTTCACTGCATTTGCTACAGCTTCTACAAATAATGGTGTAAAGGTTAGTTTTTCGCCATACTTTTCTTGGAAAGCCACTTTATGTTCATTTCTCCATTGTACGAGTTCTGTAAGATCTGCTTCTACATAAGCAGTTACATGAGGTGATGTATGCTTTGAATAGACCATATGATCAGCGATCATTTGGCGCATACGATCCATCTTTACAATCTTTCCTGTACCCTTATCTAAGTTCAATTGCGGAATACGATAGGCTGTTGGGTCTTTAGTAACTGTAGGCTGTACAAATTTATAAGGACGACCATCATTGATGTATTGAAAGACATCGCTTTTACGCAAACGTCCATCAGTTCCTGTAGCAGGAATACGTGCCAACTCTTCAAAGCTAATATGATGCTCTTTAGCAATTGCTATAATCAAAGGCGAAAAGAACGTATTGTTATTTACTGAAGCTGAAACCGAAGACGAAGATGAAGTCGAAACAGAAGTTGCCAACTTTGGACGTTTCACTTTTCCAGTTTCTGTTTTCACAGCCTTCTCAGAGGCATCTGCTTTCGTTTTCTTTTTGGATTTTGCCTGAGGTACCGAACCATCCGTTTTAATAATTGCGATAGTATCACCTATTTTAATAACATCATTGGCTTGGAATAGAATTTCTTCTACAACTCCTGTTACTGTTGAAGGCACTTCAGAATCTACTTTATCAGTAGCTACTTCAAGTAGCATTTCATCTTGTTCAATCGTATCACCTACATTCTTAAACCATGTAATAATGGCTGCTTCCGTTATACTTTCACCCAGTTTGGGCATTTTAAATTCAAATCTCGACATGACATGAACTAATGTTTGTTAGTTTTTAAATCTTATTTTTTCATGAAATCTCGAAGTGTTTTATAAACATCTTCTTGGATTTTCATATGCTCTGGAACCTCACGTAATGGTTCCACTGCTTTTAAGGTCTTATGACAATCTGCTGGTAATTGTTGGTACAAGGCTGTACCCTTTGTTTTCCAAGCAATCATCTCATCACTCACTTGCTTAATCACTTTTGCTGGATTACCAACTACTAAGCTTCGATTAGGAATCACAGTTTCTGCCTTTACAAATGCCATAGCTCCAACGATACACTCATCACCAATTACCGCATCATCCATAATGACTGTATTCATACCTATTAGGCAATTACGACCTAAATTGGCACCATGAATAATAGCACCATGACCTACATGTGCACTCTCCTTGAGTGTTATGGATTTCCCAGGAAACATATGCACTGTACAGTTTTCTTGCACATTGACACCATCTTCTAAAATGATTTGTCCCCAATCACCACGAATAGCTGCTCCTGGACCAATGTAACAGTTCTTGCCAATAATGACATTCCCTGTAACTGCTGCCAAAGGATGCACAAAACTACTTTCGTGTACAACTGGTATGTATCCTTGAAATTCGTAAATCATTACTTAAAACGCTTCAATGTTTCTTTCGTAAACTCACTTAACACCAAACGCCCGCTAATAGCTGCACGTTCTGCTAAAAGTGTATCCCAATCTTCAGTACCTTTCCAGAACATGGCTTTCATTTCTTTCATGGCTTCTGGATTGTAATTACATAAGTTTTCAGCAAAGGCTTTTACTCCTTCGTCTAATTCTTCATTACTCTCAAATACTTGCGTAAATAAGCCTTTTTGTTTTGCCCATTCTGCCGAATAAAAACTATTGGCATCAATAGCAATTTGTGACATTCCAGTTAAACCAAGCTTACGTTGTACTGCTGGTCCAACTACAAAAGGTCCAATTCCTACATTTAATTCACTTAGCTTAATTGAAGCAAATTTTGAAGCCATACAATAATCTGTTGCAGAAGCTAATCCAACACCACCTCCAACAGTCTTTCCTTGTACACGTCCAATAATAAACTTTGGACATTTACGCATCGCATTAATCACATTGGCGAACCCTGAAAAGAATACTTTTCCGGTTGCTTCGTCATTAATATTGATCAATTCCTTAAAACTAGCACCTGCGCAAAAGGTTCTGTCTTTTCCGCTTTTTAAAACGATAACCTTAATCTCATCGTTTGTACCAGCTTCTGTAATGGTTTCAGCTAATTTTGCTAAAATATCTCCTGGCAAAGAGTTGTGAGCAGGGTGAAAAAATTCAATATATCCTACTCCGTTTTCTATATGTTGTTTTACGTATGGGTCGCTCATATTTTATTATCTTTTTGTCATTGCGAGGAACAAAGTGACGTGGCAATCTCTTTTAAGATGCTTCGCTTTGCTCTGAATAACATCCATTTATATTAATCCAAATTGTTCAAAATGGTGATTTAGATGCTTTCGCTCTAAAAGGTACCACTCATATCGATTTAATTCTCCAAAAACGATGTTCTTTAATTTCACATCTGGATGCTCTTTAAAAAATTCTATATAAATTTTACGTTGACCTTTAAATGCTTCAATAGCTACTGCTAAATTTTCATGTTTTAAAGGCTCTAATGTATCTTTTTCTAATAAAGGAAACTGTGAGTTTTGAGGGAATTTATCGTAATTCCAAAGACTATTCTTTACCTTTTCTAGAATCTTTTCTGGTGTTGAAATTTCAAAATCCTGAATTTCTCCAGCAGCAATTTTGTAGGTGTGTTCTAAATGCTCAATCATATGTTGAGGCGTCATAATTCCCCATTGAGGTTTAGCATTTTCAGAAAGTTTAGACAAACATTCATCAATTTTACTATCAGTCATCTCAACAAAAGTTTCTTGTTTCTTTTGTACCATAGTTAAAATTGTAGCCACTGCTACTAATGGTGTATCTCTATCTGTTTTTTGACTTTCTGGTCGGTTTTCAAAATTAGCATCAAAAACCTCAACGTGCCATTTTACAATACCACTTGGATGTTCTGCTGTAGATACATCACGATCAACTTTTTCTTTACAAGTTAAACGTACATAAATAGTATCATTATGGTATAAAGGTCTTAAAAAGCGAATACTATCTAACCCATAATTAGCCGAAACAGGTCCTTTATTTGGGTGTACAAATAATCCTGCCGCTGCGGAAATGATAAAATAACCATGAGCAGTACGCTTTTCAAAAATACTTCCATCTAAAGACGTGATATCTGTATGTGCATAGAAATGATCCCAAGTCAAATTAGCAAACGACATAATATCCGAATCAGTAATTGTTCTATTATGCGTTTTTAAAGACATTCCTGGTTGGATATCTTCCCAATGGTATTTGAATGGATGCTCTTCAGCTTCTTTATATTTAGCATTCTGCTGATAGATTCTTGTGATTTCTGTTAAAGTTGTTGGTGTTCCTTGGATTGCTGTACGTTGTAAATAGTGCTTTACACCTCGCATTCCTCCCATTTCTTCTCCACCTCCAGCACGTCCTGGTCCACCATGTACTAAGGTTGGTAATGGCGATCCATGTCCTGTACTTTCTTTAGCATTTTCTCTGTTCAATACTAAAATACGTCCATGATGACTTGCTGCATTAACCACATAGTCCTTCGCAATATTATCATCATTTGTGATAATAGACGATACTAACGACCCTTTACCCATTTGAGCTAAAGTAATGGCTTCATCTAATGTCTTATATGGCATAATGGTACTTACTGGACCAAAGGCTTCACGTTCGTGAACAGCAGTATTTTCAAAAGGGTTATCTGCTCTTAATACAATTGGACTTACAAAAGCACCTTTGGTAGCATCTGCTCCAATCGTTTCAATTTTATCTAAGCTTCCGTAAACAATCTGTGCTTCTTTAGCAATATCTTGTACCGAGTTTTTCACAGCTTCTACCTGTTGTTTACTTACTAAAGATCCCATTCTTACTTCTTTTAATCTTGGGTCTCCAATAGTCACTTTATCTAACGCTTTTCCTAAAGCAATTTGTACATCTTCTACTAAGTTCTCAGGCACTATGATACGACGAATGGCAGTACATTTTTGTCCTGCTTTAACCGTCATCTCTTTACGTACTTCTTTAATAAAGATATCAAATTCTGGTGTTCCAGGAACAGCATCTTCTCCTAGAATAGAAGCATTTAACGAATCTGCTTCCATTGTAAATGGCACTGCTTCTTGAATAATTCTCGGATGTGCTTTAAGGATACGTCCTGTTGCTGCAGATCCTGTAAAGGTTACGACGTCTTGAGATTCTACAGTATCTAATATATTACGAACGGTTCCATTAATAATTTGTAATGCACCTTCTGGTAGAATTCCAGAATTGATAATTTCTCTAGCTACTGCTTCTGCTAAATAGGATGATGATGGTGCTGGTAACACTACTGCTGGCACACCTGCCATCCAGTTGACAGCACATTTTTCTAACATTCCCCAAACAGGGAAATTAAAGGCATTGATATGAACTGCAACACCTTTTTTTGGCACCATGATATGATGTGCCATAAAACGTCCACCTCTAGATAAATCAATAGGCTCTCCTTCTACATGATAGGACTGATTTGGAAATAACTTTCTTAAAGAAGCATTGGCAAACAAGTTCCCAAAACCACCTTCGATGTCTATCCAACTATCTACTTTTGTCGCTCCTGTTCTATAACTTAATTCGTAAAACGCATTTTTTCTTTTGGTAAGATATAGTGCTAGTTTCTTAAGCATGTTCCCACGCTCTTGAAAGGTCATTTTACGTAATTTCTCGCCACCTTTTGTTCTTCCGTAATGCAAGATTTCAGGAATATCTAAACCTTCAATTGCAACGCTAGCAAAAGCTTCTCCTGTGATTGCATCATGAATAGGTGCTCCTTCTTCAGTTCCTGTTGTCCAATGTCCTTGAACGTAATGTTGTATTTTGTTCATATCTATCAATATATAGTAGATTTCGTATCAAGTACGAAATGACAAATTCTTATAAATTTACATTTTCAATAATCGCAGCATACCCTTGACCAACACCTACACACATTGTAATTAATGCGTATCGTTTTTGTTGCTCTTGTAATTCTAAAGCTGCCGAATATGCAATGCGAGCTCCTGTTACTCCTAGTGGGTGTCCAATAGCAATAGAACCGCCATTTGGATTTAACCTTGGATCGTCATCTGCTAATCCCCAAGCTCTAGTACATGCTAAAGCTTGTGCTGCAAATGCTTCATTCAATTCGATCACATTCATATCATCCATAGTTAATCCTGCTTTTTCTAATGCTTTATTAGAGGCTTGTACAGGACCTATTCCCATGATTCTTGGTTCCACACCAACAACAGCAGAACTCACAATTCTTGCTAATGGTTTTAAATTATATTTTTTTACAGCATCTTCAGAAGCAATAATTGTTGCTGCTGCACCATCATTTAATCCTGATGAGTTCCCAGCAGTTACACTACCACCTTCTTTTTTAAATGCTGCTCTAAGTTTTCCTAATACTTCTAAAGTAGAGTTTGGTTTTACAAACTCATCTTTTGAAAACTGAATTGGATCTTTTTTTCGTTGTGGAATTTCAACCGTTACAATCTCTTTCCCTAAACGCCCATTCTCTTGAGCTTTACTCGCTTTCATTTGTGACCAATAAGCAAACTTATCTTGATCTTCTCGAGAGATATTGTATTTCTCAACCAAGTTTTCTGCCGTTACTCCCATACCATCAGTTCCATACATTGCGTGCATTTTCTTATTCACAAAACGCCATCCAAAAGTAGAATCATACATTTTAGAATCACCTCCAAATGCTGATGATGGTTTTGCCATCACATAAGGACCACGTGTCATATTTTCAACGCCTCCAGCTACAAATACATCGCCATCTCCTGCTTTCACAGCACGATTAGCATGAATGATTGCTGACAATCCAGAACTACACAATCTATTCACTGTTTCTCCTGGAACTGTATGTGGTAATCCTGCTAATAAGGCTGACATACGAGCGACATTTCGATTGTCCTCACCAGCTTGATTTGCACATCCCATAATCACATCATCATAAGCGTCTTTTGGAATATTTGGATTACGTTCTACTACTTCTTTAATTACTAAAGCGCCTAAATCATCTGTACGAACAGCAGATAAGGTCCCTTTATAATTTCCTATTGGTGTACGAACACCATCTATGATATATGCTTCTTTCATATTATTCCCAATCTTTTTGAGTACGATAAACCACACCCTTAAATAGTGCGACTAATTCATCTCCTCGTTTTACTTCAATGATATTGAAGCCTAATTTATTATTTACTTTTTCGATAACACTTTCAGCAACGATATAATCGTTTTCATTAAGTGCTTCAATATGGTTGATACTCGTTTCTATAGAAACTGCATATTTACCATGTGTATTTGCTGCAAAACCAAAAGCGGTATCTGCCAATGAATAACTAATACCTCCATGCGCTTTATTCATGCTATTAAGCATGTCTTTACGAATGGTCATACCTAATTTACAGCGACCAATTTCACACTCTAAAATCTCAATACCTAACCACTGACTATAGGCATCTAGACTTAGCATTTTATATGGTATTTGTTCTCCTTTCATTATCTTTTTTAATCTTTAAATACAAAAGCTTCAACGTCTTTTAAGTTAGATATTCTAATCATTTTCATTTCTTCCTCAGATTGACATTTTATAAGAACACCTGTATTTAACTTATCAAATACTCCCTTAGAATGCATAGAGTTTCTAACTGCATTAATTCCTATTATTCTTCGTCTTATCAAATTACCATTAAAACTAAACTCTATGTAGTCTCCTATATTTATTACTCCTTCAATAATATGTCCTGTAAAAACTAGCCCTCTACCTGTGATAATGAATTTATCATCAATGTGATATCTAGCTATTTCTTCCACTAAAAGAATGCTTTTTCTTCTTTTTTCATTTTACGTAATAACGGACTACAACGGTATCTATCTTCATGGTATTCGTCATATAACTCATCAAGTTTACTCACACACCAATCTATCCCTTTTTCATCTGCCCAAGCCAATAATCCTTTTGGATAATTAACACCTTTAGTCATCGCATTATCTATATCTTCTGCTGAAGCAATATTTAAGAATAAAGCATCTGCTGCTTCATTAATTAACATTACTAACACACGATCAAAAATGGTTTGCGCTAACTCCGTATCTTTATTTGCTTCTGGTTTAGCTGCACCTTCACTATAATCGTAATATCCTTTTCCTGTTTTACGGCCTAAATATCCTGCTTCAGACAAACGTTTTTGCGTAAATGATGGTTTATATCTTGAATCAAAATAGAAGGCTGTGAATACCGTTTCGGTCACAGTATAATTCACATCATTACCTATGAAATCCATTAACTCGAAT